>CACMJX010000002.1 GCA_902614055.1 uncultured Pelagibacteraceae bacterium | reverse complement strand
GCTGCATTTCTTGCAGGATTAGGTTTTTGGGCAGGAATACCTTGGGCTTTAAAAATGCCACTAGGGCATTTGGTAGATTTAATCTGGAATAAAAAGAATTACATGGTTTATGTCGGCGCCTCATTAATTGGAATAAGTTTATTAATCATGTACGGGCTAATAATTCATACAGAACAAATGTCATCCTATTTGAAAGTTGAAACTTGGTTTGTAATTAGCGTTCTTTTAGCTCCTATTGGGTATGTAGTTCAAGATGTTGTTGCTGATGCAATGACAGTCGAAGCTGTGCCTTTAATAAATGAGAACGGAGAAAAATTTACAGCAGATCAAGTTAAAATTATGCATACGACGATGCAAACACTTGGAAGATTTGCAATTATAGGTGGGACAGTGTTGGTTGCTCTTGCCAATGTGATATTATTTAAAGGGGTAGATGATCTTGAACAGGCTGAAAAAATACAATTATACGGCTCGATATATCTTTATGCATTAATAATACCAATGGTTTCAATTTTAGGTGTTATTTTTGCTGCTTATTTAAAAAATAAAAAGAAAAACATTTTAATTAGACAAGGTCTATCAGGTGAGGAAGATAATTTTAATCATGAGCAAACAAAAGTTAATTGGTGGATACTAGGTGGTAGTTTAATTTTTGTAATTTTCACATTGAGTGTTGGTTCGTTAGGATTACCTTTTGCACAAGAAATAGTTTTTTTTGGTTCTATGTTAATCATTTTATTAAACTATTTATTTCTGGTTTGGGTAAAACACTCTTTGATTTATTTATTTCATTTAATATATCAAAGGGTATATTTTCAAATTCATAGGTAACTAAATCAACGCTATTAACAAATTCTGTTATAATTTTTGTATCATTATACTTTCCATATATGAACTTATTTACAAAATTTTTGGCTGGCGCATCTGGATCATCACTAAGTACTACAGTTTTTATATCTACTTTTTTAGCAGCTTCAGAAAGCATACTACCTAGCTGACCACCTCCAATTATTCCTAAAACTGGCTGGTTCATTTATTTTGGTTTTTTTTTAACTGATTTTGATTGTTTAGATCGCCACTTATTCAGATTATTTTTAACACTTTTATCAAAGGTAGAAATAATTGATGCGGCATACAAAGCTGCATTTATTGCTCCATCCGTACCTATTGCTACAGTTCCAACAGGTATACCTTTTGGCATTTGAGCTATCGATAGTAAACTATCTAGACCTTTTAATTTTTTACTTTCAATTGGTACTCCAATTACTGGAATTCTTGTCAGAGACGCAATCATTCCTGGCAAGTGGGCTGATCCTCCAGCTCCAGCAATTATCACAGAAATTTTATTGTTTTCTGCAGATTTTGCATACTTAAACATACGTTCTGGAGTTCTGTGAGCTGAGACTATATTTGTTTCGTAATTAATTTTAAGCAATTTAAGAATTTTTTCACAAAATTTCATGGTTGAGTAGTCAGAATTACTTCCCATAACAATTGATACCTTGTGACTATATTTTTTGTTTTTCACGATACGAATTTGAATTATTATAGATTAACATATTCTTTAAATTTAAACTAGTCGACAAATTATATTATACTTATATTGTTTTTAAATATGAACTATCGAATAGATAATCTTCAATATTGTAACTGGTCTAGAGATATTTTTCTCATCAATAGGGAAGCTGGATTAAATGCAGTACACGTTACTCTAGTATATCACGAAGATTATGATGAATTCTTACAAAGAGTTAAAGAGTGGGATAGATTTTTTGAAGAAAATTCAGATTTAATTTTTTTGGGAAAAACATTCAAAGATATTACAAAAGCTCAGTCAGACAATAAAACAGCAATTTTTTTTGGTTTTCAAAATTGTTCACCAATTGAGGATGATATAAACTTAATAGAGAAAGTCCATGAGCATGGTTGTAGATTTATGCAACTTACTTATAATAATCAATCTCTTCTAGCCACAGGATGTTATGAAAAAAATGATTCTGGAGTCACAAATTTTGGAAGAGAAGCAATTAAAGAGATGAATAGGGTCGGTATAGTTGTGGACATGTCTCATTCAGCAGAAAAAAGCACTTTAGATGCGATCGAAATAAGTGAAAAACCAATTGCAATTACCCATGCTAATCCTTCTTTCTGGCATCAAGCTTTAAGAAATAAATCAGATTTCTTGTTAAAGAAACTTTCTGAAAGTGGAGGTATCTTAGGTTTATCATTATATTCTCATCATTTAAAAGATGGAACAAATTGTAAATTAGAAAGTTTTTGTGAAATGGTTGCTAAGACTGCAGAAATAATGGAAGTAAAAAATATTGGTATTGGGTCAGATCTATGTTTGAACCAACCTGACAGTGTTGTTGAATGGATGAGAAACGGAACTTGGTCTAAAAGTACAAATTATGGAGAGGGAAGTAAAAAAAAACCTGGATTTCCAAAACAACCCGACTGGTTTTTGGATGCTAGAGGGTTTGATAATTTAGAAAGTGGATTAAAAAAAGTTGGTTTTAATAAGCAAGAAGTAGAAGGAATTTTAGGAAATAATTGGTTTAATTTTTATAAAGGAATTAATTAATGGAAATAAGATTAAGAGATCCAAAATTTTTGATGAAACTATCTAAATTGGGATCTTTTCATCAATCAAAATTATCATTTCTAAGATCTTTTTTATCTGAATTTAAAGATTGGAAATATAGCCGAGATTTATTTCAACTAAATGACAAAGGGCATGGTAGAGTAGTTTACTCATTTACAAAAAACAAAAGAACATATTCTCTCATTTGTTTTGCTAATGAAATAAAAGATGACGAAAGATCAGATAGAGTAATAGCCACTAAGTGGGATGCTGCTTTTACTTTGTTTGATGGAATTCCATCAAAAGAAGACATAGATAGACTTAACAATAATGTTCCAAAACAAGAGGTAGGCAGACTTTCGTATAAGGAATTAACGTTATCAAGAGCTAACAAGTCAGTAAGAGTTTTCGAACATGTGGTTGACAGTTTATCAAATGGAGAGCAACCTAATAAAGACATTTTATCAAAAGTTGGCTATTTATATAGAACAACAGCAGTTTATGGATCAGGAAAATTTGGTTTAGCGGATAGGTTTAGAATTAAAAATAGAGAAGAAATTAGAGGACCTTTTAGATTAGAGATGATGCTAGTTTATCTTGTTAGACAATTTACATTTGATCAGGTTAATCATATCGCAAAAAATAAAAATCCAAAACTAGCAGTAGAATTAGATCCTACAATTAGCAGGAGATTAGGAATAGGAAATTCCACTGGCCTTGGTATGGCTCCTTTTATAGTAAATCATCCAACATTATTGAATAATTGGATACATGCAAGAGAAACTGCTTTGAAACAAATAAGAGAAATAGAGCAAGTTTCTAAAAATGAGATTGATATTTTTTATAATTGCCTAATTAAATCTTTAAAGAATATAACCAGTTGGCACACTGATAGCGAATTTCAAAAAGAAAAAATAAAAGGTCTAATTGAAGATTTAAAAAAGTTTATAAAGTTTATGAAAGAAGATTTTGAATTTCAAAATTCATATCAATTTAATCAAATTTATAACTGGTCAGAGGAAAATTTAAATGATGAATGTATAGAATATATTGTATCTATGATGATGGAACCATATGATAACATAGTTAATCCATTGATTACGCAAATGAGTTCTGATGAGGAAGAGCACTTTAACATTCCTGTCGATAGAACTATTGAAGATTTAAGAAACATATTAGAAAATAAATATTCTGAAATACTTAAAATTGATTTTTTAAAAGACGAAAATAATCAAAACTTTTGGTTTATATCAAAAAATAAAGAAGAGCCTAGAATAGGAGACAGATATATTGATGAGGGATCTGATTTAGAACAACCTTTGGCAATAGCAAGAGACATAAATAAACTTTATGAAGCTTTATTTACCAAAAAAAATAGTTCTAAAATTGGCAAATTTTTAAAAGATAATAATCATTTAAGACACGTTGTCAGAAGAGCATTTATTGCTGAAAAGTTTCCTTATTCAGAAATCCAAGACAATACAATTGGGTCCAAACTAGTTCCAATTGATATGTTAAGATTAAAATTATCATTTTTTGGGGCTATAAAGTTTGATCCTAGATCAGATAAATGGTTACGTATTTGCATGTTCCAAGGAGCTCCATTACCTTCCGAATTAGATAATTTTGATGATAAATGGATTTATAAATCATAAATAAATGAGAAGCTTTAGTGAAATAGAAGTAACTACAAAAAAAGCATCTAAAGCTATTGGTTTTTCTTGGGGAGTATCAGAGGAGGTTGGAAAAAATATTCGATTACTAGAAATGTTTGGACTACCAGGTCTTAAAAATTTAAATCAATACTACAAAATTTATAAAATCAGTAATTTTGAAAATATAGACGAAATATCAGCCTTAAATACTCCAAAGACTTTTTATTGTCCTATATTATCTGGATTAAATTTTTTTGATCAATCTTCATTAATATCTAAGTTCAATGAAATTGAAATAAATAAGATTGCTTTTCCACTTATATTTTTATCATTTGTAAGTAGAACTTCAGAAATTATTGGTAAGAGAATTTTTTTAAAGATGGATGATAAAGAATTTTTATTTAATTTTAATGAGTCTATTTATTCAAACTATCTAACCGGAGACGTATTGGAAAAATCAGACAAAATAAATTTAAAATTTTTAGATAACAAAAATAGTTTTACTGAAGATGATTGGGCTGAAATTTATAATTTATCGCTAAAAACTTATGTTGATGAAAGTGATAAATCGAGGGAACGAACAGCAGGAGCTGGATTAACCGATAATGACTAAAGAATATGATACAGAATTAAATAAGAATTTAGAAGCAGATTTAAATGATATTTGTGAAGAGTGTAAAAAAGAAGATGAAAGTGTAACTCAAAATTTATTCCTTACTGGTTTTAAAATATGCAAATCTTGCAGAACATCTAAAACTGTTTTTCCTTTTTAGCTTATATTACTAATTGGAATTGAATTCATTCTATTAATTATGAATGTTATAGACAGAAAAGCTATTATTAGAAAAGATAAAAATACTATTCCAAATGATTTCAAGTTAGATTTTAAATTCAAAATTTGTTTGGTTGATATTATAAGAGATGCAAAAATCCAAAATTGAGTAAGGAAAATAATTGGCAGAACTAAGTCAGGTGTTACCGCAAAAAACCTAATTAAACCTGGCGCATGAGCATATCCCACGGCTATTAAAATCTTTTTAAAAGGAACCTTACTCCCTTTATCTGGAAAAATTTTTACTCCAATTACAAAAATAAAAATAGCCCAAACAAACCATGTTAAAAGAGCTGTCAAGCCTGAGATTCCAATTGATGTTCTTACAATTGAATTTGCCGCTACTGCTCCAGCCACACCATCAAGTATCATTACAAGACCAGCAAAATAGATTGCAGCCTCACCAAAGTATTTATTATCTCTGTATAAGCTCTTATCTAATTTTAATGATTTAAAAAAAATTTCTAAAAATTGTGCGAACATTATAATTAGGGAGGAGCCAAACTCCTCCCTTAAAGTTATTTAACCTTTTACAACTTCTCTTGTATTTGCGTTGTAAGATTCTTTAAATGGTATATCTACTATTACTGCATCAACAGGTTTACCTGGAGTTTCTGAATATTTTTCTGGCAAATGTACCTTGAACTTAGATCCTACCTTTCCTTTTGGAAATCCATTTGCATTCAATGTTCCATCAAATGGTACATAACCCATAGCAATATTCTGTTTTTTTTCAGGGTGATACCAAGGTGAAGTAATAAAGCCTATTGGTTCCCCACCACCCTCATCTGAAATTAACCAAAAATCAGGAGCGTATTCCTCAATTGGCTTTCCACCTAATTCTAATCCAACCAATTGAAGTTTATAAGGTTTATGTCCAGCTTTTAAATCAGCTTTCATTTTTTCAAGGGCTTTTTTTCCAACATAGTCAGCTTTTTTATTCCATTCACCTTTGCCGGATAATGAAACTTGATAACCTAAATTACATTGGAATGGATTGTGTTGATTGTCCATATCTTGACCCCAAGAAAGAATTCCAGCTTGAATTCTTCTGTGGTGTGCAGGTGCAATAACCATTAGGCTATGTTTTTTTCCTGCTTCAAGAACTGCATTCCACATATCCTCTGCATATAAAGTACATTCTCTTAAATATATCTCATATCCGGCCTCACCAGAAAACCCTGATTGAGATATCACGCAACTTCTTCCCCCAACCTTAGCTTCAGCTAAACCGTAGAAAGGCATATTATCAAAATCAACTTGATCTCCACATAAATCTTTCATTAATGCTTTTGACTTTGGCCCTTGAATTTGAACCGGACTTACATCTATTTCATCTATTTCTACATTAAATCTCTCATCAGAGTTTACCCCTTGTAAATAAAGTCCTATATCACTATCAGATAAACTGAACCAAAATTCGTCTTTTGATAATCTTAAAAGTATGGGATCATTTAATACGCCGCCATATGCATTGCAAAGAATTACATATCTTGCTCTCATTGGAGAGATTTTTGTAGCATCTCTTGTAATTACATAGTCTACAAATTTTTCTGCATCAGGACCCTTTACTCTAATTTGTCTTTCAACAGCAACATTCCACATTGTTACATGATTAACAATTGCATCATACTCGACCATTGCACCACCATCTTCAGGTTTTACATAGCCTCTTGGATGATAAATACGATTGTATACAGTTGCTCTCCAACAACCAGCTTGCATTGATAAATGCCAATATGGTGATTTTCTTACACGTGTTGAAATTAACATTTCAACTTTTGTTGGTCCGCTTTGTCTTAAATTATAAGGCACTTTTCTATCAGATTGATCTACTGATGTTACGTGTCTTAGCTTACTATAGTCAAATTCTTTAGACATAGTTATTCTCCTTCAACCACTTGTTTGTTTCCTTCAAGCCGCCGAATGTATAAATGTGAAAATAATCAGTATGCGATTTAACTTTCCCAATTAGATCATTAGGGTCTTTAGGTTTCAATAAATCTAATGCCTTAGTAAAATTAGATTTAAGAAAGTTAATGGAATTTTTTGCCCCTACAATATTTGCAAACTTTATTAAGCTTGAAATTTTCATGGGCCCAGTTATTCCAACATGAACTGGTATCGTTTGTTTAGAAATGAAATCAACGATAGGCTGAGAATCTAATAACCATTGGGTTACAATATAATCAGCGTAAGGCTTTTTATCTATCATTGCTTTTTCTAATTCTGAATCGGATATATCAGGACTACCCTCTGGATGTCCAGCAATTCCAATCTTAATTCCATCAAATAATCCTGTCTCTAATATTTGATATGAGCTGTCAAATTTTCCAACTGGGTCTCTACTTCCACCTATAGCCAATATCTGTTTCACACCTAAATCTTTACATCTCGAAATGTAGTCTTTAAGTTCTTCTTCATTATTTATTGATCTAGCTGGGAAGTGGGGTACTGGATTAAATCCTTTCTTAACCAAGTCACCAGATTTATCCGCAGTTTCTTTATAATCTCCTCCAGGTAGCATAGTCACATAAACATCTTTAACTTCAGGTAAAGTATCAAGATCTGTGTGAGGTCCAATTTCTAATGAAAAATTCATTTTTGAATAATTATTTATTTTAAAATGTCTGTCTAGAAAAATCGTAAGCTAAAATGTCAGAGCTATTTTTTCTGGCCTCTGTGCTTTTGAATTCTCTCACCATATTTCTGAGTTACCCTATCAAAGATAATTGCTAAAGCAACTATGGCTAGCCCATTCATCATTCCAAGTGCTAAATACTGATTTGAAATTGCTTGTAAAATAGGTACTCCAAGACCTTTTACCCCAATCATAGATGCAATAACTACCATGGCTAAAGCCATCATAATTGTTTGGTTAATACCTGCAAAAATAGTTGGTAGAGAAAGAGGTATTTGAACTGATTTTAACTTCTGCATAGGTGTTGCACCAAATGCTTCACTTGCCTCAAGTGTTTCTTTATCTACTTCTCTAATCCCAAGATTTGTTAGCCTGACTACTGGAGGTAAAGCATAAATACAAACTGCCAATAAACCAGGGACTTTTCCGATACCCAAAAGCATAATTATTGGAATTAGATACACAAAACTTGGAATCGTTTGCATCATGTCCAATACGGGTAGAATAGTTTTTTCTGCTCTACTTGATTTTGACATTAATACTCCAATAGGTATTCCAACAACAATACAGACAAGTGTAGAAACAGAAATTATAGCAACAGTTGCCATACAATTTTTCCACATCCCAAAATAACCTATAATTAGAAAACAAATTACAGTTCCTATAACCAGCTTAATACTTCTTGAACCAATCCAAGCCAACAGAGCAAATGCTCCTATGACTAAAGGCCAAGGACTATTTACTAATAACTTTTCTAACCAAATTAAAAAATATAGTAGTGGATCAAAAAAACTTTCTATTCCATCTCCATAAGCTCTTGAAAAATCTTTAAAACTTAAATCAATACCCTTTTTCAGCTCCCTAAGAGCTGTTCTATCCATTACAGGTATCGAATTTAAGAAATCCATTTTTTTAACTGAACCCGTTATAAACGGGTTCAGTAATATTTACACTAATTATAGTGCTTTTTTTATTTTTGCAGCAGCTTCACTTGAAACCCACTTAGACCAAACATCTTCTTGGTTTGTTAGGAATTCAATTGCAGCATCAGCACCCTCTGCTTGGTTTTCACCCATCCAAACTAACATACTGTTCATTACTGGACCTGGATAAGTTCTTTTTTTGAAATAATCCATACCAGCACTTCCAGCTGTATTTTTGAAATTGTCAGTTACGATTGTGTAAACTTCAGATTTTGTCCATGAAGTTGCTTTAGGGTCTCCACATTCTTGTTCTGGTAAAACTATACATTTATCCCAGTTATCTTTTCCACCCCAAGCTCCCATGTCCACAGCTCTCATATCATATTTACCAATGATAGCTGTTGGTGACCAATAGTAACCAAACCAGTTTTCACCTCTTTCAGCAGCTTTAGCAATTGATCCATCTAATCCTGCAGCAGAACCTGTTTCAACAATAGCCCAACCTTTTGCTTCCATGTCAAAAGCTTTGTAAAGATTTCTATTACTTAGTTCACAGTTCCATCCTGGAGGACAAATATGAAACCCACCTTTTGATGGATCCTCTGGATGAGGAAATAGATCCGGTCTTGCCAAAATTGCTTCAGCAGTTGTAAGTTCAGGATGTTTTTCTAAAGTAGCAGGTAACACCCACCATCCTTCACCTAAACCAGTAATAGGTGCTTTATTAAGTGAGTGCATTCTTCCTTCATCAACTGCTTTATTTAAAGCAATGATTGCAGCGTTAGCCCAAAATTCTGGGGCTACATCTGGTTCACCTTTTTCTTGCATAGATGCAAAAGTTGGCTGAGTTGCACCAGGCACAAGCTCAACATTACATCCATAACCTTCTTCTAATATGATTTTGTCAACTTCAGCCATGAAGTTTGCAGAAGCCCAGTTCATATTAGCAATACTAATGTCTCCACATTTTGCATTAGCAACATTACCGAAAGATGTAACGCCTAAAACAAATAATGCAGAAAGTAAGATTCTTTTTAATTTCATTATTATCTCCTAATTAATTAATTATAAATCATCAGAACATATAGATGGAAAAATTGCAAACTAGTTTCAACTTTGAGTTGTGTTAAAATTGTCTTTAAACTCTCTTTATTTAGAAATAAATTATTAAATAAATATGAATAAAAATTTATTATCAAGATTAGATGAGGGTCCCGTTATATTCGCAGAGGGATATTTATTTGCGATGGAAAGGAGAGGATATCTTTCTGCAGGTCCATTTGTGCCAGAAGTAGTTTTAGAGCATCCAGATGTAGTTACACAATTACATAGAGAATTTATTAGAGCTGGTTCAGATATTGTTCAAGCTTTCACCTATTACGGACATAGAGAGAAATTAAGAATTATTGGAAAAGAACATTTGCTAGAGCCGATGCAAAAAAATGCACTTAAAATTGCAAAGGATGCGGCTAATGAATTTAAAGACTTGGATTTAATGGTTTGTGGAGATGTTGCTAATACAAATATTTTTGATCCAAAAGACAAAAACTCATTCAAAGAATGTCAAAAGATGTACGAAGAGCAAGTGCTTTGGGCAAAAGAGGCAGGAGTTGACTTTGTAGTCGCAGAAACAATTAATTGGGTAGATGAAATGAAGATAGCTTTAAAAGCTATTAAAGACGAAGGATTAATTGCAGTTGCAAATTATGCTATACCCCGTGGAGATTTAACTAGAGACGGTCATACAGCCGAAGATGCATGTAAAATAATAGAAGATCTTGGTGCAGATGTTGTTGGTTTGAATTGTTACAGAGGTCCAGAAATGACCATGAAACTTTTAAAAAAAATAAGAAAAAAAGTTTCCTGTCATGTTGCAGGTCTTCCAGTTCCATATAGAACTACAGAGGAAGAACCAGGATTTTTAAATCAGACTGACCATGGTTGTGATTGCATTCCAGGAGGAAATGCATTCCCTGTTGCTCTAGATAATTTGTATTGTAATAGATTTGAAATGGCTGAATTTGCAAAAGAATGTCTTAAAGAAAAAATTAACTTAATCGGTATTTGTTGTGGCGCTGAGGCCCACCATGTTAGAGAAATGGCTGTTGCAGTTGGTAAAAAACCAATTGCCATGAAGTACATGCCAGATATGACTAAACATTTTCACCATGGGACAGACAAGACATTGAAAGACGTCAATAAAGAAATAAAATACTAACATGCAAAATCATGCAAAAGTAGTCATCATAGGTGGCGGAGTAGTAGGCTGTTCCATTCTTTATCATTTATCAAAGTTTGGTTTAAAAGATTGTATTCTTCTTGAAAGAAATGAACTCACATCTGGATCCTCTTGGCATGCAGCTGGAAATGTACATGTGATTTCATCTGACCCAAATATTTCTAGAATGATGGCTTATACAATCGGATTGTATAAAGAAATTGAAAAAGAGTCTGGCCATTCAGTTGGATTCAAATCAAGTGGGGGATTTTATTTAGCTTCAAATGATGTTTGGGCTGATTATTTAAAAAGAGAGAGGTCTAAAGCAAGATATATGGGTCTTGACCAAGAGTTTGTTTCTTTAGAGGAAGTAAAAAAGAAAAATCCTTTAATTGATCCATCAAGATACCTTCTAGCATTGTGGGATCCAATTGACGGGGAAGTAGACCCATCAGGTGTGACTTATGCTTTTGCTAAAGCAGCAAAAGTTCATGGTGGAAAATATTATACACATACAGTTGTAAAAGACACAAAACAAAAAGAGGATGGAAGTTGGGATGTGATAACTGACAAGGGCAATATAAAAGCTGAAATAGTTATTAACGCTGGAGGTTTATGGGCAAGAGAAGTTGGACAGCTTGCAGGAATTAATCTACCAGTTCAACCAATGGAGCATCACTACTTAATCACTGAAGCTATTCCAGAAATTGAAGCAATGGGTGATCAAAGAATTCCTATTGGAACTGATTTTGAAGGTAACATTTATTTTAGACAAGAAGGAAAAGGAATGCTTCTTGGAACTTATGAACCAAAATCAACACCATGGAAGGTTGAAGGAACACCTATGAATTTTGGTCATGAGTTATTAGAACCAAAACTAGATAATATTCAAGATAGATTAGCAATAGGTTTTGAAAGAATGCCAGCGTTAGAAAAGGCAGGAATTAAAAATATTGTAAATGGGCCTTTTACTTTTGGACCTGATGGATCACCATTAATTGGTCCTGTTCCCGGAATGAAAAATTATTGGGTAGCAGTGGGTGTAATGGCTGGTTTTTGTCAAGGAGGAGGAGTTGGAAAATGTATTGCTGAATGGATAATTGATGGAGAACCATCGATAGATGTCTGGGCAATGGATGTTGCAAGATTTGGAGATTATGCATCACCTCAATATGGAACAATTAAATCTTCTGAAAATTATGAACGAAGATTTATTATGACATTTCCAAATGAAACTTTACCGAAAGGAAGAAAACAAAAAACAACAGCACTTTATGACCGGTTTATAGATCAAGGTGCAGTTATGGGAGACAGCTTTGGTTTAGAAAATGTTTTATGGTTTGCAAAGGATAAAAACGATGCATACGAAGAGCCAACTATAAAAAGATCTAGATCACATAATTATGTCTCAAAAGAAGTTATTAATGTGAGAGAAAATGTTGGTTTAATTGAAGTTGCCAATTTTTCAAAACATCAATTTAAAGGAAAAGATGCAAGAAAGTTTTTAGATCATATTATGGCAGGTAAGCTCCCTAATCCTGGAAGAATATCTTTATCTCCAATGTTATCCTATAGAGGAAAATTATGTGGCGATCTTACAGTTTCATGCCTTGATGAAAATGAATTTATGGTTTTTGGTTCGGGTGCCGCTCAAGAAATGCACAGACGTTGGTTTGAAAGTCATTTAGATAAATTTAATGTTGAATATAAAAATAGATCAGATGAATTTCACGGGATATCTATAGCAGGACCTAATTCAAGAAAAGTTTTAGAAAAAATAGTTAGAGATAATGTATCTAATGAAAAATTTAAATTTAGAGATTCAAGAAGAATGTTTGTTGGTGGTGTTCCAGCAATTATAAACCGTATTTCCTTCACTGGTGAACTTGGTTATGAAATATATGTTGCACCGCATTTCCAAATAAAACTTTATGAAGAGTTAATAGAGGCTGGAAAAGAATTTGATATTAAACCTTTTGGTGGAAGAGCTTTAATGTCTATGAGATTAGAGAAAAACTGGGGTGCATGGACTTTAGATTATCGACCTGATTTTACTGCCAAAGAAGCTGGATTAGATAATTTTATTAATTGGAATAAAGAATTTATAGGCAAAGAAAAAGCTAAAATTGATAACAGTTCAAATAGATTGGTTCCTTTAATTATTCAAACAAACGATATTGATGTCACAAACAATGAAGCTGTGATGAAAGGCGATAATAGCATTGGATATATAACCTCAGGTGGATTTGCTCATTTTGTAAATAAGAGTGTTGCTTTTTCATATATAGATCAAAAACATTTGTCATCCGAAGATGGAATACAAGTTGAAATTAACGGAGATTTATTCAATTGCTCAATCATCAAAGAACCGCTTTATGATCCAAGTGGAGAAAAAATGAGAGGTTAATGGCTCAAAAAGATGTAGGAAATAAAGTTCCAATTTACAAACTAAAAGAAACAAAAGAGGTAATGGATTTTTATGACGAATGGGGTCAGGATAATAAATATGATCAAGACATGGTTGATTGGAATTATACTGGTCCAAAAGAAACAGCGGAAGTTTTTAATAAACATCAAAAAGAAAAAGATATCGATATTTATGATGCTGGATGTGGAACCGGATTGGTTGGTGTTGAATTAAAAAAGTATGGTTTCGCTAATTTTTTTGGTGCCGATCTATCCCAAAAACTTTTGGATTTGGTTCCAAACAATCTTTATAAAAAATTAGATAAAGTTGATTTAAATAAACCAATCAATGAAAAAAATGATCAATATGATGCTTTAATGTGTGTGGGCACATTTACTTTTGGACATGTAAAACCACCTGCATTAGACGAGTTTATTAGAATTACTAA
Source organism: uncultured Pelagibacteraceae bacterium (assembly GCA_902614055.1). Classification (GTDB taxonomy): domain Bacteria; phylum Pseudomonadota; class Alphaproteobacteria; order Pelagibacterales; family Pelagibacteraceae; genus Pelagibacter. The sequence continues at coordinate 97,582 of CACMJX010000002.1, read as the reverse complement.
AAATAAAGGTTTAATTTGTTTCACTATAAATGAAGGAATATATGAGGAATATGGATTTGATAAAAAAATTAAACAATTAACAAATGAAAATAAATGGAAGGAAATAGAGTTTTTTAAATCTGAATATATTGCTAGTAAAGATGTAAATGCATGGCTTGGCCTATATGAGTTGACAAAATAAAATGTCAGCTATTTATAAAATAATAGATAAAAAAAAATTAGATATAGTTAAGAGACCAATTTCTAAAGCACATGGACTTCCCAATGAATGTTATACAAGAAAAGATTATACTTTAATAGAAAGAGAAAAAATATTTGAAAATAAATGGACAGTAATAGGAGTAGCAAGTTCTTTACCAAATATCGGTGATGTAAAACCATTTAATTTGTTAGGACTTCCATTATTTTTAATCAGGAATAAAAAAAATCAAATAAAAGTTTTTCACAACGTCTGTAGTCATAGAGGAGTAAAGTTAGTAAACAAAAAAGGTAATATTAGAAACGTTATTAGATGTCCTTATCATTCATGGTCATACACATCAGATGGAAAGCTAATTGCAACACCTCATATAGGTGGGATGTACAAACATAGTAGCGCAAAATTTAAAAAAAATAAGAATAATCTAAAAGAAATAAGATCATATGTTTGGTTAGATTTAATTTTTATTAATATTCGCAATAATGAAATTCCATTTGAAAAATATATTAAACCATTGAGTGATAGATGGTCAAAATTTTGGAAAATAAAAGATAGAAAATTAATTAATCATGCAAGTGATTTTGGTTATTTTAAATTGAATGCAAAATGTAATTGGAAATTTGCTATTGAAAATTACTGTGAAAGTTATCATTTGCCGTGGGTTCACCCAGGTCTAAATACTTATTCAAAATTAGAAGATCATTATCATATTCAAGGATTGCCAAACCGTTTTGCAGGCCAAGGCACTGTTGTTTATAATCCAAAATTTAAAGGAAAGAAAAAATTTCCCTGTTTTCCGAACTGGCCGAAAGATAAAGAGAATATCGCAGAATATGTAGCTTTATTTCCTAATGTTATGCTAGGTATACACAAAGACCATTTCTACGCGTACTGGTTAGAACCTATTAATCATAAAAAAACTTTAGAACATATGGAAATATATTATGTAGGTGAAAAAGCCTCAAAAGCTCTAGAATTTAAAACACTAAGAAAACAAAATCTTAAATTGTGGGAAAGTATTCAAAAAGAAGACGTAGATATAATTCAAAGAATGCAATTAGGCCGCAACTCCCATGCATATAATGGTGGAAATTTTTCTCCTGATATGGATAATCCAACGCACCAGTTTCATAAATGGGTTGCATCTAACCTTATGTAGAAAGAGAGAATAAAATGTATAGACCTTTGCCAGATGAATTAACAATAAAGAGTTCTCCAATTGAAGGTTTAGGATTATTCGCAACTAAAGAAATTAAAGCTAATACTTTTATTGGTATCACTCACATAAGAGATGAGCAGTTTGAAAATAAATATATAAGAACTCCATTAGGTGGTTTTTACAATCATTCTGATAGTCCCACGGTTCAAAGAATGGTATCTAATATTTTACCTACATTAAAATTTGGTGATCCAATTGATCCTACCGCAAAAGCAAAAAAATTTAACGAAAATGATGATAATTTAGAAAACATGTATTATAATTTAAGAGAGAAACCAGACGCAAAATATTTTTTTATGGTTTCAATAAAAGATTTGAAACCAGGAGATGAGCTTTGTGCAAATTATAATTTATACACCTATCCAAAAACAGGAGTTGGTGTACAGATGTTATAGAGATGAAGTTTAACAGAAAAATTCTTTCAGAAAACCAACCAATTAAGAAATATATTTCAAAAAAAAGATTAAGAGAAGATGAAATAGATTTTGACGAACTTAGATCTTATAGACTTGACAGATTAAGAAATGAATTAAAGAAAAATAATATAGAGGCATGTATTTTATTTGATCCAGTAAATGTAAGGTATGCATTAGATACTGTGAATATGAGTGTTTATAATATGCATAATCTTACAAGATATTGTTTTATCTCTGTTGATGGTCCAACAATATTATATGAATATTTTAACTGTGAAATATTATCTAAAGGTCTCAATTTAATAGATGAAATAAGACCAGCAATTACTTGGGATTATTTTAGCAATGGTGACCAATCAGAGTTGCAACTTAAAAAATGGGTCAATGAAGTAAATGATTTATCTAACTCTTATTTTAAAAGTAAAAAAATCGCAATTGATGTAATCAATGGTCCAGCCGTAAATGAGCTTAATAAAAAAGGAATTCAAGTTTTAGAAGCGAAAAAAATACTTGAACAGGCTAGAGTTATTAAATCGTCTGAAGAAATTAAATGCATGCGAGCAGCTTTAGATGTTGCTGATATTGGAATAATTAAAATGAGAGATTATTTGAAATCAGGAATTACTGAAGATGAGTTATGGTCGATTTTACATAAAACGAACATTGAAAATGGTGGAGAGTGGATAGAGTGTAGAATATTATCTTCAGGCTCTAGAACCAATCCTTGGATGCAAGAAAGTAGTAATAAGATTATTCAAGATGGTGAGATCGTATCCTTTGATACAGATATGGTAGGCCCTTATGGATATTGTGCAGATATTTCTAGAGCTTTTGTTTGTGGAAATAAATTTAATGAACATCAAAAAAAAATTTATTCAACAGCAGTTGAGCAGATTGACTATAATTCAAGATTAATTAAAGATGGAGTATCATTTAGAGAATTTACTGAAAAGGCATGGATACTTCCTGAAAAATATTACGGAAATAGATATTCAGTCATGCTTCATGGAATAGGTTTATGTGATGAGTGGCCAGCAATTAGATATCCGACTGATGGTGGAGAAAGAAGCGGTATATTTCAAAAAAATATGACAATTACCCTGGAAAGTTATATCGGCGAAGTTGGAGGTCATGAGGGAGTGAAATTAGAACAACAATATTTAGTTGGCGAAAATGGATTAGAATTAATGTCTCATCATCCTTTAGAACAAATTTAATGAAAATAGTTTTAATTATGGGTTTGCCTGGGGCTGGCAAAACAACATTGGCAGAAGAACTTGCTCCAAAACTGAATGCAAAAAGATTAAATGCTGACGAAGTTAGAAAAGAAGCAAATGATTGGGATTTTTCTGAGGAGGGTAGAAAAAGACAAGCTAAAAGAATGGCAGACTTTGCTTTAAAGCAGAAAAATCAAGGAAATTATGTTGTGGCAGATTTTATTTGCCCAACTCCAGAAGCAAGAAGTTTATTCCCTGCAGATTTTGTTATTTGGGTAGACACGATTAAAGAAGGAAGGTTTGACGATACTAATCAAATGTTTGTCAAACCAGAAAAATATGATTTTCATGTAACTACTCAAGATGCTAAGTTTTGGGCGGATAAAATAATAAAGGAGATATCATAATGAGTTATGAATGGGATAATAAAAAACCAACAGCACAAATGCTTGGAAGATGGCAGCCATTTCATGAGGGTCACTATACTTTATTTAAAGAGATCATCAAAAAGACCGGTCAAGTGTGTATTCAAATAAGAGACGTTCAAGGAGTTGATGACAATCCATTCGACTTTGAAACGGTAAAAAAAAATATTGAAAATAAATTAAATCCTGAATTTGAAGGAAGATTTAAAATAATGATGGTGCCAAATATTACAAATATTTGTTATGGGAGAGGAGTTGGTTACAAAATTGAGGAGATAGTATTGTCTGAAGAAATACAAAAAATTTCTGCCACAAAAATTAGAGCTAAAATGCGTGAAGATGGTGAGTTAAAATAATTACAATATGAATGTAAAAACAAAAAAATTAGGAAACGGAATTACAAATGTAATAATTAATGATCCTAAAACTTATAATTCACTTTCATTTAAAACTTTAAGGGATCTTTTGAATACTTTTACTCGATTAGATAAGGATGATAATACAAGAGTAATAATATTAGAGGGATCAGGTAAAGGATTCAGCGCCGGCCATAATCTTAAAGAGGTTGGTGGAATTAAAAATAGATTAAATCACTTAAAATTATTTAATCTTTGCTCAAAATTAATGATGAAAATTGTTGAAGGAAAGAAGCCTGTTATTGCAAAAGTACATGGTGCAGCTTATGCAGCTGGATGTCAGTTAGCCGCAAGTTGTGACCTTGCTTACAGTACAACAAATGCCACCTTTGCAACACCAGGAGTAAATATAGGACTTTTCTGCAGTACTCCGATGGTTGCTGTGAGTAGAAAAGTAACTCGTAAAATCATGATGAAGATGCTTTTAACTGGAGAGCCAATAAATGCTAAATATGCAAAAGATATTGGTTTAATTAATGATTGTTTTTCAAGCAAAAAACTTAATTCAGAAGTTTTAAAAATTGCAAAAACCATTTCTTCAAAATCAAATTTAACAATTAAAATTGGTAAACAAGCTTTCTACAAACAATTAGAAATGCCATTAGGAGATGCATACAAATTTACGAGTAAAATGATGACTTTAAATATGGCTTCACAAGATGCAAAAGAGGGAATATCAGCTTTTTTACAAAAAAGAAAACCTAACTGGAAAAATAAATAATAATTATTTTTAATTTAAATTATGAACGACGATCAAATTAAATCCATTTTAAGAAAATCAAAAGTCATTGCAATGATTGGCGTAAGTTCTGAGAAAAAAGGGGAAGATAAAAAAAATCTTAAAAGAAAACCTGCAAACGTAGTCATGAAGTATATGCAAAACTTTGGTTATAAAGTGATACCTATAAACCCTTTTGCTGTAGGTGAAATTGTAAATGGTGAACCAATAGTTGAAAGCTTGGATAATGTTAAAGAAGAGATCGATATAGTTGATGTTTTTAGACCTTCAAGCGAAGCAGAGGCTATTGCAAAAGAAGCAATTCAAAAAGGAACTAAAGTATTATGGTTGCAGTATGGAATTCATAGCGATGAGGCTAAAGTGATTGCTGACAAAGAAAATATTGAATTTATTTCCAACAGATGCATAAAGCAGGAATATCAAAAACTTTTTCAAAAATCTAATCCAGTTTTTCCAGTTCTGAAAGATTAATGAAAAAAGTATTTTTGGTTTATGGTCACTATAATGAAAAATCTTTCAATTCAGCAATCAAAGATGCTTTTATAAAATCAGCAGAAGAAAAAGGTCATTCAGTAGAATGTATAGATTTATATAAAGAAAAGTTTAACCCAGTATATGCTGGCGAAAAAGCTGACGAAGTAGTTTTAGGTCACAGAAAAAAAATAGATGAATCTGATTTAATTGTCCTTGTAGCACCTATTTGGAACTATAGAATGCCAGCAATATTAGAGGGTTGGATAGATAAAGTGTTAGCACCACCTTGGGCTTTTTCTTTTAAGAAACTTATCGGTAACCATGGATATGCTGTAGGAAAACTAAAAAGTAAAAAAGCTATAATTTTCTGCACATATGGCTCTCCAAGATTTTCAATTACAGATTTTTTTTTAAATTTACCCCTTAGAAGAATTAAAAAAGGTATTTTTAATAAGTGTGGTATTTATGACATTGCCTATAAACGATATTTTGCTGTACCATTTGTCTCAAATGAAAAAAGAATTGAATTTTTGGAAGATGTTAAAAATACAGCCAGCAATATATAGCATCTTATTTCTATTTATTTTTTCTTTAAATGAATTATATGCCGACATAAGAAAACCAAACCCAGAAATAAAACCAAGAGAAGTTATTGAGATACAACTAAATGCTTTAATGAGGAACGATAGTCCTGAAAAAGACAGCGGTATCATTCAAACCTGGTTTTTTGCTCACCCAAACAATCAAAGAGTTACAGGACCTATTGAGAGATTTAAAAACATGATTAAGACCGATTCTTATTCAATGCTTTTAAACCACAAAAATTATGAAATTGTAGAAGTTTATAAATCAAAAGGTGTATCGACATTTGAAGTAACCATTATGGACAAGGATAAAAAATATTACAAATTCAAATGGCAAGTTGAAAAATACGAAGTTGATGGATTTTTAAAAAATTGTTGGCTCACTACTGCAGTATCTCAACCAATACCAATGGGCTCTTCTATTTAATGAAAAAACCTAGTTTTCCAGTACGAATTGCAATACTTATGGCAATTCTTTGTATCCCACCGATTGGTGCCACCCAGATAGGTTGGTATTATTTTGGACAAACTATGGGAGTAAATTTTGGTATGGCTGCAGGAGTGGTGAGTGTAATAACTGCCGCATATTTAATGTACCAAATGGGTTGGAGAGATGACGATGATGATGATTATCCCTATTAGAATTATGTTTAGTTTATAGAAAAAATTTAGTAAAAATCGCATGATGAAATCAAAAGCAAAAGTTGTAGTAGTAGGTGGTGGAGTTGTTGGTGTTAGTGCTCTGTATCACTTAGCTAAAAAAGGCTGGTCTGATGTTGTTTTGATTGAAAGAAAGGAATTGACATCAGGTTCAACATGGCATGCAGCTGGTCTACTTCCATTATTTAACATGAGTTACTCAGTTGGCCAGTTACATAAATATGCAGTTAATCTTTATAAAAGTTTAGAGGAAGAAACAGGTAAGAACGTCGGTTTCAGTGTTGTTTCAAATATTAGATTGGCGGACAACAAAGATAGAATGGATGAGTATCATCAATACGCTGGAGTTGCAAAAACTATTGGAGTAGATGTAAAATTTCTAACACCAGACCAAGTAAAAGAAATTTGGCCTTTGTGTAATACAAATGATTTAATTGGAGCAATACAACATCCCGAAGATGGATACATTCAACCAGCTGATTTAACGCAAGCATTAGCAACTGGCGCAAGAAATAGAGGTGCTGAGATTTATAGAAATACTACAGTTCTTGCAATGAAACAGAATAAGGATGGATGGGTTGTTGAAACAGATAAAGGATCTATAGAATGTGAACATGTAATTTCATGTTCAGGAAATTTTGCTAGACAAACTGGCAAGATGGTTGGTTTAGATATTCCAGTAATACCAGTTGAACATCAATACATTGTAACAGAACCACACCCAGAAATTCTAAAAAGAAAAAAGGAAGGTCTTCCTGAAATGGGAGTTTTAAGAGATAGTGATAGCAGATGGTACATGAGAGAGGAAGCAGGTGGTTTAATTTTAGGACCATATGAAGATGGGGCACCTGCTTGTTATGTAGATGGTCCTTCAAAGGAATCTGAGTATGAACTTTTCCAAGAGGATCTAGATAGACTTGCTCCTCATATTGAAGGAGCTATTCATAGAGTTCCAGCATTTGGAGAGGTAGGTGTTAAAAAAGTTTACAACGGTGCTATTTGCTATACTCCAGATGGAAATCCGATAGTTGGTCCAGCATGGGGATTAAAGAACTTTTGGATTAATGAAGGTCATAGTTTTGGAATTACAGCAGCCGGTGGAGCCGGATGGCAATTAGCAGAGTGGATTGTTGATGGTGAACCTACAATTGATATGCTTGGAGTAGAACCAAGAAGATATGGAGATTATTGCTCAAAATCATATCTTAAAGAGAAGAATGAAGAAGCTTACAGTCATGTATTTATAACTCACTTTCCAGATGAAGAAAGACCAGCTGCAAGACCTTTAAGAACAGCCCCGTGTTATGACAGAATGAAAAATCTTGGCGCAGTTTTTGGTCAAAAATTTGGATGGGAAAGACCAAACTTTTTTGCAACTGACGGCATGGAACAAAAGGATGATTGGTCATTTAGAAGATCTAATTGGTTCAAAGCAGTTGAAAAAGAGTGCAAAAATGTAAAAGAAAATGTTGGACTGCTAGATATGACCGCATTTGCTAAATGCAGAATTAAAGGACCTGGAGCTGAAGAATTTTTAGATAATTTGGTAGCTAATAAATTACCAAAAAAAGTAGGTAGAATTAATTTATGTCACGCATTGAATACCAAAGGCGGTGTTCATTCAGAATTTACAATTATGAGAGAGTCAGAAAATAGTTTTTATCTTGTTTCTGCCGGGGCTTACCAAAGATTGGATCACGATTGGATATTTGGCTGGATGCCAAAAGATGGATCAGTTCAATTTGAGAACTTAACAAATAGTAAAGGTGTACTTGTAGTATCAGGACCGAAAGCAAGAGAATTAATGCAAAGGGTGTCAAATGATGATTTTTCAAATGAAAATTTTAAATGGCTAAGCGCAAAGCAAGTTGATGTTGGCTTTGCACCAGTAAATGCAATGAGAGTTAATTTTGTGGGAGAGCTAGGATGGGAACTTCATCATCCTATTGAATATCAAAATCATATTTTCGATAAACTTATAGACGCAGGTCAAGACTTAGGTTTAAAACCTTATGGTATAAGAGCAATGAACAGTTTAAGAGTTGAAAAATCCTACAAACTAGTAGGAACTGAATTATCAATTGAGTATTCACCTTACGAAAGTGGATTAGATAGATTTATTCATCCAAACAAAGGAAGTTTTATTGGACTTGATGCCTTAAATAAATGGAGAGAAAAAGGCTTTGATAACAAGCTTGTAACTCTAGAGGTTCACGAAACTAACGATGCAGATGTATTAGGAAATAACCCAATTTATGAAAATGGAAGTGTTGTAGGACGTGCAACTGGTGGTGACTTTGGATTTAGACTAGGAAAATCTATCGCACTAGGAATGGTTAAACCTGAGTTAGCAAATGTTGGACAAAAACTAAGGATTGATATACTTGGTAAAATGCATGAGGCAACAATTTTAGAAGAAAGTCCTTATGATGCAGAAAATAAATTATTGAGAGCTTAATGAAAATTTTAGTCGCTGTAAAAAGAGTTATTGATTATAACGTCCAAATTAGAGTTAAAGAGGACGGTAGTGGGGTTGTTACCGATAACGTTAAAATGTCTACAAACCCACCAGATGATAATGCTATTGAGGAAGCTGTAAAAATAAAAGAGTCAGGTAAAGCAACAGAAATAATAGCAGTTACTGTTGGTGAAGAGAAAGCTCAAGAAACAGTTAGAAAAGCTTTAGCAGTAGGAGCGGATAGAGGAATTCATGTAAAGGTTGATGGCAACATTGAGCCTCTTGCTGTTTCTAAAATTTTAAAAAAAATTGTTGAAAAAGAAAATCCAGACTTAGTTTTTATGGGTAAACAAGCAATTGATGATGACTGTAATCAAACAGGCCAAATGTTAGCAGCACATTTAAATTGGCCACAAGCAACTTTTGCCTCAAAAATAGAAGTAAACGATAAATCATTACAAGTGACTAGAGAAGTTGATGAGGGTTTAGAAACAATTGAAGTTAATACACCAGCTATTGTTACATGTGATTTAAGATTAAATGAGCCAAGATATGCGTCACTGCCAAATATCATGAAGGCTAAGAAAAAACCTATTGAACAGATTAATGCGTCAGATCTAGGAGTTGATACAAACCCTAGAATAGAACATATTAAGATCGAAGAACCGCCAAAAAGAAAAGCGGGTATTAAAGTTGCAAGTGTTGAGGAATTGGTACAAAAATTAAAAAATGAGGCTAAGGTAATTTAATGTCAGTTTTATTAATAGCAGAGCATAACAACAAAGAAGTAAAACCATTTACTTTAAATGCGATTACAGCTTCATCACAAATAGATCAAGATCTTCATGTTTTGTTAATTGGAAGTAAGGCAGATGATGTTGCAAAATCTTTGTCTGAAATTCCTTTAGTAAAAAAAGTTCTTCATATAGATCATGAAATTTATGAAAATTATATTGCTGAGAATTATACTGCAGCAATTTTAAAACACGCTGATAAATATTCACATATTATTTGCTCAGCAAATACATTTGGAAAAAACCTTATGCCACGAGTTGCAGCATTATTAGATATTTCACAAGTAAGTGATATTATAAAAGTTATATCTCCTGATACCTTTTTAAGACCAATTTATGCTGGAAATGCATTTGCTACAGTTAAAAGTAACGATGAAAAAAAATGTGTTACTATAAGACCAACATCATTTGAAGCGGCTGAAACAACTGGAGGATCTGCCGAAATAGAAAAAATAGATGCAGCAGACCAAACTGAAAATACGAAATTTATTAATAGAGAAGAAATCAAATCAGATAGACCTGAATTAGGTACAGCTAGAATTGTAATTTCAGGTGGTAGAGGCTTGCAAAGCGGAGAAAATTTCAAATTAATAACTGATGTAGCGGATAAATTAAATGCTGCAATAGGAGCTTCAAGAGCTGCGGTTGATGCTGGATATATTACAAACGAACATCAAGTAGGACAAACAGGAAAAGTTGTTGTACCTGATCTTTATATAGCAGTTGGAATTTCTGGAGCCATTCAACATTTAGCAGGAATGAAAGAAAGTAAAGTTATTGTTGCTATAAATAAAGATGGTGAAGCACCTATTTTTAGTGTCGCAGATTACGGCCTAGAAGCTGATTTATTCGAAGCACTTCCTCAATTCTTAGAGGAACTGAACAAATTAAACACTATACAAAAATAACAAATACTGTAAGAAATTAGTATGTCCAGAGAAGTGATGGAATACGATGTAGTAGTCGTAGGTGGCGGACCATCGGGACTTTCAACTGCAATAAAATTAAAGCAGTTAAATCCAGATATTAATGTCTGCCTTTTAGAAAAAGCATCTGAAATAGGTGCACATATTTTATCCGGGAACGTGTTTGAAACGCGAGCCTTAGATGAACTATTGCCAAATTGGAAAGATCTTAATCCACCAATTAAAACAAAAGTTAACAAAGAAAAGTTTCTATTTCTAGGAAAGACAAAAAAAATTAGTTGGCCAACTTGGTTATTACCTAAAGTACAACAAAATCATAACAATTATATTATTAGTCTAGCTAATCTATGCAGGTGGTTAGCAGAACAAGCTGAAGCTCTTGGAGTTGAAATATTCCCAGGTTTTCCTGCAAGTGAAGTTTTATATAATGAAGATGGTTCTGTTAAGGGTGTAGCAACTCAAGATATGGGTTTAGATAAAGAAGGTAATAAAAAAGATAGTTATGAACCAGGAATGGAACTTCACGCAAAAGTTACAGTTTTTGCAGAAGGGTGTAGAGGACATTTGGGTAAAGAATTAATCAAAAAATTTGATTTAGATAAAGGAAAAGATCCACAACAGTATGGAATAGGATTTAAAGAAATTTGGGAATTAAAAGAAGAAAATCACGACGAAGGTCTAGTGATGCATACTGCAGGTTGGCCATTAGATAATAGCACCTACGGGGGAAGCTTTGTTTATCATGCTGAAAATAAACAAATATTTTTAGGATATGTCATTGGTCTTGATTATAAAAATCCACATCTTTCACCATTTGACGAATTTCAAAAGTTTAAAACTCATCCTGCGATTAGATCAATATTAGAAGGTGGTAAAAGAATATCATACGGAGCAAGAGCATTAATAGAGGGAGGTTTTCAAAGTCTACCTAAGATGTTTATGCCAGGTGCATTATTAGTTGGTTGTGATGCTGGTACATTAAATATGCCAAAAATTAAAGGATCACATACTGCAATGAAAAGTGGAATGATTGCAGCGGAAACTATTATTGATCACATAAAATCAAGCAAAGAATTATCTTATTATGAGGAAAAATTTAAAAAAAGTTGGGTTTATAAAGAGTTATATGAGGCTAGAAATGTTAAACCTAGCTTTAGTTGGGGTTTAATTCTTGGAATAATATTTACAGGGATTGATCAAATTTTATTTAAAGGAAGATTGCCATTCACACTTAAACATAAACACGCTGATCATGAAACTTTAAAACCAGCAAGTGAAATGCCAAAAATAGATTACCCAAAACCAGATAATGTTATTACATTTGATAAAACAAGTTCAGTTTATCTAACAGGAACTAATCATGCTGAAAATCAACCAGTACATCTTCAACTTAAAGACAAAGATTTACCAATAAAATATACTTTAGGTAAATACGATGAACCTGCACAAAGATATTGTCCAGTTGGAGTTTATGAAATTCAAAAAGAAAATGATGTTGAGAAATTTGTAATTAATTCTCAAAATTGTATTCATTGTAAAACTTGTGATATAAAAGAGCCATCACAAAATATTACATGGGTTACGCCTGAAGGTGGGGGTGGACCTAAGTACGGAAATATGTAATTAAGAAAGATCTATTGCAAATTTTTTTAAAGTTTCAATTGGCACTAACTTTAAAGTATTAACGTGAGTTTTTTTTAAATATATAGAACATCCAATTCCCGCCTCTAAAGCTCTCGCAACCCAACTGGCACATACACACCAGTTATCTCCATCTACCAATCCAGGAAAACCAAATTCAGGGTGAGGTGTTATCAAATCATTACCAGCCTCCTTACACCATTCTAAAAATTCGTCGTTAACTTTTACACAAACTGTGTGTAAACCACGATCGTTTTCATCTGTGTTACAACAACCGTCTCTGTACCAACCAGTCAATGGATTTTTTGAACATTCTTCAAGATCTTCACCAAGAACGTTTTTTTGAGCCTCACTCATTAAATTTTAGTAGGATTAGGTTGTCCTTTATAAACAACTTCTGGATCAAATTTTTTCTTTTCTTCTTCAAATTTCATTTCTACTTTACGTCCATTTTCAATTTTGCCTGTAGGTACTGATCTATAAAAACATGATCTGTAACCAACATGACAACTTGCACCATCACCAATATCTACAGTTATCCAAACTGCATCTTGATCATCGTCAATTCTTATTTCTTTTACTTTTTGAGTAAAGCCGCTAGTTTTTCCTTTATGCCAAATTTCTTTTCTAGACCTGCTCCAGTAGTGAGCTTCTTTTGTTTCTATTGTTAATTTTAAAGCTTCAACATTCATATAACCGTGCATTAGGATCTCTTTAGTTTCTGCACATGTTGTAATTACAGGGATTAAGCCATCATTATCGAATTTTGGAGATAAAAGGTTACCTTCCTCTATATCAGCGACATTTTCTCTTTTTTTAAACATATATAAGTCGCATTATCTAACATATTACTGAATATATTAAATATTTTAAATTTAAGGATTTACTGTATAAAAAGGCGCTATGAAATTAGTAAAAGACACAGACAATAAAAATTTAGAGACTAAACAAGTTTCAGATAAAGAAGCTGAAGAAGCTTTGATTAAGATATTAACTTGGATTGGTGAGGATCCAAATAGAGAAGGTTTGTTAGAAACACCAAAGAGAGTAATAAAAGCATATAAGGAATTTTTTAGTGGGTATAAAGAGGATGCTAATAAAGTTTTAGAAAAAACTTTTGGTGACGTTGAAGGATATAATGACATGGTAATTCAAAAGAATATATCTGTGCAAAGTCATTGCGAACATCATATGGTTCCAATATTGGGTATGGCACACGTTGCATACATACCAAAAGAAAGAGTTGTAGGACTAAGTAAGCTAGCAAGGGTTGTTGATGTATTTGCAAAAAGGTTGCAAACACAAGAAAGATTAACACTACAAATTGCTAAATCAATTATGACTGCTCTTGATGCTAAGGGTGTTGCAGTAACAATCGATGCAGCTCATCAATGTATGACTACTAGAGGGATAAAAAAAGAAAGAGCATCTACAGTTACTAATTACTTTTTAGGTCAATTTAAGGACGATCTTTCTATTCAGAATAGATACTTACGATTTATTAAAGAATAGAGTATAATTACACATGTCTGATACTTTCAAAGCCCTGGTTATAAACCAGGTGGGTGAAAATTTTTCTCAAGAAGTTAAAGAATTAAATTTTGATTTTTTAAAGGAAGGTGAAGTCTTAGTTAAAATACAATACTCAGATCTTAATTATAAGGATGCTTTGATTTTAAAAGATGGTGCAAAATTAGTTAAAGAGTTTCCAAGAATTCCTGGAATTGATTTCTCAGGTACAGTAGCAGAAAGCAAGTCAGATGAATTTAAAGAAGGTGATGAGGTAATACTTACTGGTTGTAGGGTTGGAGAATTATTTCATGGAGGATTCTCTCAATATGCAAGAGTTAAAAAAGAATTTCTGATAAAGAAACCTTCAGGTATTGATTTGAAGCAAGCAATGATGATGGGTACTGCAGGCTTTACAGCAATGTTGTGTGCATTTGCCGTTAAAGCAAAAGAAGAATTATTACTACAAAGTAAAGTGAACGATGTCCTTGTAACAGGTTCAACAGGTGGAGTAGGGATGGTTGCAGTAAATATTCTGTCAAAAATGGGATGTAATGTAACCGCAATCACAGGAAAACCTGAAAAAGCTGATTATTTAAAAGAATTAGGAGCAAAAACTGTTTTAGATCGTAAAGAATTTGAAGGTGAACCAAGATTAATTGGTAAAGGTACTTGGGATGGTGTTGTTGACACTGTTGGTGGAAATATTTTAGCAAACGCAATATCTCAAACAAGATTAAAAGGAATTGTAGCTGTTTGTGGTAATGCGAGTGGAACTAACAAATTAAATACTTCTGTTGTTCCTTTTTATATCAGAGCTGTAAAACTATGGGGCGTAGACTCAGTTAATGTCAGCAACAAAAGAAAAGAATTTGTATGGGGTGAAGTACCAAGTTTAGTAGACTTTAGTATTATAGAAAAATCAATTAAAATAGTCGGGCTTGAGGAACTATTGACTATATTCCCAGAAATGCTTGAAGGAAAATTGAAAAATAGAATTTTAGTGGACGTAAATAAATAATGGATTGGGATAAATTAAAAATTTTTCATGCAGTAGCCGAAGCTGGGAGTTTTACAAGCGCTACCGTAATTCTAAATCTAAGCCAATCTGCAATTAGTAGACAAATTCAATCTTTAGAAGAAGATTTAAAAGTAAAGTTATTTGAAAGACATGCAAGAGGATTGACACTTACAGAAAATGGTGAATACGTTTATAAAACTGCACATGAAGTTATCAGTAAACTTAAAGAGGTAGAAACAACTTTAGGAGATCAAAAACATAAACCAACCGGAAAACTAACAATTACAACTGTTAGAAGTTTTGGTACTCACTGGTTAACACCGAGAATTCAAGAGTTTATGCAATTAAATCCAGAAATTGAAATAGAATTAATTTTTGACGATAAAGAGTTAGATTTAAGCACAAGACAAGCCGATATAGGAATATTTATGAGAAGACCAAAGCAACTTAATTATATTCAAAGAAAACTAATGGACATAAATTACCATATATATGGCTCAAATAAGTATCTAGAAAAACATGGTATGCCTAAATCTATAAATGATTTAAACAAGCATAACTTTATATCATTTGGTAGAGGAGCCCCATCACCAGTGTTTAACCCAGATTGGGCATTAAAACTTGGTATAAAAGATAATAAAAAAAGAAAACCTGTTATGAAAGTAAATAGCGTTATGGGTTTACTGTTAGCAGTCGAAAGTGGTGTAGGCCTTGCGGCTCTTCCAGATTATTTAGTTTCTTTATCTCGAAATGTAATTAAAGTTCTACCCAGTGTTGAGGGTCCGATTACAGAGGCTCACTTTGTCTTTCCAGAATCTTTGAAAAATGTAGCTAGAGTGACAACCTTCAGAAACTTTCTTTATAGTAAAATTTCAGAATTTAAGTCTTAAAATATCAATAATATAGGCGTTAAGTGCGTCATTAATGCGATTGATAATCATTATCATTGCGAATAGTTATCAAAATCATTATAATTTATAAAAACTAAAAGAGTGAGATATATGAAAAAATTGACAATATCGGCATTAATCTTATCCTTATTTGCATCAAGCTTTGCAATAGCAAATGAGGTAAATATTTTTAATGCAAGACATTATAAAGCTGATGCAGAACTTTATAGTAAATTTACAGCAGCAACAGGAATTAAAGTAAACTTAATCAATGGTAAAGCTGGTGCTTTAGAAAAAAGAATGATCGAGGAAGGGGCTGATTCAGCTGCCGATCTTTACATAACAGCTGACGCTGGAAGATGTGGTGCTTTTAAAGCAAAAGGAATGACTCAATCAGGATTAGTTTCATCTACAATTAAATCATCTGTACCAAAAAGTTTTAGAACTACACACTGGGTTGGAGTAGCAAAAAGAGCAAGAATTGTTTACTACTCACCAGAAAGAGTAAGTGGTGCTGAGTTATCAGGGTTAACTTATGAAAGTTTAGCTGATCCAAAATGGACAGGCAGAATTGCAATTAGAGCTTCTAGCAACATTTATAACAAATCTCTTGTAGCTTCATTAATTAAAAATAATGGAAAAAAAGCTGCAGGTGAGTGGGCTAAAGGAGTTGTTGCAAACATGGCAAGAGATCCAAAAGGAAATGATAGAGCACAAATTATGGCTGTAGCAGCAGGAGAAGCTGATATTGCTGTTGCAAATACTTATTACTTAGCTTTGATGTTATCTGGGAATAAAGGACCTGAACAACAAGAAGCTGCAAAAAAAGTTAAAGCTTTTTTTCCTAATCAGAATGATAGAGGAACACACATGAATATAAGTTGTGCAGCTTTAGTTAAAGGAGCGCCCAATAAAACTAATGCAATTACACTTGTTGATTTTTTATTATCACCAGAAGCTCAAGAACACTTTACAAATAATACGTTTGAGTTTCCAATGATAGCTGGAGTTTCACCAAGTCCATTGGTAGTAAATAACTTAGGTTTAGATTTTAAACAAGATCTAACAACAAGTGTTGCTAGTTATGGAGCAAAGCAAGCTGACGCCTTAGAGGTAATGACAGCTGCTGGTTGGAAGTAACATTGAAAGTAAAAAAAAAATTTATGTCTGAAGTTAATTTAAATAAATCAGCCAATGCATGCTTACCATGTGCCGAGGAGTGTAAAAAAATTAACAAAAGAATAAATAAAAGAAAATTATCAGAGATAAGTACTAAAGATTTTCCGCATATTTCAAAAGTATTCAATATCTGACTTTTCTTAATGAAAGTGCCTATGCATCCTTCGTAAGCACTTTTAAAAATATTAAAAGAGACTATATAGGTCATTTAAATTACAAATATCTCTATGTTTACAAACAAATTTAGTATCTGGTTTTTAAGCTCTCTGCTTATTTCATTGCTTGTTATAATTCCTATTTTGACAGTCTCTTTTAGTTTTTTTGAAGATACTTCCAGATATTTTGACATACTTAAAAAAACTTTTTTGTTTGAATATATTTTTAATTCTTTGTCACTTTTAGTTGGTGTCTTAATACTAACTTTTTTTCTAGGTGTTGGATCTGCTTACATAGTCTCTTTTTACAAATTTCCAGGAGTTAACTTTTTTAAATGGGCATTAATTTTATCTTTTGCAATACCACCCTATATTTATGCATACTCTTTATTTGCATTTTTTGATAATTATGGCACTGCATTTACAATATTAAAGACTTTATTTGGTGATGGTGAGTACAATAAAAGTATACCAAAGTTTGATGGAATGTTTGGTTTAATATTATCTATTTCATTTTCTCTTTATGCATATGTTTATATTCTTGCAAGATCTTCTTTTTTATATCAATCACAAAATTTAATAGACCTTGGAAAAAATTTAGGTTTTTCAAAATTTAAATCTTTTTATTCAATAATATTACCAGCTGCCAGACCTGCAATAGTTGCTGGTCTCTCTTTAGTTGCAATGGAAACACTAGCAGAGTTTGGTGCAGTAGATTTTTTTTCAGTTAATACACTAACAACAGGTATATATAATGCTTGGATAACTTTTGATGATTTAGCTTTTGCTAATAGAATATCATTTTTTCTTTTGTTATTTATATTTATTCTTTTTCTGACTGAAAATCTATCTAGAAAAAAAGCGAAATATCACTTGGATACAAGAGGTGGTTTTAAACAAAAAGAAAAAATAAAACTTTCTGGAACAAATTCTTTTTTTGCCTTTTTATTTTGTTTTTTATTGTTCTTTATAAGTTTTCTATTTCCATTAGGACAAATGCTTTATTGGACAATAAAATTTCCAGAAAATTTCTTTGATATAAATGTAACTAATCTTTTATTAAACACACTTTATTTAGTAGTATTGTCTAGTTTAGTTCTAATAACATTTGCTCTGATTTCTAATTATGGAAATCGAGTTTCAAGAAATAAAACATTAAATTTTTTATCCACACTGTCGATTTCAGGTTACGCCATACCTGGTGTTATTTTAGCTGTTGCTTTTATAACTTTTATTGCCTGGTTTGATGAGAATATAATTAAATCCTTAGGTTTTTTATCAATTAAAAAATTATTTATTGGATCTGTTTTAGGTTTAATTATTGTATATTTTGTTCGTTTTTATTCACTAGCTTTCAATGGAATAAAATCAGGATATGAAAAAATAAACGTTTCAGTTGATGAGAGTGCATATCTTCTTGGTTATTCAAAAAGAAAAACATTTCTGAATATTCATGTGCCATATTTGAGAAATTCATTATTATTTGTGGTTATTTTAATATCTCTTGAAATAATTAGAGAATTGCCAATTACCTTGGTTTTACGGCCATTTAACTTTGAAACATTTGCAACTACTGCTTATATCTCTGCATCAGAGGATATGCTTGAAGCAGCAGCAGTACCATCATTGTTTTTAATTTTAATTGCTGCCTTTTTTATTACAATAACTTCAAATTATATTTTAAAAGAGAACAATGGCTAATAACTTTTTAGAAGTAAATAACGTTGATTTCAAAGCTGGTGGAAAAACAAAAGTAAAAAATGTGTCTTTTTCAGTTCAAAACGAAGGAGACATCATTTGTCTTCTAGGACCTTCTGGAATAGGAAAAACTACCATATTGAGAACAATCGCTGGATTAGAAAAGATTAATAATGGATCTATAATTATCAATAATAAAACTATATCTTCAAAAAAAATTCACATTGAGCCTGAGGATCGAAATATTTCACTTGCCTTTCAAGACAATAGTTTATTCCCACATTACAATGTTGAAAAAAATATATTAATTGGTACAGAAAAAAAAAATAAAAAAAAAATTAAAATAAATGCAAAAGAAATAGTAGAATTTTTAAATTTAAAAAAAATATTAAATAAATATCCACATGAGATTAGCGCTGGTGAAGCGCAAAGATCGTCACTAGCAAGAGCTTTAGTTTCGAATCCAGACTTATTATTATTAGATGAGCCATTGTCGAATGTTGACCAAAGCTTTAAAGAAGAAATTCAAGTCGAATTAAAACAATTATTAAGTAAATCCAAAATAACAACTATAATTGTTACACACGACTCATACGAAGCGTTTTACTTAGGAAGTAAATGTGGAATTATATTAAATAAACAACTTAAACAATTTGATGATCCATATAATGTTTATCATTTTCCTAATTCAGTAGAAGTTGTAAATTTTTTAAATAGAGGAATTTTAATTCCTGCAAAAGTTACAAGCGAAAATAGTTTAGAAAATAAAGATCTTGGAACAATTAAAGGTAATTTTGTTAAACATTATCCAAATGGATCAGAGGTAAAACTTTTATTACAGCCAGAAGATTTAGAACATGATGATAAAAGTAATTTAAAATTAGAAGTCGTTGATCGTAAATTTAGAGGAACAAATTTTATTTATACTTTAAAAACACCAAGCGAGTTACAAATTCCTGTATTTGTTCATTCACACCATATTCACCAGCATGAAATAGACGAAAAATTTGGTATTAAACGACCAATTCACATTGACCACATTGTTTGTTTTTAAGTATTATTATACTTTTAAAATATATTCATGGATAAAGATTTACCAAGAAGCACTAAAGTTGTAGTTATTGGAGGCGGCGTAGCTGGAACATCGTGTGCATATCATCTAGCTAAATTTGGCTGGAAAGATGTAGTTCTATTAGAGAGAGACCAATTAACATCTGGAACCACATGGCATGCAGCTGGTTTAATGGGTCAATTAGGGGCTTCATCTACTATTACAAAGTTAAGAAAATATACTCTGGATCTTTATCAAGAATTAGAAAAGAAAACTGAATTATCTATAGGGTTAAGACAGAATGGTGCAATTACAGTAGCTACCACTAAAGAGAGAATGCAAGAGTTGTTGAGGCAAGCAACTACCGCTCAACTATCTGATGTTGAAGTGCATGTTTTGGATAAAAAACAAACAAAGGATTTATATCCTGTTGTAAATAATGAGGACATTATTGGAAGTGTTTTTATGCCAAAAGATGGTCAAGCTGATCCAGTAGGAGTAACCAATGTTTTAGCAAAAGCTGCTAGAATGGAAGGAGCACAAATTTTTGAAAAAACACCTGTAACAAAAATTCTTGTTAAAAATAATTCTATAGTTGGAGTTGAGACCGATAAAGGAAAAATTGATTGTGAATATATTGTTTTAGCAACAGGTATGTGGTCTAGACAAATAGGTGAAAAAATGAATGTTAGTATTCCATTGTATCCCAATGAACATTTTTATGTGATCACGGAACCAATGAAAGATTTACCAAAAAACCTACCAGTTTTAAGAGATTATAATAATTGTCTCTATCTTAAAGAAGACGCAGGTAAAATGTTAGTTGGAATTTTTGAACCAAATGCAAAACCAGCCTTTAAAAATACTGGTGTTGTGCCAGATGATTTTTCCTTTGGTGAATTACCAGATGATTTTGATCATTTCGAACCTTATTTACAAAAATCATTTCACAGGTTGCCTATGTTGGAAAATGCAGGAATTAGAAAATTTTTCTCTGGCCCTGAATCATTTACTCCTGATACCCAATATCTTTTAGGTGAAACTCCTGAGATTAAAAAACTTTTTACATGTTGTGGTTTTAATAGTATTGGGATTGCAAGTTCAGGAGGTGCTGGAAGAGTTACTGCAGAATGGATGATTAATGGACACATAAATGAAGATTTATTTTCATTAGATATTAAAAGATTTCAAAAATTTCATTCATCAAAAAAATTTATAATGGAAAGAGTGACAGAAACACTTGGTGATTTATATGGAATGCATTGGCCATTTAAACAACATAAAACATCAAGAAACCAAATTGTATTACCCTACCAAGAGGAGCTAAAAAAATTAGGAGCTTGTTTTGGAACCTCGGGTGGTTTTGAAAGACCTATGTGGTATGCGTTAAAAGGTGAAAAGGCTGATTATAATTATAGTTTTGGTTATCAAAATTGGTATCCATCAGCTGAATTTGAGACCAAAAATGCCAGAGAAAACGTTGGATTATTTGAGCTATCTCCTTTTTCAAAATTTGACCTAGAAGGGCAAAATGTTCATGAAGAATTACAAAAAATTTGTACAGCAAACATAAAAGATATTGAGGGTAGAGCAACTTATACCCAGATGTTAAATGAAGATGGAGGAATAGAGACAGACGTTACTATTACTTGTCTTAAGAAAAACCATTTTAGAGTGATAGGTCCAGCAGCAACAAGAGAACATGATAAATTTCATATAAAAAAATATATTTCAGAAGAGGTCAATTTTAAAGATGTAACAGAAGATTTAACATGCCTAGGATTATACGGACCCAACTCAAGAAAATTACTATCTAATATCAGTAATGACGATTTTACAAATGAAGGTATAAAGTTTAGTCATGGAAAATTCGTTACTATTGACGGAGTTAAAGTCTGGGCTCAAAGATTATCTTATGTAGGTGAAATAGGATTCGAATTATATACAAACATAGATGAAAGCAAAAAATTATTTTTAGCCATTATTAAAGAGGGTAAAAATCATGGCTTATCACTTTGTGGTGCGCATGCTATGGATATTATGAGAATGGAAAGTGGTTTCTTACATTGGGGACATGATATATCACCTGAAGAAAATCAATATCAAGCAGGACTTAATTTTGCAATCAGTTATAAAAAAAATATAAATTTTGTTGGAAAAGAAGCATTATTAAAAATTAAAGATAAAAACCCTACAAAATCATTAGCCATGATGGTATTGAAAGATAACATACCTGGAGAACCCTTGTTACTTCATGAAGAGCCAATTTACTTAGATGATAAAATAATTGGCAGAACAACATCAGGAAATTATTCATTTAATTTTAAAAAAAATATTTCATTTGGTTATGTCAACTCTGGAAATTCTATTGAAGACTTGATCAATAAAAATTTATATATTGAAGTTGAAAAGAAAAAATACCCTGTAACAATAATCAAAAAACCTTTAAATCAAAAAAATATAAAAAATAATTAATGTTAAAGATAATTTCAAAAAAAAATAGGGCAGCGGAAATTATTTGCAACCTTAATAAAATTGATAATAAGCAATTAAAAGAAATTAAATCAACACTTGATAAGTATGGAATGATTTACTTTCCAAAACAAAAACTTACTTCCAAGAATTATCTAAATTTTGCAAAAAAATTTGGTAAACCAGCTAATTATCCAAGATTGAAAGGTTTAAATAAAAAATATCCTCAAATAACTGTTGTACAACGTAAATCAACTGACAAAGGACCTAGCTTTGGTGAACAATTTCACACAGACTCCTCTTATACAAAAAAACCTCCTAGATACACGATGTTACTGTCAAAACTAGTACCTAAAAAAGGTGTTGCTAATACTGACTTTTCTTCGCAGTACTTAGCTTATGAAAAATTATCAAAAAATTATAAGAATAAGCTTAAAAAATTAAAAGGCATCTACTCTTCTCATGGACCAATATCAATTACAACAGTTGAGAGAGAAAAAGAAAAAGGAAAAATATCTAAAGAACTGATTTCCAGACATAAAATAATTAGAACTATTAAAAATAAAAAAACTATATACTGTAGCCCAGGGCACTTTTTAAAATTTAATACACATATGACTAAACAAAAAAAAGAACTAAAGAAATTCTTATTCAATCATCAGACAAAAAAAACCTTTCAATATTCATTAGAATGGGAAAAAGATCAGCTTGCTATTTGGGATAATAGAGCCATGCTCCATCAGGCTACACCGTTTAAAGGTAATAGAATACTTCATAGAATAACTATACTTTAATAAAATGTATTCAATATTTCTTGGGTTAACACCTTTTATCTTTATCACACTGTTTGGTTTTGTTTTTGGTAAACTTAAAATTTTTGATTTAGGTCATGCAAAAGTTTTAAATCTGTTTTTATTCTATGTAGCGGTCCCTGCCTTAATTATTAAATTTGTTGCTCAAAGTGAAATCGGCCAAGTCGATATAAAACAGATAGTTTCATATTTTTTAATGCAAGGAAGTCTTGGGTTTTTAACATTTTTATTAACATCAAAGTTTTTTAAAAGACCTATTCCAGAATCTATCATATGGGCATTGATGGTAGCGCTATCAAATCATGTAACATTATTATTACCTATTACAAAAATCTATTTTGGAACTGAAGTAATTACTCAAGTAACAAGTATAATATTAATGGATGGGGTTATTTTATTATCTGTAATTGCTTTTTTTTTAGAACTTACTACTAAAAAAAATATTCGATTAACCATATTTATAAAGAACATAGTTCTTAATCCAATGATATTTTCAATCTTAATTGGTCTTTTACTTTTTGTATTTAAGATAAATATCGACGATACGCCAATAGACTACGTACTTTCTGTTTTGGCAGCTTGTGTTTCTCCTATAGGACTTTTTGCAATTGGTATCACATTATCTTTTTACACCCATAAAGTTATTAATAAACTAACTACTTCTATATCTATATTGAAATTAGTTGTTTCCCCAATCATCCTCCTGATAATTGGCTTTATCATATTTGATGCTGGACAACCTGAAAAAATTCCTGGTGCTTTTTTTGTTAGTGTTGCACCATGTGGTCATACAGCTGTAGTATTATGTTCTGCTTATAATGTAAGTCCTGAAAATATAATAAAAGCTTTATTTATCTCAACTTTTGCTTCATTTGCTACCATATTTTTTGCTATTCAATATTTAACAACTTAAGTTAATTAATATTATCTAAGATTTTATTAGCACATTCTTTTGTATTGCTGTCACCATCTAGATCTTTAGTTCTATTTTGTTTTTCTAGCAAAGTTTTTTCGATTGAACTTACTATTCGTGTGGCAGCTTCTTTTTCGCCTAAATAATCTAACATCATAGCGCCAGACCAAATTTGACCTATTGGATTTGCAATACCTTTCCCAGCAATATCAGGTGCTGATCCATGAACAGGCTCGAATAAAGAAGGATGTTTATTTGTTGGATTAATATTTCCTGATGGAGCTATCCCAATTGTTCCCGTACATGCTGGACCCAAATCGGATAAAATATCTCCAAATAAATTTGATGCTACGACAACATCAAACCACTCTGGTGTTAAAACAAATCTTGCAGCTAAAATATCGATATGAAATTGATCTGTTTTAATCTCAGGAAAATCTTTTTTATTTTCATAAAATCTTTGGTCCCAGTATGGCATGGTTATAGAAATACCATTTGATTTTGTGGCATTAGTTAATTTTTTTCTATCTCTTGTTTTTGCTAATTCAAATGCAAATTTTTGAACTCTATCTATTCCATGTTTAGACATTATAGTTTCTTGTATAACAATTTCTCTTTCAGTATTTTGATACATTTTTCCACCTACCGAAGAATATTCGCCCTCAGTGTTTTCACGCACTATCATCATATCTATGTCACCAGGTTTTTTATTTGCTAATGGTGCATTTACTCCTTCAAATAATTTTACTGGCCTTAAATTAATAAATTGATCAAATTCTCTTCTAAACTGAAGTAGGGAGCCCCATAAAGTAATATGATCTGGATATTTATCTGGCATACCTACTGCACCAAAAAATATCGCATCATGATTACCAATTTGTTGTTTCCAATCATCAGGTAGCATTTTTCCGTGCTTTTCATAATAATCGCATGATGAAAAATCAAATTCATCTATCTTTAATTTAAATTGATGTTGATTTGCCACTTCTTTAAGTATTTTTAAAGCCTCTGGAACAACCTCTTTGCCAATACCATCTCCAGCAATTGAGGCGATTTTGTATTCTTTCATCCTTACTTAGTAAAAGTATCGTTAAATTGTTTAGCTACTCTTACAAAAGTAGTACATTTACTAAGTTGTTTAAGAGAAGGGGCTCCTACATAAGTACAGCTACTTCTAACACCACCAAGAATATTATTTATTGTATCTTTAATTTTTCCTCGATATTTAATTCTCACTGTTCTGCCCTCACTACTTCTATAGTCGGACAAACCCCCGTAATGTTTCTTATTTGCTATGTCAGAACTTGATCCGTAAAATTCTATAAATTTATGACCATTTGATTTTATTAGCTTACCTTCACCTTCATCGTGACCAGCAAACATTCCTCCAAGCATCACAAAATCTGCACCACCACCGAAAGCTTTTGCGACATCACCCGGACAAGTACAACCTCCATCAGCAATTATGTGTGCCCCTAAACCATGAGCAGCATCAGCACATTCAATGACAGCGCTTAACTGAGGATAACCAACACCTGTTTGAATTCTTGTAGTACAAACACTACCTGGTCCAATTCCAACTTTTACAATATCCGCTCCTGATAATACCAATTCTTGTGCCATATCAGCTGTGACCACGTTACCAGCAATAATAGTTTTAGTAGGATATTTATCTCTTACAGATTTTAAAAATTTACTAAAGTGTTCAGAATAACCATTAGCAACATCAATGCAGATAAATTTTATGAAACTATATTCTTTTAAAATTTTATCTAAATTTTCAAAATCTTCTTTTTTTATTCCTATACTTAAAGCAATATTTGGATGAATAGATTTTATTTTTTTGAATTTTTTTATTTTTTGAATGTTATGCTGTTTAGTTAAACAAGTGATCATTCCGTATTCAGAAAGCTTTTCAGCTACACCAAGTTCACCAACACCATCCATATTTGAGGCCATGATAGGAATTCCAGACCATTCATTATTACTATACTTAAATCTATAAGTTCTTTTTAGATTTACATCTTTACGACTTTGAAGAGTACTTCTTTTAGGTCTAAAAAGTACATCTGAGTAGTCTAATTTTAGTTCTTCTTCAATTCTCACGAGTCCGAATTTATACAGGGGCTCAAAGCAAATTCAAATTAATTATTAATATTGATGAAGCGTTTTCATTGGCTTTAATTTAAAAAATACATATTATTAGGCATGTTTAATGGTTTTAAGTCAAAGTACGTAAAGGTAAAAAAGGGCAAGGTTTTTTGTAGAGTTGGTGGTGAAGGTCCACCATTACTTTTACTACACGGATATCCACAAACACATTTAATGTGGCACAAAACAGCTCCTGATTTATCTAAAAGATTTACAGTGGTTGCTGCGGATTTAAGAGGATATGGAAATAGTCTTGCTCCAGCATCAGATAACAAACATTACAACTACTCAAAAAGAGAAATGGCAAGTGACATGAAACAGATGATGATAAAATTAGGGTTTAACAAATTTTTTGTTGCGGGACATGATAGAGGTGGAAGAGTTGCTCACAGGCTAGCAAGAGACCACAGAAAAAATATAATAGCTCTTAGTGTTTTAGATATTTGTCCAACATTAGATATGTATGAACTAACGACGAGAGATTTCGCAAAAGCTTACTTTCATTGGTTTTTTTTAATACAACCAAAATGGTTACCTGAGAAAATGATAATGAGTGATCCACGTAAATGGATGAAAAGTTGTTTAGATAAATGGTCAGGTAATCACAAATTTGGAAAAGTTGAAGAAAATTATTTAAAATGTTTCAAGCAACCAAAAAGAATTCATGGATCTTGTGAAGATTATAGGGCGTCTGCGACTATTGATTTGGATCATGACAAACAAGATAGAAAGAAAAAACTAAATATTCCAGTCCAAGTGTTATGGGGAAGTAAGGGAGTAATTGGAAAACAGTTCAAACCAATAAAAATTTGGCAAAGATATACTCAAAAAAAAGTTATAGGTTATCCTATAAACTCAGGTCACTTCATCCCAGAGCAAAATCCAAAGGCAACTATTAAACACCTAACTGATTTTTTTTTGAAGAAAATTAAGTAATTAGTCTAACTTGATGTGATCAATAATCGCGCATATCATTCTTGATAATATTAAATTCACCTTTAAATATAGCGAATGTCTTCTTTACTTAAAAATTCAGAATTAACCTCAGAAAAAGCAGATAGTATTGTTTCTGAAACTCTAAATAATTGTGATGATGGCGAGCTTTATATAGAGGATACAAAATCTGAGACAATTGTATTAGATGATAACAAAATTAAAAGTTCAAATTATACATCTGACTTAGGTTATGGTTTTAGAGCTGTAACAGGTGATACAGTCGCTTACTCTCATTCAAATGAAATTTCAGAAAAATCATTAAAAAATTCTAGCGAAAATCTTAAGTCAACTTTAAAAAATAATAGTGGCACATATAATTCAGAAATTAAAAAAACTAATCAGAAACTTTATAAAGACGTTGATCCAATTGAGAGTAAGTCAATGAAATCAAAAATAGAATTGCTGAACAATATGAATGAGTATGCCAGATCAAAAGATAGTTCAGTTAAACAAGTAACAGCAAGCCTTCTGGCAGAAAAGAAAAATGTTGAGATCATTAGATCTGGAGGAGAATTATTATCAGATAATAGACCTTTAGTTAGAATAAATATGTCAGTAATGGTTGAAAAGAATGGTAGAAAAGAAACTGGTGTTTTTGGTATTGGTGGAAGACAAGATTATGATGAATATCTAAAAAATGATAATTGGAAAAAAGTTTGCGATGAAGCTTTTAGAATTGCAAGTACAAATATAGAAAGCAAACCTTCTCTTGCAGGAGAAATGAAAGTCGTTCTAGGACCTGGTTGGCCTGCAATTTTAATTCATGAAGCTGTAGGTCATGGACTAGAAGGTGATTTTAATAGAAAAAAAACTTCAGCTTTTCATGATTTAGTTGGTAAAAAAGTTGCGAGCGATGGAGTTACAATAATCGACGACGGAACATTAGATAATAGAAGAGGTAGTTTAAATATTGATGATGAAGGGACGCCAACAGAAAGAACAGTTTTAATTGAAAATGGTATCTTAAAGAATTTCATGCAAGATAGACTTAATGCAAGACTTATGAATACAAAATCAACAGGAAATGGAAGAAGAGAGAGCTATAAACATGTCGTGATGCCTAGAATGAGAAATACGATAATGTTAGGTGGATCAAACACTCAAGAAGAAATGATTAAGTCAGTAGATAAAGGTATTTTTGCTGTAAGTTTTGGAGGCGGTCAAGTTGACATTACCTCTGGAAAATTCGTTTTTAACTGCACAGAAGCTTATGAGATTATAAATGGAAAAATTGGATCTCCAATTAAAGGAGCTACTTTAATTGGTGATGGACCATCTTCATTAAAAGAAATTTTAATGATTGGAAATGATATGATGTTAGATCCTGGCATTGGAACATGCGGTAAAGCTGGACAAGGCGTACCAGTTGGTGTTGGACAACCATCTTTGCTTATCAATAATATGACTGTTGGCGGAACCCAATTATAGTAAGATGATTAAAGATCAACAGTATCTAAAAAAAATTGCAGATATATGCCTTAGTAAATCAAAAAAATTAGGTTCATCTGATGCAAACATATTAGTGCAAAGTTCTGTTTCTGAAAATGTAAATGTAAGGAATAAAAAACTTGATGGATCTGAAAGGTCTGAAAATCTTGGAGTGGTCCTTACAACTTATTTAGGTAAAAAAAAGTCCTCAATAGCCTCATCAAATCTTAAAGAAAGTAATTTAGATGAGTTAGTAAATAGATGTATTGAAACAATGAAAATTACTCCTGAGGATGAATATAATTCATTACCAGACAAAGATTTGCATTTTAAAGGATTAAAAGACTTAGACTTGTATGATGAAACTCATTTAAGCAATGAAGATAAGATTAATTATATAAAAGAGGCAGAAGAGGAAGCTTTTTTAAATGACAAAATAATAAATACTAATGGATCTGGTTTTGGTGAAAATAAATCAAATTTTTTATTAGCCAATTCAAATGGATTTGCTGATGGATATAAAACCTCACAATTTACTGCATATTGTGAAGTTGTTTCAAAAAGCAATGGGAGCATGGAAAGAGATTATGAATATACAAGCAAAAGGTTTTATAGCGATATTTTAAAACCTAAACAACTTGGATCTATTGCAGCAGAACATGCAGTAAAGAAGTTAAATCCAAAAAAAATAAAAAGTGAAAAAATTAGTCTAATATTTGATAAAAGAATTTCAAAAAACTTTCTATCTATTTTTGCAAGTGCAATATCATCAAGTGCGATAGCAAAAGGAACAACATTTTTAAAAGATAAATTAAATCAACAAGTTTTTAACTCTGAAATAAATATATTAGATCACGGTAATATAAGAAAAGCCAATGGATCTCGTTACTTTGATAGCGAAGGTATAGCAGTAGTTAACCTTGATTTGATAAAGAATGGTATTCTTCAGGACTATTTAATTGATACTTATAATGGGAAAAAAATAAATAGAAAGTCTAATGGTAGGGCAAGTGGTACAACAAATTTGTATTTTCAAAATGGATCAAAAACATTTGAGGATCTAATCAAATCAGAAAATAAAATCTTGTATATCAAAGAAACTATCGGCCATGGTACAAATATTATTAATGGTGATTATTCTGTAGGAGCATCTGGTATGATGATTGAGAATGGAGAGTTTTCATATCCAGTAAGTGAAATTACAATTGCTGGAAACTTAAATAATATTTTTAAAAATATAACTTTAGCTGATGATCTAGAATTTAATTATGCAACGAATTCACCGACAATGATGGTTGAAGGTATGGTTGTAGGCGGAAAATGATTTCTAAATGAAAAAAATAATAACCATTTTTTTTGCAATTTTTTTTATTACTAACTCATCAAACTCTAATGAATACGAAATAAGATTAAATAACTTATTTGAAAAATTAAAAATTCAAAACCACTCAATTGCAATTGATACAGAGATGAAAATTTGGGATATTTGGACCAAACATCCCACTAATCAAAATTTAACTTCTTTGCTATCAAGAGGAACAAAATTTATGAACCAGGAACAATATTCAGTTGCTGTAGATATATTCACAACAGTAATTAACAAAGATCCTACTTGGGCAGAAGCTTGGAATAAAAGAGCAACTGTCTTTTATTTAATGGGTAAATATCAAGATTCTCAAAATGATATAGACAAGGTATTAAAACTGGAGAAAAGACATTTTGGAGCATTATCAGGACAGGGTCTAGTTCAAATTAAGTTAAAAAATTATGAAAAGGCTTTAAAGAGTTATGAAAAAGTAAAAGAGATTTATCCGTCCATGAGGTCACCACAAATAATGATACCACAGATTAAAGAGTTGATTAAAAACCAATCTGTGTAAATGAAAAAACTACTGATAATATTTTTTATCAATATTTTTGCAGTTAATTCTGCTTATTCTGTAGATGAAGTCCTGACTTCTTTAAAAGAGGGAGGAAAAATAATTTTTATTAGACATGCGCTTGCACCAGGGAATGGAGATCCAGAAAATTTTGATTTGAATGATTGCTCTACGCAAAGAAATTTAAATCAAAGAGGAATTGAACAGTCAAAATTTATTGGAAGTATATTTAATAAAAACCAGATTAAAATTGAAAATGTCTATTCAAGTGAATGGTGCAGATGTATAGATACAGCTAAATTTGCTTTTAAAAATTATCAAACATTTAGCGCTCTAAATTCTTTTTATGATATTAGATTTGAAGCAAATGAAGAGAGGCAAATAACTCAACTAAAAGAGTTTATTAATCAATGGAAAGGTAATGAAAATATAATTTTTATCACACATTTTGTTGTTATATCTTCAATGCTAAATATAGGGACTTCTTCAGGAGAAATAGTAATAACTGATAAGAATTTAAATATTATTGGATCAATTGATACTTTGTAATATATTAACTTAAGATTTATGAAAACAATATTTATTATAGGATCAAAAAAGCATACTTTAAAATACACGAGAAAAATGCCTGAAGGTGAAGTAAAAAAAATGAAATCTTTTGTAACTAATAAAGGTCAAAAGTTAGAAAAAACATCCAAGTTTAAAATACTAAATATTTCAGACGAAAAAACAGCAAGAGTGTTTAAGATCAGTTTATAATATTTAATCCAGAAATAGAAACTAAATGAAGAAATCTAAAAGAAGTAATGTTGACCCATTTATTGTTATGGATGTAATGGAGTCCGCTAGAAAAGCAGAAGCTAATGGCAAGCATGTAATTCATATGGAAGTAGGTCAACCAGGAACACCAGCACCAAAACTTGCCAAACAATTTATTTCAGATGAAATTTCAAATAATGATCTTGGCTATACAGTTACTTTAGGTTTACCAGAATTAAGAAATAGAATTTCTAAATTGTATGCAGATTGGTACAATATTGATTTGAACCCAGACAGAATAATTATAACAACTGGATCTTCAGGAGCATTTATACTTTCTTTTGCAGCATTATTTGATGTTGGAGATAGAGTAGGCATTGCCGCTCCAGGCTATCCTAGCTATAGACAAATTTTAAAGTCTCAAGATTTAATTCCAGTTGATATTTTTACAGAATTACAAAATAAATTTCAGCCTATACCGAAAGATATTAAAGAAAATAATTTAAACGGTTTATTAGTTGCTTCTCCTGCAAATCCCACCGGTTCAATGCTTGATAAAAAAAAACTAAAAGAACTTATTAATACAGCCCATGAGAATAAAGTGAGTTTTATTAGTGATGAGATTTATCACGGAATTCAATATGAAAATAATCCTACATCTGCACTAGAAATTTCAAATGAATGTTATGTTATAAACTCATTTTCTAAATATTTTTCTATGACTGGTTGGAGAGTTGGCTGGATGATTGTTCCTGAAGATCATGTTAGACAAGTAGAAAGATTATCTCAAAATCTTTTTATTTGCCCCCCACATGTCAGTCAATTAACTGCTCTTTCAGCAATGGATGCAAAAGATGAATTAAACCATAATGTAGATGTTTACAAAAAAAATAGATCAATTTTGTTAGAAGAATTACCTAAGGCTGGTTTAAATAAATTTTCTCCCCCAGATGGTGCATTTTATATCTACATTGATATTTCAGAGTACTCGAAAGATAGCCTTAATTTTTGTAAAGAAGTGCTTGATAAAGCAGGAGTAGCAATAACTCCTGGACTTGATTTCGATCAAAAAAGAGGAAATTCTACAATAAGGTTTTCATACGCTAGAAGCACTGAGGATATAATTGAAGGAGCAAATAGAATAAAAAAATTTATGAAAGAAGAGTATTTAAAGTAATAATGAAAACCGCTGTTTTATTTGGCTCATCTGGATTAATTGGATCTAAATTACTAGATAATTTAATCAACAACAATACTTACAACAAAATAAAAATATTTGTTAGAAAACTACCTTCTATTGATAATTCAAAAGTTGAAGTGATTAATACAGATTTTTTAGATTTAGACACTTTAAAAGAAAAATTAACAGGTGATGATTGTTTTTTTTGCATTGGCACAACTCACAAAGATACACCAGATAAAAAAGAATATAGAAGAATAGAATATGATTTGCCTGTACAATTAGCAAAAATTGCAAAATTTAATTCAATTAGTAATTTTATTTACGTCTCCTCAATTGGAGCAAACCCAAAAGCCTCAAGTACATATTTAAAAAATAAAGGTCAAGTAGAGGAGGAGCTAAAAAAGATTGGGTTTTCTAACCTAAGCATTATTCAACCCTCATTTTTAGTTGGAAACAGAAAAGACTTTAGAATTGTTGAGGTTTTAGGAATTCCAGTGATGAAATTTCTATCCTTATTCTTTTTTGGTGGATTTAAAAAATACACTCCAATAAAAGTTGAGATAGTTGTGAATGCAATGATCAAACTTGCCTCAGGAAATAATAGTGAGCAAACTTATTTGTCTGATAAGTTGCAAGAGTTAGGATCTAACTAAATGAGAAAATCTATAATATCAATAACTTTTTTGATTTATATATTTTGTATTTTACCTTACTCTACTTCAATGGCATATGAGGAATCTCAATATGATGTAGTATATAAATCTGAAATATACGAAGTGAGACATTATAAAGACCGTCTAGTTGTTGAAGTTGTAAGTAGAAATGATGACAATAGTTTTAGAAAACTTTTTAAATATATCTCGGGTCAGAATAATAAATCCCAAGAAATTAAAATGACTGTGCCAGTAACACAGGGTGAGAAGGATAATGGATACTATATGCAATTTTATCTTCCATCAAAATTTACAAAAGAGAATGCGCCTATACCCACAAATTCAGAAGTTAAAATCTCAACAATAGAAGAAGGTTTTTTTGCTGTGATAGAATATTCTGGAAGAGCCTCAGATAATAATTTCTTCAAACATAAGGAAATTCTTAATAAAAAACTCTTAGAGGATAAAGTAATCATTAAAGGACCCCCAATAAGAGCAACTTATAATGGGCCTTTTACGCTTCCTATGATGAGACGCAACGAAGCTATGTTTAAAGTTGAGTGGAGTAAATAGATTACATTTTGCCATATATATTAATTTTTATCGCCTGATAGTTTAACTTCATTAATCAGAAAGGTATTTTATGAAAAAATTATTTATAATTTTATTTGTAGCATTTGGTTTAAACAGCTCTGTTTTTGCTGATGGTCATGTAAAAAGAATTTTATCAACTAGTCAGACTGGCATGGGTAACGATATTGTTTATCCTTCAGGCAAAGCAAAGATAACTGCATTTGAGTTTAACGTTCCTGTTGGAGGCCCAGTTGTTCCACATACTCACTCATTCCCTGTTTTAATAATGATACAACAAGGAGAGATTGAACTTATCCAAGGCGGTAAAAGCTATATCTATAAAGCTGGAGATGCATTCGTAGAGGATGTGGGTGTAGTCCATGAATCAAAAAATATTGGAGATGTTCCTGTTAAAGCTATTGTTGTTGCGATGGGAGTTGAAGGTCAAAAAATTATGACACCAGTAAAATAGGAAGGAAAAAATATGGGGCATGTAAATATTATTGCCCCATATCTCATTCTTTAAGCTAAAACTTTTTAGCCTCTTTCTTTAAGTGACCTAATGTTTCTCCTGAATTTTTTCCAGATTTGATAACGTATCCACTTGTACCATTTGCATTTGTTTCTACAGTTTTCAAGTTTCGAAACATAAGTTGATTTAGCCTAGCATTCTTTGAGCCTCGGCTAAACGAACTTAATACTCTGTGCATTCTTTTCATACACTCTCCTTGTTTGTTTTTCCAAAACTCGCTTTTAACCGATGCGATATCGGTCTCTTTTTTACCATGAGATATGGTAAACATAATTTATCATTCTAGAAAATTGATTTCAAATTATTAAAAAAAATAAAAGATCAAAATGGGTTTTATTAATTATATTTATCAACAAAATTTAATTAGAATTAAATTGGATCCATTTACTATTGTTCCTACTTGACTTAATCACGTTTTCTATAAACTTCATTCCATCAATTCCATCATCAATTGTAGGATAACAATTATTTGACTTATCATATTCTTGTCTATCAATATTAGCTGATAGCTCTTTGTAAACATCACTATAAATATTAGCAAAACCTTCTAAATAACCTTCTGGATGACCCTGAGGAATTCTTGTTACATTTTTAGCTTCTTCACTCGTGATATTGCTCCCTCTTGTAATGTTTTGAGCAGGACTACCAAATTTAGTATAACTAAGATAATTAGGATCCTCTTGTCTCCACTCAATTCCAGCATTTTCTCCATATATTCTTATTTTAAGATTATTTTCATTTCCAACTGCTACTTGGCTTGACCATATTGATCCTTTCGCACCCCCTATAAATCTTAGCATTATTTGCGCATTATCATCTACTTTTCTCCCTTCAACAAATGTATGAATATCAGCCGAAATTTCATCTACCTCTAATTCAGTTATAAACCTAATCAAATTATAGGCATGAGTTCCAATATCACCTATACAACCACCTGCGCCTGATCTATTGGGATCAGTTCTCCACACCGCTTGCTTTAATCCACTATCTTCTGCCTTTGTAGTTAACCAATCTTGAGGATATTCAGCTTGAATAACTCTCAAAGAACCTAAGTCTCCTTTTTGAACTAAGGATCTTGCATGTCGGACCATAGGATAACCGGTATAATTATGAGTTAAAGCAAATATTAATTTTTTACTTTCAATTATCTTTTTAAGATCTATTGCTTCCTCACTAGACATACCAATTGGCTTATCGCAAATAATATGAATCCCTTTTTCTGCAAAGATTTTTGCAATAGGTACATGTAAATGATTTGGTGTTACTATTGAAACTACATCAATACCGTCGGGTCTAACAGACTCTTTCTCTGCCATCTCTTGGTAGGTTTTATAGATCCTATCATTTTCTATACCAAGATTTTTTCCAGTTTCTTTTGAATTATCAAAGTCAGATGAAAATGATCCCGCAACTAATTCATAATACCCATCAAGTCTTAAAGCTATTCTATGGACACTTCCAATAAAAGCATCTTTTCCACCGCCAACCATTCCGATGCGTATTTTTCTATTCATTAATTAATGCCAAGCATTTTTTTATTTGCTTCATGGTCAGCTCCGCTACCTGCAAAATCATCAAAAGCTTTTTCTGTTGTATTAATAATGTGATTTTTAATGAATTCAGCTCCTTCTCTTGCTCCATCTTCTGGATGTTTAAGACAGCATTCCCATTCAAGAACTGCCCAACCATCATAATCATATGAAGTTAGTTTTGAGAATATGGATTTAAAATCAACTTGTCCATCACCAAGTGATCTAAATCTACCAGCTCTATTAACCCATGACTGAAACCCACCATAGACACCTTGTTTCCCAGATGGGTTTAACTCAGCATCTTTAACGTGAAACATTTTTATCTTCTCATGATAAATATCAATATGAGCTAAATAATCTAGGTGTTGCAGAACATAATGACTTGGATCAAAAAGCATATTACATCTTTTATGATTACCTACTCTTTCTAAAAACATCTCAAAAGTTACACCATCATGAAGATCTTCACCTGGATGTATTTCATAACATAAATCTACTCCATTATGATCAAAGTGATCAAGAATAGGCTTCCATCTTTTTGATAATTCATCAAATGCATTTTCAATTAAACCCTCAGGTCTTTGTGGCCAAGGATAAACATAAGGCCAAGCAAGTGCTCCTGAAAAAGTTACATGTTTATCTATTCCTAGACTGTTCGATGCTTTTGCAGCCATCATCAATTGATTTACAGCCCATTCTTGTCTTGCTTTAGGATTTCCTCTTACTTCAGGCGCAGCAAAACCATCAAAAGCAGAATCATAAGCAGGATGCACTGCAACAAGTTGACCTTGTAGGTGAGTTGATAATTCTGTAATTTCTAAATTGTGTGATTTAGCAATTCCTTTAATCTCATCACAATAATTTTTACTTTCAAATGCTTTTTTTAAATCAATTAATCTACCGTCCCAACTAGGAATTTGTATACCTTTGTAACCGAGAGATGATGCCCATTTACAAATATTATCTAAAGAATTAAACGGTGCATCTTCGCCTACAAATTGTGCTAGGAAAATTGCAGGACCTTTTATTTTGTTCATAATTCCCCTTTCTCTTTAATTTTTTACTTAAACTATTTTTTACAAAAAAAATACTAGCAGGCACAAGTCTTCTTGGATAGACTATTCTTAAGAATAATTAAACTAATAGGAGATAAAATGAAAAAAATAATGATTTTATTGTTTGTTTCTCTATTTGCTTTTTCTGCAAATTCAAATGCTAAGTCAATCACATTAGGATGGGCCGCTTGGGACCCTGCTAATGCTTTACAAGAACTTACTAAAGAGTTTACAGCAGAGACAGGAATAGATGTCAACTTCGAATTCGTGCCATGGCCAAATTTTGCAGATCGTATGTTGAACGAACTTAACAACAAAGGTAAAACTTTTGACTTGTTAATCGGTGACTCACAATGGATTGGTGCTGGTGCAGTATATGGACACTACGTAAAGCTGAATGACTTCTTTGATAAGGAAGGTATTTCAATGAATGATTTCTCACCTGCAACAGTTTATGCATATTCAACTTGGCCTAAAGGAAGTGAAAACTATTATGCATTACCAGCTATGGGAGATGCATTAGCATGGGCTTATAGAAAAGACTGGTTTGATAGACCTGAGCTTAAATCTGAATTCAAAAAGAAACATGGTTATGATTTAGGTGTACCTGCTAGTTGGGATCAGCTATATGACATGTGTACTTTTTTCCAAGGAAGAGAAATTGATGGTCAAAAAAGATACGGTGCTGCTATAAATACAGAGCGTGGATCTGAAGGTATTACAATGGGTGTAACTGCTGCTATGTATGCATGGGGTATGGAGTATGAAAATCCAAACAAACCATACGATATGGAAGGTTATTTCAATTCTCCGCAAGCAGTAGAAGCTGTAGAGTTCTATAGAAAATTATATGAGGGCTGTGCTCCTCCAGGACACTCTGATGCTTATATGGTAGCAAACTTAGATGCATATAAATCAGGACAAGTAGCATTCCAAATGAACTGGTATGCTTTTTGGCCAGGTGTTTCTAAAGAAGATAGCGACGGAAGAGTTAGTGGTTTCTTTGCAAATCCAAAACAAAACGTAGCTGCTGCAACATTAGGTGGACAAGGTATATCTGTTGTTAAATATTCAGATAAACAAGATCTTGCATTAGAATATATTAAATGGTTTGCAAGACCAGATGTACAGCAAAAATGGTGGGATTTAGGCGGATATTCATGTCATAATGATGTATTAAATTCACCATCGTTCCCTACATCTACAGTTTATGCACAAGGTTTCTTAGACTCAATGGGAATTGTCAAAGATTTTTGGCAAGAACCAACATTTGTTGAGTTAATGTTACCTATGCAGGAAGCTATTCATGATTACGTTGTTAATGGAAAAGGAACTGCTAAAGGCGCTCTAGATAAAATTATCGAAGAGTGGGTTGAAGTATTTGAAGCAGACGGAAAACTTTAACATTAATATTTAAAAATATAAAAAAAAAAGGGGGGGTAATATCTCCCCTTTTTTTTAAAAAAATCATATGAGCGTTAAAAAAAAATTTAAAGGACTTTCTGATAAGGCTGTAGCATGGCTTTTCATTGGACCATCTGTCTTTCTTTTATTGGCGATAAATATTTATCCTTTGATTTATGCAATCAGAATGTCTTTTACAAATTTTTACGCAAATAAAATTGGGAGAGAACCACAGTTTGTTGGTTTAAAAAATTATATAAAGGTTCTCAATAAAGAAGCCATATGGGAAAAAATGCAGGTTACTGCAAACTTTATGTTTTGGACTTTATTACTTCAGGCAGTAATAGGATTAGGTTTAGCTTTATTATTAAACAGGAAATTTAAAGGTAATGAATTATTAACCACACTAATAGTATTACCAATGATGTTATCGCCTGCTGTTGTAGGTGTTTTTTGGACTTATCTTTATAATCCTCAAGTAGGTTTATTTAATTATGTAGTAAACTTTTTTTACGATTTCGGAAGTTTTGATATGATTGGTTCAAGTGAACTCGCACCTTGGTCGATAGTTATAGTTGATACTTGGATGTGGACACCTTTTACAATGTTGATTTGTTTAGCCGGTCTAAGATCAGTTCCAAATTATTTATATGAGGCTGCTGAAGTTGATAGAGCTAGTAAATGGCAACAATTTATATACATCACACTACCATCTGTATTACCATTTTTATTATTGGCTTTGTTATTTAGAGGGA
The DNA here is from genome assembly GCA_902614055.1 of uncultured Pelagibacteraceae bacterium. Taxonomy (GTDB): domain Bacteria; phylum Pseudomonadota; class Alphaproteobacteria; order Pelagibacterales; family Pelagibacteraceae; genus Pelagibacter. Next base: position 58,813 of record CACMJX010000002.1, on the reverse strand, counting down.
TTGAGAATTTCAAAATGTTCGACATGGTCGTTGAACTTACATCTGGTGGCCCTGGTTCAGCTACAGAGCTCGCCTCAATCAATTTAAAAAGAGAAGCATTTGAAAAATGGAAAACTGGTTACAGTTCAGCTTTTGCTGTCATTTTATTTGTAACTATTTTTGGTTTTGGAAATGTATATGTAAAAGTAATGAATAAAATAAAGGAACGCTGATGGATACATCCAGATCATATTTAGAACCTTCATCGTTTTCAAAGAAACTTGCTGCAACAATTATTATTGTTTACACAGTAATAACATTGATACCTATTTCTTGGATGGTAATGACAAGTTTTAAGAATGTTAATAGTGCAATTTCTTATCCACCTGAAGTACTGTTTGAACCATCTTTAGAAGGATATGTTAACTTGTTCACTAATAGATCAAGGCAATCTCAGGAATATCTTGACTCTTTGCCAGCTCCAGAAACTTGGTATGAAGAATTAGTTAGAAGTAGAGAAATGGTCATAACGGGGCCATCAAAATTTTTAGGTAGATACTCAAATTCAATGATAATTGGCTTTGGGTCAACTTTTGCATCCGTATTTTTGGGTGCATTAGCGGCGTATGCTTTCTCGAGATTTAGAGTTCCATTAAAAGATGATTTATTATTTTTTATTCTTTCTACCAGGATGTTTCCACCAATAGCGGTGGCTGTTCCAATATTCATTATGTATAGAAAATTAGGATTAGGGGATACTCACCTTGGAATGATCATATTATATACAGTCGTAAATTTAAGTTTAGCAGTATGGCTATTGAAAGGATTTATGGATGAAATTCCTAAAGAATACGAAGAAGCAGCTATGATTGATGGATATTCTAGACTTCAAGCGTTCTTTAAAGTTGTTCTTCCACAAGCGATGACCGGTATTGCTGCAACAGCAATCTTTTGCATGATTTTTTCATGGAACGAATATGCATTTGCTGTTCTCCTCACTCAATTTAACGCACAAACAGCTCCACCATTTATCCCGACAATTATAGGAGAAGGAGGTTTAGATTGGCCTGCGATTGGGGCTGGTACAACTTTATTTTTATTACCAGTGATGATTTTTACAATTATTTTAAGAAAACACCTTTTGAGAGGTATTACTTTTGGAGCAGTGAGAAAATAATGCAAGAGGAAAAATCATTAATGAGAAAAATATTTAGAAGAGTTTACTGGGAAAATTTATCTATAGTATTAATTTTATTAGGAGTTTTCATGTTGTTGCAACCATTTGCAATGTGGATGTATACTTACTCATTTATTGTAATTTTAGTTGGAACTATAGGTTTCATAATCACAAGTCACTTTCCGGATTAATATGTCTAAAATTAAAATAGTAAATTTACAAAAATCATTTGGAGATTTCACTGCAGTTAAAAATTCTAATTTAACAATTAATGATAAAGAGTTTTTTGTTTTGCTTGGCCCATCTGGATGTGGAAAAACAACAACTCTAAGAATGATTGCTGGATTAGAATTACCAACATCAGGAGAAATTTATTTAGGAGATGAAGAAGTTGGAATGTTAAGAGCATCTGAGAGAGATATTGCCTTCGTTTTTCAATTGTTTGCCCTCTATCCACATATGAATGTAAAAAATAACCTATCTTTTCCCCTTAAAATGCAAGGTTATAGTAGAAGTGAAATTAAAACTAGAGTTGAAGAAGCAGCAAAACTTTTAAGAATTGATCATATTTTAAACTCCAACATTTCTTCTTTATCGGGTGGAGATAGACAACGTGTAGCTCTTGGTAGAGCTTTAGTGAGAAGACCAAAAGCATTTTTAATGGATGAGCCTTTAGGTACTTTGGATGCAGAATTTAGAGAATTAATGTGTTTAGAACTTAAGAAATTACACATCGATATTGGCGCTACCACTGTTTATGTAACACACGATCAACTAGAGGCAATGTCATTAGCTGATCGTATTGCCGTAATGGATGGTGGCGAAATTTTACAAGCTGATGAACCTTCAGTAATTTACAATAAACCTGCTACCAAATTTGTAGCATCATTTATTGGCTCCCCTGGAATGAATTTTATAAGTATTGATCAAGGTATTTCTAATGAACAGTCGACTTTAAATATAGAAGGAACAAATTTTAATATACCTAAACAGTATGAGATATCAAAAGGCAAAAAAAACTCATTTGGTATTCGTCCTGAAAATTTATCTCTTACTAACGAAGGTGGTCTTAAAGGTTCAGTATTTGGAGTTGAATATTTAGGCTCAAGAAAAATCGTAACTGTTAAAACTAATTTTGGAGAAATCAAAGTAAAAACTGATATTTCAACAACTGTTAAAATCAATGAAAACGTTCAATTAAAACCCTCAAATGATAACATAATTATTTTTGATGGTGAGACTGACAAATCTCTTAAAAGTGAGTTTATGAATTAATGGCAAAAATAGAATTAAAAAATTTATCTAAAACCTATAATAAAAAAATTGAGGCCTTACATAATATAAATTTTACTATTGAGGATGGTCAGTTTTTTGTTTTATTAGGTCCTTCTGGCGCTGGAAAAACTACTACATTAAGATGTATTGCTGGATTAGAGAAAATAGATAATGGAAGTATTCTATTTAACGATGAGTCCGTAACCGAAGATCAACCAGCATCAAGAGATGTTTGTTTTGTGTTTCAACAATATTCTTTATATCCTCACTATAGTGTTTATGAAAATTTAGCATTCCCTTTAAGATCTCCAATGAGAAAATTACCTGAGGATGAAATTAAAACTAAGGTTGAGAATATTGCAAGTATGTTAAAGATTTCAAATAAGCTAAATAATAAAGCTACACAATTATCTGGTGGTGAGATGCAAAGAGTTGCAATTGGACGTGCGCTAGTTCGTGAGCCAAATTTATACTTGATGGATGAACCGTTATCCTCTCTAGATGCTAAATTAAGAGAGAGTTTAAGGGTTGAATTAAAAAACATTCAAACCAATCTGAATGCAACAATACTTTATGTTACACATGATCAAGCAGAAGCCACTACTTTAGCAGATAAAATTGGAGTTTTAAAAGAGGGCCATTTAGTGCAAATAGGTACTCCTGAAGAGATATATGAAAATCCAAATTCTATATATGTTTCGCAAAGATTGGGTTCGCCAAAAATCAATATTCTCCCTGGAAACTTACTTGGAATGAATGATGTACCTACTTTTGGTATAAGACCTGAGAATATTACAATAGGAAATGGTAACCACTCAGCCAAAATTATCTCAATTGAAAATCTAGGCTCTGAAACAGTAGTTGCTTTAAATTTTAAAGATCAAGAAATACTTGTGTCAATTCAAGGTAACTATAAATCACCAATAAATGAGACAATTAATTTTGACATGAATAATGAAAAAGTTTTAAGATTTGACCAAGAAGGAAATAGAATTTATGAGCGTTAGTTTTTTAATTTCTCAAGCAAAAAGTATCCAAAAAGTTATAGATGAAAATTCTGCAGAGATAGAGGTTCTTGATCAAAAAATTGGAGACGGAGATCATATTTTTAACATTCAAAGAGGTTTGAAGTTAGTTGTTGAACTTGAAGACGCTATTAAAGATTTACCATTAGCCAAAGCTTTAAATATGATAGCAATGAAAGTCCTGTCAGGTATTGGTGGATCATCGGGAGCATTATTTGGAACTTTTTTTATGACTATGGCTAAATCTTCTGATTTAGATAAAGATGTTGATTTTAATAAAGCATGTGAAATGATTATTAGTGGAATTAAAGCCATGAAAGAAAGAGGAAAAGCTGATGTTGGAGAAAAAACTATGATGGATGTTTTATTACCAGTTTCAGAAAAACTAAACGAATTAAAAAATAATGGTGAATTTAAAACAGGTTTAAATGAAGTAATAAAAATTGCTGAAGAAAGAATGTTATCTACAAAAGATATGTTGGCTACAAAAGGTAGAGCCTCTTTTTTAGGTGAACGTGCAAAAGGACATATAGATCCTGGAGCTCGTTCTTCTCAGCTTATAATCGATACAATTTGTAAATCAGTAATAAATAATTAGGAGGGAAAAATGAAAAAATTTATAAATAATAACGATGATTTTCTAAAAGAGAGCCTTACTGGTTTTGGTAAAGCTCATAGTGATATTATAAATGTCAATTTAGACCCAAGCTTTGTATCTAGAAAAAATAAAACTAAAGATGGAAAAGTTTCTTTAATTTCAGGCGGTGGAAGTGGACATGAGCCAATGCACGGGGGTTTTGTTGGTCATGGAATGTTAGATGCAGCATGTCCAGGTTTTGTATTTTCAGCACCAACACCAGATCAGATGCAAGCAGCAGCAGAACACGTAGATAGTGGCGCAGGAGTTTTATTTATAGTTAAAAATTATTCTGGGGACATCATGAACTTTGAAATGGGAGCTGAAATGTATTCTGGTAAAAACGATAGTATTATTACCAACGATGATGTTGCAGTTGAAGACTCTACATTTACTACCGGAAGAAGAGGTGTTGCGGCAACTGTATTGGTAGAAAAAATAGTTGGATCCTTAGCTGAACATAATGGATCCCTTGAAGAATGTAAAAAACTTGGTGAAAAAGTTAACAAAAACGCTGGTACGATGGGAGTAGCATTTACAAGTTGTACTGTTCCTGCTGCTGGAAAACCTACTTTTGATATAGGCGATGATGAAATGGAATTTGGTGTAGGTATTCACGGTGAGCCAGGTAGAAAAAGAGAAAAAATTCAACCATCAAAAACTATAGTTGGAAACATTTTAGAAGCTATTTTAGACAATTTAAAACCAGAAAAAAATGAGAAGAATTTACTTTTCGTAAATGGCATGGGTGGCACGCCTTTGACAGAATTATATTTAGTTTATGAGGATGCATGTCAAATTTTGCAATCTAAAGGTGTTGAAGTAACAAAAAGTTTAGTTGGAAATTATTGTACCTCACTTGAGATGCAAGGAGCTTCAATTACTCTTCTCAAATGTGATGATGAAATCTTAAAACATTGGGATGCACCAGTTCATACAGCAGCAATGAGATGGGGGATGTAAGACTTTTTCTAATCAAATAACGACTAAATCAAGTTTTTGTTTTCCAAGTCTTTCATTACCATTTTCTGTAACTAGGTAAGTTTCACCCAGGTTCATTGCTAAATTATTCTCAGAGTCCATTAATATCATATGCATAAAAAATATATTTCCTGGCTTAACTACATATGGATTTCCAGCGTATAACATTGGCCAATCCATCCAATTAGGTGAAAAAGTTGCTCCTAAAGAATAACCACAAGCATTCATTCTAGAATTTTTATAGCCTAAATCATCAAAAGTTTTTGCATGAATATCAAATACTTCACCAATTTGATTTCCTGGTTTCAATTTACTTTCACAATTGCTTAAAGTCTCAATACAGGCTTCATGCATTTTATAATGTTTTGAATCAGCTTTCCCAATTAGAATAGTCCGAAACATTGCTGAGTGGTAATGTCTGTAAGTCCCAGCCCATTCTATAGTCAGTTGATCTTTTGAACTTAAAATTTGTTTTTCAGCTTGGTATCGACACAGAAGTGCATTTTTACCAGATCCGATTATAAACTCATTTGCAGGATAATCGCCACCTCCCTCAAATATAACCTTATTCATTTCAGCTAAAATCTTAGACTCACTTACACCGGCTTTTGCATGTTTCCAAACTTCATTTAATGCTAGGTCAGCTAAATTTGCTGCTTTTTTTACATAATTAATTTCTTCATTTGATTTTATAACTCTTAATTTAGTAACTAATTCAGACGTGTCTTCTATTGCGCAGTAATTTTCCAAGGATTTATTCAGCTTCAAAGCATTTCGACCAGTTAATCCGTATGCTTCGTATTCAACTCCAATTTTTTTACCCTTTAAGTTTAATTCATCTAAAATAATTTTAAGATCTTCAGTAGGATTTGACTCATTTTTATCAACCCATATTCTAATATCATTAATATTAGAAGTATTTTGTGCCTGTCTTAAATCCGGAGCTCTTGTTAATAAAACTATATTACCTTTTTGATCCAAAACTAATGTTTGAAAAAAAACATATCCAAATGTGTCATATCCAGTGAGCCAATACATTGACTCCTGCCTAAACATAAGGATAGCATCTAATTTTTCCTGTTTTAAAAGTTTGATAACCTTATCTTTCCTATTTTTAAATTCTTCTGCAGAAAAATGTAGACCCATTAATTGATAGTTGTTCTAACAGTACCAAGTTTGTCTACTTTACCTATATATTCACCTTTATTTTTAATTGGCACAACTCCAACTGTTGAGCCAGTAAATACATAAAAATCTTTATCTAAAGACACTTTCTCTTTTCTTATTTTATTGAGAACAAATTTTAAGGAATTTAGTGGGTTTATATAAACAGTATTTGTATTGCCATTTATATTTAACCCTTTCCTATTTTTTAAATTTGTTTTTAAATTACCAAAATTTATTCTTTTAAATTTTTTCTTAGTACCAACAATAAATTTAATATTTACACCAAAATCGCTGCATAAATCACCTAAATATTTTATACCCTTTTTTTTCTGTCTAAATCCAACAACCTCAATACAAGGACCCATGTGAGTAATAAATTTTGTAATATTTTTTGAATTTAATTTCCCTTTAAAATCAAAAAATTTTTTTTTTATAACATAGTAAACCTCCACTTCAGTACCTAATGCATATTTATTAATTTTTACTCTTCCTCCAGATTTAATCAAATTTTTTCCAAACACAGTCGAATGAAATGGTTCTTTTTCTTTTAACTTTTTTAAGAGAGTTATTATTGTACCTCCAGCTTTAAAACCAACTTTTGTATCTTTGATCTTGCTTTCACATAATAGTCTAAGTTTATGTGCCAATTTAATATTTTTACAAAATTTTTCAGGAATTGGATTTATAAGTTTGTTGTTATTATAAGCCTTTACTAATTTATTTGATACTGATTGAATATCATTTTTCATATCTATAGCCTATTGAAGAACTGTCATTGGATCAAGCCTTGTTTGAAACCAATTTATTCTAAAATCTAAGTGAGGACCAGTTGATCTACCTGTTGAGCCAACAGTGCCTATTATATCTCCTTTTTTAATCAAATCTCCTACTTCAACCATAACATTTTCAAGATGAGAATAAATTGTTGATATCCCATGACCATGATCCATAATAATTGTGCCACCAGTATAGTAAAGATCATTTTCAGCCATCGTAACCACTCCAGTACCAGAAGATTTAATCTCTGTTCCTTTTTTTGCTGCAATATCTATACCGTAATGAGGCCATCTTGGTTTTCCATTGAGAATTCTTTGGCTGCCATAAACTCCACTAATTATACCTTCGACAGGAATAATAAATTTTTCAGAAAAAAAAGTTAAATTAGAGTTGATTGCTCTAGCTTCTCCTATCATTCCATTTTCTTTTTTAATTCTTTTGTAAACAGATTCAGGTGGTGTTACTTTATTTTCAGGTAAACCATCAATTCTTTGAATGTTATACTTACGTTTAAAAACTTTTTTTATTATTTTTTCTGATTTACCGTTAGTTATTTTTGTTATCAAAACATCAAATTTTCTATCTCGATCAATTCCAAAAACAAAATAACCATTATCTGATACTTTGACATTTTTTTTATCAATAATTATTTTTGAATTAGGATCTGTTTTTCCTAAAATAAAATGACCTTGTATAAATTTTCCATCAAATTCTATTGCTAAAATATTTGTAGGAAAAAAAATTGCTAGTATTAGCAACAGTTTTTTCATTATTTTGCTGTCCAACCTCCATCTATCAGAATGGATGATCCAGTTATCATTGCAGCAGCATCTGATGCTAAGAAACATACAGCTGTAGCTACATCACTCTCTTTAGCTGCCTTGCCCATAGGAATACTACCTAAAGCCAGATTTTTGAACTTTTTATTTTTAAAAAACTTTTTCACCATAGGTGTTTCAACAAATGTTGGAGCAACTGTATTTACTCTGATATTTTTTGTTGCTAACTCAACACCCATGCCCTTTGTTAAACCTTCAATTCCAAATTTAGTCATATTGTAAATATTTCTACCAGACATGCCTACATGACCAAGTTGGGATGACATATTTATAATTGACCCACCTCTTTTTTTGTTTTTAATCATTTTTTTTACCACCAACTGTGCAACGTTAAAGGCAGCTTTTAAATTAAGATCTACTAAATAATTCATACTTTGTTGTTTTATCTTCTCAAATGGTTCTGGAATATTAGTCCCTGCATTATTTACTAAAATATCTATTATTTTTATTTTTTTTAATTTTTCCTGTAATTCATTGTAGTTCATTACATCACAATTGATTTTGATTAATTTACTTTTTACTTTTTTTATGTCTTTTTCTAACTTATCAAGATCAGATGATGTTCTGCTCAAACCAATAATTGTTGCACCTGCTTCAGCTAATGCAATTGAACAAGCACGTCCTAGGCCTTTACCAGCCCCCGTTACAAGAGCATACTTATTTTTAAGATTAATTTTTTTTAAATACATTTAAATAAAAAGTTTTATGTCTGTGTAAATTAGTTCAACTGCCACAAACAATATAGCAAATAAACCAACCCATGCTATCCATTTATGATCTTTTATCCATTTGGAAATTAATGTTGCAGCTGTAGCCATCAGAATAATAGATAAAACAAGACCAAATATTAATAGATAATAATGATCTTTGGCAGCCCCAGCAACACCGAGTACATTGTCTAAACTCATAGTAAAGTCAGCTAGCAAAACTGTCCAAATTGCTTTCAACATTGATGAGTTATCAACTTTAATGTTTTCCTCACCACCACCTGAATTTTTAATTACATCTACATAAAGTTTATAAACTATGTAAAGAAGCAACAGACCACCTATAAGTCTTAAACCTGTGATTTGTAAAAGATAAGCGGTTAAAAGTGTTAATAAAATTCTTAGTATTACTGCTCCACCAATGCCCCAAAAAATAATTTTTTTTCTTTGTTCTGGTGGAAACTTAGAGGCAACCATTCCAATGATAATGGCATTATCTCCAGCTAAAATTAAATCTATAAATATTATTTGAAAAAAAATTGTTATTTCTTCGGTCATCTAGCATCTTCTATTATCATATCTGCTGCTTTTTCAGCAATCATAATAGTAGGTGCATTAGTATTTCCTGAGGTTATTGATGGCATGACAGATGCATCAACAATTCTTAAATTTTCTAAGCCATGAGCAACTAATCGGTCAGATACGACTGCATTTTCGTCAGTCCCCATTCTACATGTACTCACAGGATGAAAAATAGTACTACAAAATTTTCCAGCTTCTTTAGCCAATTCCTCATTATCGGTAATATGTATTCCAGGCCTATATTCTTCAGGCTCATACTCTTTATAAGCTTTTGAATTCATAACAATATTTCTTGTGATTTTTAATGCTTTACCTGCAATTTCTCTGTCTTCTTCTGTAGATAAATAATTCATCTTAATTTCTGGAGATACTCTTGTATCGGATGATTTTAATTTAATTGAACCTCTGCTAGTTGGTCTTACATTTGTGATGCTAGGAGTAAATGCTGTAAATTTATGAAGGGAGCCTTTGCCTAAGACATCTGTGCTGGCTGGAGATACATGGAATTGCAAATTAGGAGTTGCTAAATGATCATCACTTTTTACAAAGCCACATAAATAACTTGCCCCGACCGTTAGTGGTCCTTTTCTAAATAAGAAATACTTTAGTCCAGTCATAAGCTTTTTAGTTATACTATAATAGATATCATTTAAGCTTTCTAAATTTTTAACTTTATAAACTGGTCTTAACATTAAATGATCTGTTAAATTCATACCTACTCCAGGATGATCTTTAATTACATTTACATTATATTTTTTTAAAAGTTCACCTGGGCCAATACCTGAAGCTTGAAGAATATGAGGTGAGCCTATAGTTCCAGAACTTAAAATTACCTCTTTATTTGCTTTAACAGTAATTACATTCTCACCAATCCAATAATTCACTTTATCTGCTTTTTTATTATCAAACTCAATGTTTTTAACATGAGCATTCGTAACAACTTTTAAATTTTTTCTTTTTTTAACTGGATTGAGATAGCCTACGGCAGTACTACACCTTAGACCATTTCTTACTGTAAAAGGAAAATAACCCATTCCCTCATTGTCACCATTATTAAAATCATCAGTTCTTTTGTGACCAAATTCTTCTGCTGCATCCATAAATAGATCACATACTTTAAAAGTTCCTCTTATTTGCTGAACTGCCAAAGGACCACCAGATCCATGAAATTCATTTTCACCAAATTGAAAATCTTCAGATTTTTTAAAGTAAGGAAGCACATCTTCCCATGACCAACCAACGTTACCAAGCTGTCTCCAATAATCAAAATCGTTAGATTGACCTCTAATATATAGCATTCCATTTATTGAGGAACTTCCACCTAAAGTTTTACCTCTTGGGTAAACCATTTCTCTGTTATCACAATATTCCTCTTTTTCAGTCTGAAAACACCAATCTGTTTTTGGGTTCAACATTGTTTTAAAATATCCACCTGGAATATGGATCCAAGGGTTTGTGTCCTTGCTCCCAGCCTCTATCAATAATACTTTATGATTTGGGTTAGCGCTTAATCTATTTGCTAGTACACATCCAGCAGATCCAGCACCTAAAATAACATAATCAAAGTTTTCCATAATATTTTTATAATTAAATTTTTTTAAAAATCTTTTAACATATACTTTATAAATTAAATAATAACATTGAGTAGTTATATATGAAATATTTAGACGCATTAATTATAGGTGCTGGATTTTCAGGACTATATCAACTTCATTGTTTGAGAGATAAATTAAAATTAAACACTTTAGTTATAGAAGAAGGAGATGATCTAGGAGGTACATGGTACTGGAATAGATACCCAGGGGCGAGATGTGACTCAGAGAGTTTTACCTATGGTTTTACTTTTTCAAAAAAAATTTTTAAAAACTGGACTTGGAAAGAAAGATATCCTAAACAAAAAGTAATTTTGAAATATCTCAAATATTTTTCGAAAGAATATAATCTCAAAAAAAACATAGTTTTTAAACAAAAGGTAATATCTACACAATATTTTGAAAAAGAAAATTTATGGAAAATAAAAACGAATAATAAGAAAACTTATTTTGCAAAATATTTAATTTGTGCAGTTGGGTCCCTTTCCTCAATTAATTTACCTGCAATAAAAGGAATAAACCAATTTAAAGGTCAACTACACCACAGTGGAAGATGGCCCAAAAAAAATATTAATTTTAAAAATAAAATTGTTGGACAGGTAGGAACAGGTTCTACTGGGATACAGATCGCACCTGAAATTGCCAAAAAAGCGAAAAAATTAATTTTATTCCAAAGATCTCCGAATTTTAGTATTCCAGCAAGAAATAGAAAATTATCAGCTGCAAACATTAAAAACTATAAAAAAAATTTTAATAAATTAAGAAGCTATTTAAAAAGAACACCAGGTGGCCATCCTTTTGAATTTCCAAAAAAATCGGTATTCGATTTTAACGAAGCTAAGAGAAATTTGATGTACGAAAAATCTTGGCAGTATGGAACTTTATCCTTTAGAGCAACTTTTAATGACATAGTAAAAACTATCAAAGCAAATAAAACAGCAGTCAAATTTATTGAAAATAAAATATACTCAACAGTTAAAAATAGAGAGTATGCAAAGATCCTTACTAATTTTGACCACCCATTTACTGCTAAAAGACCAACCCTAAATACAAATTATTATGAGATGTTTAATAAAAAAAATGTTGAATTAGTTGATTTAAAAGAAAACGCCATAATAAAAATTACCAAAACAGGAATAAAGACAAAAAAAAAAGAATACACACTAGATAAAATTATATTTGCAACAGGATTTGATGCTTTGACAGGTTCAATTGAAAAATTAAATATAACTGGAAAAAAAGGAATTAAATTGACTAAATATTGGAAAAGTGGACCTAAAAGTTTTTTAGGACTTCTTGTTCCTAACTTTCCAAATATGTTTATAATTAGTGGTCCAGGAAGTCCCTCGGTATTAACAAATGTACCAGTACAAATAGAACAGCATGTTGAATGGATTACCAAATGTATTAAGTTTTTGGAAAATAATAAAAGACAAAGTATAGAAAGTACAAATGAATCAGCAAAAAAATGGCAAAAAGAAATTACGAGCTCAGTAAAAAAAACATTATTTATGAAAGCAAAAAGCTCGTGGTATAAAGGCGACAATATACCTGGCAAGTCGAAGTCTTTTTTACCTTATCCTGGAGGAATGCCAAAATATAGAAAAGCTTGTTTAAAAGTTGAGAAGACTAATTATAAAGAATTGAAAATAATCTAAATGAATAAAATTAAAATCCTAATAATATATTTTTTTTTAATTTGTAATGTTTTTGCCGCAGAAATAGAAATTATTCTTGATAAACCAGGTGAAGGAAATAAAATTATTAATCACTCATGGGTTCAAATTGAATACACAGGTTCTTTTGTTGATGGAAAAGTTTTTGATACCAACGTTGGTAAAGACAGACCTTTAGTTGTTCAAATAGGTATGAAAGAAGTTATTCCAGGTTTTGAAATGGGTATAGTTGGAACCAATAAAGGAACTGTCAGAAAAATTAAAATACCTGCTGAACTAGCATATGGAGCAACAGGCGCTGGAAATATAATACCACCAAATTCTGATCTTATTTTTGAGTTCAAGATTATTGATGTTCTAGATCCAAATTATAATTTAATCACATCTGATGAATTAAATAATTTATTGAAAAACAATGCAGTAGTTTTAGATATCAGAACAGAAGACCAATGGATTAAAACTGGTGTAATTAAAGAGTCTTTTCAAGAAACAGCTTTCGATAAAAATGGAAAATTTAATGTTTACCTTATGGATAGAGTTAGAGCTTTAGCTGGGGCAGAGTCTCAAAATATTGAAATTATTTTTGTTAGTCATGATGGTGAAACAGCATCAATTTTAGGCAATGCTTTTGCAGAAGACCTTGGTTTTAAAAATGTTTATGTTCTTGATGGAGGAATTAAAGCTTGGATTAGTGAGGAAAAAGCATTAGTTTCCTTCTTAAAATAACGTCAAATCATTTGGGAAATGAAACTAAAAGATAGGGTAGCAATAGTTACAGGCGGAGGAAAAGGAATAGGACAAGAAATTTGTCTTGGTCTTGTAAAAGAAGGTGCAAAGATAGTTATCGCAGAAATAGATATTGAAAATTCAGAAAAAGCTAAAAAAAAAATTATAGAGGCAGGCAGTGAAGCATTAATAATAAAAACTGACGTTTCAAATCAAAAGAGCATCAACGAGATGGTAGATCAAACTATCAAACACTACGGTAAAATTGATATTCTAATAAATAATGCAGGAATTAGACATGTTAAGAAACTTTTAGATCATACAAAACAAGATTGGGATGATATGATTTCTGTGAATCTTACAGCACCTTTCCTTGCTAGTCAGGCTGTAATTCCTCATATGATTAAAAATGGAAAAGGTAAAATTATTAACTTTGGGTCGATAGCAAGTTTTATGGGAAGACCAGATAGGGTAGGATATGTAGCTGCAAAAAGTGGTGTCTTAGGCTTAACAAGAGCGTTATCTGTCGATCTGACTGGAAAAAATATTAATGTAAATACTATTTGTCCTGGTTTAATATCTACCTCATTTAATCAAAAATATGCTGAAGATCCAAAACATGGTGAAGCTTGGGGGAAAGAAACTGTAGTAGGTAGATGGGGAGAACCAAAAGATATAGTTGGAGCAGCGGTATTTTTATCAAGCGATGATTCTGATTTCATAAATGGTTCTGAAATAAAAATAGATGGTGGATGGCTCTCTTCTAAAGTTAGAAGAGGAGAATTAGATAATGAGTAACTTTGAAAAAAATCTTGAACAAGCAATTAATAATGCAAAAAGATTAACTAATAAAATTTTAATTGATGGCAAACTAATATCTGCTCAAACAAATAATAAGATACCAGTAATCAATCCTAGTACAGGGGACAATATCGGTTCTGCTCCTCAATGTAATAAAGATGATGTTAATATTGCAGTTGAGTCAGCACACAAAGCTTTTAAAAAATGGAAAAAAATACCAGCTAGGGAAAGAGGAAAAATGGTTGCTGCTGGAGCAAAAAGATTAGAGGAAAGAAAGTCTGAAATTGAAACTTTGTTATCATTAGATACAGGTAATGCTTTAAGGACTCAGGCCATACCAGAAACAGGTGCTTCCATTGAACTTACAAATATGTTTGCTGGTTTGTCCGGAGAGTTAAAAGGGGAAAATTATCCAACCAATATTCCAAATAGTATTCATTATACTACTAGAGATCCAATTGGTGTTGTTTGTGCAATTGTCCCTTGGAATGCACCATTATTTTTAACAGTTGCAAAAATCGCTCCAGCAATTGTAGCAGGAAACAGTGTTGTTTTAAAAACTGCTGAACAAGCTCCATTTTGCGCACTTTTACTATCAGAGATATTTCAACAAGAACTTCCGCCGGGTGTTTTAAATGTAATCTCAGGTTATGGAGAAGAGTGTGGTGAACCTTTAGTAACTCATGAAAAAGTCAGAAAAGTAACATTTACAGGATCTTTTACTGTTGGAAAGATTATAGCACAAAAAGCTGCCCCTAAATTGTGCCCAGTTACCTTAGAACTTGGTGGAAAAAATCCAAATATAATAATGAGTGATGCAGATTTAGATATTGCAATTCAAGGGGTTATTGATGGAATGAGATATACTAGACAAGGACAAGCATGTACTGCTGGATCAAGAGTTTACATTCAGGAAAAAATTTATGACAAAGTGTTAAATGGAGCTGTTGAAAAATTAAGTAAATTAAAAATGGGAAATGCCTTAGATGAAAATTCTGATATTGGAGCAATTATTTCTGAAGAACAACTTAAACGAACTTTACATTATATGAATATTGCAAAAAAAAACTCTACAACCAAAGTTTTACACGGTGGCAATCAATCAACAGGTGGGGATTATAAAAATGGTTTCTTTTATGAACCTACATTGATGTCAGGTGTTCCAGTAAGCTCTCCAGTTTGCCAAGAGGAAATATTTGGTCCTGTTGCTTGTGCGATACCATTTAAAACATTTGATGAAGTAATGAACAGTGCTAATGACACACCGTTTGGATTATCAGCAGTATTGTGGACACAAAATTTATCTAGAGCTTTACAGTTTGTTGAAGAAATTGAGGCAGGTTTTGTGCAAGTAAATCAATGTGTAGCGCCTAGAGCAAATGTTTCATATGGTGGTTTAAAAATGAGTGGGCTAGGAAAAGAGTACGCCTTTGATAGTATGATAAATCATTTTACTCAAAGTAAAACGGTTTTGATTAATAGGGGGAAATCAAATATAGATATTTAAATATGACAGATCAAATAGCTTTTATTGGTGTAGGAAATATGGGCAATCCAATGGCAGACCAATTAGTTAAAGCTGGAAAAAAAGTTAAAGCTTACGATGTTTCGCCAGAAATGATTCAAAAAGCAAAAGATGCGAATTTAGATGTAGTGCAAACTTTAGATGAAGTACTTGAAGGTGCAAATTTTGTAATTTCAATGTTACCAGAAGGTAAACACGTAAAATCACTTTTTTTAGGAAATAAAGGCATAATAGATAAAATTTCAAAAGATGCTTTAATAATAGACTGCTCAACTATTGATATTGAAACTTCTTTATTGCTTGGCAAAGAAGCAAAAAATAGAGGAATTAAAATGATAGATGCGCCTGTTACTGGAGGTGTTATGGGAGCAAGAGTTGGTAAATTAAATTTTTTAGTTGGTGGAGATGATGAAGCCGTAAATTTAGCCAGACCATTAATGGATATCATGGGACAAAAAATTTTACATGCAGGACCGCAAGGTAGTGGTGTTGGAGTAAAGATTTGTAATAATATGTCTTTAGGAATTTCAATGATAGCAGCATCAGAGGCACTAATGTTAGCAAAAAGACTAAAGATGGATTTAAAAAAAGTTCATGAAATTATGAAAAATGCCTCTGGAAATAATTGGGCTTTATCAACATATACACCGCTGCCAAATTTAACAGACGGCGTTCCCTCAAATAACAAATATAGACCAGGCTTTTCTGCAGCCATGATGACTAAAGATTTAAAACTAGCAAATGACGCTGCAAAGTCAGTAAATGCGTCAACACCTCTAGGAAAACATGCCTTAGATATATTTAATGAATTTTGTGAGGGTGGCGATAGCGAAACAGATTATTCAGGTATATCTAAAAAAATTGGTGGAGATGCTTGGGATTATCCCTTTGATCCTAAGGGTAAGAAATAGCTTTTTTAAACTTCAGGTTGTATAAAAAATGCAACAATTAATCGTTTTACATTTGTCATCCAATGAGTTTTACTTCGCTCATTATTAAGACTTAATAACAATAATAAAGAGAGGGATAAATAATGAAAAAAATCACTTCAATGATTTTAGCTTTAGTATTTGCAGTTTCAGTAATTGGATCTGCTTCTGCTAAAACATTAAAAATCCAACTTACTTTTCCTAAAACATCATACGATGGACAAATCGTAAAAATGTGGACTGATAGAGTAACAAAATTAACTCGTGGTGAGTTAAAATTTGAACTTCTTTCAAAAGGTGAAGTTGTTGGTATGAAAGAAACACTAGAAGCTGTTGATAAAGGTCTAGTAGATGGTGGTGCAGCATGGACTCACTACTGGTCAAACTATCACCCAGCTGCGATGCTATTTGGATCGCCAGTTGCTGGTGGAGGAATTGGTTTAAGTACTAAATCTTGGTTAGCATGGTATTTCGATAATGGTGGTAAAGAATTATATGACCAATTATGGAGCGAAATGGGAATGAATGTTAAAGGTTTCGTGATGGCATCATCAGGACCTGAAGCATTAGGTTGGTTCAAAGAGCCAATTAAAAACATGGATGATTTCAGAAAATACAGATTCAGAACTCCTCCAGGAATTCCAGGACAAACATACAAAGATATCGGAATTGCATCAGTATCTTTATCAGGTGGTGATATATTACCAGCACTTGAAAAAGGAACTATTGATGCTGCAGAATGGTGTTGTCCAAAACCAGACTCAGTTTTTGGTTTCCAAAAAGTTCTTAAAAACTACTATCTACAAGGATTACACCAAAACGTTGTAAATGGTGATATCTATATTAATGGAGATGTTTACAATTCTTTAACTGACCATCAAAAATATGCAATGGAAGTTGCATCTGAAGCGATGATCACTAGAAACATCACTAATAGAGCTGTAGAAAATGGTAAAGCGTTAATCGATCTTACTGAAAATCACGGTGTAAAACTTTGGGATACACCAGCTGATTATTTCACAGAGTACATGAACGCTGCTCAAGCAACTCTTAAAAAGAATGCTGCATCAAATGCTTTCTTTAAAGAAGTTTATGAGCACATGACTGCACATGCTAAAATTGTAGTTCCTTTTATTGCACAAATGGAAACATCTGATGCATCAATTGGTTCTGCGTTTGCAGCTCAACAGTAATTTAGAATATTAAAACGGGGATTTCTTTTAATCCCCGTTTTTTTTACAAATTTAATTTAAATAACTATACTTTTTAGATGGTTGATAAAGACTCAGAGCCTAAAGTTAAAGAAAATCTTGATATTACTGACGAGCTTATAGCCGAAAGAAGAACAAGTTTAAAAATGCCAGAGGACATGACTCCTTGGATGGCAAAAACAATAGAATTCATAGACTCAAAAATGTTGATCACTGGCAAAGTATTTGCCTGGTTAACAGTGTTTCTAATTTATGCAATGATCCATGAGGTTATTGGAAGACATTTTTTTAACAGGCCTACTTTATGGTCATTTGACATAAGTAGAATGTTGGCTGGGGCTTTATTTATGTTAGGTGCAGCCTATACATTATCAAAAGGAATTCATATAAGAGCAGATTTTCTTTATCGGAATTGGTCAGTTAAAAATCAGGCTAGGGTAGATTTATTTTTATATTTATTATTTTTTATACCAGGTTTTCTCGTATTTTTCTTTGTAAGTTTTGATTATGCTTATACCTCAATTTGCGGAAGATCAAATTTAGAAGAATGTTTGGGTGGCAAAGTAAGAATTCAAAGAGCAATGGACACAACATGGATGCCGATTATGTGGCCTTTGAAAAGTTGTATGCCAATTGGTGCATTTTTACTTTTAGTACAAGGTTTATCAGAAATTTTAAAAACTTATTATGCTTTTGTTAAAGGGAGATGGCCATAATGAATTTCTTTAGCCCAGAAATAATTGGAGCAATAATGATTGGCTGCATGTTATTTGCTATCTTTGTTGGTTTTCCAATTTCATTTACTTTAATATTTCTAGGTCTTGTTTTTGGATATTGGGGTTTTGGTAAATTAGTTTTTTACTTAATGACACTTCAGTTCAATATGATTATGACGGAGAATACACTCGCCGCCGTGCCACTCTTTATCTTTATGGGAATTTTAATGGAGCAAGCAGGTCTAATGGAAAGATTGTTTAATGCAGTTCAGTTAATGCTTTCTAAGACAAGAGGAGCATTGTTTTATGCTGTAATGTTTGTTTCAACTATTTTTGCAGCTGCAACAGGTATTGTTGGTGCGTCTGTTACGATCTTAGGAATAATGGCCGGTAAAACTATGATAAGAACTGGCTATGATACAAGACTTTCAGCTGGTTTGATTTGTGCCGGTGGAACTCTCGGAATTTTAATTCCTCCAAGTATTATGTTAGTTGTGATGGGTCCTGTTTTAGAAATTCCTGTTACAGATTTATTTGCTGCAGCTATAATGCCAGGTATTTTATTAGCATGTCTTTACGCAGCTTACACAACATTAAGATGCTATCTAAATCCGAAACTTGGCCCTGTTTTACCTGCAAACGAACAACCTACTAATATGGCTAAGGTTTGGTATGAATTTATTATGGGACTAATTCCTCCTGCAGGATTAGTTTTTTTTGCATTAGGAAGTATTCTATTTGGTCTTGCTACTCCAACTGAAGGAGCTGGAATGGGAGCATTTGGTGCTATCTTGCTTGCACTAACATATAAAAAATTAACTCTCCCAGGTTTAAAAGATGCTCTTTTAAAAACTTTAGAGATTACAGCTCTAATAATGTTTTTAGTTGCTGCATCAAATTTTTTTGGAGCAGTATTCTCAAAATTAGGAACTCCATCTCTATTAACTGATTTTCTTTTAAATTTAGAGGTAAATAGATATGTAATATTGGCAATTATAATGGCTGCTATTTTTTTATTAGGATGGCCTTTAGAGTGGGTACCTATAGTTTTAATAGTATTACCTATTGTTTTACCTTTAGTAATAGAGTTAGGATTTAATCTTACATGGTTTGCAATATTAGTGGCCGTTAATCTTCAAACCGCTTGGCTCTCACCTCCTGTTGCACTATCTGCTTATTTCTTAAAAGGTGTGGTTCCAGAATGGGATTTAAAAGATATCTATCTTGGCATGATGCAATTTATGGTTATCCAAGTCATTGGTTTAGTATTAATTATAATATTTCCAAAAATAGCATTGTGGTTGCCTGGTGTAATGTACCCATCACCTTAGCTAGACTTCTTTATTTGAGGTATAATAGTTCCAACTAGAATTATTGCTAAAGATATAAAAACCTTTGTTGAAATCGGAGAGTCGATTATTAACCAAGACATTGTTGCACCAATAGGACCTGTTAAAGGATACATCAAACTAATTCTACCTACTGGAACTCTTCTAAGAGCAAAATTATAAAACAAATAAGCTCCAAACGTTATACAAGATAAAGTTACAGCCGCTAAAACTGGAGGTGAAAAATTTAGATAATTTTGATATTCAAAACTTGAATTTGGCCAAATTACAAAAAGAACTAATAAAGATAGTATAGCACCAATAAAATATTGATAAGTATTTACTCCCAATTGATCAACTTTAGTTTGCATAAATCTTCTTCCCAAAACCTCATTTATGGAAACACAAATCATTCCTAAAAAGATTATTAAATCACCAATATAATTTCCTTGTCCTGATTTAGTTTGACTTGTAAGTAAAATTAAAGTTCCAATAATTGTTATAAAGGCTCCAATAATTACTTTTATTTCAATTTTTTCTTTTAAAAAAAGTCTTGCAATAAATGGTTGCCATATTGGTAAAGTGCTAATTAAAGCAACTCCATTTACTGGTGAGGTTAGTAGGAGACCAATATGAAAACTTAAAGTAACTAGAAAAGGATTTAATAAACCCATTAAGAAAGGAGTAAACCCAATTTTTTTGATTTTTAAATCTGCCCTCATGATCAAAGCAAAAATTAACATCAAACCAAATGCTAAAGAGAATCGTACCGCCATTAAATCCATTACATAAAATTCCTGCAATGCTAATTTCACAAACGGTGGACCTGACCCGAAACCTATTACTGCCACAAACATAGAAACGTAGCCAATATTATTTTTTAGAAAATTCATAGAATTACAAAATTATGGATATCACAATTATAGACATATATAAATTTTAGTTTAAGGTTACATTAGTGAGTCAGAATATAGAATTAAAAAATTTTGAATTAGCCACAGTTAACCCAAGCAATAAAACATGGACATCAATTGATTTATTTTGCTTTTGGGCTAATAGTATCCAAACCATTGCAGGTTTTGCGTTAATAGCTTCTTTATATTTAATATACAATCTAAGTACTGTTCTAGTCTTAACTTCTTCATTAGCCGCCTCTATATTAATTTATTTTTTTATATCGTTGATCGGCAAACCATCACAAAAACATGGATTACCTTTTCCTGTTATGCTTAGAATATCAATGGGCTTAAATGGAGCAAAATACTTAAGTCTTTTAAGATCAGTTATTGGAGTATTTATGTTTGGCATCCAAACATTTTTTATTTCAAAATCAATTACATATCTAATTAGAATTTTTATATACTATAACTTAGATAGTCAAATGCTAGATGGTCAAGTATTTTTAGCTTTCTTTCTTGGATTAAATATTATTGATTGGATTTCATTAATACTAACTTTTGTAATTCAGTATTTTTTATTCACAAATGGACAAAGGTTTAATCAAAGATTTTTACAATTTTCTGCCATCTTTGTTTATTTAGGTTTGTTTGTTTTTTTTTTAATTTTAACTTCTGAAAATCAAACACAAATTTTTCAGTCTCTTAAATCAAATACAACAGAGGGAAATTTTTTTTCAAAATCTAACGTTTTACCTTTTGTAGTTTTAACAGGTACAATTTTCTCTTATTTCTCAATTGTTTTGTTAAATTTTGGTGATTTTTCTAGATATGTCAAAACAGAAAAAGATCTAAAATTGGGAAACCTAAATCTTTTTCTAAATATGATTTTGTTTTCATTTTTAGCAACATCTATAGTTGTTGGAGTAGATGTTATTTTAAATCAAAAGCTTATTATTGTTGATCAAATATTAACTAAGCCGATGGATATTATTGGAAAATTAGACAATACTGGCTTAACGGTATTTGCATTAATTTTTATAATTTTTTCGTCTCTATCTACTAATTTAATTTCTAATTATGTCCCTACGCAAAATAGTATAATAAATTTTATTCCTAATAATTTAGATCTCAAAACTTCTGGAGTATTAATTTTAATAATTGGTTTTATTGCTGGAGGTTTGTGGCCCTCTATTTTAAGTCAAATAGGTGTAATAAATATTATAGATAGCCTTGCAGCATTTTTTGGTCCAATCTTTGCAATAATAATTGCTGACTACTATCTGGTGAAAAAAGAGAGAGTAAATCACAAAGATCTGTTTTTTTTGAGAGATGGAAATGAATATATGTATTCAAATGGTTGGAACTATAAAGCTCTGTATTCACTTATTATTGGTTTTATATTCTCACTTTCATTATTATGGAATATCAATTTCTCAGATATAAAATCATTTTCTTGGAT
The DNA here is from genome assembly GCA_902614055.1 of uncultured Pelagibacteraceae bacterium. Lineage (GTDB taxonomy): Bacteria > Pseudomonadota > Alphaproteobacteria > Pelagibacterales > Pelagibacteraceae > Pelagibacter. The sequence continues at coordinate 36,805 of CACMJX010000002.1, read as the reverse complement.
ATTAGGATTTGTCGTATCGTTTTTTATATATTATCTTCTAGATAAAAAATAATTATGAAAGCTTTAGTTTATACCGGCGTTGAAGAATTAATTTACAGAGAAGAAAAAGACCCTGTAGAGACAAGTGGAGAAAGTATATTAAAAGTTCATGCCTCAGGTATATGTGGATCTGATATGCACGCGTATCACGGAAAAGATGAACGAAGAATTGCTCCACTAATAATTGGACATGAAGTAAGTGGTGTAATTCAAAATGGTAAATTTCAGGGAAAAAATGCTGTTTTAAATCCATTAATAACATGTGGAAAATGTGAATATTGCACAAGTGGGCGAGAGCATTTGTGTCCACATAGGGTTCTCTTAGGAATGAACAAACCTTACGAGAGACAAGGAGTTTTTGCAGAATTGGTTTCTTCTCCTAATCAAAATATATATGAGGTGCCAGATCATTTAGACCTTAATGAGGCGGCTATAGCAGAACCAACAGCAGTTGCTTTGCACGCAGTCTTAATGGGAGAGAGTTCTTTAAAAAAACCTCTATCTGAATGTAGAACTTTAGTTCAAGGAGCTGGAGCGATTGGATTATTGTGCTCGTTAATATTGTCTAAAATTAAAGGAAACAAAAATATTGTTATGTCTGATCCCAATAATTTGAGACTAACAAAGTGTTCAAAATATTTTGAGGGAAAATTTGTTAATCCATCAGACAAAGAAGTACAAAATGACAGCTTCGATGTTGTATTTGATACAGTTGGTTTAGAAGTTTCAAGACAACAAGCTATATCAGTTATAAAACCTGGAGGCACAATAATACATATTGGATTAACCCAACCTGCAGGGCAGTTTAATTTTAGAAAAGCAACTCTTCAAGAGGTAACTTTTATTGGCACATATTGCTATACTAATAAAGATTTTGAAGACACGATCAAAATTTTAGCAGATAAGAAAATAGGAAAATTAGACTGGATAGAATATAGAGAGTTAAAGAAAGGTGCAGAGGCCTTTAAACAAATTCATGACGGAACCTGTTCTTCACCAAAAATTGTTCTTTTACCCTAAAGTTAAATTTTAAATTATAGTTGATAATTAAAAATATTTAATTATACGAAACAAGTGTTAATAAAATTTATCAAAATAATAACAATTTATTTTTTATTTATATCCTCAGTTTGTGCTGAAAAACTAATGGTTTTCGATTTTACTGAGGAGGAATTAAATTCATTAGAAGTCAGAAAAGTAAGAGGAGCTGATGCAAAAACATTGTATTCTATTGGAAATAATGAGAACGGAAGTTATTTGAAAGCAGTTGCAGAAAATGCAGCATCAGGAGTGGGAAAAGAAATAAAAATTAATTTAGACAAAACCCCTTTTATAAATATTACTTGGAAAATTGAAAAAGATCTTAAAGGTATAAAAGAAAATACCAAAAAAGGTCATGATTTTGCTGCTAGAGTTTTTGTAATCAAAAAAACTGGCGCAACACCACTATCAAATAGAGCTATAAACTACGTTTTTTCAAGTAATTCAAATGTAGGAGAAACATGGCCCAGCCCTTATACAAAGAAATCTATCGATAGCGTTCTGGCTTCAACAAAGTCAAATTTAAATGAATGGGTTACAGTAAGAGCTAATGTGAAGGAAGATTTTAAAAAATTTCATGATCTAGACGTTGAAGAGCTTTCAGGAATTGCAATTATGGCAGATACCGATAATTCAAAACTAACCGCAGTTAGTTATTACCAAAATATTTTTTTTTCCTCTGAGTAAATTTTAATTAAGATACTTTTTTAAACCAAAACTTATTAAAGACAGTATTATTGCAGCCAAAACATCAAGGATTGGAGCGGCTTCTGGATATCCGAAATTCCATAATATAACACCAATCAACCAAATTATATAAATTTTCATATTGTATTAATCATTAGTATAAAAAATATTTTCACTTTGATATTATTATTTTTATGAAAAAATTTAAATCAAGTTTTAATGTGTATTATGAGGATACAGATGCTGGTGGAGTAGTTTATTACGCAAATTATTTAAAATTCATAGAGCGTGCTAGAACTGATGCCATAGCCTCTGTAAGCTTTACAAATTCTAACCTGAAAGAAAATTATGGAATATATATAATTGTTAAATCTTGTAATTTAAATTTTATAAAACCTTCAAGGTTAGAGGATAAACTTGATATTTTTTCTGAAATTACAGAAGTAAAGAATGTGTCAATTAAAATGAAGCAAGATATTTTTGTAAAAGATAATTTAATTTTAACTGCAGATGTTCATTTAGCTACAATTAATAAAGATGGCAAACTAATCAAAATGCCTGAAAATCTCAAACAACAATTAATTAAATAGTATTTTTTACTTTAATAAATAAATTAGTCATTTTATTTACATTAATTTTGCCTGTATTTACATTTCTTGGACTTGGATGATAAGAACCTACCAATAAAATATTATTTGGGAGTTTATAGAATTTACTATGCCCAAATTTAATATTTATATCAATTTTGTAATGTTTTTTGTAAAATTCTATACAAGCATCAAAAGCTATTTTCCCAAGTGCAACAACAATCTTTAAATTTTCTAAGTATTCAATTTCTTTATTAAAATATTTAAAGCAAGTGTTTAGTTCTTTTTTTGTTGGTTTATCTCCAGGTGGGACACATTTTAAAGCAGTAGTTATAAATATATCTCTCAATTTAAGTCCGTCATTTTTGTGGTCTGAATTTGGCTGGTTAGATAATTTTGCTTTATAAAGACATTTGTATAAAAAATCAGACGATCTATCTCCTGTAAAAACTCTACCAGTTCTATTGCCACCGTGTGCAGCTGGCGCTAAACCAACAAATAAAATTTTAGCTTTTGGGTCACCAAACCCTGTTATTGGTTTTCCCCAATATTTTTCATTTATGAATTGTTTTCTTTTTTCTTTAGCTATCTTTTCTCTAAAACTCACCAACCTAGGGCATTTTTTACAGCTAACTATCAAAGTTTCAAGTTTTTTAAAATTACTAGTCATAAATATTAATTTTTAATCTCTAAGTCTTATACTATAATTAACTTTGATTATGAATGTAGGTTTTATTGGTGTTGGTTATATGGGTTATGGGATAGCCAAAAATATTTTAAAAAAAGGAAATAACTTATTTGTTATTGCAAACAAAAAAAGGGTACCGATAGATAAGATTGTAAGTGAAGGTGCTATTGAGGTAAAATCTTACAATGAATTGTGTGAAAAAAATTTAGATGCATTATTTCTTTGTGTAACTAATACACCAATCGCCCTAAGTATTGCTGAAAAAGTCTCAACTTTACTAAAAGATAACACATTAATTATTGATGTTACAACACATAACCAAAATGGATCTATTCAAATGGAACAGGTTTTTTCAAAACAAAAAATTAACTATATTGAATGCCCTGTGATGGGAGGTCCCGTTCAAGCAGAAGAAGGTGTTTGTGGAGGTATTGTTGGAGCGTCAGAGGAAAATTTTAAAAAATCTGAAGTTTATTTAAAAACTTTTTGTAAAGATTATTTCCATTTTGGAGAAGTGGGTAAAGGCGCAAAGTCAAAGTTATTAAATAATTTTTTGTCACTCGGTACCGCTACAAATGTTATTGAATTCATCAAGAGCGCAAAAAAATTAGATATTGATTTAGAAAAACTTTTTGCAGTAGCAAAATTAGGATCTGGAAACTCAACAGCTTTAAATAGAATTTTTGATAATGTGCTTAAAGATGATTATACTGGATTTAAATTTTCAACTTCCAATACCTTAAAAGATCTTACTTATATCCATGAAATGCTAAAAGATTTAGGTAATGCAGAAAAATTAGCTGATGTAAAAAAATCTTTTTACAAAAAAGCAGTAGAAGACGGTAATGGAGATTTATTTATAAGTGAACTAATACAAAAAGATTAATTATTCCTTTTTTTTATCAGCAAATACAATAGCTATAAGCAATAATGCTGTCCAAAACATTGCTGCTAAACTTTTTACAGCACTCGTTTCAGCACCCCACAAATCAAAAAAAAATGCTCCAATAAGAATTCCAATTATATAAATTATTACTACTAATCTAGTTTGAGTCATTTAGTTGCTTCTTTTTAAATAACGACATTCCGTTATTTTTTTTATGTTCATAAGATTCCTTGAAACTCTGTAGCTGCCATCCTTGCATTCTCTTCTGAATATCTTCTAAATTTTGTTTTTTCCACTCATCCTTAGTATTTTGGTCTTTCCAAATCTTCTTTTCTTGATTATTTCTTCCACAGCCATAACAGTATCCAGTTACAGGATCCATTTTGCAAATGCTTATACACGGTGAAACTATCATTTTTTTATATATTTATATCCTTTTACACTATTATTCTGATTGGACAAATTAGATCAATACTATATAAAACAGCATAAATTTGGGCGAGTGGCGGAATTGGTAGACGCGTTGGTCTTAGGAACCAATAGTGCAAGCTGTGAAGGTTCGAGTCCTTTCTCGCCTACCATAAATAGAATATGAAAGTAACAATAGAAAATAAAAAAGGTTTAGAAAAAGATCTAAAAGTATTCGTAGATAAAAAAACAATCTCAGGCTTTATGGATGAGAAATATGAAGAAATAAGAAAAGATGTTGTAATAAAAGGTTTCAGACCTGGCAAGGTACCTACCGAAATATTAAAAAGACAATTTGGTAAAGCTGTCTACGGTGAAGTAATTGATAAGTTGTTAAAAGATACAACAACAAAAGCACTAGAGGAAAATAAAATAAAACCTGCGGGACAACCTAAAATAGATTTAAAGTCTTTTGGTGAAGATAAAGATTTAGAATACATTATATCAGTTACTGAGCTACCTGAGGTTTCCGCCAAAGGACTAAGCTCAATTAAAGTAGATGAGTATGTTGTAAAAATTGATCCAAAAGAAACAGATAAAAGAATTAGTGAAATTGCAAAAAATCAAAACAATTTTAAAGATGCAGAAACAAATTATAGTTCAAAAATGAATGATCTTGTGATTTTTGATTATAAAGGAACTATTGACGGCAAAGAATTTAAGGGTAACGAGGGCAAAAATACTCAATTAGTGCTTGGAAAAGATTTATTTATTAAAGGTTTTGATAAACAATTAGAAGGCGTCAAATCAGGTGATACAAAAAATGTAAAAGTAAATCTACCTGAAAATTTTCCTGAAAAAGATCTCATTAACAAAAGCGCTGTTTTTGAATGTAAGATTACAGCAGTAAGAATTCCAGAAGAAGTAAAAATTAATGATGATTTTGCTAAAAATATGGGTGCAAAAGATTTAGCAGATTTAAAAGAACTTATTTCAAAACAAATTAATGATGAATATAAAAATTCATTAGCCATGATTACAAAGAAAAGTATTCTTGAGCAAATAGAGAAAGAAAAATTAGATCAATTACCTGGTAATTTAATTGAACAGGAAGTAAAAATTTTATCTCAAGGAATGAAGGAAGATGAAATTAAAAAGAACCAAAGATCATTAGAAGAACAAGCTAAAAAAAGAATTAAAACTGGATTAATCTTAAATGCTTTTGGTGAGGAAAATAAAATTAATGTGTCTCAGGAAGAAATTAATGTTGAAATACAAAAACAATTTAGAATGATGCCAGGTCAAGAGAAGATTGTTAAAGATTATTATGAACAGAATCCTGCAGCCATAGATAGTTTAAGAGGACAAATTTACGAAGAAAAAATAATTGAAGAAATTAGGAAAAAAGCAAAAACTACCAAAAAAGAAATTACCAAAGAAGAAGCTGAGAAAATTCTAAAACAAGAAAACGAAAAAAATATTAAGGAGCAAGCTAAACTTGCTAAAAAAGATGATGATGAAAAAAATAAGAAAAAAACGGAACCAAAAAAAAAGGAAGTAAAAACAAAATCAAAAGAACCAAAAAAAACTAAAACCCTTGGATCAAAATCTAAAAAAACAAAAAAGGTTAGCAAAAAGTAATCACAAGTTGTATAAGATTAATCGATTCGATTATGACTATTAAAATTCCAGAACAATTAAACACTCTAATCCCTATGGTTGTTGAACAATCTAGTAGAGGAGAAAGAGCATATGACATTTATTCAAGATTGCTTAAAGAGAGAATTGTATTTGTAGTTGGTCCTATAAATGACACAGTTGCATCATTAGTTACTGCTCAATTATTATTTTTAGAATCAGAAGATCCTAAGAAAGAAATTTCTTTATATATAAATAGTCCTGGAGGACTTGTAACAGCTGGACTTGGTATTTATGATACAATGCAATATATTAAACCAGAAATAAGTACTTTGTGTATAGGTCAAGCAGCAAGCATGGGCTCATTTTTACTTGCAGCTGGCGCAAAAGGAAAAAGATTCTCATTACCAAATTCAAGAATAATGGTTCATCAACCTTCTGCTGGTTTTCAAGGACAAGCCACAGATATTGAAATTCACGCTAAAGAAGTTTTATCTCTAAAGAAAAGATTAAATGAAATTTACTCAAAACATACTGGAAAATCAGTTGATGAAATTAAATCAGCATTAGAAAGAGATAATTTTATGACTCCTGATAATGCAAAAAGTTTTGGTCTGATAGATAAAGTGGTAGAAAAAAGAGAATAGGTCACAACATATAGTTTGTCCACAACCTATACTTGATTACTTTACATCATATGTATTAAAGTATTAAAATTGATTCGAATAAAAAAATATGAGCAATAATAAAAATATTCTTTACTGTTCTTTTTGTGGCAAGAGCCAGCACGAAGTTAGAAAGCTAATTGCAGGACCTACTGTATTCATTTGCGATGAATGTGTTGAGCTTTGTATGGACATCATAAAAGAAGAAAGCAAAGATAATTTTGTAAAACACCAAGATGGCTTACCTTTGCCAAAAGAAATATGCAAAGTACTAGATGATTATGTGATCGGACAATCTCATGCTAAAAAAGTTTTATCAGTTGCAGTCCACAATCATTATAAAAGATTAAACTACGAAAATAAAACTAGTAAAACGGTTGAGTTGTCAAAATCGAACATTATGTTGGTAGGGCCAACTGGATGTGGAAAAACTTTATTAGCTCAAACCCTTGCTAGAATACTTGATGTACCTTTTACAATGGCTGATGCAACAACATTAACTGAAGCTGGTTACGTAGGTGAAGATGTTGAGAATATAATTTTAAAATTATTACAAGCAGCAGATTATAATGTAGAAAAAGCTCAAAGAGGTATTGTTTACATAGATGAGGTTGACAAAATTAGTAGAAAATCAGAAAATCCATCCATCACTAGAGATGTATCTGGTGAAGGAGTTCAACAAGCCTTATTAAAAATTATGGAAGGAACAGTTGCGAGTGTTCCTCCTCAAGGAGGAAGAAAACATCCCCAACAAGAATTTCTACAAGTAGACACAACCAATATACTATTTATTTGTGGAGGAGCTTTTGCTGGTCTAGATAAAATAATATCTCAAAGAGACAAAGGGTCCTCTATCGGATTTGGAGCAGAAGTAAAAACCCTAGAAGACAAAAAAACTGGAGAATGGATGAAAAACTTAGAGCCAGAAGATTTATTAAGATACGGTCTGATTCCTGAATTTATTGGTAGATTACCAATTACGGCAACACTAGAAGATTTAGATGAAAAATCTTTAGTAAAAATTTTACAAGAACCAAAAAATTCTTTAATTAAACAATACCAAGAACTATTTAGATTAGAAGGTGTAAAATTAACATTTAAAGATCAGGCGGTTAAAGATATTGCTAACAAAGCTATAAGTAAGAAAACTGGAGCCAGAGGATTAAGATCAATATTAGAAAATTTATTACTTAAAACTATGTTTGACCTTCCGGGTCAGGATAACATTGAAGAAGTTATTATTGATGGTGGAGCAACTAAGGGTACCACCCAGCCAATTATAGTTCATACGAAGAACAAATCAAAAACAGAAAAGACTTCTGCGGCTTAATAAGAGTTAATAAACAAAAGTTTCCTATTGCATTATAAAATATAATATCCATATTTAAGGGTATGGAGATTAAATTAACACAACCTTTATTACCGTTAAGAGACATAGTAGTTTTTCCAAGCATGGTTATTCCACTATTTGTTGGAAGAGACAAATCTATTACAGCCTTAAATGAAGTGATGAAAAGTGACAAAAAAATAATTTTAGTTACTCAAAAAAATTCTGAAGTTGATGATCCAAAAAAAAATGATGTATTTTCTTATGGATGTGAAAGCAACATATTACAACTTTTAAAACTTCCCGACGGAACGGTTAAGGTTTTAGTTGAAGGAATTAAAAGAGTCAAAATTATTGATTTTAAGGATGATGAAAAATTTATTACTTGTACATACGAACATCAAAAAGATGTTTTAAACAAAGATGAAGATCTGCTACCTCTAGCACTTACGGCTGTAAGAAGATTGGAAAAGTTGACTTCAGTTAACAAAAAAATTTCATCAGAAACTATTAACAACATTAAACAATTAAAAGATCCATCTAAAATTGTAGATAATATTGTTTCAAATCTAAATGCATCGATATCTGAGAAACAACAAATATTTGAAACGTTAGATGTTAAGAAGAGATTAAATGCAGCTATTAAGATGATGGAAAGTGAAACAAGTATTATTGGTGTAGAAAAAAGAATTAGAGGTAGAGTTAAAACTCAAATGGAAAAAACGCAGAGAGAATATTATTTAAATGAACAACTAAAGGCTATCCAAAAAGAATTAGGTGAAATTGAAGATGGCAAAGATGAGACTACTAATTTAAAAAAATCTATTCAAAAAGCTAAGATGCCAAAAGAAGTTGAAAAGAAATGTATGTCTGAGCTTAAAAAATTGAAAAATATGAGCCCCATGTCTGCAGAAGCAACAGTTGTTAGAAATTATTTGGATTGGATGATTGATCTTCCGTGGTTTAAAAAAGATGATGTTGATATCGATTTAAATAAAGGTCTTAAAATATTAGATGAAGATCATTTTGGTTTAGAAAAAGTAAAAGAGAGAATTATTGAGTTTCTAGCTGTTCAAAAAAGAATGGAAAAGATTAAAGGACCAATCTTATGTTTAGTTGGACCCCCTGGAGTTGGAAAAACATCACTTGGAAAATCTATAGCTAAAGCTACTAACAGGCAGTTTATTAGAATGTCGTTAGGAGGTGTAAGAGATGAGGCTGAAATAAGAGGTCACAGAAGAACATACATTGGATCTTTACCAGGAAAAATAATTCAAATGATGAAGAAAGCTGGCACAAAAAATCCTTTATTTTTGTTAGACGAAGTAGATAAAATTGGAAACGACTATAGAGGAGATCCATCATCAGCTTTACTGGAAGCATTAGATCCTGAGCAGAATACAGCTTTCAATGATCACTATTTAGAAGTTGATTATGATTTGTCTGATGTAATGTTTGTAACAACAGCAAATACTTTAAACATTTTACCACCACTTCTTGATAGAATGGAAGTTATAAGAATTCCTGGATATACAGAAGATGAGAAGATAAATATTGCAAATAAGTATTTGTTACCTAAACAAGTAAAAGAAAATGGAGTGAAAGAGGGTGAACTGAACTTAGAAGATGGAACAATAAAAGAGATAATTAGAAGTTATACAAGGGAGTCTGGTGTTAGAAATTTAGAAAGAGAACTTTCTAAAGTAACAAGAAAAGTTGTTAAGAAAGTAGTAAGTGGTGAAGTTGAAAAGGTCCAAGTAAACGATAAAAATATTCCAGACTTTTTAGGAATTAAAAAATTCAAATTTGGTGAAGTAGAGGATAAAAATAAAACTGGAATAGTAATAGGACTAGCGTGGACTGAGGTAGGCGGAGAAATTCTTAAAATCGAGACTGTTAATATGCCAGGCAAAGGTAGAATGCAAATAACAGGTAAACTTGGTGATGTCATGCAAGAGTCGGTTAAGGCTGCAAAATCATATGTCAGATCAAAAAGTTTGGAATATGGTATAATTCCACCTTTCTTTGAGAAAAAAGATTTTCACATCCATGTCCCTGAAGGAGCTACACCTAAAGATGGACCATCAGCTGGTATAGCAATGGTTACATCTATAGTATCATCAATCACAAATATTCCTGTGAACAGAGAGATTGCTATGACTGGTGAAGTAACAATTACAGGACAAGTATTACAAATCGGTGGTTTAAAAGAAAAATTATTAGCTGCACACAGAGCAGGTGTTAAAAAAGTATTAATACCTAAAGAAAACGAAAAAGATTTAGCAGACATTCCAAAAAAGGTAAGAGAAGATATTAAAATCATTCCAGTAGAAACAGCAGATGAAGTGCTTAAAATTGCCCTTACAAAAGAGCTAAAACCTATTGAATGGAGTGAAGTAGATAAAATATCTGAGGGTAAAAAGGACGATAAATCTCAAGCTAGTATTCAGTAATAAACAATTTACTTTATTAATCCGTTGATGTAATAGTACCAAGATTTTGGGTGGTTAGCTCAGTTGGTAGAGCATCTCGTTTACACCGAGGGGGTCAAAGGTTCGAGTCCTTTACTACCCACCATTTACACCTGTGGGGGTGTAGCTCAGTTGGTTAGAGCACCTGCCTGTCACGCAGGGGGCCGAGGGTTCGAGTCCCTTCACTCCCGCCATTATTCGAGTAAAACTAGGCTTAAAAATGTGACATATCTTCACTTTTAGTTGATATAATAGTTGTTACATAGGAATCAAATGCTTACGGAATTTTTAAAAGATTATCTACCGATAATATTATTCTTAATAATAGCCTTAGGCTTAAGTCTTGCTTTTGTAGCAATTAATTATCTCGCTGCTCCAAGCAAACCTGATCCTGAGAAACTTTCAGCCTATGAGTGTGGATTTGAACCTTTCAATGACTCAAGGATGGAATTTGATGTCAGGTTTTATTTGGTTGCAATATTATTTATAATATTTGATTTAGAAATTGCATTTTTATTCCCATGGGCGATCTCACTTGGTGAAATTGGTTTATATGGATTCTACTCTATGATGTTATTTTTATTTATTCTAACTGTTGGATTTATTTACGAGTGGAAAAAAGGTGCTTTAGACTGGGAATAACATGAATTTACAAGATAGAAAAAAAGATATTCCAGAAGAGTTTAAACAATTAGCTCAAGACTTTAGTGACAACGGTTTTATAACAACATCACTAGACAATCTTGTTAATTGGGCAAGAACTGGTTCATTGCATTGGATGACATTTGGATTAGCATGTTGTGCTGTTGAAATGATGCAAACTTCTATGCCAAGATATGATCTTGAAAGATTTGGTGCAGCACCGAGAGCATCGCCACGTCAATCAGATGTCATGATAGTAGCAGGTACGCTAACAAATAAAATGGCTCCTGCATTAAGAAAGGTTTACGACCAGATGCCTGAACCTAGGTATGTAATATCTATGGGAAGTTGTGCAAATGGTGGAGGCTATTATCATTATTCATATTCCGTAGTAAGAGGATGCGATCGAGTGGTACCTGTTGATGTATATGTCCCTGGATGCCCTCCGTCAGCTGAAGCATTACTTTATGGAATTTTACAGTTACAGAAAAAAATTAGAAATAAAGGTTCTTTAGAAAGATAATAATGAAAAATCTTGAGGACTTGGAAAAGTTTATAAACTCCGAATTAACATCTAAAATAAATAATTCATTTATAAAGCATGAAACTATTTATATAAACATAGATCATGATGAATTGGTAGATGTTATTTCTTTTTTGAAGACCAATAAAGAAACTAAATTTAGGCAATTAATCGAAATTACAGCTGTAGATTACCCTGAAAATGAAAATAGATTTAAGATGGTTTATTTATTATTAAGTCATGAATATAATCAAAGAATAATTATTGATTATTCAATAAAAGAAAACGACGTAATTTCCTCATTAACTTCTATATTTCCTGCTGCAAATTGGATGGAGCGAGAAGTATTCGATATGTATGGGTTAAACTTTAAAAATCATCCTGATTTAAGAAGAATTTTAACCGACTATGGCTTTGACGGGCATCCTTTAAGAAAAGATTTTCCTCTCACTGGTCATAATGAGGTTCGTTATAGCGAAGAACAAAAAAAAGTGATCTATGAACCTGTTAAATTAGAACAAAATTACAGAAATTTTGATTATGAGAGTCCCTGGGAAGGAACAAAATATATTAAAGAAATTAAAAAAAGTTAATGGCAAAAGAAAAAAAAACACTAAATTTAAATTTTGGACCACAACATCCTGCAGCACATGGAGTTTTAAGATTAATACTTCAATTAGATGGAGAAGTTGTTGAGAAAGCTGATCCTCATATAGGATTATTGCACCGAGGCACTGAGAAGTTAATAGAAAACAAAACATATATACAAGCAGTTCCTTATTTTGATCGTTTGGATTATGTGGCACCAATGAATCAAGAGCATGCATTTGCTTTAGCTATAGAAAAAATTCTAAAAATCGAAGTTCCTTCTAGAGCAAAATATATAAGAGTTATTTTCTGTGAAATAGGTCGAATATTAAGTCACATATTGAATGTAACTACACAAGCGATGGATGTTGGGGCGTTAACACCAACTTTATGGGGATTTGAGGAACGAGAAAAATTAATGGGATTTTATGAGAGGGTGTCTGGATCAAGGTTGCATGCTAATTATTTTAGAGCTGGTGGAGTACATAAAGATCTACCTTCAGGCCTTGAAAGTGATATTAATGAATTTTGTGAAAAATTTCCAAAGATTATTGATGATTTAGAAACTTTACTCACCGATAACAGAATTTTTAAACAGAGAAATGTAGATATAGGAATTGTATCCAAACAAGATGCGCTAGATTATTCTTTTTCAGGAGTAATGCTAAGAGGTTCTGGTGTAGCTTGGGATTTAAGAAGAAGTCAACCTTATGATTGTTATGACGATTTAGAATTTAAAATTCCTGTTGGAAAAAATGGAGATTGCTATGACAGATATCTTTGCAGAATTGAAGAAATGAGAGAAAGCGTAAAAATTATTAAACAGTGTTTAACAAATATTCCAAAAGGACCAATTAAAACAGAAGATGGAAAGATTTCTCCTCCTCCAAAAAAGGAACTTAAACAGTCTATGGAAGCTTTAATCCATCATTTTAAGTTATTTACAGAGGGATATAGGGTTGAAAAAGATGAAATATACAAAGCAGTTGAGGCACCAAAAGGAGAATTTGGTGTCTATCTAATTTCAGATGGCTCAAGCAAACCATACAAATGCAAAATCAGAGCTCCTGGATTTACCCATCTTCAAGCTATGGATTATTTAATAAAAGGTCATATGCTTGCTGATGTACCTGCTTTATTGGGTTCAATGGATATTGTTTTTGGAGAGGTTGATAGATGAGTGTTAAAAAAATTCACAAAAAACAGCCTGAAACTTTTATATTTAATGATAAAAGTATGGAAGCCGCAAATAAAATAGTTTCAAATTATCCTGACGGGAAACAACAGAGCGCAGTTATGGCTTTGTTGTATATAGCTCAAAGGCAAAATGATAATTGGATACCGTTACAAGCAATGAAATATATAGCTAAATTTTTACACATGCCTTATATAAAGGTTTATGAAGTAGCAACTTTTTATTCAATGTATAATTTATCTCCAGTTGGTAAATATTTTTTTCAAATTTGTACAACAACACCTTGTATGCTTCGAGGTGCGTATGATTTAGTAAAAGTTTGCAAAAATAAAATATCTGAGAAAGAAAATGTGTTATCAGATGATGGTAAAATTTCTTGGATGGAGGTTGAATGTCTTGGCGCATGTGTAAATGCCCCAATGATGCAAGTTAATGAGGACTATTATGAAGATTTAAATGATAAAAAACTCGAAGAAATAATTGAGACGATATACCAAAATAAAACCCCAAAACCAGGATCTTATTCAGGAAGAATAAATGCAGAACCAGTTAACAATAGAAAAACTTTATTAGGAAACAAAAATGCTTAAAGACGAAGATAGAATATTTCAAAATTTATACAATGACAGTGGAGCAGACATTGAGTCTGCTAAATTAAGAAATGATTGGAAAGGAACAAAAGATATTTTAGAAAAGGGAAGAGAATGGATAATCAATGAAGTTAAATCCTCTGAACTTAGGGGGCGTGGTGGAGCTGGTTTTCCAACTGGTTTAAAATGGTCATTTGCACCTAAAGAGGTGGGATCTAGACCTCATTATTTAGTCATTAATGCTGATGAGTCAGAGCCTGGAACATGTAAAGATAGAGATATATTAAGATTTGAACCACATAAATTAATAGAAGGATGCTTAATTGCTTCTTTCGCAGTTAATGCCCATAAATGTTACATTTATATTAGAGGTGAATATTTTAATGAGGGACAAAAACTTCAAACTGCAATCGATGAAGCTTATAAAAATAATTTAATTGGGAAAAATGCTTTAAATTCAGGATGGGATTTAGATATTTATATTCATTATGGTGCTGGTGCCTATATTTGTGGTGAAGAAACTGCACTACTTGAGAGTTTGGAAGGAAAAAAGGGTCAACCAAGATTAAAGCCACCATTTCCAGCTTTAATTGGATTATATGGATGTCCTACTATAATTAATAATGTTGAGACTGTTGCGGCTGTTCCTACAATTCTAAGAAGAGGTGCAAAATGGTTTAGTTCACTTGGAAGACCTAAAAACACTGGAACAAAAATTTATTGTATTTCTGGAAATGTCAACAACCCATGTAATGTTGAGGAAGAGATGGGAATTCCACTTAAGGAATTAATTGAAACCCACGCTGGTGGTGTCGTTGGTGGATGGGACAATCTCAAAGCAGTAATACCCGGTGGTTCTTCAATGCCAATGTTACCTAAAGAAATTTGTGACAATATGAAAATGGATTTTGATGAATGTGTTGAAAATAAAACAGGACTAGGGACAGCTGGTATTGTTGTGATTAATAATGACCAAGATATTATTAAATGTATGGCAAGAATAGCCAGATTTTATAAACATGAAAGTTGTGGTCAGTGTACACCATGTAGGGAAGGATCTGGATGGATGTGGAGAATGTTAGAACGAATGGCAGCAGGTGAGGCAACTCCTGATGAAGTGGATATGCTTTTTGATGTAACTAAACAAATAGAAGGTCATACAATTTGTGCATTTGGTGAAGGTTCCTCTTGGCCAGTTCAAGGATTAATCAGACATTTTAAAGATGAAATACTAGAGAGAAATAAATTTGATCCAGTTGTTAAAAAACAAAAAAATATTCCATACTTGGTTGATCAACATTTGTTAGAAAAGGAAAATGCCTAAATTAAAAGTAAACGATATTGATATTGAAGTTGAAGATGGTCTAACTGTACTCCAAGCTTGTGAACAAGCTGGAGCTGAAATACCAAGATTTTGTTATCATGAAAAACTTTCCATAGCTGGGAATTGCCGTATGTGTTTGGTTGAAATGGAAAAATCTCCAAAACCAATTGCCTCATGTGCAATGCCTGCAGCGGAAGGAATGGTTATTAAAACAAATACGCAAAAAGTTGAAAAAGCAAGAAAAGGTGTGATGGAGTTTTTGCTGGCCAACCATCCTTTAGATTGTCCTGTTTGTGATCAGGGTGGTGAGTGTGATTTACAGGATCAATCAATGTTTTATGGAATTGATAAATCAAGATTTAAAGAAAACAAAAGATATGTACCTGAAAAATATATGGGTCCATTAATAAAAACTCAAATGACTAGATGTATTCATTGTACTAGATGTATTAGATTTGCTACTGAAGTAGCGGGAGTGCCAGAATTAGGTGCGATTGGACGGGGAGAAAATATGCAAATTACTACATATTTAGAGAAATCGATGGAGTCTGAAATGTCGGCAAATGTAATAGATTTATGCCCAGTTGGCGCATTAACCTCTAAACCTTATGTGTTCGAAGCAAGACCTTGGGAATTAAAAAAGACTGAAACAATTGATGTTATGGATGCCGTTGGGTCAAACATTAGAGTAGATACTTATGATTGGGAAGTTAAAAGAGTTTTACCAAGAGTTAATGAGGAAATTAACGAGGAGTGGATTTCTGATAAAACAAGATATGCATGCGATGGATTAAAAAATCAAAGATTAGACACCCCATTAATAAAAAACAATGAAAATTTTGAATCAATAAAATGGCAAGATGCATACAAAAAAATTAAAGAAAAAATTTTAAAAACACCACCAGACAAAATAGTTGGTTTAACTGGCGACATGACAAACATGGAAACTATGTTTACAGCAAAAAACTTATTTCAAAAAACTCTAAATTCTAGTTATTTAGACTCTAGAGCTAACCATACTTACATAAATTTTGAAAACAGAATTAATTACCTATTTAACTCTAGTATAGAAGGGATTGAAGAAAGCGATCTTATATTATTAATAGGAACAAACCCCAGATTTGAGGCAACAATATTGAACTCAAGGATAAGAAAAACTTATTTGAAAAATAAAACTGAAATATTTTCATTAGAGGATGTGGGTGATTTAACATATCCTTATACAGTTTTAAAAAATAATCCAAAAGTAATTAATGAAATAATTAAAAATGAACACAATCTTTCAAATAAAATTATTAGTGCAGAAAAACCTTTAATTATCTTAGGTCAATCAATTTTAAATAGTAACAATGGCGCATATATATTTGAGGAGTTAAAAAAGTATTTAATTAGTATTAATAAAATCGATGATAATTGGAATTCATTAAATATTTTATCAACCGATGCATCAGCTGTTGGTTCTTATGATTTAGGCATTTTTTCCTCAAATGATGGAAGTAATAAAACTCTTAAAAAAATTGAGGATGGTGAAGTAGAAGTTATTTTTTTATTAGGTCAAGATAACCTCAAAATAAACAAAAGTAATGAATTTATAATTTATATTGGAAGTCATGGTGATAAAGGTGCAGGTATGGCAGATCTTATATTGCCTGGTGCTGCATATACTGAACAAGATGGTTTTTTCACTAACTTAGAGGGCAAGCTTCAAAAAGCTTATAAAGCTTCTTATCCACCAGGAGAAGCTAAAGAGGATTGGCAAATAATTAATGAATTATCTTCTGCCATTAAGGGAAATTCCTTATTTAATAATAAAGATGAACTACTAAAAGCCATGCAAAACCATTTAAATAATCAAAATATTAAAAAATTTGAAGTTCCTGCATATAATTTGAATGATGAAAAAATTTTAGTTGAAGATGTTGATTATTATTATTCTAATACGATTGCGCGAGCATCTAAAACAATGTCAGAGTGTAGATACGCAAGAGCTAATTTGAAGAAAACCGGAACTGAGGGTTAATGGACTCATATTTTTCAATACTATTTACCGAAGTTTATAAAATTTTATTTTTATTAGTACCTGTTTTGGTTTCTGTAGCAATGATAGTTTGGCTTGATAGAAGAGTTTGGGCTTTTGTACAAAAAAGGAGAGGACCTAATGTTGTTGGTCCTTTTGGTTTATTTCAATCATTAGCTGATGCATTAAAATATATCTTTAAAGAAATAATAATACCTGCAAGCTCGAACAAGCTTGTATTTGTATTAGCTCCAGTCGTGACTATGACATTAGCATTAATATCATGGGCTGTAATACCATTTGGCGAAGATTTTGTTCTAGCCGATATCAATGTTGGTATTTTATATCTTTTCGCAGTTTCATCATTAGGCGTATATGGAATAATTATGGGAGGATGGGCCTCCAATTCTAAATACCCTTTTTTAGGTGCAATCAGATCTGCTGCACAAATGGTATCATATGAAGTTTCAATAGGAGTTATAATAATCAACGTTCTGTTATGTGTTGGATCTTTAAACTTAAGTGACATTGTTAAGGCACAACAAAATTTATGGTTTGTAATTCCATTGTTTCCAATGTTTGTAATTTATTTTATTTCTGCACTAGCAGAAACAAATCGTCCTCCATTTGATTTACCAGAAGCAGAAGCAGAATTAGTGGCAGGATATCAAACTGAATATTCAGGAATGATGTATGCTATGTTTTGGTTAGGGGAATATGCAAATATTTTGTTAATGTGTGCATTGGGATCAATTTTATTTTTGGGTGGCTGGTTATCTCCATTAGATATCTTTCCATTTAATGCTATTCCAGGTCCTTTTTGGTTAATTTTTAAAATATTATTTTTATTTATTTTATTTGCGTTAGTTAAAGCAACTGTTCCAAGATACAGATATGACCAATTAATGAAGCTTGGTTGGAAGATATTTCTCCCATTTTCACTGTTTTATGTTGTTTTAACTTCAAGTTTTTTAATATATTTTGATTTACTACCAGGGAAATAAATGAAAATTTCAAGATTATTAAAAACTATATTCATGATTGATTTTGTGACTGGTTTATTAATTGCAATAAAAGAGACTTTTAAGACAAAAAAGACAATCAATTATCCTTTTGAAAAGGGATCTTTAGGAACAAGGTCTAGAGGGGAGCACGCTCTAAGAAGATATCCTAACGGTGAAGAAAGATGCATAGCTTGCAAGCTTTGTGAAGCTGTATGCCCAGCCCAAGCTATTACAATTGAGTCAAAAGAAAGAAATGATGGTAGTAGAAAAACTATAAGATACGATATTGATATGCTTAAATGTATATATTGTGGTCTTTGTGAAGAGTCATGTCCTGTAGATGCAATTGTCCAAGGTCCTAATTTTGAATTTGCAACAGAGTCTAGAGAAGAGCTTTATTACACAAAAGAAAAACTCTTGGAAAATGGAGACAGGTGGGAAAACATTTTAGCTGCCAACATTAAGGCTGATAGTTCTCACAGGTAGTCTTATGATTGCACACTCAGTTTTCTTCTATATTTTCTCTTTAATAGCTATTGTATCTGCAGTCATGGTAACAGTCTCAAAAAATACAGTTCACTCTGTATTTTTTTTAATCCTAGATTTCATTAGCATATCATGTTTGTTTATTATGATAGGTGCAGAATTTTTGGGCATGATAATGCTCATAGTTTATGTTGGAGCTGTTGCAGTTCTTTTTTTATTTGTTGTGATGATGTTAAACGTAGCTGAACAAAAAGGTCAATGGTTTAGCTCAAGGTGGGATGGTGGAACACATATACCAGTTGGTTTATTAGTCAGCTTAATTATTTTTTTTGAACTTATAATTGTAATTGGAGGATGGAAATATAAACCTGATTTATTAAATAGCCTTTCTATAAATATATCTACTGAAGTCACTAATACTAGATCTATTGGAAATGTTTTATATACGGATTATATACTTCTATTTCAAATTTCAGGAATGATTTTGTTGGTTGCTATGATAGGAGCAATTGTTTTAACGTATAGAGAAAGGGCCGGAGTTAAAAGACAAAGTTATGTTAAGCAAATTTCTAGAGAAAGAGACGAAGGTGTTGATTTAGTTGAGGCTGAAAGAAATAAAGGAGTTAAAATAGATGCTTAGCATAGGTTTAGGACATTATTTAACATTAGCTGCAATTATATTTACTATCGGTGTTGTAGGAATTTTCCTTAATAGAAAAAATGTAATAGTTATTTTAATGAGTATTGAGCTAATTTTACTTGCAGTAAACATAAATCTTGTTTCCTTTTCAATATTTATCAACGATTTAAGTGGGCAAATATTTACATTATTTATTTTAACAGTTGCTGCTGCTGAGGCCGCTATCGGATTAGCCATAATTGTAGTTTATTTTAGAAATTCAGACACAATAAGAGTTGAAGAGATTAAAGATTTAAAAGGATAAAATGGAATACCTAATTTTATTTCTACCTCTAATTGGATCAGTGATTAGTGGTTTTTTTGGAAAGAAATTAGGGGACAAAAATTCTCAAATTTTGACAAGTTCGTTTGTAACTATTTCAGCAATACTCTCTTTACTTGTTTTGTATAAAGTTATTAGTTCAGATTATTCAAACAATCTTGTTGTAGCTACCTGGATTAACTCTGGAACATTAAATGTAAACTGGTCAATTAAAATTGATGCCTTATCGGCGGTTATGTTTGTTGTTGTAAATTTTGTTTCAGCTTTAGTTCATATTTACTCAATTGGTTACATGTCACACGATCCTCATAAAACAAGATTTATGGCATATTTGTCATTATTTACTTTTGCAATGTTAACTTTAGTAAGTTCAGACAACTTTATTCAACTATTTTTTGGGTGGGAAGGTGTAGGCTTATGCTCATATTTTTTAATTGGATTTTGGTTTAAAAAGGATAGTGCAAACAAGGCTGCAATAAAAGCATTTGTTGTAAATAGAGTTGGTGACTTTGGTTTAGCTCTTGGAATTTTTCTAATTTTTTATATTTTTGGCACAGTCAATTATGATGAGGTTTTTGAACAAATACCAAATGTTTCAGATAAAAAAATTAATTTTATTGGTATAAATATAGAAATCATTGATTTGATTTGTTTACTTTTATTAATTGGAGCAATGGGTAAATCAGCTCAATTTTTATTACATACCTGGTTGCCTGATGCTATGGAAGGCCCAACGCCAGTATCTGCATTAATTCACGCTGCAACTATGGTAACCGCTGGAGTATTTCTGATTGTTAGATGCTCACCTATATACGAATACTCTCCACTAGCTCTAACAGTTGTAACCATAATTGGAATGACTACTGCTTTCTTTGCAGCAACAGTTGCACTTGTGCAAAATGATATTAAAAAAATTATTGCTTATTCTACTTGTAGTCAATTGGGCTATATGTTTTTTGCTGCTGGAGTAGGCGCTTACAATGTTGCGATGTTTCATCTATTTACACATGCCTTTTTTAAAGCTTTGCTATTTTTAGGTGCTGGTGCTGTAATTCACTCATTTCATGAGGAGCAAGATATAAATAAAATGGGTGGAGTTATAAAGAAACTCCCATACACATATGTATTAATGCTTATTGGGACTCTTGCCTTAACAGGTTTCCCTTTTTTATCAGGTTTTTATTCTAAAGATGCAATAATAGAATTTGCTTACCTTAAAGGAAATGGAGTTGGAATACTTGCAGCTTTTGTGGGTATTATTACTGCTTTATTAACATCAATTTACTCTTGGAGACTTATTTTTAAAACTTTCCATGGTAATTTTAATAATAAAGCACTTGGTGTTGATAAAATACATGAATCTCCTTTGGTTATGATTGTACCGTTAGTAATATTGGCGATAGGAGCTATTTTTGCAGGTATGGCGTTTAAAGGTTTATTTATAGGGCATGAAATAGCATATGAATTTTGGGGTAAATCTATAAAATTTTTAGAACCACTCAGCACAGATCATCCACCAACATGGTTTTTGTTTTTAACACCTATACTTGTTACCGCTGCAATTCCATTTTCTTATTATCTATATCTAAAAAATAAAAACATAGTTATAGGATTGAAAGAAATGAATGAACCAATTTATCAATTTTTAGTTAAGAAATGGTACTTTGATGAAATATACGATTACTTATTTGTTAATCCTTCAAAAAGAGTTGGAAAGTTTTTATGGAAAAAAGTTGATGGATCCATAATAGATAAATTTGGCCCTGATGGAGTTTCAAATGTAATTAAACATTTATCAACAAAAGCAGTAAAATTTCAATCTGGATTTATTTATCAATATGCATTTGTTATGTTGATTGGATTTTCAGTTTTACTAACAATACTCATATTAAATTAATGAACTTTCCAATTTTATCGTCTTTAATATTGCTGCCGACAATAGGAGCTTTATTTATATTATTCACAAAATCGTCAAGTGGAAAAAATCAAAGTTCCAAATATGTAGCCTTATTTATTTCTTTAGCAAATTTTTTATTATCTTTATATCTTTGGTATGTTTTTGATGAAAATTCAGTGGGCTTTCAGTTTGTAGAAAATAGAGAATGGTTATTAGGATTTATAAATTATAAAGTTGGAATAGACGGTATTTCAATTTTATTTATAATATTAACAACTTTCATAACTCCTATTTGTATTATTTCAGTTAACGTTACAATTACAAAGAGACTTAAGGATTTCTTAATTGCCATATTAATAATGGAAACATTTATGATTGGTGTTTTTTGCTCACTTGATCTAGTAGTATTTTATTTATTTTTTGAGGCAGGTCTTATACCAATGTTTTTAATAATTGGTATTTGGGGTGGAGAAAGAAGAGTCTACTCGGCTTTTAAATTTTTTCTGTACACTTTATTAGGATCAGTTCTTATGTTGGTTGCTATCATTTCAATTTATTGGATAACAGGAACAACTGATGTTGTGAAACTTTATGAACTTGGTATTCAGGCAGAATATCAAAATTTATTATGGCTAGCATTTTTTAGTTCTTTTGCAGTAAAAACTCCTATGTGGCCGGTACATACTTGGCTACCCGATGCTCATGTGGAAGCTCCAACAGTTGGCTCTGTATTACTAGCAGCAATATTGCTCAAAATGGCTGGATATGGATTTATAAGATTTTCTCTAGGGTTATTTCCTATAGCATCAGAAAATTTTACAATGTTAGTTTATGTCTTAAGTTTAATAGCAATTATTTATACATCTCTTGTAGCGTTGATGCAGGAAGATATGAAAAAACTTATAGCATACTCGTCTGTTGCACATATGGGGTTTGTAACACTAGGTATCTTCACAATGACTCAACAAGGTATTGAAGGAAGCATTTTCCAAATGATTAGTCATGGACTTGTATCAGCTGCACTTTTCTTAAGTGTTGGAGTTGTCTATGAAAGGCATCACACAAGGTTAATTAATAAATATGGTGGTTTAGTCTCTATAATGCCTAAATATGCAATTGTTTTTATGGTTTTCACACTAGGAGCCTTAGGACTGCCTGGAACAACAGGGTTTATTGGAGAATTTTTAATTTTGATGGGTGCATTTGAGAAAAATATCTTAGTAGCAATGATTGCAAGTTTAGGAGTAATTTTAGGAGCAGCATACATGCTGTGGCTATTTAAAAGAGTTGTTTTCGGCGAAATAAATAATCAAGAGCTGAAAAGCATGAGAGATTTAAAAATTTTTGAAATTATCACTTTATCAGCTCTAGTAATACCAATTTTATTTTTTGGTTTTTATCCAGAGCCTTTAATGAATTCAATTGAAGCATCAGTCGAGAATACTTTAAATATGTACAACTTTGAAATAATCAACAACCTTGCATCAAAAGACTAATGGAAAATTTTCAATATATATTACCTGAAATCTTCATATCGGTATCTATAATGATATTTTTACTGGTTGGAGTTTTCAAAAAAAATAGCGCAAGTTTAATTTATAATTTATCTAATATATCTTTAGTTATTTTATTAGCACTAATAATAAATCTTGGCTCAATAGATACAGCTTACTTATTCAATAATTCATATTCAATAGACAATTTATCAAATTATATGAAGATTATATTGGTCGGATCTGGAATTTTTGTAATGCTAACTGGATCAAAATATATTCAAGTAATTAATTTAAATAAAATTGAATATCCAATCCTTATATTAAGCAGCATTTTAGGAATGATGATAATGATAAGTTCAAACGATTTAATTGTTTTTTATATGGGTCTTGAACTCCAATCATTAGCTTTGTATGTTCTTGCGTCATTTAATAGAGATAATTTACTTTCTACAGAGTCTGGACTTAAGTATTTTGTTCTTAGCGCCTTGTCATCTGGTTTGTTGCTATATGGATGTTCATTAACTTATGGGTTTTCTGAAAGTACAAACTTTGATCAAATACTCATTAATTCTACAGAATTTAATTATGGCACTACATTTGGGATAGTCTTTATTTTAGTTGGTCTTGCATTTAAAATATCAGCTGTACCTTTTCATATGTGGGCACCAGATGTTTATCAAGGTTCTCCTACGTCTGTAACTTTATTCTTTGCTATACTGCCAAAAATAGCAGCACTCGCTGTATTCATTAAGTTTTTATATACTCCATTTGCTAATATGAATGATCAGTGGCAGACTATTATTGTATTTATATCAATTGCTTCAATGATATTTGGTGCAGTAGCAGCCATAGGTCAAAAAAATTTAAAAAGGTTAATTGCCTATAGTTCAATTAGTCATATGGGTTATGCTTTGGCTGGATTAGCAACAGTTAGCAATCAAGGAATTCAAAGCTCAATTATTTATATATCAATTTATTTAGTCATGAATTTAGCCTTTTTTAGTTGCTTATTCATGCTCAAAAAAAATGATAAATATTATGAAAATATAGAGGACTTATCAGGACTCTCTAAAAAACATCCAATTTTATCTTTCTCGTTGTTGATAGTTTTATTTTCTTTAGCAGGTATACCTCCGCTTGCAGGTTTTTTTGCGAAATTCTATGTATTCTTAGCAGTTATAGAGCAGTCAATGTATTTTTTAGCAATTGTAGGATTACTAGCAACTGTCGTGGCAGCTTTTTATTATCTAAGAATTATTAAAATTATATATTTTGATCCAGAAAAAGAAGAATATGAAACATCTCATGATCTAGGATTAAAAATTACTTTGGCTATTTCAACAATATTTATTTTAGCATACTTTATATATCCTAGCGGCATAACAGAAATTGTATCTAAAATTACTATGATCTAATGAAATTAAAAAAATATTTATACAAAAAAGTTGAAAGCACTAACAACGTAGCACTAAGATTAATTAAACAAGGCAATCAAAGAGGAATAATTTTAACAGATCGACAAACAAAAGGCAAAGGACAAAGAAAAAATAAATGGATATCTATAAAAGGTAACTTGTTTTTATCAGTTTTCTTTGAAATTAGTAAAAAAATATCCTTATCAAAAATAATAAATTTAAATTTAAAAATAATTAAAAAAATATTCTATAAAAAAATAAACACTTTAATTATAATAAAAAAACCTAATGATTTATTAATAAATAAAAAAAAGTTTTGCGGAATTTTACAAGAAACAATTTTTAAGCAGAATAGAAAATACTTAATTGTAGGAATTGGAATTAATGTTTCTAGTAGTCCAAAAATTAATAATTATCCAACTACATTTTTAAATAATTATACAAATAAAAAATTAAATAGACTTAAATTATTTAAAGAAATTAAATTACTGTATGAAAAAAACTTACACTTATTTGGAGTTTAATATATGTATTTAATAGGAGATATTGGAAATACTGCAATTAAAATTTGCTTGTTCAATAACAACTTAAAATTAATAAAAAATATTAAAATACATAAGAAAAATTTAAACAAAAATTTTATCAACAAAAAACTTTTATTTTTAAGAAAATATAATTCTAAACTTAAAAAAGTACTCTTTAGCTCGGTCGTCCCTAACTCTTATAAAATTATAAAAAAAACCATTAAAGAAATTACTAAATTGGACTGTGTCGAGTTAAAAACATGTAATTTAAAAAAATTTATAAATATAAAAGTCAATAGAAAACAAATTGGTTCTGATCGTTTAGCTAATGCAATATCAGTTATTGATAATAAGTATAATTACATTGTTATTGATTTTGGCACGGCTACAAATTTTGATATAGTTATAAAAAAAGACTATATAGGTGGTGTTTTAGCTCCTGGTGTAGAGCTTTCTCTAAAAAATTTAATAGATAAAGCCTCTTTAATACCTACAATTAAGCTGGAAAGGACAACAAAAGTCATTGGTAAAAATACTGAAAGTGCTGTAAGAGCTGGTTTTTATCATGGTTATACTGGTTTAATTGAAAAAATAATCAAACTTATATTAAAACAAACTAGAAGAAAATTTAAAATTATATTTACAGGTGGATTTGCGCACTTATTTAAATCATCTATTAAAGGTATTAAAACAGTTGATAAGGATTTAACAATTAAAGGTATCCTAAAAGTAGCTATTAATGAAAAAATATGAAAGATGAATTATTATTTTGTCCTTTAGGAGGATCTGGTGAAATAGGGATGAATATGAACCTATTTGCATATGGTAAGCCAGATAATCAAAAGTGGATTATAGTTGATCTCGGTGTGACATTTGCAGATGATACAGTTCCTGGTGTTGATATTATATATCCAGATCCAGGATTTATAATTGATAAAAAAGATGATCTACTTGGTATAGTCCTTACACATGCCCATGAGGATCATATTGGAGCTATTACTCATGTTTGGCCAAAATTAAAATGTAAAATTTATGCAACACCTTTTACTTCAGTTTTAATCACAGAAAAATTTAAAGAAAAAAAAATCGATATAACTGACTATTTAAAAATTGTAGAACTTAATAGTACAATTAATTTAGATCCCTTCAAAATAGAGTTTGTTACACTTACTCATTCAATATTAGAACCTAATGGTCTTAGAATACAAACACCTGTGGGTAATATACTACATACTGGAGATTGGAAATGTGATCCAGATCCTTTAATTGGGGGAAACATAAACTCTAAAAGATTAAAAGAGATAGGTAACGAAGGCGTATTAGCTATGATATGCGATTCTACAAATGTATTTAGCGCAGGTAGAGCAGGATCAGAACTAGATGTTCGTAAAAATTTGCTTAAAGTTTTTCAAAGATTAAAAAAAAGAATAATTGTTACTTCATTTGCATCTAACGTAGCAAGAATGGAAACAATTTTTTATTGTGCAGAGCAAACAGGGAGACAAATTTCTCTTGTTGGAAGATCAATGCATAGAATATTTAAAGCGGCTAGACAATGTGGTTATCTCAAAAATGTTATTGACCCTCTAGATCCAAGAGATGCAAAAAATATATCTAGAGAAAAAATTGTTTATTTATGCACTGGAAGTCAAGGTGAACCAATGGGTGCTATGAATAGAATAGTTAAATATACTCACCCAGATGTTTTTATTGAGAGAAATGATACTGTTATCTTTTCATCAAAAATTATACCTGGAAATGAAAAGAGATTATATAAGCTGCATAATAATTTAGTTAAAGAAGGTATTGAAGTTATATCTGAAGATAATGAATATATTCATGTTTCTGGTCATCCTAATCGTGAAGACTTGAGAGATATGTATAACTGGGTTAAACCAAAAGCAGTTATTCCAGTTCATGGAGAACATAGACATATGATGGAGCACATAGAATTTGCAAAAGAAATGCAAGTTAAATACCCAGTTCAAGTGGAGAATGGAGATATTGTTAAGTTATATCCGGGAGAAAAGCCAGAGGTTTGTGATAAAGCACCAAATGGAAGAGTTTATTTAGATGGAAATGTTCCAGTAGAGGAAGATTCTAGATCAATTAAAGAAAGAAGAAATATTTCATCAAATGGATTTTTAGAGGCTACAATTTTGATTACACCTAAAGGCAACATTCATAATAAACCTTTGGTAACTTTTAGAGGACTACCAGTATATGAAAATGATGATTTTATTTATGGATTAGAGGAAGAAATAGAAAAAACTGTTAAAACATTTTCATTAAATAACACAAAACAAAAAGATAACCTTATAGATGCTCTTAAAATTGCTTGTCGCAAATTTTCAAAAGAAAAAACTGGGAAAAAACCACTAACAAATATAAACTTAGTGAGAATTTAAATAATAAAATGTATTTTTCAAAATCATTTGTACCAATTCTTAAAAATAATCCTACAGAAGCAAAAATTAAATCTCACCAACTTATGTTAAGAGTTGGAATGATTAAGCAATCATCAGCTGGTATCTATTCATGGTTACCACTTGGTTTCAAAGTTATGAAAAAAATAGAGCAAATTGTTAGAGAGGAGCAGGATAGAATTGGTGTTCAAGAAATTTTAATGCCAACAATTCAGTCATCAGAAATTTGGAAAGAAAGTGGAAGATATGATGATTATGGAGAAGAGATGTTGCGTATTAAAGATCGTCAAAATAGAGAAATGTTATATGGACCTACAAATGAAGAATTAATAACAGAAATATTTAGATCAAGTATTAAATCATATAAATCACTACCGCAACTATTATATCATATTCAATGGAAATTTAGAGATGAATTAAGACCAAGATTTGGAATTATGAGATGCAGAGAATTTTATATGAAAGATGCTTACTCATTCGATATTAATGATGATGAAGCTCTATTTTCATACAATAAATTTTTTCTCTCCTATTTAAGAACTTTTAAAAGATTAAATTTATCAGCAATACCCATGGCAGCAGATACAGGACCTATTGGTGGAAATCTTTCCCATGAGTTTATAATTCTTGCTGATACTGGGGAAAGTAAAATTTACACAGACAAAAGAATATTTGATGTGAATAGTTCATCTACTTTATTAGAAAAAAATCCGCTTACTGATTTACGACAGCAATATGAAAAATTTTATTCTGTTACAGATGAAAAATTTGACCAGAAAGAATTTGAAAAAGTAGTTCCAGAGGAATTTAGGGTAAATACAAAAGGAATTGAGGTAGGTCACATATTCTATTTTGGAGATAAATATTCAAAACCAATGAATGCTGCAGTAGATTATAATGGAACAAAGGAATTTGTTAAAATGGGATCTTATGGAATAGGTGTATCAAGACTGGTAGGTGCCATAATTGAGGCTAAATACAACGATAAAGAAGAAATAATGAAATGGCCCATATCAGTTGCTCCTTATCACTGTGCAATAATTCCAATGATTAAAAAGAATGAGACAACAAACTTAGAAAAATCAAATAAAATATTTGAATATTTTAAGTCTCAAAATATACATGCTATCATAGATGATACTGATGAAAATATTTCAGCAAAAATTAGAAAATTTAATTTAATTGGTATTCCGTATCAGTTGATTTTGGGAAATAAAACTGAGGGAGACTTATTTGAGTTTAAAGAAATTAATGAAGAAACTCAAAAATTAAGTATCGAAGAAGCTGCATCACAAATCTTAAAAGCTAAATCAAATTGATCTCACAGTTAGAAAGAGAAGTTACATTTAGATTTTTAAAAACACGAAAAAATGATGGTTTTTTAAATATCATTTCAATTTTTTCTTTTATCGGAATTTCATTAGGGGTTGCAGTTCTAATCATTGTTATGTCAGTAATGAATGGCTTTAGAACTGAATTAATATCTAAAATTGTAGGTTTTAATGCTCATGCAGTAGTTCAACCAGTAAATAAATTACAGGAATATATTAAAGATTTTGATACGGCAAAAAATATAGTTTCAAATGATGGAGAAGCAGTAATATTGAATAAAGATGTTACGAAGGGAGTATTCTTAAAAGGATATTTAGAAACAGATTTCAGAAACCTTCAAATAGTAAATAATAAGGAATATTTTGGATCAAAAAACTTAAATAATAATGCTATTTCAATTGGTAAAGAATTGAGCTTTAATTTAAATGTTGATATTGGTGATACAATTACAGTAATGTCTCCTGTAGGAATTCAAACTTTAGTGGGCACACTTCCTAAACAAGAAAACTTTAAGATAGTTTCAATTTTTGATAGCGGGTTATCTGACTTTAATGAAAATATCGCATATATAAATTTAGAGATGCTTGAGAGTTTTTTTAATAAAAGTAAAGAAGATAGATTCATAGAATTTTATTTCAAAGATCCAAAAAATATAGAAATTTATAAAAAAAATTTAAAAATCATGTTTCCAGACGCATTAGTCTATACCTGGTCAGATATGAATAAATCATTATTTTCAGCCCTGAAAGTAGAAAGAAATGTAATGTTTATAATTCTTTTTTTGATAATTATTGTTGCAGCTTTTAATATAATATCTGGACTAACAATTTTAGTTAAAAACAAAACTAGAGATATAGGTATCCTAAAATCAATTGGGGTCTCTAACAAATCGATAAAAAAAATCTTTTTTTTAGTGGGTTTTTCTATAGGAACATCAGCGACATTATTTGGTGTGGTTGTTGGAACCCTTTTTTCTATTTATGTTGAGAATATTAGACAATTTATCTCAAATATATTTGGCATTTCTCTTTTCCCAGAAGATATTTATATTTTAAATTCTATGCCGTCCGAAATAAATATAAATTCAATAATAATAATCTCTCTTTGTTCAATAATTGCAACAATTTTAGTATCAATATATCCCGCTTCGAAGGCATCTTCTTTAGATACAATTAAAACTCTTAAATATGAATAATTATATTAAAATTAAAAACCTAACCAAAAAATATGAGAAAAATAAATCTATTAAAGTTTTAAATGATATTACATTTAATTTTGAACCTGGAAAAACATATTCTATTATGGGTCCTTCAGGATCAGGAAAATCAACATTACTCAACTTATTATCATTAATCGATAACCCTACATCGGGCTCAATAGAAATTAGTAAAAATAAAATTAAGACAAACAATAAGATTCAAAATGATTTAATTAGAGCAAAGAAAATAGGAGTTATTTACCAAGACAAAAACTTATTGTCAGATTTTACAGCTTTAGAAAATGTTTACTTGCCTAACTTATTAGTTTCTAAAGAAAAACATAAATCCATAGAACTTGCAAAAAAATTAATAAAAAATGTAGGCATGTCATCTAGGATAAACCATTTTCCAAATGAATTATCTGGTGGTGAAAATCAGCGTATTGCTATAGCTAGGGCATTAATTAATAACCCTGATATAATATTAGCTGATGAACCAACTGGGAGTCTAGATTCTGATAACGCAAAACTTATCTTTAAGATACTATTTAATTTAAAAAATAAAAATAGGATCATAATTTTTGCAACTCACAATACATATTTTGCAAATATGGCAGATTGTAAAATTATGATGAATGATGGTAATATACAAATTATCCATGCTGCAATCTAAAAAAAAAACTTTTAATCAAATTAAAATTCACTCTCAATATTCAATTTGTGAAGGTGCATTAAAAATTGAAAGTCTAAAAGAGTATTGTAAGAAAAATAAGATACAATCAGTTGGTTTAAGTGATACTTATAATCTATCAGGTGCGTTAGAGTTTTCTGAAAATATTTCATCTGTTGGAACACAACCAATAATAGGCTCACAAATTCAATTTAGATTTAAAAATACTTATGGACTTATACCACTTATCGCCAAAAATTATGTAGGTTATAAAAATATAATTGAACTGTCTTCAAAAGCTTATTTAGGAAATACTGACAATGATCAGCCACATTGTTTGATTGATGATTTAATAAAATATAGTGAGGGGATAATTGTTCTTTCTGGATCAGTAAGTAATTTGATTGGTAGTATTTTTAATAAAGGATTAGTAGATGAGTTAGGTGAATTAATAATACTATTAAAAAAAAATTTTAAAGAAAATTTTTATTTAGAAATTCAAAGACATGGAGACAAGAATGAAAAAGAATTTGAAATTTTCAATCTTAATCTATCAAAAAAATATGAAATACCAATCATAGCAACTAATGAAGTTTACTATTTGGATAAGGAAATGCATGAAGCGCACGATGCTTTAATGTGCATAGGTCACAAAACTTATATTAATGATCAAAAAAGATCTAAACTAACAAATAATCATTACTTTAAATCGTCATCTGAAATGTCTGAGATTTTTGAAGATCTTCCTGAGGCATTAGAAAATAATTATAATTTACCTTATAGATGTGATTTTAGACCTATACCTTCAAAACCTATACTACCTAGCATTACTACAAATTTAGAAAGTATTGATGATAACTTAAAAAAAGATTCATTTAATGGCCTGGAGAAAAAATTTAAAACCGATCGAGAGCTCATGAAAAAAATATCAAATAACATTAAAATTAAAGAAACTTATAAAGATCGGTTAAATCATGAGATAAAAATAATAACTGAAATGAATTATTCAGGATATTTCTTAATTGTTTCAGACTATATAAGGTGGGCAAAAGATAATAATATACCAGTTGGTCCTGGAAGAGGATCTGGAGCAGGTTCGTTAGTCGCATGGTGTTTATCTATAACAGATGTTGATCCAATAAAATTCAATTTAATTTTTGAAAGATTTTTAAACCCTGATAGGATTTCTATGCCTGATTTTGATATTGATTTTTGTGAGGAAAGAAGAGACCAAGTTTTCAAATATTTGACAACTAAATATAAAGATAGTGTCGCTCACATTATAACATTTGGGAAACTTAAGGCTAGAATGGTCATAAGGGATGTCGGCCGTGTATTAGGAATTCCATATGGTTTTATAGATAGCATCTGTAAAATGATACCTTTTGATCCATCTAGGCCATTAACCTTGCAAGAAAGTATCAATGTGGAACCAAGATTACAAAAATTAATTAATGAGGACAAAAGAGTTAGTCGTCTAATTGAGCTTTCATTAAAGCTTGAAGGTCTAAATAGGAATGTTGCAACTCACGCAGCTGGTGTTGTTATAGCTGACAAAAAACTTACAGAAACCGTACCTTTGTACAAGGATTCTTCTGCGGATTTATTACTACCTTCTACGCAATTTGACATGTATTCAGCAGAAAATGCGGGATTAGTTAAATTTGACTTTTTGGGCTTAAAAACGTTGACAGTAATTAACAATACTCAAAAACTTGTAAAAAAAAATCACCCAAATTTTAAAATTGAAACTATTAATTACGAAGATCAAAAAGTATTTGACCTTTTATCAAGTGGTAAAACTGTTGGATTATTTCAATTAGAGAGTTCTGGAATGAAAGATGCTCTAATAAACATGAAGCCTAATCATTTGGAAGATATTATTGCCTTAGTTGCTTTATATAGACCTGGACCTATGAGTAATATCCCAATTTATAACGATTGCAAACATGGGAAGAGAGAGCCTGATTATTTACATCCTAAGTTGGAGGAAATTTTAAAACCAACTTATGGTGTGATTATTTATCAAGAGCAAGTTATGCAAATTGCTCAAGTATTATCGGGATTTACCGCAGGTGAAGCAGACATATTAAGAAGAGCCATGGGTAAAAAAAAGAGAGCAGAGCTTGAAAAACAAAAAGAAAGGTTTGTTGAGGGAGCTCATAATAATGGAATTAGCAAAGAGATTGCAGCAGGAATTTTTTTAAAAATTGAACCATTTGCTGAATATGGATTTAATAAAAGCCATGCAGCTGCATACGCAATAATAGCATATCAGACTGCATTTTTAAAAACATACTATCCACATGAATTTTTTGCTGCCTCAATGTCGATGGAGCTTTCAAACCAAAAAAAATTAAGTGAATTTTATGAAGAACTTAAAAGATTGGGCATAAATATAATTCGTCCAGATATTAATAAATGCTATGCAGACTTCTGCTCTGATGGGAAAAATTTTCTTTACGCACTTGGTGCAATTAAAAGTGTTGGATTTGAAGCAATTTCAAAAATTGTAGAAGAGAGAAATAAAAATGGAGTGTTTAAAGATCTAACAGACTTTATAAATCGTGTTAACCCAAAATACATAAATAAATTACAGTTAGAAGGTCTTGTAAAAGCAGGAGCTTTTGATAATTTGTATAAGAATAGACACTCTTTATACAATTCAATACCTAATATTATTTTAAAATCAAAAAACATTTTTGAAAATAATTCTGCAAACCAAATTGATTTATTTCAAGAAGATAACGATGAAGCTTATTTAGATATCGTTGAAGATTGGAATGTAGATTTTAAATTATCCAAAGAATTTGAAACGTTGGGTTTCTTTATTTCTGACCATCCTCTAAATCAGTATAAATCACTTTTTAATCAATATAATATTATTGATTATGAGGAATTTAATTCAAATGAAAATATTTTAAGTTCAAATATTTCATCCACAATACTAAAGGTTCAAGAAAAAAAAACACAAAAAGGGACTTCTTATGCAATAATTAAATTTTCTGATTTATCTAGTGTTTTTGAATTGTTTGTATTTTCAGAAGTTTTTGAAAACAATAGAGAAATACTTATGGAAGGTAATTCTGTTATGATAACTTTAGTTAAAAACTATGTGGATGAAAGCAAAATACAAAAGAAAATTAATATAAGAAAAATTATTTCTATGAAAGAGGTGATTGATAAACCAATAGATGAAGTAAAAATAGAAATCAAGAACATAGATGATTTAGCAAAAATTAATAAATTTTGTTTAGAACCTGGCAAGACTAAAGTGATAATCGACGTTAAAGCTGATAAAAAAAGGATGTCTTTTCAATTGAGTGAAAACAGAAAAATAGATCATAAAATGCTTAATTTAATGAGAAATGAGGAAAATATTGATGTTATTTAAAAAAAACTTGTTTTTTCTTCTTTTTTTTGTAAATAGTTCCATAAATTAATACGCACACAATTTCTGGTTTTATACCTCCGGTCCTTTTTAGGCAGTAATTGTGGTGGCATAACCGGGAATAAATATGAAAATACCAAATTTAACAATAGAACAATTATTAGAGGCTGGCGTTCATTTAGGCCATAAAACTTTAAGATGGAATCCAAAAATGAAAAAGTTTATTTTTGGGAAAAGAGACTCAATTCATATAATAGATTTAACACAAACCCTAGAGCTTGCTAAAGTAGCTTTAGAAAAAGTCTATTCAACAATCTCATCAGGTGGGAAAATATTATTTATATCAACAAAAAAACAAGCATCGGAAGCAATAGCAGAACTTGCAAATGAGACAGATCAATATTTTGTTAATTATAGATGGCTAGGTGGAATGCTTACAAATTGGGGAACAATATCTAACTCAATAAAAAAACTTGATAAAATAGAATCTGATTTAAAATCAGAGAATAGAGGCTTTACCAAAAAAGAATTATTAAAAATGAGTGGCCAGAGAGATAAACTGCAAAGATCACTTGGTGGAATATCAGCAATGAAAAAGATACCTGATCTGGTATTCATAATTGATACAAATTATGAATCTTTAGCAATTAAAGAGTCTATTAAATTAGGTATTCCAATAGTTGCAATTTTAGATACAAATTCTAATCCTGATGGTATTGATTTTCCTATTCCTGGAAATGATGATGCTAGAAGATCTATTGATTTGTATTGCTCACTTTTAAAAGAAACAATTCTAAATGCTAAAAAGGAAGCACCACAAAATATTTCTAGTGATAAAGATACAGAGGCTTTAAAAATTGAAAACTCAAGCCCAGAAAAATCTAAAGAAGTAAAATCAGAAACAAAACTTAATTAAAAAAATTAATTTTATTACAGGAAATGAAATGAGTGACATAGAAAAAGTAAAACAATTAAGAAAATCAACAGGCGCAGGTTTTAAAGATTGTAATGCTGCATTAAAAGAATCTAATGGTGATTTAGATAAAGCTTCTGAAATTTTGAGAATAAAAGGTATAGCTAAAGCTTCAAAAAAAATGTCAAGAAGTGCAACTGAGGGAGTTCTAGTTATTTCTGGGGATGAAAAAAAAATGTCTTTGATCGAAGTGAATTGTGAAACAGATTTTGTTGCAAAAAATGATGATTTTATTGAATTTGTTAAAGAATTAAGTGAATTAAATAATTATTATTCATCAAATATCGAAGATTTAAAAAAATCGACTATGAAAAATAATAAAACTGTTGATGAAAATTTAGTAGCTCTAATAGCAAAAATTGGTGAAAAAATAACAATTGGAAGAGTAAAAACTTTAGCTGATGAAAATTCAAGAAATTTTGCTTATCAACATTCCGTAATTAAAGATAATGTATCAAAATTAATTGTAATAGTATCTTTGAATACTAGTGAGAAATCTGATAAAATTGACTTATTTGGAAAACAATTATCTATGCATATAGCAGCATCAAATCCAATTGCATTAAATGCAGATCTGATTGATCAAGAAATAATAAATAAAGAGGTTAATTTAATTGAAGAAGAATTAAAAAGTTCTGGCAAACCAGAAGATATAGCAAAGAAAATTAGTATAGGTAAAATTAATAAATTTAAAGATGAAAATAGTTTAATGTCTCAGAATTGGGTAATGGACCCAAAAATGAAGGTTAAAGATGTTTTAAAAAACTTAGATGTTTCTGATTTGCAAATTAATAATTTTATTAGGTTAAAAATAGGTGAATAATGTTTGAGGAGTCAAAATACAATAATAAAATGTCTAAAACATATGAAGTGTTTCAAAATGAACTTAGCTCGTTAAGAACAGGAAGAGCGAATGCAGCCATGTTAGATATTGTAAAAGTTGATGTTTATGGTCAAAAAATGCCAATTAACCAATTAGGTAGTATTACAACTCCAGAACCTAGAAGTATAAACATACAGGTTTGGGATACAAACAATGTAGCACTTATAGACTCTGCAATTAAAAAATCAGAGTTAGGATTAAATCCTCAGATTGATGGACAATTAATTAGACTACCAATCCCTGATCTTAGTGAAGAAAGAAGATCTGAAATAAAGAAAATAATTAAATCTATGGGTGAAAAGTGTAAAGTATCTATACGAAATATAAGAAGAGATGCAAATGATGAGCTTAAAAAACTTCTAAAAAATAAAGAGATTTCAGAGGATGAAGTAAAAAAAAAGGAAAAAATTATTCAGGATTATACAGACAGTCAAATAAAAGTTATTGGTGATAGAGTTACTGCAAAAGAAAATGAAATAATGACAATATGATTTTGCCCAAACATGTAGCCATAATAATGGATGGCAATGGAAGATGGGGAATTCAAAAAAAAAAATCAAGAAATTACGGTCATTCTAAAGGTATAGAGGTTGTAGAAAATATTATTGAAGAAGCAGTATCCAAAAAAATCAAATATTTAACGTTATTTACATTTTCTACTGAAAATTGGAAAAGACCAAAAACTGAAATCAAATTTTTAATTAGTATACTTGAAAAATATATTGAAAAGGAATTAAACAACTTAATTAAAAAAAAAATTAAATTAAAAATAATAGGTAATTTAGAAAAGTTTCCAAGTTCACTAAAAGTTAAACTTAGAAAAGCTGAGAAG
>CACMJX010000001.1 GCA_902614055.1 uncultured Pelagibacteraceae bacterium | reverse complement strand
CTTTTTTCACTTTTATTTAATTTCCTCTTTTTGTAATTAAGCTCGCCTTTTGGACCATGAGCAACACCACCGCCAACAAATATAGGAGCCTTTTTACTTGCATGTCTTGCATTTCCAGTTCCTTTTTGTGCATATATTTTTGCCGTTGATCCTTTAATTTCATTTTTTTGTTTTGTTTTTGCTTTTCTTCCTTTGTAGTTAGCATTAGTTTTGTACAAAACATTACTTACTAGTTTGTTGTTAATTTTTGCAGAAACTATTTTATCTGAAACTTCAATAGTGTTTTTTTTTCCTTCTATATTTAATTTATCTATCTTCATAACTTATTTTTTTTTCTCTTTAATTTTTTTTGATTTCTCAAAAATTTCAATTTTCTCATTAATTGTAAGTTTTTTGATATTTTTCACAGCTTTTTTAAGTAATACTTCAGAATTTTTTGAACCAGGAATAGATCCTTTTAAATAAATTAAATCATTATCTAAATCTGTTTTAATTATTTCAAGATTTTGCATAGATCTTATTTTATCACCCATATGACCTGCCATTTTTTTTCCTTTAAACACTTTTCCTGGATCTTGGTTTTGACCAGTAGACCCATGGGCTCTGTGAGAAATTGAAACACCATGTGATGCCCTTAAACCTCCAAAGTTATGCCTTTTCATTACACCTGCAAATCCTTTACCTATAGTTTTTGATCTTACGTCTAAAAATTTTATATCTTTAAAAATTTCAATACCAAATTCATTCCCTTCTTTGTATTGACCTATATCTTTTACTCTAAATTCTTTTAGAATTTTTTTAGCTTCTGTATTTTTTTTAGAAAAGTAACCTTTCATTGATTTCGTTAATTTTGAATTTTTAATTTTACCAAATCCAAGTTGCACAGCATCGTATCCTCTAGTTTCTTTACTGATTAATTGGATAACCCTTGCCTTTTCAACTTTTAATACTGTTACAGGAATAGACTGACCTGTTTTATAAAATTCTCTACTCATGCCAATTTTTTTTCCAATTAAACCAATTTCACTCATTATATTTTAATCTCCACGTCAACACCGGATGCTAAGTCTAATTTCATTAACGCCTCAACTGTGGCTGGTGTAGGCTCTATAATATCTATCAATCTTTTATGTGTTCTTGTTTCAAACTGTTCTCGACTTTTTTTATCAATATGTGGTGATCTTAATACAGTGTATCTCTCTTTTTTTGTTGGTAGTGGGATAGGTCCTTTGATGTTTGCCCCTGTTCTTTTAACTGTATTAACTATTTCCTCAGTTGATTGATCTAAAACCTTATTATCATAAGCTCTAAGTTTTATTCTAATATTTTGCTTTTCCATAATTAACCTGTCTTTTTTGTTACCTCATCCTGAACATTTTGTGGAACTTTATCGTAATGATCGAAGAACATTGAATATTGTGCTCTACCTTGCGACATTGATCTTAAATTGTTTATGTACCCAAACATATTTGCCAGTGGAACCATAGCTGTTATCACAGTTGCATTTCCTCTTTGTTCCTGCGTGCTAATTTGACCTCTCCTACTATTAAGATCACCAATAACATCACCCATATAATCCTCTGGTGTTACTACTTCAACTCTCATAATAGGTTCTAATAATTTTAGAGTTGCTTTTGTGCAAGCTTCTTTAAAACATTGTC
Source organism: uncultured Pelagibacteraceae bacterium (assembly GCA_902614055.1). Classification (GTDB taxonomy): domain Bacteria; phylum Pseudomonadota; class Alphaproteobacteria; order Pelagibacterales; family Pelagibacteraceae; genus Pelagibacter. Next base: position 461,595 of record CACMJX010000001.1, on the reverse strand, counting down.
TTGACGCTAATTCGAATGCCAAAACACTAGAGTCAACATCGTGATGCAATCCATCCACTATCGTTACTTTATAATCAATTAAAGGAAATCCAGCTAAAATTCCACCATCTGCAACAGTTTCAACACCCTTCTCAACTCCTGGAATAAACTCTTTAGGAATTGCTCCACCTTTAATTTTACTTTCTATCTCTCTACCTTTTCCAGGTTCAAGCGGTTCTACTGTAAGTTTAACTCTAGCAAATTGTCCTGCACCTCCACTTTGTTTTTTATGCGTATAGTCATTCTCTGCTGGAGATAATATTGTCTCTCTATAAGCAACTTGTGGAGCTCCAACATTTGCCTCAACTTTAAATTCTCTTTTCATTCTATCGACGATTATATCTAAGTGTAATTCACCCATTCCTTTTATGATTGTTTGTCCAGACTCTTCATCAGAGGTTACTCTAAAAGATGGATCTTCTTTAGCTAATCTACCTAATGCCTCTCCCATTTTTTCTTGGTCTGCTTTTGTTTTAGGTTCAACTGCTATCTCAATAACGGGATCAGGGAATTCCATTGGTTCAAGTAAAACTGGTGTTTCTTTATCTGCTAATGTATGACCAGTTATCGTATTTTTTAATCCTGCTAAAGCAACTATATCACCTGCGTTTGCCTCTTTTATATCTTCTCTAGAGTTTGCATGCATCAATAACATTCTGCCAACACGTTCCTCTTTATCTTTAGATGTATTATAAATTCCAGTACCTGATTTAACTGTGCCTGAATAAATTCTTATAAATGTCAAACTCCCAACAAATGGGTCATTTGCAACTTTAAATGCTAAAGCTGAAAAAGGTGAACTGTCCTCGAATTTCATTTCAATTTCTTCTCCAGACCCAGGTTTAGTACCTTTTATTAATCCGATATCATTGGGACTTGGTAAATAATTTACAACTGCATCTAATAATGGTTGAACACCTTTATTTTTAAAAGCAGATCCAGTTAAAACTGGAACAAAATCAAAACCTAAACATCCTTTTCTTACACACTTTATTAAATCTTCCTCTGATATTTCATTTCCACCCAGATAATCTTCCATTAGTTTTTCGTCTTGCTCAACCGCTGTCTCAACCAATTCTTGTCGGTATTTGTTTGAAATATCTTTTAAATCATCTGGTATATCTGTTAACTCCCAAGCGGCACCTAGATCTTCATTTTTCCACACTATAGCTTTCATTTTAATCAGATCCACAACACCTTTTAAAGAAGCCTCAACACCTATTGGAATTTGCATTACTAAAGGCTTTGCACCAAGTCTGTCTTTAATCATCCCCACACATCTAAAAAAATCAGCGCCAGTTCTATCTAATTTATTCACAAAGCAAATTCTGGGAACTTTATACTTGTCAGCTTGTCTCCATACCGTCTCCGATTGAGGCTCAACTCCTGCAACACCATCAAAAACAGCAACCGCACCATCAAGTACCTTTAAAGATCTCTCTACCTCAATAGTAAAATCCACATGGCCAGGAGTATCAATAATATTAATCCTGTGGTCATTCCAAAAACATGTAGTAGCAGCTGAAGTAATCGTTATACCTCTTTCTTGCTCTTGTTCCATCCAATCCATAGTTGCAGCCCCATCATGCACTTCACCTATTTTATGGCTTTTGCCTGTGTAGTATAGAATTCTTTCGGTGGTTGTAGTCTTACCGGCATCTATATGGGCCATAATACCTATATTTCTATATTTATCTAAAGTGTGGGTTCTTGACATAATTAATTACCATCTAAAATGAGCAAAAGCCTTATTTGACTCTGCCATTTTATGCGTATCTTCCTTTTTTTTAATTGCTGATCCTCTATTTTGATAAGCATCATATATTTCATTAAATATTTTATCTGACATTTTTTTGTCTTTTCGTTTTCTTGATGCGTCTACTAACCACCTTAAAGCTAAAGCTTGTGATCTTTTTGACTTTACTTCTACAGGGACCTGATAAGTTGCACCTCCTACTCTTCTTGATCTCACTTCAACAGTTGGTCTAATATTATTAATTGCATCATTAAAAACATTTAAAGGCTCATCTTTAGACTTACTTTTTATCTTTTCAATTGCATCATAAATGATCTTTTCAGCAATAGTCTTTTTTCCATCATACATAATTGAATTTATTAATTTTGGAATTATTGTTGATTTGTATTTTGGGTCTATAACAGCTAATTTTTTTGGAGCTTTACGTTTTCTAGACATTTATTATTTACCCTTTTTTGTTCCGTATAAAGATCGTCTTTGTTTTCTATTTGCAACTCCTTGCGTATCTAAATTACCTCTTAAAATATGATAACGAACACCTGGCAAATCCTTAACTCTTCCACCTCTAATTAATACAACTGAGTGTTCTTGCAAATTATGACCTTCACCTGGAATGTATGCGGTTACCTCAAAGCCATTTGATAATCTTACACGAGCTACTTTTCTTAAGGCTGAGTTAGGTTTTTTGGGAGTTGTTGTATAAACCTTTACACAAACACCTCTTTTCAAGGGTTGTTTTTGTAAAGCAGGAACTTTATTTCTTGTTATTTGTTTAACTCTACTTTTTCTAACTAACTGATTAATAGTTGGCATAATTTTTAATAAATATTTTTATTTTTGATGAAAATAACTGGCCTGTTATTTGTGGCAGCGTTTAGTGAACTAGTCACTACATTCCAACCAAAAACATGGCCAAAATACATTAGAAATTGTATTTGTCAAACTAAATAAAGGCTTAAAAGTACTTAAAATTATTGATTTATTTGAGCTTCAGATGCTTCCGTGTTCTCTTGCTCTGATAAAAATTTTTGGTCGTCATTTATTGCTTTTTTATTCCAAGAATTTTTTATTGCACCTGTACCAGCAGGAACCAATCTTCCAACAATTACGTTTTCTTTTAATCCCGTCAATTTATCAACTTTTCCTTTAATAGCAGCATCTGTTAGTACTCTTGTGGTTTCTTGGAAGGATGCAGCTGAAATAAATGACTCTGTTTGTAATGAAGCTTTTGTGATACCCATTAATACTCTTTCACCCACAGCTGGTTTTTTTCCGTCTCCAACTAATTCTTCGTTCATTGTTTCAAATTTAATTCTATCAACTACTTCACCTGGTAGCAGTTTACTATCTCCTGACTCTTTTACTTCAATTTTTTTAAGCATTTGTCTTAAAATAGTTTCAATATGTTTATCGTTTATAATTACACCTTGTAGTCTATAAACATCTTGAACCTGATTAACAAAATACTCTGTCAATTCCTCTATTCCTAATATTCTTAAAATATCATGAGGTAACGGTTGTCCATCAAGTAAATATTCACCTTTTTTAATCTTTTCACCTTGATTAAAATTAATATGTTTACCCTTAGGAATTAAATAACTTGATGAATCGCCATTTTCCGCTTCAATTGTAACTCTTTGTTTTCCTCTAACTTCTTTACCAAAAATAACACTGCCGTCATTTTCAGCAATAATTGCACTGTCTTTTGCTTTTCTTGCCTCAAATAATTCAGCAACTCTAGGTAATCCACCTGTAATATCTTTAGTTTTTGTTGTTTCCTTAGGTAACCTTGCGATTACATCACCAGCTGAAATTTTTGCACCATCTTTTACTGATAAAATTGAATCTGGTACTAAATAGTATCTTGCTTCATTATCATCTGCCTTTTTGATAACATTTCCTTTTTGATCTCTTAGTGTAATTCTAGGTTTAAGATCAGTATTTTTAGATTGTGTTTTCCAATCAACTACCGCTTTAGTTGAAATACCTGTAGCATCATCGACTGTTTCTGCAATTGAAACTCCATCAATTAAATCTACATAATTCGCAATACCATCTTTTTCTGCAATAACAGGAGTTGTATATGGATCCCATTCACAGATTTTAGAACCCTTTTTTACTCTTTGCTCATTTTCAAAATACAGTTTAGATCCATATGGAACTTTGTAGGATGCTACTTGAAGACCATTGTCATCTTCTATAGATATTTCGGTATTTCTACCCATTACAATTTGATTATTTTTTGAGTCTTTAATTAAGTTTGTGTTAACAATTTTTAAAACACCCTCAGAGTTTGAAACTATTTGAGATTCCTGCTTCACTGAAGCTGTTCCACCGACGTGGAAAGTTCTCATAGTCAATTGTGTTCCAGGTTCTCCTATTGATTGAGCTGAAATCATACCAATAGCTTCTCCTACATGAACCATCTTACCTCTTGACAAATCTCTACCATATGACGTCGCACATACACCTTCTTTGGATTTACAAGTCATTACTGAATAAACATTTATACTTTTGACCCCAGCGGCATCTATCTTTTCACAACCTGCCTCATCTATCATTTCCTCTTTTTTAATAAGAACTTCTCCTGTTAGTGGGTTTTTTACCTCTTTTGCAGCTACTCTTCCTAGTGCTCTTTCAGATAAACTTACCATTATATTTCCACCTTCAAGAACCTCTGCAAGTTTTATTGAACCACAATTTCTATCACATTTCGGTTTGGTGACTGTTAAATCTTGAGCAACGTCACACAATCTTCTCGTTAGATAACCTGAGCTAGCAGTTTTAAGCGCTGTATCGGCTAAACCTTTTCTAGCACCGTGTGTTGAGTTAAAATATTCTAATGCTGTAAGACCTTCTTTAAAATTTGATGTGATAGGTGTTTCAATAATTTCACCAGACGGTTTAGCGATTAAACCTCTCATCCCAGCTAATTGTTTCATCTGTGCTGCTGAACCTCTTGCACCACTATCAGCCATCATAAATACTGAGTTTATTTTTAACCCTTCATCTGTAACCTCTGTTGCAGAAATCTTTTTCATCATTTCTGATGCTACTCTATCTGTACATTTCGACCATGCATCAATAACTTTATTATACTTTTCACCTCTTGTAATTAATCCTTCAGCATATTGGCCTTCGTAGTCTGCAATAAGCTTTTTAGTTTCGTCGATTAGTTGCTCTTTATTATCAGGTATTAAAAGGTCATCTTTTCCAAATGAAATTCCTGCTTTAAAAGCATGCTTAAATCCAATGTCTTTTAATTTATCGCAAAATATTACAGTACTTTTTTGTCCTGAAAATCTAAACACATGATCTATTACCTCTGAAACAATTTTTTTTGGCAACAATCTGTCAACCAGTGAAAATTTGTTATTTACATTTTTTGGAATTAAATTTGATAATAAAAATCTTCCTGCTGTACTGATATGTTTTTCAAATTTAGTGTTTCCATTTTCGTCAATAGTTTCAAATCTTGAGACTATTCTTGAGTGTACTTTAATTTGACCAGTTTCTAACGCATGTTCTATTTCAGATCCATTTACAAAATAACCATCAATTTTATCTGTTTGAACTGGAGGCTGTGATAGATAATAGATTCCTAAAATCATATCCTGACTTGGTACAATTATAGGTTTCCCATTAGATGGACTTAATATATTGTTTGTTGACATCATTAGTACTCTAGCCTCTAATTGAGCTTCTAAACTTAATGGTACGTGAACAGCCATTTGATCACCATCAAAATCAGCGTTAAATGCTGCACAAGTTAGAGGATGCAACTCAATAGCGTTTCCTTCAATTAGTTTAGGTTCAAATGCTTGAACACCAAGTCTGTGTAATGTTGGAGCTCTGTTTAAAATTACTGGATGTTCTCTTACAATAAGTTCTAACGCATCCCAAACCTCAGTTCTTTCTCTTTCTACTAATTTTTTAGCTTGTTTAATGGTTGAGGCTAAACCTAGTTTATTTAGTCTAGCATATAAAAATGGTTTGAATAATTCTAGTGCCATTTTTTTAGGCAGCCCACACTCATGAAGTTTTAAGTCTGGACCAACAACAATTACCGACCTTCCAGAATAATCAACTCTTTTTCCTAAAAGATTTTGTCTAAATCTTCCTTGTTTTCCTTTTAACATTTCAGCTAATGATTTAAGGGGTCTTTTGCCAGTTCCTGTAATTACTCTTCCTCTTCTACCGTTGTCGAAAAGCGCATCTACTGACTCTTGTAGCATTCTTTTTTCATTTCTTACAATGATATCTGGTGCTTTTAAATCTATTAGTCTCTTTAATCTATTATTTCTATTTATGACTCTTCTATATAAATCATTCAAATCAGATGTAGCAAATCTTCCCCCATCCAAAGGAACAAGAGGTCTTAATTCTGGTGGTATTACTGGAACAGTAGTTAATATCATCCATTCAGGTTTATTACCAGTTTCGATAAAAGACTCTATTAACTTTAATCTTTTAATAGATCTTTCCTCGTTTATCTTTGATTTTGTCTCTTTAATATTTTTTATTAATAAATCTCTTTCTTCTTCAAGGTTTATGGATTTTAAAATTTCTAAAATTGCTTCGGCACCGATCCCAGCAGTAAATGCTTCTTCTCCATATTCATCCTGATATTTAATCAACTCTTCTTCACTTAATAACTGATTTTTCTTTAAATCAGTTAATCCAGGTTCAATCACTATAAAATTTTCAAAATATAAAACTCTTTCTACCTCTTTTAGTTTCATATCCACAACTAGAGAAATTCTACTAGGTAATGATTTTAAGAACCATATATGTGCTACTGGTGTTGCTAAATTAATGTGTCCCATTCTTTCTCTTCTCACATTAGACTTTGTAACTTCTACTCCACATTTTTCACATATTATTCCTCTGAATTTCATTCTTTTGTACTTACCACATAAACATTCATAATCCTTAATAGGTCCAAATATTCTAGCACAGAAAAGACCATCTTTTTCAGGTCTAAACGTCCTGTAGTTAATAGTTTCTGGTTTTTTAATCTCACCAAAAGTCCATGATTTTATTTTTTCTGGACTAGCTAATGTAATTTTAATGCTATTAAAGTTTTGAGCTTCAGATATTTCTGAAGATTTAAACAAATCTGATAATTCTTTACTCATATTTTTAGTTTAACTCCACGTTTAGTGCTAGTGACTTAATTTCTTTTACTAGAACATTAAATGACTCTGGTATTCCAGACTCAAAGTTTTCTTCACCTTTAACTATTGTTTCATAAACTTTAACTCTACCAGCTACATCGTCAGATTTAACAGTTAGTATTTCCTGAAGAGTATATGAAGCTCCATATGCTTCTAAAGCCCAAACTTCCATTTCACCAAACCTTTGGCCTCCTAGTTGAGCCTTACCACCAAGTGGTTGTTGGGTGACCAAACTGTAAGGACCTGTTGATCTAGCATGTATTTTATCCTCGACCAAGTGATGTAGTTTAAGCATATAAATAATTCCAACCGTGACAGGTCTGTCAAATTTCTCCCCAGTTCTTCCATCCCACAATGTTGTTTGTCCTGAATTTGGTAATTTTGCAAGTTTAAGCATATTGGTTACATCTTGTTCCTTTGCACCATCAAATACAGGTGTTGAAATTGGAACTCCATTTTGAATATTAGTGCATAGATCTTTAAATTCAGTTTTTGATAAGCCGTCGATGTTTTCAGAGTAAACTTCATCACCATACACTGACCTTAAAAAATTAGTTATTTTTTCTTCTTTTTCTATTTTTTTTTGATTTTGATTTATTAAATCAGTCAATTGTTCACCAAGTTCTTTACAAGACCATCCTAGATGTGTTTCTAGTATTTGACCGACGTTCATTCTACTTGGTACTCCTAATGGGTTTAAAACAATGTCAACAGGTTTTCCATTCTCTCTATATGGCATATCCTCTACTGGAACAATTTTACTAACTACGCCTTTGTTACCGTGTCTTCCAGACATTTTATCACCTGGTCTTAATCTTCTTTTAATTGCAACAAAAACTTTTACCATTTTCATAACACTTGGTAATAAATCATCACCCTGTCTGATTTTTAGTACTTTGTCTTCAAATCTTTCTTGAATATCTGTTTTAGCATTATCATACTGAGATCTAAGTTGGCGTAAGGTCTCCATTTTTTTTTCGTCATCAATTGAAATTTTAAATAGTTCAGTCACTGGCAAATCAAATACAATTTTTTCACTTAAAGTTACACCAGCATCATAATTTTTAATTTTTTTATTTAATTTGATATTTGTTAAAATCGATGAAGCCATTTGTTTTATACTTCTTTCCAAGATATCTTCCTCAACTATTTTATCTTGTTGAACACTTTCAATTTCAGCTCTTTCTATGGTTATTGACCTTTCGTCCTTCTCAATACCATGTCTATTGAAAACTCTAACATCTACCACTATACCACCACTACCACTTGGCATTTTTAATGAAGTATCAGTGACATCAATTGCTTTTTCCCCAAATATAGATCTTAAAAGTTTTTCCTCTGGACCAGAAGCTGAATCTCCTTTTGGTGTAACTTTTCCAACTAATATATCTCCAGGCTTAACCTCTGCACCAATATAAACTATTCCGGACTCGTCTAAATTTTTTAGAGACTCCTCATTTATGTTTGGAATATCTCTTGTGATATCTTCCTCTCCTAACTTTGTATCTCTAGCCATGACTTCATATTCCTCAATATGAATTGATGTAAATACATCATCTGTCACACATCTCTCAGATATTAATATTGAGTCCTCAAAATTGTATCCTTGCCAAGGCATAAATGCTACTGTCACATTTTTACCTAAAGCTAATTCTCCAGTTTTTGTAGATGGACCGTCTGCAATTATATCTCCCGACTTTACTATATCACCTACTCTTACTAATGGTTTTTGATTTATACATGTATTTTGGTTTGATCTTTTAAATTTTTGTAAATTATATATGTCCACACCCGATTGAGAGTAATCTTTTTCATTTGAGGCTTTAATTACAATTCTTTTTCCATCTATTTTATCTACAATACCATCTCTTTTTGCAACTATTGTTACACCAGAGTCTAAGGCTACATCACTTTCTATACCCGTGCCAACTAAAGGTGCTTCAGGTTTTAGGAGTGGTACTGCTTGTCTCATCATATTAGAACCCATCAAAGCTCTGTTGGCATCATCATTTTCTAGAAAAGGAATTAATGATGCAGCAACTGAAACTAACTGTTTTGGTGAAACATCTATATAGTCGATATTCTCTGGTTTTGATAAGATAAAATCTAAATTTGCCCTGCTTGAAATAAGTTCTTCAACAAATTTTCCATTCTTATCTAAAACCGAATTTGCTTGAGCGATTGTAAATTTAGTTTCTTCCATCGCCGACAAATATTCAATCTTATCTTGAACAATTCCATTTTCTACTTTCTTGTATGGACTTTCTATAAATCCATATTTATTTATTTTAGAATATGTAGAAAGGCTATTAATTAAACCTATGTTGGGTCCTTCTGGTGTCTCGATCGGGCATATTCGACCGTAATGGGTTGGATGTACATCTCTAACCTCAAATCCTGCTCTTTCTCTAGTAAGTCCACCCGGTCCTAATGCAGAGACTCTTCTTTTATGTGTAATTTCAGATAACGGGTTTGTTTGATCCATAAATTGAGACAGTTGAGAAGTTGCAAAAAAATCCTTCAAAGATATTGTTAAAGGTTTAGCGTTAATCAAATCTTGTGGCATTGCTGACTCAACATCTAAAGTCGTCATTTTTTCTTTAATGGCTCTTTCCATTCTATAAACCCCAATTCTTGCTTGATTTTCAACTAATTCACCAACAGATCTAACTCTTCTGTTTCCTAAATGATCGATATCATCTACCTCATCTTTTCCATCTCTAAGATCCAGCATCTTTTTGATTATAGCAAGTATGTCGTCGTTTCTTAATATTGTAATTTTATCTGAACAATTTAAGTCTAGTCTAGAGTTCATCTTTACTCTGCCAACATCAGACAAATCATATCTATCTGAACTAAAAAATAAATTGTTAAATATTTGTGTTGCAATTTCTATAGTTGGAGGTTCTCCAGGTCTTAGAATTTTGTATATTTCAGTTATTGCATCATTTTTATTGTCATTTTTATCATTTAAAATAGTTTGAAGTAAATAAGGTCCTTTTGAAATTGAATTTGTTTTTGATAAATTTATTGTTTTAATATTTTCTTCTAAAAGTTTTTGAATTATAGTTTCATTAATTTCTGTACCGATGCCAAATGTGTCCTCACCAACGGTAATGGCTTCATGCATGAATTTTCCATATAATGAATCGTTGCTGACCAAAATCTCTTTTAACCCATCATTCTGGAGTTTTTTTGCTACTAAGAAATTAATTTGCTCACCAACTTTAACTAAAACTTTGTTATTTTTTGCATCTATTATCTCTTCTGAAAAATTTTTAGCTTTATAATTCTCGGGATCAAACTTTGTTTTCCATTTTTTTAATTTTTCGTCGTATGAAAAAGTTTCCTTTTCATAAAATTCATTCACTATATCTGATTTTGTAAATCCTAATGCTTGTAGAAGTGTAGAAACAAAAATTTTCTTTTTTCTATCTATTCTAAAATACAAAAAGTCCTTAACATCAAATTCAAAATCTAACCATGAACCTCTATTTGGAATAACTCTACAATTAAATAAAAGTTTTCCACTTGCATGAGATTTACCTCTATCATGGTCAAAAAATACACCTGGACTTCTATGCATTTGATTGACAACAACACGTTGAACACCATTTGTAATAAAAGTACCACTGTTTGTCATCATAGGAACTTCACCCATATATACCTCTTGCTCTTTAGCTGATAATATGTCTTTAGTATTATTTTCTTGATCTATCTCATATACAACTAATCTAAGAGTGCATTTTAATGGTGCTGAATAAGTTAAACCTCTTGTAATACATTCATCCACATCAAATTTTGGTTTTTCAAGTCGATAGGAAACATACTCAAGAGTCGCTTTATCGTTCAAATCCTCAATTGGAAATATACTTTTAAAAACTCTATGGAACCCCTTAACTAAATGCTGCTCTACTTCTTCTCTAAATTCGGTTAGTTCTTTATACGAATTTTTTTGAACTTCTATTAAATTTGGTATTGATAAACTTTCCTTTAGTTTACCAAAACTTTTTCTAATATTCTTTTTTTCAGTAAAAGATAATTGCATATATATTAAGCTACTGAATTTAAGATTTCAGTAATTTAAATCTCTCTAGTTAATATTTATTTTAGTTCTACTTTTGCGCCTGCAGCTTCTAACTTAGCTTTTATTTCGTCTGCTTCTTTTTTATTAACACCTGATTTGACTTCTTTAGGTGCTCCCTCAACTAAATCTTTTGCTTCCTTTAAACCTAACTCAGTTACAGCTCTCACTTCTTTAATGACATTAATTTTTTTATCGCCAACAGCAGTTAGCATAACAGTAAATTCGTCTTTTTCTTCGGCAGGTGCATCTCCACCACCCGCTGCAGGTGCAGGAGCAACTGCTGCAGCTGCTGTAACTCCCCATTTTTCCTCTAATTGTTTTGAAAGCTCAGCTGCTTCAACAACAGTCAAGCTTGATAAATCGTCTATAATTTTATTTAAGTCAGCCATAATAATAATTTATTTTGTCCCTAGTTATTTTTTTGATTTTTCGAGCGCTAAAATAGCGATTTTTGAAGCGGGTGCAAGTAAAATACTTGCTATTTTTTGTGCTGGAGACCTTAAAATACCCACTATTTTGGCTCTAGCCTCTTCTAATGAGGGTAATGTTGCAACATTTTTAACTCCTGCCACATCCAAAATGTCGGTACCCATGATTCCCCCTAAGATTTTGAGGTTTTCATTTTCTTTTGAAAATTTGGTAAGAATTTTTGCAGATGTAATTGCATCTTCTGATAATGCTACTGCTGTTGGACCTGAAAACAGATTTGACAGTTCTTTGCATTTTGTCTTTTCCAAAGCTAGCTTTGTAATTCTATTATTCGTTATTTTGAATTTTATTCCATGCTCACGCATTTTTTTTCTTAGTTCGTCTAATTGATTTACAGTTAAACCTTGATAATGAGTAACAATAACTGCTTCAGTTTTATCAAACTGAGTTGTCATATCATTTATGTACTGACTTTTTTGTTCTTTGTTCATCATAATTAAAAACTCTTATCTAATTTTAATTTGTAGGATACACCCATGCTTGAAGTTATGAATGCTTGTTTAACTAAATCTCCCTTTATAGTCAAATTAGATTTCTCTTTTTCTAAAGCGTCAATGACCGCTGAATAATTCTTAATAAGCTTATCATCATCAAAAGATTTTTTTCCAATGCTTAAACCAATATTTCCATCTTTATCATTTCGAATTTCAACTTGACCAGCTTTTGCTTCTATAACTGCTTTAGATATATCACTAGTAACTGTTCCTAATTTAGGGTTTGGCATTAATCCCTTTGGTCCTAGAACTTTCCCTAACTTCGAAAGTTTAATCATCATTGAGGGTGTGCATATAAGTTTTTCAAAATTTAAATCTCCATTTTTAATTTTCTCAACTAAATCATCACTTCCTATTATGTCAGCATTTGCATTCTTGGCTTCATCTATTTTGCTTTCTTCACATACCACAGCTACTTTTATTGATTTACCTGTTCCACCTGGTAAATTTACTACTGTTCTTAGGTTAACTTCATTTTTTTTTTGCTTGTTATTAATTCTAAAACTTAAATCAATTGACTCATCAAATTTTGTTGTACAATTAGATTTTATCAAACTAAGAACACTATCAATTTTGGCAGATTGTAATTCGTTAGTTTTTTCTGGCAGGCTCTTGTATCTTTTTGATTTCATTAATCTTTAACCTCTATACCCATTGATCTTGCAGATCCAGCAATAATTTTCGCAGCTTCATCCAAATCATGAGCATTTAAGTCTGCCATTTTCTTTTCTGCAATATCTTTGAGCTGCTGTTTCGATATGGATCCCACAATGTTTCTTCCAGGTTCTTTAGATCCACTTTTTAATTTCATAGCTTCTTTAATAAAATGTGATGCTGGTGGAGATTTTATTATAAAATCAAATTTTTTATCTTTATAAACTGTAATTATAACTGGGACTGGTTTACCTGCGAAACTCTTAGTTTTATCATTAAATGCTTTGCAAAACTCCATAATATTAATACCTCTTTGTCCAAGAGCTGGACCAACAGGAGGTGCTGGGTTAGCTTGACCTCCTTTAATTTGCAACTTTACGTATCCACTAATTTCTTTTTTTGCCATTAACTTGCCTTTTCTACTTGGTTGTATTCAAGATCGACTGGTGTAGGTCTTCCAAAAATTGAAACTGAAACTTTTAATCTTAATTTTTCTTCGTCAATATCCTCTACCAATCCAGCAAATGAAGCGAAAGGTCCATCTATGACTTGAACCTTTTCTCCAACACTATATTCTATACCTGATTTTGGTTGAGCAACACCATCCTTAATTTGTCCTAAAATTTTTTCTATTTCTTTGTCAGACACTGGTATAGGGGCTCCCTTGGATCCAAGAAAGCCACTTACTTTTTTTAAATTTTTAATCATGTGGTAAATATTATTGTCCATTTCACTTTTAATTAAAACGTAGCCTGGAAAATATTTCTTCTTCCTTTGAATTCTTTTGCCTCTTTTAACTTCTGTAACATCATGTGTAGGTACTATGATTTCCTCAATCTTTTCTGAAATTTCTGCTTTTTCCGCCTCTTCTTTTATTAGTTGTGCAACCTTGTTTTCAAAGCTTGAATGAGATTGAACAATATACCAATTTTTCATTAGATACTCACTCTTAGTATGATTTCTAAAAGGAATTTTAACACTTGATCTAACAGTAAAAAAAATATTGAAGCTAAAACTGCCATTGCAAGAACCATTAATGCACCTTGAACTGTCTCTTTAGCGGTTGGCCAAGTGACTTTAAAAGCCTCTTGTTTTACATCTTGGATAAATTTTAAAGGGTTTTTCATAATTTTATAAACTAAATGGCAGGAGCGAAGGGAATCGAACCCCCAACCTCCGGTTTTGGAGACCGGCGCTCTACCAATTGAGCTACACTCCTATAGTGTTTACTCTAAAATTTTTGTTACTACTCCAGCTCCTACTGTTCTACCACCTTCTCTTATTGCAAAGTTAAGTTTTTCATCCATTGCAATAGGTGTAATTAGTTTAACTGTAAATTTTGCATCATCTCCTGGCATAACCATCTCTGTTCCTGACGGCAATTCAACCTCACCAGTAACGTCAGTTGTTCTAAAGTAAAATTGAGGTCTGTATTTCGTAAAGAATGGTGTATGTCTGCCGCCTTCCTCTTTTTTTAATACATATGCTTGGGCCTCAAATTTAGTGTGTGGTTTAATAGATCCTGGCTTACACAAAACTTGACCTCTTTCAACATCAGTTCTTTCAACACCTCTAAGAAGTGCGCCAATATTGTCACCAGCTTCACCTGAGTCTAAAAGTTTTCTAAACATTTCAACTCCAGTACAAACTGATTTTTTAGTATCTCTAATACCAACTATTTCTATTTCTTCTCCAGTTTTGATTACTCCAGACTCTACTCTACCTGTTACAACAGTTCCTCTTCCAGAGATTGAGAAAACGTCTTCAACAGGCATTAGGAAATCTTTATCTTTTGGTCTGTCTGGTTGTGGGATGAATTCATCTACAGCTTTCATTAGATCCATAATAGAGTTTTTTCCAATTTCATCATCTCTTCCCTCAACAGCTGCAAGTGCAGAACCTTTAACGATAGGAGTCTTATCACCTGGGAATTTATATGATGTTAATAAATCCTTAATTTCTTCCTCAACAAGATCGATCATTTCTTTATCATCAACTTGATCAACTTTGTTTAAGTAAACAACAATAGCGGGTACACCTACTTGTCTTGCTAAAAGAATGTGCTCTCTGGTTTGAGGCATTGGACCATCAGCAGCATTAACAACTAAAATTGCTCCATCCATTTGGGCTGCACCTGTAATCATATTTTTTACATAGTCAGCGTGACCTGGGCAATCCACGTGAGCATAGTGTCTGTTTGCAGTTTCATATTCAACGTGAGCTGTTGAAATTGTAATTCCTCTTTCTTTTTCCTCTGGAGCTTTATCAATTTGATCATAAGCAGTAAATTGCGCACCGCCTGACTCAGCTAAAACTTTTGTGATCGCAGCTGTTAACGTAGTTTTACCGTGATCGACATGACCGATTGTACCGATGTTACAGTGCGGTTTATTTCTTACGAACTTTTCTTTTGACATTACTTATTTACCTCTTTTTTCTTTACATTTTATTTTTAATTTTTGGAGCGGGTAAAGGGAATCGAACCCTTACATCCAGCTTGGAAGGCTAGCGTTCTACCATTGAACTACACCCGCATCACCCAAGTATACTCCTTAATTATTTAAATATTTATTGAATGGTGGAGGGGGAAGGATTCGAACCTTCGAAGACCGAAGTCAACGGGTTTACAGCCCGCCCCATTTGACCGCTTTGGTACCCCTCCCTAATAGCAGGGGAAGCGTCCCCTTGTTCAATAAAGCTTTAAACAACATGCGTTTTATATATTTTTATTGTACAAATGCAATACGTGAATTTCAGAAAAAATAGTATAAAAACCCAATAAATTCATAAAATATGACTCAAAAATCATCCTTTTTTATAGCTGGAAGACACGCTGTTATTGGAGCATTAAAAAACCCAAATAGAAGAGTAATCAAAATATTCTTAACAGAAGAGAGTAAAAAAAATATACATAAGAATAATCCTCATAAAAATTTATTAAAAGATATAAAAGTTTTTTTCAAAACCAAAAAAGAATTAGATAAATATTGTAGGAGTGAGGATATTTTACATCAAGGATATGTTGCAGAAATTGAACATTTAAAAAATACTGAATTAAAAGAGTTTATTAAAGACAAAAATGATTTAACATTTGTATGTTTAGATGAAGTTACTGATCCAAGAAACATAGGTTCTTTAATTAGAAGTGCAGCTTCATTTAATATAGATGGTCTGATAGTTAAAGAGAGACATTTTCCAAGTGAAAGTAAATTATTATATAAATCAGCAAGTGGGTGTGTTGAACATTTAAACATTTTTCAAGTTTCAAATATAAATACTACTTTAAAATATTTAAGGGATAAAAATTTTTGGATTTATGGTTTCACTGCGAACAGTGACAAGAATTTTACTGAGGTAAAGTGGAAAGGGAATAATGTCTTATTATTTGGTTCTGAAGGACATGGTCTTAATCAGCACACTAAAAAATATACTGATTTTTTAGTAAAGATAAATATTAACAAAAATATTGAGAGTTTGAATATATCAAATAGTGCAGCTATAGTATTTCATCATATAAGTAAACATAAAAAATATCTTAACAATATATGATTGATTAATTAACATAGTTTTATTAATTAAAAAGTTTTTTTAGACTTTTTTTTAAGTAATATTTTATTATATTTTAATAAATTCAATTGTTAGCTTGTAGTTTAAGTTCAAATATTAGATACAATAACAGTATAAAATTTAGTAAATGAATAATAATAAAACATAAGTTATGAAAAAAATTAAAACAGAATTTATTGGGGGTTTGGGTAATCAGCTTTTTCAATATACAGCCTCAAAAAAATTACAAAAAAAATTTTCTGACTATAAGTCTGTTTATTACGGTGACAAAGATAAATGGTCTGATGAAAGTGTTAATATAGACTTTTATCTAAATATAAAAAAAGAAAAAACTGCTTCTAATTCATATACTAAAAAATATCAAAGAATTAGAGATTTTTTATTTGGATATATAGTAGATGATCATCCAGTTAAAAAGTTCAATTTTGAAAATATTAAAAAAAAAAAATATTTTATATTAAGAGGATTTTTCCAGAATTCTACATGGTATAAAGATATATTAGACGATGTATGCGAAGAAATTTTATCTTGCTCAAAAAAAAAAATATTCGATACATTTCAAGAATCTGAGTTAGTAATACAGTTTAGAAGATCTGATTATATAAAATATGGATGGGAAATAAATATGGATTATTATTTTAATGCTTTAAATATTCTAAACAAAAATAAGGAAAAAAAAATTACTATTGTTTCAGAAGATCTACAATTTGATGATCTTTTATATGAAAAATTAAAGACAAATGGTTACAAAATACAAAATAAAAAATTGAATAAGAATTTCTTAACATCAGTATGTGATTTTACAACTTTAATAAAATCACAAAATTTAATATTAGCAAATTCCACTTTTGGTTGGTGGGCAGCTTCTATAAGATCAAAAATGGGGTATGATAATAAACGCGTGGTATTGCCTAAATCTTGGATTCCAAATTATGGAAATTTTCATCCTGGAAATCCATATGGTTGGTTGGAGATTGAAAATTCGTTTATATAACCTAATAAAATTAAATATAAATAAAAGAAATTTTATTTAGTATAAAGATCAACGAACTCATTCATAATACTTTTAAAATTGTTACGAATTTTCCATGAAGGATAATCTCTTTTAAATTTTTTTAAGTTTGTAATATACCATTTATGATCTCCCGATCTTGGTAGTTTTGTAAATTTTTTTTTTACTTTAATATTAAGTTTTTCCTCTAAAAAATTAATTGCTTCCAAAGGAGAGCATGATGCAGCTCTTCCTCCTCCCATATTGTAAACTTCACCTTTATTTGGATTTTTATAAAATTCCCAAAAAGCCTCGATTAAATCATTGCTATGAATATTATCTCTCACTTGTTTACCCTTGTATCCAATTAACTCATATTTTTTTTTTTCAATACATTCCTTCACTAAAAAGGATAAAAAGCCATGAAGTTTAGCTCCCGCATGATTAGGTCCTGTAATACAACCACATCTAAAAATACCTGTCTTTAAATTAAGATTTTTTCCAAATTCTTGGACGATTAGATCTGCATAAGTTTTTGAGGTTCCAAAAAAACTGTGTATTGATTTATCTATAGACATATTTTCATCTATTCCATTTATAAATTTAGATGTTTTACTTACATCCCATCTTAATAATTTTTCATGAAATTTAATTTTATTTGGTGAGTCGCCGTAAACCTTATTTGTACTCAGGAAAATAAAAACGGAATTTTCACAGTATTTTTTTGTTAAATTTAGTAAATTTAACGTTGATCGAGCATTAATATCAAAATCAGTAATTGGGTCTTTATAAGCCCAATCATGGGATGGTTGGGCTGCGCTATGTATAATCAAATCAATATTTTTAGCATATCTTTTAAAAATTTTTTTTAAAAATAAATGATCTCTAATATCACAGTTAATATGTTTGTAATTTTTGTTTTTTATTAATTTATTTTTTTGATTTTTAGTTGATGATGACTTTCCGAAGAATTTTGATCTAAAATCATTATCAACACCAATTATTTTTAAACCTTTTTTTATTAAAAATTCACTTGCAGTAGAACCTACAAGACCTGTCGAGCCTGTAATTAATGCAATTTTCATTTTGTTAAAATTGTCTAAATTTAATAATATTTATTAATTGTATTATAAATAGTGAATTATAAATACAAAAAATGTCAAAATGTCCAATAAGA
Source organism: uncultured Pelagibacteraceae bacterium (assembly GCA_902614055.1). GTDB lineage: Bacteria > Pseudomonadota > Alphaproteobacteria > Pelagibacterales > Pelagibacteraceae > Pelagibacter. The sequence continues at coordinate 443,164 of CACMJX010000001.1, read as the reverse complement.
TTTAATATAAAAAATTCTTGATCTCAAAAAGTAAATCATAGAGTTGATTTAGTATTGCAAATTATGGCTTATCATTTATACATCGCAGAACGCCCTTGTAGCTCAGTTGGTAGAGCAATTGATTTGTAATCAATAGGTCCGCGGTTCGAATCCGTGCGGGGGCACCATCACTCAACAAATTCAACACTAATTATTTTTGCAAAAAAAATTTACAGGTAAATTTTATACTTGATTGTGCCAGGATTGGACCAGGATTGTGCCAAGATCAAGTAGTCGTTAAAATTTTTTTTCTTTTTTTTCAAATTTTTCACATTCTGCATTGAATGTTAGATTTAAACCTTCGATATATAAAACACCTGTATATCTATCAATTTTAACTGAAGGCTTATTGACGGGATTTAGTTTAAAGTTAGCCTTAATTTCAGACTCATTTATTTTAATATTATAAAGTTTAAACTTATTTTTTTTATCTTTTTTTAAAAAATTTAATGTTCTATTGAAGCCTGGTAGCAATGCAGCAGGAATATTGATTTCACCTCTATTAGCTTTTAAAGATAAAATAACAGCACCATCGACATCTTTATTAAGAGTTATTCCTGTTCCAGTTCCAGTTTTTCTAGAACCATCACCCTTACACAATAAGTTAAGATCTAAAGCTTTTGCATTGGCACTTAACAAGAAACCCAAAACCACGATCCCTAAAAGTTTTTTCATTTATTCAATTCATAAAGAGTTTTACCTTTATACATCCAAAATTGTGGTCCAGCAATTTTAGTCCACTTATAACCCATTTCTTGAACAATAATTAATGCAGTTGGAGATAAAGATGTTTTAGCTCCTCTAAATTCTATTTGATCATTCTCTATAACTTTTGCAGTAATTGACGGATCTTTTTTAAACTCTAAAATTTCACCAGGCTCAATACCAACTTGTGCAAAGTTAAATCTATTTCTGTTACGCTCACGATTTAGTGCCGCCCTATCACTTTCATTTTCAACAACATCATCTTTTGGAGTTACATCTTCTCCACTAGCAATCTCGAGTGCTGCTTTAGCTTGGTCTGGTGACATTCTAAAAAATTCTCTGTTATCTCTTATTCTAAACTCATCAAATGCTTGGTGTAGTTTTGACTCTACAAATGTTGGATCATCAACACGCTTTGCATAGTAACAAGTGAAAGGTAGAGGTGTTGCTGTTCTATCTAATTCTTTCATACGTTCTTCAACAGTTTTATCTGTCCAGCCTATTTTGATTATACCTGGCATTGCTTCATTAATTAGTATGTAGACTGTTTTCATAGAAAAAGTTTATCACTGTGCCCATAGTGTGACCAGATTTAAAATATTTTAAAATTATTGTTGCAAACAAATGTTTATTTAAACTTTAGCAATTGATTTGTAATCAATAGGTCCGCGGTTCGAATCCGTGCGGGGGCACCAGACTAACTTAATGATTTTGATGTAATTTGTTTTTTTGGATCAAAAAAAGGTTTTTCAATAACTTCACATTTAAAATTTTTTTCCTGAATTGTAACTTCAATTTCTAAACCAATTTTGGAATATTTAATGTCAACCATGGCTAAAGCAATATTCTTTTTCAAACGTGGAGAATAAACAGCTGAAGTTACTTTTCCTATAACATTATTATCAGCCATTAAAGGCCAAAATGTAGTGTTGGGTCCACTTAATTTTTCACATTTAATTTCTAAACCAACTTGTAATCTTTTAACCCCTTCTGCTTTAATTCTTTTAAGTGCTTCTTTGCCTATAAAATTTATATCACTATCTAGGTTAACTAAACGATCTAAACCCAGTTCAAATGGATTTGTATGTATATCCGCATCAGCATGGTAAGAGAGCATACCACCTTCTATTCTTCTAATAGAAGAAGTGTGACCTGGTTTTAGTCCAAATTCCTTTCCTACAAACATAATTTTTTCATATAATTCATTTCCTTTTGAACCATCTTTTAAAAACAACTCATAACCAAACTCACTTGACCAGCCAGTTCTTGAAACGATTAATGGTATTCCATCTAAATCTAGTTTTCTAAACCAATAATATTTTAGATCTTTTATTCCTTCTCCAAATAATTTAATCATTATTTCTGCAGACTTAGGTCCTTGTAATTGTAATGGAGAAACGTCTGGCTCTGTTATTTTCACATTTAACCCAGAGTTAATTGCTACTCCTTGAGCCCACAATAAAATATCACTGTCGCCCAAAGATAACCAAAAGTGATTTTCTCCTAAACGTAAAAGAACCGGGTCATTTAACACTCCGCCCTCTACGTTTGTAATTAAAACATATTTACATTGACCAACAGATAATTTTGATAGATCTCTTGGTGTTAATAATTGAGTAAATTCAAATGCATCTGGTCCAGTAATTTCAACTTGTCTTTCAACAGCAACGTCACATAAAATTGCTGTTTTAATTAAGTTCCAAAAGTTTTGTTCAGGATCACCAAAATCACGAGGTATATACATATGATTATATACAGAAAAACCTGTTGCTCCCCATTTTATAGTTGAGTCAAAATATGGAGATTTTCTAATTTGAGTTCCAAACCCAAAATTTTTTTTATTCATTAATTTGTTTCTTTTCTGATCTGCTCTATTTTAATTTTTTTTTGTAGACTTTTATTTGAATCGTAAAGAAGATTAAACTTAATTTTTTTATTTATTTTTATAGAAATAACTTTTGCATTTCTTACTTCGTAATTATCAGCTACAGCACTTATAGGTCTCTTTTGAATGTTTAAATTTTTAATAATAATTTTTGATTTATCGCTAACTACCCTACCTTTCCATCTTCTTGGTCTAAAAGCACTAATTGGTCGAATAGATAACTTTTTCGAATCTAAGTTTAATATAGGGCCATAAACTGACATATTATATGCAGTACTGCCTGCTGGTGTAGAAACCAAAATTCCATCAGATACTAATTTTTTTATAATTTTCTGTGATCCACTAGAAATTTCCAATGAGGCAGTTTGCCTACTTTGTCTTAGTATAGATACCTCATTTATTGCAATAGATTTTTTGTTTTTATTAAATTTATTTTTAACAACCATCTCTAACGGTGAAATTGTGACAGACTTAGCTTTGGTTAAATTTTTTACTGTATTTTTTGAAGAAAATTTATTCATTAAAAAACCATAACTACCAGCATTTATTCCATAGAAAGGTTTTTTGTATTTGTTATACTTTTTCAGAGACGAAAGCATAAAACCATCACCACCAATAACAATAATTAGATTGCATTTACTTAAAGATAAATTTGTAATTTTATGATCTAGAAAATTTTTAATTTTTTTTGATGTTTTTGTATTATCAAAAAGAACATGTGGTTTTAACATTTAGTGGTGCCCTCGGCCAGACTCGAACTGGCACTCCATAAATGGCAAGGATTTTAAGTCCTTTGTGTCTACCAATTTCACCACGAGGGCATTAGTTATTTTCATGAGTATTTATGTTAATATTTACTTTAATGAAACAAAAAAAACAAATTATAATTTTCACTGATCTAGATGGATCTCTGTTAGATAAAGATACATTTAGGTTTGATGAAATTGAAAATTACTTCAAAGAACTGCTTTTAAAAGAAATTAAAATAATTCCTAACTCTAGCAAAACAGAAGCTGAATTATTAGATTTTAATAAACTGTATAATTTAAATATAAGTTTTATTGCAGAAAATGGATCAAGTATTCACGGATTAAATTTAATACATTCAAACCTACCTGAAAAAGTATCATTAAGTAGATCAACTGATCAAATTTATCAAATTTTCAATGAAAATATTCCTTCTCATTTAAGAGATAAAATCTCTTTTATTTTAAAATTAAATTCTAAAAAACAGCAAGAAATTTTTGGTCTTCCGTTGGACAAAATTGGGCTAGCTTTAAAAAGAAAACACTCATTACCAATATTATTTAATGGGAATGAAATAGGAAAAAATGAATTTATTAAAATTATGAATAATGCTGGATTAACTGTTCAGACTGGAGGAAGAATAATGAGCATTTGTGACAATGTTAATAAATCAAAAGCTATGACCAAAACTCTAGAATTAATAAAAAATGAAGTAGATGATGAAATAATAACCATTGGGGTTGGCGATAACCAAAATGATATAGATATGTTAAGACAGAGCAATTATGCATGTTTGGTTAAAAATGATAATTTTGATAGTTCGTTGATAAATATAGATAATTTAATCAAATCTACTGAGCCATCTCCTTTGGGGTGGGCTGATGTGATCAAAACGGCTATACAAAAAATTGGATCATAGGATAGGTTCCCGCCATGAGTGATTTCTATCAAGATGGTACCATATCAACACTTCACGACTTTGGTACTAAGTCAACCAAAGATCTTGAAAAAGATTTATTAAATTTTTCCAAAGAAAGAAAGATGGAATTAATTTTGCCTTGTCTATATTCAGAGTTAAGAGGTGATGCTTTACCGAAAATTGTTAGCGAAATCAGTAAAACTAACTATCTAAATCATATAATTATTGGCTTAGATAGAGCTTCAGAAGCACAAGCAAGAAAGGCTTGGACATTTTTTGAGAAATTAGAAACCCCATTTACAATTCTATGGAACGATGGACCTAATCTTAAAAAATTAGACAAAGAATTAAAAAAATTAGATCTAGCTCCAAATGAATATGGGAAAGGTAGAAATGTTTGGTACTGCATAGGAATGTCTATAGCAAGAGATAGTGCAAGATCTGTAGCATTGCATGATTGTGATATTAAAACATATGACCGCAGAATGTTAGCAAAACTATTTTATCCTGTCGTAAATCCATTATTTAATTTTGAATTTTGCAAAGGTTTCTACCCACGTGTTGCAGATAATAAAATGAATGGAAGAGTTGCAAGATTACTTGTTTTTCCACTGTTGAATGCACTCGAAAAAACTATAGGTAAAAGCGATTACCTAAACTTTATGAAATCTTTTAAATATCCTTTGGCTGGAGAATTTTCATTTAGAAGAAATATTCTACCAGAGCTAAGAATTTCATCAGACTGGGGTATAGAAATAGGAATTTTATCTGAAATGCAAAGAAACTTCTCTCCTCAAAACATTTGCCAGGTAGATTTGGCAGATACCTATGATCACAAACATCAAAACTTATCTATTAACGATGAAAAGCAAGGTCTATCAAGAATGTCTATCGATATAATCAAAACATTTATAAAGAAACTGGCAACCCAAGGTCATTCATTCAGCAAAGAGCAATTCAGATCTTTAAAGGCAACATACTACAGAGCAGCATTAGATTTAATAGATGCCTATAGAAATGATGCAGAAATGAATGGTTTAAAATTTGACTCTCATACAGAGGAAAAAGCTGTTGAATTATTTGCTGCAAATATTATGAAAGCAGGAGATGCTTTCTATCAAAACCCAATGGATACACCTTTTATTCCAACATGGAGTAGAGTCAAAAGTGCAATACCAGATTTTTTAATAAGATTAGAAAAAGCAGTTAACGAAGACAATATGCGTTACATTTAGTTAATTATTTTTATTTTAAAGATAATTCTACATTCAAAACTGGAGTATTCTGCATAATTATAGCGCGACAAGATTAATCTCAGAAATTTTGGTTCATAGGTTAAAAAAATGAATGTTAAAAAATAAAAAAGATATAAATACTCTTTTAGCTTGGTCTGTTCATTTGTTAACATGTTCTGGACTAATAGCAGGCTTTTTAGCACTAATATGCGTATTTAAAAATGATGAAACCTCAGCTTTTTTATTTTTAGGACTTGCATTATTAATAGATGCTGTTGATGGTACATTAGCAAGAAAATTCAAGGTATCTATTTTTGTAAAAAATATAGATGGTAAAATGCTTGATAGTGTAATTGATTTCTTCAATTACATAATAATTCCATCAGTAATGATTTATTGGTTTAAATTTGTTCCCTCACCCTTTGAAATTATTATACCTTCTATCATTTTAATCGTATCAGCAATATCATATTCGAATAATAATTTGATGACTTCAGATAACTTTTATAAAGGTTTTCCATGTATCTGGAATATTTTGCTTTTTTATTTATATTTATTTGATCTAACGCAGGTATATAATTTATTTCTAATATCTGCTTGTATATTATTAAAATTTATACCAATGAAATTTATTCATCCATTACGAGTTAATAAATATAGACGATATTCTGCTGTATTTATGGTTCTATGGTTTATTTCCTCTTTTAAAATTTTATTAAGTTCATTTTATGATCTTAACAACAATTTTGATTATTTATTTTTAGGTATATGGTTAATCTCAAATATTTACTTTATTTGTCTAACATTTTATGAACTTTATCGTCAGGTATTTAAAAATATCTTTTTAAAAATCAAAAGACAAAATAGTTAAACATCTTAAATTAATAGTTAAACATCTTAAATTAAAAGAAATACTAAACAAATCATTTGAACAAAATTGATGACTACTGAGATAAAATGGGAATATTTAAATTTCTTGTCCTCTTTTTCGTCTCTATATTTATTGATTAATGGCATCAACAAATAGTTTGATGTAGCAAATAAAACTGTGATTGCTAGAATTAAATAGAGATCAATTCCTAATTTACTTAAAAATAAAAATGTTAATATAACAATAAAACTAATTCCTAAATTAACATTATAATAAAAAGGGAATATTCTTCTAATAAACTTTCGGGCATTGTCTTCATCTAAGGTGGTGAATACTACTGGAGCAATAACGAATGAAAAAAATAACATAATTCCTAAAATCATTGCTATTAAATAAATACTTACTTGTTCAATCATAATTTAGTTTTCTATTGAATTTTCTTCTTTCATTAATATTGGTCTGCCATCATGAGCAGTATTAAGTGGTATAATTTTTCCTTTATACTTTGCGCATAATGTGGGGGCACTTCTTACTTTGTCCCCTAAACTTACTTCTAGATCAACTATAACTAATTTAGCATCATCTAGTTCTTTTAATATTTTCATTTATCTCCTTTATTTTTGATTATTTAGTGACAAGCCTGATTATGTTTTTTTAATCTCCAATAATTATATGGCCAAGGGGTTATAAAACCAACTGCGAGCATTATTGGCACTACCCACCATGTAAGTATTGCTCCACCAGTCAATAAGAAGTCTGTTAAATTCATTGCTATTTCCATACTAATCATCGAAATAAAACTCATACCTAAAGCAGTCTTCAATGCTTTTTGAAAAGTAAAATTTTGTTTAATTAAAATAAATGTCTCTAAAATTACACTTGTAATCAAACCATTTATTATTGCTAAAATCATAATACTTAAAACTGGGAAAGGAATTTTAGTTAATTGAAAAAATAATATCGTTCCAAAATCTCCAATAGCACAACCTAATAAGCACCAAGCTGTATTCTTAGCACTTCTTCTCCAAGTGTGTTTACATTTCCAATTAAAACTTATTGCTTCAGCACTCATTTATTTTAACTATTTAAAGTATGTATTTATCACCAAGATACATTGCAAATGCAATTGCAGCACCTAATAAAATATATTTCATATATTTATCTTATACCTAAAATATTCTGTGTTTAAAATGTGATATTTTTTCATAATCGTAACGAAATTAGAACCTAATTAAAACAAATCAATATTCTAAAAATAGAATCATGAGATTATCATTATTCCTTTTTCTTCATTTAGTCGCTTTCGTGATCTTACTAATTGTTCATCCACATGCTAAAGCTGAAGATGATGAGTGGTATATTAATGATTTTGGAGAATATGTTGTTGCAGCTGTTCCTGGTAAAGTTATTCATGGTGATAAATTAAGATTTTTTATCAGAAAATCTGACTGTTCCAAAGTTGGAATACTTTTTTCTTTTTCGACAACACGAAATATCAAAAATATAGATAACTTACAAAATCAAGATTTGCCAATCAGAATAAATAAATTAGATAAATTTTCATCTTCAGCAAGAGTAATTACTGTTCACCCATTGCAAGCTATGACAATTGTTATGATGCAGTTTAAAGGCTTTCATAATCTTGAAGATTTAATAAGTGGTTTAATGAAATTATATAACCATCATAAAGAATTTAGAATTACGCTGATTAAAAATGATCATTACAATCCTAAAGATCATTTCGATGTACTAGATAATAATTGGAAATTAGAAAAATTACCTCAATATATAAAAAAAGCACAAAGAATGTGTTTTGGACCAGGAGAAATAATAAAAAGCTAATTATGTTTATTGGAATGGAAGCCTTATTAATAATGAGTTTATTGGGTATTTTTTTTTGAATAAAATTTTATTTCAAACGTTAATTAATCATGAAAATTAAAAAACAATTAACAAAAGGAAACAAAATGAGAAAAATAATGATTATGTTAGGTTTAGTATCAGTTATTGGTTTAAACCTTAATACAGCTGCAAATGCTTTAGTTCTAGTTGATGGTTACTTTAAGAGCAACGGAACTTATGTTGGATCACATTACAGAACTAGCCCAGATGGATTTTGCTGGAATAACTTTAGCGGTTGCTAAAATATAAATCAAAAAGCCCCTTTTTCCTCTCTAGGGGCTTTTAAAAAAATACAGGAATTTATTATGGTTGATTATTTCTTTTATCTTTGTGTTGATATTCTTGCATGGATTGCAAAAGTTACTGGAACAACATATGAACTTGTAAATATAATCATTTTTGTAATTGGTTACCCTCTATTTGTAATAATCCTAATTTTAATAATCTTTAATCAATCTAAAAAAATTAAAAAATTAAGAAATAAAATTGATTAATTCTTTGAGAAGAATAAAAAATCTCCCCCATCATGACCAGTTTTATGTACCATAGCTCTTTCGGGAGTTTGATCAGCATTTGCAACCACATATCTTCTAATATTTTCAAATAATATTTGAGAATTTATTACGCTATCATTATTTTTAAGTGTATCAATTAGCTTAAGTGCAAATAATGAGTGATTACCACCCACGCTATCAACTACAGGCTCATTACCGCCAGAGGTAATTACTAATCTCGTTTTTTTTTGTTTTAATCTATTAATATATTTCTGATCAATATTTTCTATTTCATTTGGCAAACTTCCAGATCTCATCAGAGTTCCTGAAAAACAACTATCTGCAATTAACAATACATGTTTTGCTTTGGTAGCCTTTATTCTATCAACTATTCTTTGATTGCTTATCCACTTAGATCGCATTTCATAACTTGCGTCTACAGGTAGCCAGTATCCTCTATCTTCTGCTTTATCAATTTCACCATGTCCCGCATAATAAATTAACAAGTTGTCATTCTTTTTAAGTTTTTTTGTAATGTTAAATAGAGAGTTTACAGTTGTGTCGTAATCAGCATTAAGAAGTAGATCTACTTCAAAACCATATTTTTTTTCTAAAACGTCAGAAATAACAATAGCATCATTCTCAGCCGCATCTAGTTTTTCTAGATATTTGTAATCATTATTTCCAATAATCAATGCATAGTATTTCTCGTTATTTACTAATTGTAATTTAGGAATATTATTTTTTAGATTTGTAATAAATGTTTGATCTAACTTTTTAATTTTATCCACATATTTAATATTTTTGTCAAATGTTGACTCTGATAATTCAATTTCTTTCAAACAATCATCAATGTTTTTATAAATATCTGTATTCTTACAGTTTCCTTTGATTTCCTCTTTAATTAATTTTCCTGAAATAGTCTCTACTTTATTGTAAGTAAGAATATTATTAAGATTGGGATCCTTGCCATATTCAGCGCTTGAAAAAAAACTTTTAGTAATATAACTATATTTTTTATTATTTTTAACGCTCCACTCTTTAAGAACGACTGTGTCTGTAATTTCATCAAAATCAAGAAGTCTATTTTGTGTCAAGTTAATAGTCCATGGCAGATCAGGATGAATATTCAAAGAAATAGAGGTAAAACCTCCTCCCACAGTTTGTATAAAAGTTTTAAAAATTGATGGGTATTCCTCAAATTCCATCAAAGTAATATTTTCGTATGATCCTCTATAATCACTTGATAGACTAAACCTTTTTCTTACAGAATTTAATTCTTTATCTAATATCGGTTTATTAAGGTGTTTTTCTCTAACAAATTTATTTATATGGTCACTTACTTTACTAGTTGATTTTCTCATATGAACTTGAACAGTGTCATCATCTATTATGAATTCAGAGATTTCAATAAATTCACTTTCTAATTTATTTTTGATAGATTCTAAAGAAAGATCTGTAAATTCATTTTTAACTTTATTTAAAGTTTTATTTGTTTTTTTTGAATTCTCTTTTTCAGTAATTTCAAAATCATAAAAACTAAATGGAATAGGAATATCGTAGTTTATATATTTTTTAACTTTTTCAAAATCCTCTTTTGAAATTAGATATGAATCTACTAATAGAAATTTACCTTGATCATCTTGAATAACATTGCCTTTTTTATCTATCTTATATTCATTATACTGGTACAGTATCCTTCCATCTTCATAAGTATGTTTAAAATATCCCTTCCAATAAAAATCAGAGTTAGTAAATAATCCATACCAATCGCTTCTATCACCTTCTCTATTTGGATCTAACAATATGCCTCTAATTCTTTTGCCATCCTCTTTAACACCATAAAAAGGACCATGTTCTGTAAATTTAAGTTTTGTTTTACCTTCTGAAAGATCTGCAAATGACAGATGTGTATAAAAAAAACTAACTAATACTAAAATAAATACTATTTGAATTTTATGATTTTTCATTTTCTATAATGAATAATTTTATCACTTTATCGTTAACAATCTAGGAGGTTTAAATGAAGCTAAAAAGTATAGTAATTGCATTATTTATACTTCTGCCAAACACTAGTTTGGCTGATTTTAAGTATAATCCTTTTACCGGCGAGTGGGAAAGCGCACCTGAAGAATCTTCTTTGAAATATAACTTCATGGAAAATGAATGGACTTATGAAAGAGATGACTCTCAGCTTGAATACAATCCATGGACTGGAGAATGGAAATACGAAAGATAAATGATCAACTAAAAAGGGTGCATTTATGTGCCCTTTTTAGCCCTAAAAAAATTAATTTTTTTTTTGAATAAAATCCTACTTCAAACGTCACCTTTATATGAACAATAACAAACAACTAACAAAAGGAAAAACAATGAAAAAAATAGCAATGATAATCGGTGTACTGTCAATCTTAGCAACAAGCGCAAATGCTTCATCTTACTGGACTCAGCCTAACATTTTTGGTGGTTATAATTTATATAGCTCAGGAAGTGGAATGCTTGGTTATACTCAACCTAATATATTTGGTGGAACAAGTTTCTATTCAACTCAATGGTAAAATTAAATTTAAAACACCCCAATTTTTTTTGGGGTGTTTTTTATTAAAGAAAGGAAAAAGAATATGCCCATAGTAAATTTTGTATTTATAATTTATTTAATAATTGCTGGAATAATGGGAGCGTATTTTAATTGGTTATACGCTGTTGAGCATGGTTTTATTGCCTGGTTATTCTTTGGGGAAATTATTGCAAGTTTAAAGGGTCTTGCGTGGCCTCTTTTTATAAATTTTTGAATAAAAATTCAATTTTGTCGTTAAATAATAAAGAAAGGAAAAATTATGAACTCAAATGTAATATTAATATCGGTGCTAATATTAGTTAAAGTATTAGTAATAAGTATACGTCATGCAAATGCTGAAGTTAACACAACATGTTATTCTGCAAATCTGTTATCTTATTTAAGTCAAAACCATACCTATAAAGATTTATTATATACAGCAGATAAAAATTATTACACTCATCCTCTATTTAGATGTGGAGAGATATCTATTGATTATGGAAAGAAGATATAAATGATAAAAAAAATAATAGTAATTTTATTTTTAATTTTTATTAATAATTATGCTTATGCATTATCATACATATATCCAAATCAATTTTATCTTAAACAACTACCTCCAATAAGTGACAGTTTGGGTGTATCAGGATCTAACAGTGGAGTGCCAGGATATTGCGTCACAATAAATAATATTTATGGTTGTTATAAAGCATACTGATGAGATTTAATAATTTACATAATTCCTTAAAGTTTGATACATTAGATGTGATCAAGAACTTTAAAGATGAAAGAGAAATTGGACGAGAATTTTATCAAAAGCTTGCGTGTAATAGCAAAAGGAATAGCTGGCACAAAGATGGATCCAGACGAATTAGTAAATGGTTCCGTAGAATATATTCTTTCTAACAAAGATAGATATATGGATCATCCAAATATTAGGGCCATTGCAGTTTTAAAAATGAAAGGTTTGTTCATTGATGAGATTAGAAAAAATAAAAAAATGACCTCTATTAAAGATGACGAAGGGAATGATTTACAAATTGTTGATGAAAAACAAATAGATATGTCAGATAAAATTAGTTTAAGTAATGAAGCTAATAAAGTTCTATCAAAGATAAAAACTATGGGTGATAAATGTCAGGAAATTTTAATGTTAGCTTCAGAAGGTATGAGCATGCAAGAAATGCAACAAATTACAGAAGTCAAGAGCTTAGGTACGGTTCTAAGCAGACTATCTAATTGTAGAAAAGAACTTAAAGGATTAATGACTTCATGATAGACGAAACCAAAATAATGCAATACGCAGATGGAACTCTGCCAATAGAAGAAAGAGATGAAGTGCAAAAAGCTATAGATGCTGATCCAAAACTTAAAGAGTTATACAATACGTTTAAGGAAACAGGAGATTTATTATTTAATTTAAGTAATGAAATAAAATCACAACCTCTTCCAAAAAACCTCCAAGAAAAAGCTGAAATTTTAAAAACTTGGAAAAAACCAACAAAAGAAGAAAAAGAAAGTTCTTTTAATTTCTTTGGTTTATTTAAAATCCAATATGCAGGAATAGCTGCAGCGTTTTGCTTATTCTTTGTTGGTGGGTTTTATTCAAATACATTTATGGCTTCATTAGAAGATGACACCAGTAAAACTGTAAGACTATCTAAAGAAGTGAGTATTGATACTAACAAATTAAAAATGAGATCCATACAAAGTGATGGGGAAGATCTTCAAACAAGGATAGCTAATTTATATAGATACTTTGACAAAGAGACTTTTCTTAATGAAATAAATGAAAAAATTGATGATATTAAAATCAACCAAGAATTTGAAACAAGTATAAGTGATAATATAGGTAAACAAATTAAATTTATTTATGTAGAAAATTTAGAAATTGCTAATAAGCAATGTAAAAAACTTGAATTTAGTGAACCAGTAAAACTTTCTAATATTGACGAGGGTACAAATATAAGCTTAGACTTATGTAAAGTAAACAAGAACTATGAACTTACTGCAATTAACATTTCAAAATAATTTTACAAAACTCATAATTACCATTTTTGTATCTATGTTTATTTCTTTAAATGTTCAGTCTGAAATACCTGAAAAATACAAAATAGACTCGTCATTAGCAAAGTGTAAAGGAACTGATTATAAAAAATGGGATAATTGCTATGGAGAATATGTATTCCCCAGAAATGAATATAAGGGTGAATGGAAAAATGGAGCCTTTCACGGTCAGGGTATTTTAAGAGAAGCGTGGGGTGGTATTTATGTAGGTGGATTTAAAAATAATTTAGCAGACGGCTTTGGAAGACAAGAAGAAAAAGATGGTACCTGGTGGGAGTGTGAAGTTAAAAATGATAATTGTAACGGTAAAGGTAAAATATTTTATCCCGATGGGTCTAGCTATGAGGGAGAATTTAAAGACTTTCTTTATCATGGATATGGAAAACTTACAGATGCCTACGGGGGAGTATACGAAGGTCAATTTGTTGATAGTGTCTCTGAAGGAAAAGGTAGTTATTTGAATTGGAATGGTGACTTTTATAAAGGTACTTTTAAAAAAGGTTTTCTAGATGGAGAAGGTTTCTATTCAAGAAAAGATGGAACTGAAGTATCTGGTTTTTTTACAAAAGATTATTTAAATGGCCAAGGTGTTTGGAAATTTGCAAATGGTGATGTTGCAAAAGGAAATTTCAAGCAGGATTTACTAAATGGAAACGGAACTTACACTTGGGCGAATGGAGATAGATATGAAGGTTCATTTAAAGATGGATTAATGCATGGTAAAGGAACATTTTTTTATAATAACGGTGATTTTTATGAAGGTGAATTTGAGGAAGATAGACGGAGTGGATTTGGTAAATATGAATGGGTTGATGGAAGCAAATACGCTGGAAATTATTTAAATGGCTTAGAAGAAGGTGCCGGAATGTATATTAAATTTGAACAATATATGTATGAAGGTGGGTTTAAAAATGGAGATTTTCACGGATTAGGAAATATTCAGTGGTCAGATGGTGATAGATATATAGGAGACTTTGTAAACGGTGAGCGTACAGGAAAAGGCACATATCAATACACAAGTGGAACGACACATAAAGGAGATTATATTAAAAATGAATTTTCAGGTTCTGGTGTTATTGAGTACGGAGATGGAAGTTTATACACTGGTGAAGTTTTTGAAGGCTTGGAGCACGGTTTTGGAAAATTAATCTATGCAAATGGTGATATTTATGAAGGGCAATTTGATGAAGGATATATGCATGGCAAGGGAAAAATGGTTTATGCAAACGGAGATATTTACAATGGATTATGGGAAGATGGAAATGAAGCAGAGGGGAAAAAAACATTAGCAAAACATACCACAGATGAAAAATATTATGCGTTAATAATAGGTAATAATGATTATGATAATCTAGGAGACTTAGATAACGCTATTAATGATGCAGTAGATTTGGAAAAAGTATTAAAAGAAAAATATGGATTTGAAACCACATTACTTACAGATTCCAAAAAAGATGAAACTCTTGATGCAATAATAAATTTTACTCAAAACAGAGATAAAAATGATAATATTTTGATTTACTATGCTGGTCATGGACAATTAGTAAAAAAACAAAAAAGAGGCTATTGGCTACCAACCGACTCTGGCCCTAAGTTAGACTCTAAATGGCTAAGCAATAATTCGATTAAAGATCTTATTTTATCTACAGAAGCAAAACATGTTTTACTTATAGTTGATAGTTGCTTTTCAGGATCGCTAACTAGAGGTAGTGGGGATAATAAATCAGTTGAGAAATTGACAGCAAATGAAATTAATAGATTACAAAAATTAATAACAAGATTTGTTATTACATCTGGAGGAAATGAGGACGTGGTCGATGGCGTTGGAGGATCGAAAAACTCTGTTTTCGCTGAACCATTAATAAAAACTCTTAAAAATAATAATGATGTATTGAGGTCCTACGAATTGTTTCAAGAAGTAAGATCATTTGTTATAGATAATGCAGATCAAACACCTAATCATTCAACGATTCATGGAACTGGTCATGATGGTGGGGAATTCTTATTTTTTCCTGTAAGCTAACTTAAAGGTTCTACTTTATCAAAATTACCATCTTGATCAAAATCAGTAGCAACTAGTTCATTTTCTCCATCTTCATCTTTATCCAGAAGAATATAATCAATTTTACCATCTTGGTTCTCATCTACCTTAGTAGCCTCATAAACACCATTTTCATTTTCATCAATTCCTGCAGCCTCTATAAAACCATCTTCATTATCGTCTATAAATACTATATCTGTTTTACCATTATTATCTATATCAACGTACCAAGTATCTGTTACACCGTTTTTATTATAATCCTGCAGCTTTGCATTTGGATATTCCTTTTTCATAGAGGAAATTAATGGATTTACTTTTTTTACATTAGGATTTTCATCTATAAATTTTCTTACGTGATCAACTGCCACTGCAAAATTTAAATTTTGACCTTCATCGAAACCAAAAGCATTTACACCTATAACCTTTCCATCAGAACTAAATAAAGGTCCACCAGAATTTCCAGTGCTAATTGGGGTTTGCATCTGAACTACATTAGCTTTGTGTTTATAGTCTTCTACCCCATCCCACTCATAGTCTTTCCTTATCTGACTAACCATTCCCTTCGAGAATGTCCAAGGAAGTGACATGGAATGACCAATAGCAAATACATCGTCACCAATATTTATTATTTCATTTGTTCCTAATTGAACTGGTTTTATAGTTTTAGGTAATCCATTGACCTTAATAATTGCTAAATCCTGTTTTTTGTTTTTTGCAACTACAGTTGCATTAAAATATTCATGCTTTTCAAATAGCAATTTATCACTTGAAGGTCCATCTGCCGGCAAAGTCCACAAAAACATATTTGTGGCTTTTTCAATTACATGCCAGTTTGATAACACAAGACCAGCTTCGTCTACTAAGAAACCTGTTCCTAATGCCTCTATCTCAGGATTGTATAGAAAGAACACACTGTTAGAATAATCATTATAAATTTTTGAGGCTAATCCTCGGTACTTAATCTTTTTTTTATCATCTAAATTTTCATCAAGTACAGATGCATAATTACTAGCAGTTTTAAAATTTTCTCTTAATTTTTTTAAATCATCTAAATTTATTAAATCTGGACTTATATTTATTTCGATGTTTTTTATTTCACGACTGTCTGATAAACCTCTAGTTTTGATTTTCATTTCATCAGCGGATAAAGTGTTTATAAAAGATATAACTATAGTAATTATAATTACATAGAAATTAGTTTGACTTTTGTAGTTGGTAAATTGATACATAGTGTTTCTTTTTTGGAAGTGGAATAATCACAGGCACATTGGTGCATCTTGGGACTATTGATTTTTTTCCATAAATAATATTTTTATCATAATTTTCAAAGTTTGTCTCTGGATGTGGATTTCCATCATTAATAATAGGCCATGCATCACATGCTCTATAACCAAATAGTATAAGAGGCCTTGATCCATCGGTATGATTTAAACCTGAACCATGTATTGTTCGACAATGAAAGAAAGCAACAGAACCTGCTTTTCCAGTCAAAGAAACTGATTTTTTTAAATTAATTTTATTTTTTTTAGTATTAATTTTACCTACGAAATAATTATCATTACTATGATGACTAAAAAGTTCTTTTGTATGAGAACCTTTTATAACCTTTAATGGACCATTTTTTTCATAACAATCCTCTAGATATATTCCTACTGTTATTAAATCGTCATTTGTATGTGGATAAAAAGCAAAATCTTGATGCCATTCAACTAAACTACCTTTTTTCCTATTAGGTAACTTAAAGTTTAATTTTCCAAGATGAAATCTTACTGTTCCTCCAATAAGCTTTTTAACTATATCAATAATCTTTTTATTTCTTGATAAATCATAAAATAATTTATTGTTATTTTGAGGGTTATTTAATCTAAGTATTTCTTTATTTTTTGAAGAGTTACTATTGAATACAAAGTGATAATTATTGTAACTTTGTGTTCCACCTTGATCTTTAACTTTTTTTTTACTGTTCTTTTCTTTAGTTACAATCTTATTAATAAGAGTATTTAATTTATTGATATCTTTCTTTGAAATAAGCTGATCTTTTACTAAATAGCCATTTTTTTTATAAAAACTTGTCTCTGATCTAGTGATACTCATTTGTGAATTTTATAATAAAATTATTATTTTTAATAGATTAATTATCTATAAGGATCACAAGCTCTTTTAACTTTATTATTTGCATTAAAAGCTTTGGTATAATGAGTAATAAAATTTTTAGAGGTAACGTCATTTCTTCTACTTCGTTTTTTTTGCTCAACAGCTATTTTGCATTCTTTTTTAACAATATCTTCAGTTCTGAATTTATACTTAATAGTGTTTACCTCTTGTGCTGCACAACCATAAATAAATATAAAAAATAATATGTAAGTAAAAAATTTCATTAGGTTGATAATAATGGATAATTTAATTTTATAATAAGAAAATAATAACCCAGTAGGAGGATAACCCAGATAATATTGTCGCTATTACATTTCTAGAAAAGTATCCAACTAATATTGCAACTATTGCACCAAAGATTTTAGGATCATTTATTTCTATAAAAGTTCCATAATCATTAATAAATATTCCAGGAAATATTATTGCTGGAAATACTGCTGATGGTACATACGCTAAAACCGCTTTTACTCTCTCACCAAGTAAATCTCTATCTACTAAAGCAACCATAGTCATTCTCGTAAAGTAAGTAATTATCCCTGCAATTATAATTGTTAACCAAGTCATTTTTTTAACCTCAATACTAATGCAGCAACAAATAATGCAATTATAGGTGAAATGATTATGTACGATTTAAATGGTGCATCAAAAAATAATAATGAACTTAACCCACAAGTAATCATTACTATTACATGATCTATTTTTTTTAAATCTTGAACTACAATTGCAATAAATGTTAAAGGAACAGCAAATTTCAATCCTAATTGCTCAGGCACAAATGAGCCAAGAATTATTCCTGACAATGTTGCTAACTGCCAACAAATCCAAAGAGTTCCACCGGTACCTATCAAATGATAATGTAAATGTGGTTCATTTTTATTTTTTTGGAAGAATTTGTTCGACTCGGCAAACCCTTGGTCTACTACTATATAGGATATCAATAACTTCTTAATAAATGAGAGTTTTTCCAAATATTCAGACAAAACAGCTCCATATAATAAGTGTCTAGAATTAATTACCCCTACTGATGTGACTGCAATTAATGCAGAAGCTCCTCCAGAAAGAAGTTGTAAAAAGACAATTTGAGATGCACCACCAAAAATAATGATAGACATTGCGTAAACTAAAATTGGATTAAAACCAAGCTCAATGCCAATTGCACCACAAACAATTCCAAAAGGAATTACTGAAAACATATGCGGTGCTACAGAAAATAAACCCTTTGTTAATAATTGTTTTTTTGTGAACATTACTTAACTGGTTGTAAGGCAATTTTTAAATATTTCATATCGAGTTTACAATCTTTGTATCCTCGTTTAACCACATTCAAATATCTTTCAGTTGGATATCTAAATTCTGTTTTATTAACCATGATATAAGTCATCACTGTTTTATTGTAATAAGTAAAATAAAGTTTTTTATAAAGAATTGGATAATCTTCATAAACATCTAGCTTTTTTTCATCACTTTTTGATATTTCAAATAATGCGCCATGAACTAGAGAATTTTTGCTCTTTTCTATATCTGCAGCTCTATATTTGCTTCTGAAGTTTAATCTATATCCTTTGAGTTCGTATTTTTTTAAGAAAACAGAGTCTTTACATCTCCGTTTCATTTGAAAAAGGTTAAGATTACTTCCGTAAGCAAAATATAACATTACTCTAGTTCAACTACTTTAATATTTTTTGCTTTTACAAATTCAAGGATTAGTGAGTTACATAAGTTTATTTTATCTTGATCTTTTGATCTTAAAACAATTGAGACACCTAATTTACCTTGTCTAAAAAAAGGATAACTTCCAATTTCTACATCTTTGTTATTATCTTGAACATCAGTTAACGAGCTTGCTATTTCACTTTCATAGGTCATCAAATTTATTGTCTTACTTAATATTGGATCGCCTCCGACTAATACATTGCCAAGTCCACCAATCATTGCTTTTAATATTGATGGAACGCCCGGAAGAGAAAATACATTTTCTACATAAAATCCTGGAGCGCCACTTGTTGGATTTAAAATAAGATTAGCTGTAACTGGCATCTTGGCCATTTTCTGTCTTCCATCATTAAAATTACCAGGTTCGTAATATTTTTCTAAAATAGCAAATGCTTCTTTATGAAACCCATACTCAATATTAAATGCCTTTGAAATTGATTCTGCTGTAATATCATCATGGGTTGGTCCAATACCACCAGTAGTAAACACATAGTTGTATTTAACTCTTAACTCATGAACAGTATCTATTATTGTTTGCTCTATATCAGGTATCACTCTCACCTCACCTACCATAATTCCTAATGAATTTAACCAAGTTGCAAGTGTGCTTGTATTTAGATCTTTTGTTCTGCCAGATAATACTTCGTTACCTATGATGATAATTGCTGCAGATATTTCTTTTTTATTAGGCATTTCTAAATATAAATAAAATTCTATGAAATTTACCAACACTTTATTAAAAGGCAAATTAATCAGGAGATATAAGAGATTTTTCACAGATATAGAAGTAAATAATAAAACTGTTGTGGCACACTGTCCAAATACAGGTTCTATGATGGGTTTACTAGATAAAGGAAATGAGGCTTGGATCAGTGAGCATAATGATCCTAAGCGTAAATTAAAATTTACCCTGGAAATGATAAAAGTAGGAAAGAGAATAGTTGGAGTAAATACGCATAGAGCGAACAGAATTGCTGAACATGCTTTAGAGAATAAATTAATAAAGGAATTTAGTAAGATTAAAAATATTCGAGCAGAATTTAAGTATTCAGATGACACTAGATTTGATTTTTTATGTGATAAAAAAATATTAGAAGTAAAAAATACAACACTTATAAGAGAAGATGATTTGGCTGAATTTCCAGATGCTATTACCTCTAGAGGTACAAAACACCTCCAAAAGTTAAAGGAATCAATTAAAAAAGGATATAAGCCTTATGTCTTATTTTTAACTCAAATTCAGGGTATAAATAATTTTAGAATAGCAAAAGATATAGATTCTAATTATTATAAGGAATATTTAGATGCTAAAAAATCTGGCGTAAGCTTTCTTGCTTACAGATGCAGTTTAAATTCTAAAGAAATAAAAATTGAAAAAAAAATAAGAATTTTAGATGAGTAATTATTCAGAAAAATTTGAAAAAATGAGAATTGCTGGGAAACTTGCATCTAGAACTTTAGATATGCTAACAAATGAAGTTAAAGAAGGTGTATCCACAGATAGAATTGATCAACTCGGATATGAATTCATTAGAGATAATGGTGGACACTCTGCTCCATTATACTACAGGGGTTTTAAAAAATCTTTGTGTACTTCATTAAACCACGTTGTTTGCCATGGCATTCCATCTGATAGAATTTTAAATGAGGGTGATGCAGTTAATATTGATGTAACAGCTATAGTTAATAATTACTATGGTGACACTAGTAGAATGTTTACTATTGGAGATATTCCAGTGAAAGCTAAAAACTTAATTGAGACAACTTACGAGTCTATGATGAAAGGAATAGCAATTTTAAAACCAGGAGTAAAATTAGGAGACATTGGATATGAAATTCAATCCTTTGTTGAAGAAAGAGGTTTTTCAGTTGTTAGAGATTTCTGTGGTCATGGTATTAGCAATACTTTTCATGAGCAACCTAATATTCTTCATTATGGTAAGAAAAATACAGGTCATGAACTAACACCTGGTATGACATTTACAATAGAGCCAATGATCAATGTTGGAAAATTGGACGTAAAGGTTCTAAATGATGGGTGGACAGCAGTTACAAAGGATAAGTCTTTATCTGCACAATTTGAGCATACAATAGGAATTACAGAAGACTCTTATGAAATTTTCACAGAATCTGTTAAAGGTTATACGAGGCCTCCATATAATTAATGATAACACGATACTCTAGAAAAGAACTTACGGATATATGGTCCGAATATAATAAATTTCAAATCTGGTTAGACGTAGAGATTGCTGCAGCTGAAGGAATGGAAAAATTAGGAACAATTCCAAGAGGTGTGGCAAGTGCTGTTAGAAAAAAAGCTAAAATTAATGTTAAAAGAATCCATAATATCGAAGCTAAAGTAAAGCATGATGTTATAGCATTTCTCACATCCATTACTGAAAAAGTAGGTATTAAAGCTAGATATTTACACCAAGGAATGACCTCATCAGATGTGGTAGATACAAGTTTTAATATTCAATTAGTCCAGTCTGGTAAAATTTTATTAAAGGATATTGATCAAATATTAAAAGTTTTAAAATCAAAAGCTAAAAAATATAAATTCACACCATGCATGGGTAGAAGTCATGGGATACATGCTGAACCTATAACATTTGGACTAAAATTAGCTTCTTATTATGAAGAATTTAAAAGAAATAAAAAAAGATTAATTAGTGCCATAGATGAAATATCAACTTGTACAATCTCAGGTGCTGTTGGCACATTTGCAAACATTAATCCTAATGTAGAGAGACATGTTGCAAAAAAATTGGGATTAAAAGCTGAACCAGTATCTACACAGATTATTCCAAGAGATAGACATGCATATTATTTTTCAGTTTTAGGTATTATAGCAGGATCAATTGAGAGAATTTCAACTGAAATTAGACACTTACAAAGAACTGAAGTTTATGAATTGCAGGAATTTTTTTCAAAAAAACAAAAAGGATCAAGTGCAATGCCTCACAAGAAGAACCCTATACTAAGTGAAAACCTAACTGGACTAGCTAGAATGGTTAGAAGCTATACCATTCCAGCTTTAGAAAATATTGCACTTTGGCATGAAAGAGATATTTCACATTCAAGTGTCGAAAGAAACATAGGACCAGATGCAAATATAACATTGGATTTTGCTTTAGTGAGATTAGCAAACGTTTTAGACAAAATGATAGTCTATCCAAAGAAAATGCTTAATAACCTTAATATCACAAAGGGTACCATTTTCTCACAAGAGTTGATGCTCGAATTAACTAAATCAGGTTTATCTAGAGAAAATTCGTATAGATTGGTCCAAGCACACGCTAAAAAATGCATAGCAGATAATCTTAACCTTTTAGATGTTGTGATGAGCGACAAAAACATTACATCTAGAGTATCAAACAAAAAAATGAAAAAAATATTTGATTATTCCTCACACTTTAAGAATGTTAATTTAATTTTTAAAAGGGTGTTTAAAAAATGAAAAAAGGGAAAAAATTATACGAAGGTAAAGCAAAAATAATTTATGCTACCAGTGACAAGAATTTAGTAATTCAACACTTCAAGGATGATGCTACTGCTTTCAATAATCAAAAAAAAGATGTCATTGAGGGTAAAGGAATTTTAAATAATAGAATATCAGAGCACATACTTACCCAATTAAGTAATGTTGGTATCAAAAACCATTTAGTAAAAAGAATTAATATGAGAGAACAACTTGTAAAGTTAGTTGAAATTATTCCAATTGAATTTATTGTCAGAAATATTGCTACAGGATCTTTAACAAAAAGATTAGGAATAGAGGACGGAACTATATTGGATTATCCATTAGTTGAGTATTGCTTAAAAAATGATGATTTAGGCGACCCATTAGTAAGTAGAGAACATATTTTAGCTTTTAAATGGATGGATGTATTTGAGCTAGATTTTATTTACGAAGAAGTAAGAAGAATAAATGATTTTCTTCAAGGGATGTTTAGAGGCGTTGGAATTAAATTAGTAGATTTTAAAGTTGAATTTGGAAGAAGTGAAAGTGATCGCAAAAAAGAAGTAATGTTAGCTGACGAAATTAGCCCTGATACTTGTAGGCTTTGGGACATGCGTACAGATAAAAAACTAGATAAAGATAGGTTTAGAAATAATTTAGGAAACTTAGTTGAAGCTTATCAAGAAGTAGCTGTTAGATTAAATATATTACACGAGCAATCAAACATAAGACCATTAACCTATCCTAAACCAAAAGCTGTAAAAATTAAAAAAAAATGAGAGTAAAACTAATAGTCACTCTAAAAAATGGTGTTTTAGATCCTCAAGGTAAAGCAATACAGCAAACTTTGAATGGTATGGCTTTTGATAACGTTTCAGAAGTTAGACAAGGAAAGTATTTTGAAATTGAGGTAAACGAGAGCGATAAGGGTATAGCTAAATCTCAAGCAGAAGAAATGTGTAAAAAACTTTTAGCTAATCTAGTTATTGAGGATTATAAAATCTTGTAACTACTTAATGAAATCATCAGTAATTATATTTCCTGGTTCAAATTGCGATAGAGATATGGATGTGGCTTTAAAGAAATTTGGTTTTGACAATCAAATGGTTTGGCATGATGATTCTAAAATACCTAAAAGTGATTTAATTGTACTGCCTGGAGGTTTTTCTTACGGTGATTACCTTAGATGTGGCAGTATTGCAGGAAAATCAAGAATAATTAAATCTGTGATTGATTTTGCAAATTCAGGAGGATTAGTCCTTGGAATTTGTAATGGTTTTCAAATACTAACTGAGACAGGTTTGTTGCCTGGAATACTTCAACAAAATAAATACTTAAACTTTATTTGCAAAAATGTTTTCGTAAAAATTAAAAATAAAGAGAATAAATATTTTAAAAAAATTGAAAAAGAAGTTTTAAAACTCCATATTGCTCACAATGAAGGAAATTATTTTTGCTCAAACGACGAATTAAAATCAATTGAAGACAATGATCAAATTGCAGTGACATATTGTGACCATGAAGGAAATGATGATGAAAAGAATAACCCAAACGGCGCTTTAAAAAATATAGCTGGTATATTTAACAAAGATAAAAATATTTTAGGAATGATGCCTCACCCAGAAAGAATGATTGATCCATTTTTATCAGGTGAAGATGGATCAATTTTTTTTGAAAATTTAATTGAAAGCTTATAATGATTGAAGTTAATGAAAAAATTGCAATTGAGCATGGATTAAAAGGTGATGAGTATAAGAAAATCTGTAATCTTTTAAAGAGAACACCAAATATTACAGAATTAGGAGTTTTTTCAGCAATGTGGAATGAACACTGCTCTTACAAATCATCTAGAAAACATTTAAAAAAATTACACACCAGAGGTGACCAGGTTATCCAGGGTCCTGGAGAAAATGCTGGAGTTGTAGATATTGAAGATGATGATGCGATTGTATTTAAAATAGAAAGCCATAACCATCCATCATTTATTGAGCCTTATCAAGGAGCAGCAACTGGTGTTGGTGGGATTATGAGAGATGTATTTACAATGGGTGCGAGACCTATTGCTAATTTAAATTCTATTCATTTTGGCTCTCCAGATCATGAAAAAACAAGAAATTTATTAAGAGGAGTTGTGAAAGGTATTGGTGGATATGGTAATTGTATAGGTGTTCCCACAATTGCTGGTCAAACTTGCTTTGATGAGTCTTATAATGGAAATATTTTAGTCAATGCAATGACACTAGGTTTAGTGAATAAAAATAAAATATTTTATTCAAAAGCTGCGGGAATTAACAAACCAGTAATTTATGTTGGATCAAAAACAGGAAGAGATGGAATCCATGGTGCAAGTATGGCATCGGCTATTTTTGATGACAAAATAGAAGAAAAAAAACCCACTGTTCAAGTTGGCGATCCATTCACAGAAAAACTTTTACTTGAAGCTTGTCTTGAACTTATGGCTGGTAAATCAATTATATCAATTCAGGATATGGGTGCTGCGGGTTTAACATCATCTAGCATTGAAATGGCATCTAAAGGTGATTTAGGTATTGAAATAGATTTAACAAAAGTTCCCTGTAGAGAAGAAAATATGTCACCTTATGAGATAATGCTCTCAGAAAGCCAAGAGAGAATGCTTATAGTTTTAGAAGAAGGAAAAGAAAATGAAGCAAAAAAAATATTTGATAAGTGGAACTTAGACTTTGCAGTAATTGGAAAGACAACAAATAGTAAAAATATAGAATTGTTTTTCAAGAATGAAAAAGTTGCTGA
This sequence comes from uncultured Pelagibacteraceae bacterium, assembly GCA_902614055.1. Classification (GTDB taxonomy): domain Bacteria; phylum Pseudomonadota; class Alphaproteobacteria; order Pelagibacterales; family Pelagibacteraceae; genus Pelagibacter. Next base: position 417,600 of record CACMJX010000001.1, on the reverse strand, counting down.
AATTCCAATTGATTTTTTAGCTGAGAACGCACCTATGTATGATCGAAAATGGATAAAAGCGAAACTTCCAAAAGAAAATAATTTTTCAAAGGAACAATTTAAATCTTTAAAACTTGGTGATTGTTTAAAAAAAATTTTAATTGATCCAAATATTGCAGATAAAGAATGGATCTGGAACCAATATGATCATACTGTTATGGGGGATACTATACAAAAACCTGGAGGTAATGCTGGTGTTGTAAGAGTTCATGGCACAAATAAAGCTGTTGCCGCGTCTGTAGATTCGTCTGCAACTTATTGTCATGCACATCCATTAACGGGGGGCAAACAAGTAGTTTGTGAAAGCTGGAGAAATATGATTTCTGTAGGTGCAAAACCAATAGCAATTACAAATTGCCTAAATTTTGGTAATCCAGAAAAAGAAAAAAATATGGGTGAATTTGTTGAGTGTGTTGAGGGGATTGCAGAGGCATCCAAATATTTAAATTACCCAGTGGTTTCAGGAAATGTCTCTTTTTATAATGAAACAAAAGATAAGGGAATTAAACCCACACCCTCAATTGGAGGTATAGGATTGTTATCTAATTACAAAAAAATGATGACAATGAAATTAAAGAATGAAGGTAATTATCTTTTAGTAATAGGTAAAACTGAAGGACACTTAGATCAATCAGTATTTGCAAGAAATATATTATCTGAATTAAAAGGTCCTCCACCGGAAATTAACTTATTCAACGAAAAACAGAATGGGATGAGTATTTTAAATTTAAGAAATAAAAATTTAATTGAGACCTGTCATGACGTGTCTTTAGGAGGAATTTTAACTGCTATATCTAAAATGAGTATTAAGAGCGGTAAAGGTATAAAATTGTTTCCTTTAAATGGCCTAGTAAATAAATTTGAGTATTTTTTTGGTGAAGATCAAGGAAGGTATATTATTGAAGTTAAACCAGAAAATTTAGAAAATGTTGAAAATATGCTTAAAACAGACTCTATTCATTTTGACAAATTGGGTTTAGTGCAAGGCAATAAAATTACATTAGAAAATGATCTAAAATTATCAATTGACGATATTAAAGAAGGCTATAAAAATTGGCTAAAGGAATATATGGTTAACTAATGGCAATGGATTTAAAAGAAATTGAAATCTTAATAAAGGAAGCATTACCAGATGCTAAAATAGAAATTCAAGATCTTGCAGGAGATGGCAATCATTACTCTGCCACAGTAATTTCGTCGCAATTTGCAGGAAAGAGTAAAATTCAACAACACAAAATGGTATATAATTCACTCAAAGGAAAAATGGGTAACGAATTACATGCACTAGCAGTTAAAACTAAGGAGAACTAAATGGATAATCAAACTAATGAATTAATTAATAATGAAATTAAAAATAATGAAGTGTGCTTATTCATGAAAGGAACGCCAGACGCTCCTCAGTGTGGATTTTCTATGGCTGTTACAAATATTTTAAAAATGCTTGAGGTGAAATTTAAAGGTGTAAATGTTTTGGCTGATCAAAATCTTAGAGAAGGAATTAAAGTTTTTAGTGATTGGCCTACAATCCCACAGCTATATGTAAAAAATGAATTCATTGGTGGATGTGATATTGTAAAAGAAATGTTCGAAAGTGGGGAATTAGCAAAACTTCTTGAAGATAACGGAATAGAATTTAAAAAGAAAAGCTAAGTTTACTTAAAGTCTTATAGATTAATTATCTAGAATAATACTCAATTACAAGGTTAGGTTCCATCACAACAGGGTAAGGAACTTCCTCAAATTTTGGAATTCTTACAAATTTTACTTTTTTATTTTTTTCATCTAGTTGTAAATACTCAGGAACTTCTCTTTCTTTGTTTGCAAGAGCTATATCTATCAAAGCTAGTTGTTTGGATTTATCTCTTATTTCAATACTGTCTTCTTCTTTTACTTGGTAACTAGAAATATTTACTTTTTTACCATTAACCCTGACGTGTCCATGGTTTATTAATTGTCTAGATGAAAAAATAGTATTTGATAATTTTGATCTATAAATTACAGCATCTAACCTTCTCTCGAGTAAACCAATTAAATTTTCGGCAGTGTCACCTTTTTTCATAATGGCTCTTTTATACATATTTCGAAATTGTCTTTCATTCATGTTACCATAGTAACATTTAAGTTTTTGTTTAGCTTGAAGTTGAATCCCATAATCTGATGGTTTAGATGATTTAGTTTGTCCGTGCTGCCCAGGAGGATACGCTCTAGTATTAAAAGGACTTTTGGGTCTACCCCATAAATTAACTTTTAGTCTTCTATCTACTTTATGTTTTGAGTTTAATCGTTTTGTCATATTATGGTAATGGGTTTATAGACATCAAAAAATTTTTGTCAATCAAGGTTTTCTGGTGAGACCAGCAAATACACTTGATAAAATGCGTATTTCTTTTTTCGAGAGTTCCATTTTATAAAAAATACTTCGTAAATTTTCTATCATTATAGGTTTTTTAGCCTCTTGTTTAAAAAAATTTTGGTTTTCTAAGGAAGATAGACAAAAATTCAGCATACTAGATATTTCTTTCTTAGTAGCTGTTTGTATTTTTTTTGACTTTTGAAAATCAACTTTATTTACTGATATTAAGTAAGAAACTGTTTGAGCTACTATTACCAGACTATGTGATAAATTTAGTGATCTAAATTTACTATTACTTGGAATTTGTAAAGTATAATCGGCATAACTTACTTCATCATTTGTTAATCCAGAAGCTTCAGAACCAAATAAAAAACTAACTTTCTTTGTAAAATTTATTTTTCTTAAGTTATTTAATGAAATATGTTTAATATTTTTATTTCTAAACCTTGCTGAAGTTGCAATTAAAATATCAGTTTTGGATAACGATTTTTCCAAGTTTGAATAAACTTTAGTTTTTTTTATAATATCTTTGGCTCCAACAGAAGTTGCTATAATTTTATCATTTGGGAATATTGGTTTTGGTTCTATTAATGATAAATTGTTAAAACCAAAATTTTTCATAGCTCTTGCACATAAACCAATGTTTTCAGATAGCTGAGGCTTGTGAAGAATAAATGAAATATTATTAAAATACATTAAGCACTTGCTGGTGCATTATCTTTAAATAACTTATAATCAAGACTATCTATTAATGCTTTGAATGAAGCATCAATAATATTTGGTGATACTCCTATTGTAAACCAGTTCTTACCTTGGGAGTCTGTACTTTCAATTGAAACTCTAGTTACAGCTTCTGTTCCTGTATTTAATATTCTTACTTTATAATCAACTAATCTTAAATCTTTAAGATAATCAGTATATTTCGAAATCTTTTTTATGTTGTTTCTTATTGCATTATCTAAAGCATTTACTGGGCCATTACCCTCTCCTTCACACACAATTGTTTCGCCATCTACTTCTAGTTCTGCTTTAGCTGATGAAATAATTTCTCCTGATGAATTTTTTTTCACGGATACATCGTAAGCTTTAATGATTAAATACCTTGGAATTTCTCCTACTATTCTTCTAGCTAATAATTCAAACGAAGCATCTGCGCCATCATAACTATAACCAATAAATTCTCTTCCTTTAACCTCTCCTAAGAGTTGTTTAATTTTTGGATCATTTTTTTTTATATCGATTCCTATAGTTTCTAATCTAGATAAAATATTAGATTGCCCTGCTTGATCTGAAACAATAATATTTCTTGTATTTCCAACTTCGTTAGGATTAATGTGTTCATAAGTTTTTGGGTCTTTTTGTACTGCAGAAACATGCATCCCACCTTTATGCGAAAATGCTGCAGCACCTACATAAGGTAAATGTTTATTTGGTTTTCTATTTAAAATTTCATCTAAAAGTCTGGAGCATTGTGTAAGATGTTTAATATTCTCTTCATTTATATTTATTTCATAATTATTAGAAAATTCGTGTTTTAAATATAAAGATGGAATTAGTGACATTAAATTAGCATTACCACATCTTTCTCCTAATCCATTAATAGTTCCCTGCACTTGTCTAACGCCAGCTTGAATTGCAACTAATGAATTAGCAACTGCATTTTCTGTATCATTGTGTGCGTGAATTCCTAAATTTTTACCTGGTATATGTTTTGCTACATCAATAACTATTTTAGATATTTCATGAGGTAGCGTTCCTCCATTAGTATCACATAGAACAATCCATCTCGCTCCTTGGTCATATGCAGATTTAATACAACTTAACGCATATTCTTTGTTAGATTTATAACCATCAAAAAAATGTTCAGCATCAAACATAAATTCTTTTCCAGATTTAATAATGTGTTTTGCACTTTCGCTGATATTTTTTAAATTTTGTTCTTTTGAAATGCCTAAAGCAACGTCAACATGGAAATCCCAAGATTTTCCAAACAAACAAATTGAATTTGCTTTAGAATTTATTAATGATGAAATCATTGGATCATTTTCAGCACTATGATCTGACTTCTTAGTCATCCCAAAAGCAGTTAATATTGAATTTTTAAAAGAATGTTTTTTATTAAAAAATTCTGTATCTGTTGGATTTGCTCCTGGCCACCCACCTTCAATATAGTCAACTCCTAGATTATCTAATGCTAATGAAATTTTTTCTTTATCATCCAAGGAAAAATCAACCCCTTGCGTCTGTGCACCATCACGTAACGTAGTATCAAAAATGTATATTTTGTCTGACATTATTTAAATTTCCAAGTGGTTTTACCATCTTTATCTTCTATTTGAACTCCTTTTTCCAAAAGTTCATTACGTATTTTATCAGCTAATTCGTAATTTTTATTATCTCTAGCTTGATTTCGTTCTTTAATTTTTAATTCGATAAACTCATCAGTTAAAATAGATTTATTTTTTTTAAAGTTTTCCCATTCATCTTTAGTTTCAGTTAATAAACCAATAAAATTACAAGCTGAGACAAATATTTTTTTATCCTCAAGATTACCTGATTGGGATTTTTCAAATAATTTATGAAGATTAGCAATATACTTAGGTGTATTTAAATCATCATACAAAGGTAAAAGATCATCATCGGAAATTTGTTTAGGCTTATCTAATCCAACATAACTTTTGTACCATTTATCGATTGTCTTTTGACTTTCATCTAAAAGTTTATCGTTCCAATCTAGAGGCTGTGTATACTGTGCGCTAATTAAAGCTAGTCTTAGGGCCTGGCCATTAACATTCTTTTTAAAGTCGCTTATCTTTAAAATATTTCCCTGTGATTTTGCCATTTTTTCATTCGATAAGGTAATAAATCCATTATGTACCCAATAATTTGAAAAAACTTCAGTTTCATTAGCACAACGCGATTGAGCAATTTCATTTTCGTGATGCGGAAATATTAAATCTCTTCCTCCTCCATGAATATCAAACATTTCACCAAGATATTTTTTGGACATTACTGAACATTCTAAATGCCAACCTGGACGCCCTCTTCCCCAAGGTGATTCCCAACCAGGTTCGTCTTCTGTGGATGGTTTCCATAGAACAAAGTCTTCTTGTTTTTTTTTATTCTCAGACTCTACAACTCTTGATCCTGCAATTAATTCCTCTTGTTTTTTATTTGACAATTTTCCATAATCTTTAAATTTACTAACTTCAAAATAAACGTGTCTATTACTTTCATATGCAACTTTTTTATTAATTAAATTTTCAACCATATTTATCATTAAAGCGATATTATCTGTCGCCCTAGGCTCAAAAGTTGGTTTATCACAATTTAAGTATTCACAATCCTTATGAAATCTCTTTGTAATATCCTCAGAAAGTTCTTTAATTGATGTTTTTTTATTTTTCGATGCTTCTATTATTTTGTCATCAATATCAGTGATATTTCTTACATAGGTTACGTTTTTATTACCATACTTGCATTTAAGTACTTTAAATAAAATATCAAAAATTACTAAAGGTCTTGCGTTTCCAATATGTGGGTCATCGTATACGGTTGGACCACAAACGTACATTCTAATTTTTTTGTCATCAATAGGTACAAATATTTCTTTTTTATTGCTTAAAGAATTAGATAAAAGAATATCTTTATTCATCTAACTCCAATTTCTAAATCCACTAGTTAATGGAAATCTTCTATCACGGCCAAATGCTTTTGGGGTGACTTTTGGTCCTGGCGCAGATTGAAATCTTTTGTACTCTGACTTAGCAAGTAATTGTGCAGTTTTTTCTACAACTTCTCTTTCAAATCCTTTTGAAATTATTTTCTCTACAGAAATTTCTTCTTCTACCAAGCTTTTAAGTATTTCATCTAAAATATCATATTCAGGAAGACTATCAGTATCCTTCTGGTCACTTCTTAATTCTGCGGTAGGTGGTTTACTAATAATATTATATGGAATTACTTGACCCTTAGGACCTTTAAATAAAGTTGAAAAGTTTTTATTTCGCCATTCACATAGTTTAAATACATCGGTTTTCCATACATCTTTTATAGGTGCATATCCACCACACATATCTCCATATAAAGTTGAGTAACCAACCGCGTATTCTGATTTGTTTCCTGTTGCAAGAACCATATATCCATACCTATTAGATAAAGCCATTAATAAAAGTCCTCTTAATCTAGATTGTATATTTTCTTCAGTGATGCCTTTAGTAAAATTTGAGTCATTAAATTCTCCTAAGATTTCTTCTATAATTTTCATAGCTTCTTTTATTTTTAAATTTGAATAATTTACATTTAATAGGCTTGCTGCTTCTTTTGCGTCATTTAAACTTTCATCTCCAGTAAATGGACTGGGTAACATAATCGCTTGTACTGAACTAGATCCAAATGCATCTGTTGCAATGGCGGCCACTAATGCGGAATCTATTCCCCCAGATAAGCCTAATAATACCCCTTTAAAATTATTATTGTTCACATAATCCCTTAAACCAATAACTAAAGCTTTATAAAGACTTTCTTCCTCAGAAAATTTACTTTCAATTTTTCCTTTACCTTTCCATATTTCATTCTCTTTATTTAATTCAATTATAGAAATTTGTTCCTCAAACTCTGAAGACGTAAAAAATTTGTTCCCATCAGAATTTAATCCAAACGATGAACCATCAAAAATTAACTCATCTTGACCACCAGTTCGATTTAAATAAATTAATGGTAAATTCGTTTCATTAACCCTTTGCGTTGCAACAAGATCTCTCTCATTTTTTTTTTGTGTAGTATAAGGGGAAGCGTTAATTGAAATAATTATTTCAGCACCCTTATTTGATAAATTTTCCACTACCCGACTTTCCCATATATCCTCACATATAGGTAAACCAATCTTCACATTTTTAATTATTACACAATCTTCTAATTTACCTTGGCTAAATATTCTTTGTTCATCAAAAACTCCAGTATTTGGTAACTCATACTTGTCCTTAATTGACAAAATTTTTCCATTTTCGATTACAAAAACTGAATTTCTAATTGCATTATTGAACTTTCTTGGAGCTCCAAGAATAATTGATGATTTGTTATCTTCTGAAATTGAAACTAAATTTTCAATTCCTATTGACACTGATTTGAGAAAGTCTTCTCTTAACACTAAATCGTCGATAGGATAACCAGAAACATAAAGTTCAGGAGCCACAAGAATATCAACATCATTTTTTAAATTTGATCTAATTTTAATCAACTTTGAAATATTTTTGTCTACATCGCCCACTAATGGGCTTAACTGTGCTAGTGCAATTTTAAGTTTTTGGCTCATATTTTAGATATAGTCACTTTTAACAAATATAATAGTTTAATAAATTTCATGATGAACTCCTAATTTCAGTGAAATTAAGAACTTAAGAAGCTTCTTTAATTGTATTTTTGGCGTAATTTGTATTTTTTTTTATTTCATCAGAAATTAAAAAAGCTAATTCTAAAGCTTGATTTGCATTAAGTCTTGGATCACATTGAGTATGATACCTACTAGATAAATCAGTATCTGATATTTTTTGTGCTCCTCCAGTACATTCTGTTACGTTTTGTCCAGTCATTTCAATGTGAAGACCTCCTGCATACGAACCTTCACTTTGATGCACTCCAAAAACATTTTTAACTTCATTTAAAACATTATTAAATGGTCTTGTTTTAAATCCAGTGGTTGATTTAATTGTATTTCCATGCATTGGATCACATGACCAGATAACATTTTGCCCTTCTTTTTTAATTCCTCTAATTAGTTTTGGTAAATATTTTTCTACCTGGTCATGACCAAATCTAGAAATTAACGTAATTTTACCTTTTTCATTTTTAGGATTAATTAATTCACAAATCTTGGCAATTTCCTCAGGTTTAGAAGTTGGTCCACATTTAATTCCAATTGGGTTTTCAATTCCTTTACAGAATTCAACATGTCCTCCGTCAATTTGTCTTGTTCTATCTCCAATCCAAACGAAATGTGCTGAAGTATCGTGGTATTCGCCAGTGGTTGAATCAATTCTAGTCATTGCTTCTTCAAATGGCAAATGTAGCGCTTCGTGAGAAGTCCAAAAATTTACGGTATAAAGTCTTCTATTAAAGTCAGACGTAATTCCACAAGCTTCCATGAAAGCTAGAGCATCAGCAATTTTATCTTCTAATTCTTTGAACTTTTTGGCTTGTGCCGCAGATTTAATGTAACCTAAATTCCACATATGAACATTTTTTAAATCAGCAAAACCACCATTTGAAAATGCTCTTAATAAATTCAAAGTTGAAGCAGATTGTGAATAAGCTCTAAACAGTCTCTTTGGATCATAGGCTCTTCCTTTTTCAGTAAATTCTATAGAATTAATGTTATCTCCTAGGTAACTTGGTAATTCTACATCTCCAATTTTTTCAGTTGGTGCACTTCTTGGTTTAGAAAATTGTCCTGCAATTCTTCCAAGTTTAACAACAGGTAAAGATGCAGAATATGTGAGCACTAGAGACATCTGCAACATTAATTTAAAATAGTCTCTTATATTATCTGGATGAAATTCTGCAAAACTCTCTGCACAGTCTCCACCTTGCAACAAAAATGCTTTTCCATCGACAACGTTAGCTAGTTGATCTTTTAGATGCCTTGTTTCACCTGCAAATACTAATGGAGGAAAATTTTTTAATTTATTTAAAACTAAATCAAGTTCAGCCTCATCCTTATATTCGGGTATGTGTTTGACTGGATAACTTCTCCAACTATTAATTTTCCAATTTTTCATATTCAACCTACAAGTGTTCTAGCAGAGTTTAGATATTATTCAACAGTAACAGATTTTGCTAAATTTCTTGGTTTATCTATATCATAACCCTTTTCAAGTGCTGAGTAAAAAGCGAGTTTTTGCAGAGGTATAGTTACTAGAAAAGGAATTAATTCATCATGTAATTTATCGACTTCTATTTGCTCCCAAATGTTTTCAGAAACAACTTCATCTTTATTTTTATTTGTTATTAGTAAAACCTTTGCCCCTCTTGCAATTACTTCCTGCATATTAGACATCGTTTTTTTATAATGATCATCCCTAGGAGCTATAACAACTACTGGCATACCTTCTTCTATTAGAGCTAAGGGTCCATGCTTCATTTCACCAGCAGGATAACCCTCAGCATGAACATACGCTAATTCTTTTAACTTTAATGCACCCTCTAAGGCAATCGGAAAAGAATAGCCTCTTCCTAAAAACATACATCCTTTTGCATGTGCAAAAACTTTGCCAATATTAAAAAGTTTATGATCTAATTTTAGTGTTTTTTTTGCTGAATTAGAAAGTGAAAGTAAATTTTTAATTTTAGATTGATATTCTTTTTTTGTAATAAATTTTTGATCGAATGAAATTTTTATAGATAAAATATATAGCACTAACATTTGTCCAAGAAACGCTTTTGTGGAAGCAACTCCAATTTCTTGACCACAATAAATAGGTAAAACTAAATCAGCATCTCTTGCTATTGAACTTTCAATAACATTTACAACTGCGCAAGTTTTCATTTTATTTTTTTTACACAATTCTAAAGCTGCATAAGTATCCGCAGTTTCGCCTGATTGTGAAACAAACACATACAAACAATCCTTTTTAAACCTAACTTTTCGATATCTAAATTCTGAAGCTATATCTATACTTACATCCAGATTAGTATTTTGTTCCAGCCAATACTTAGCAACTAAACAAGAGTGATAGGCTGTACCGCAGCCAATAAGCACAACTGATTGAAAAGAATTTATATTCCAAGGAAAATTATAAATATTGATCTGTTTATTGTATTTATCAACATACTCATTTATGCAATCATTAATAGTAGACGGCTGTTCATCTATTTCCTTTTCCATGAAATATTTATAATCACCTTTATCATATTGAATATCTTGTTTAGATAAATTCATGACTTTTTTGTTTATTTTTTTTCCATTACTTTCAAAAAACTCTATTTGATCCTTTTTAATGATACAAAATTCTTCATCATCTAAATAAGAGATTTTATTTGTCATAGATTTGAGTGCATATGAGTCTGACCCTAGATAGTTTTCATTTGGTCCATATCCAACAGCCAAAGGTGACCCTCTCCTAGCGCCAATCATTAAATCATTTTGATCTTTAAAAATAATTCCTAGGGCAAAACTTCCATGAAGTTTTTTTAGAACTTTAATTATAGTATTTTTAAGTGAGTTTTTTTTTAGATAGTCTGTTACTAAATGAGCAATTACCTCGGTATCTGTTTGTGATTTGAATATATATCCTTTTTTCTCTAAAATCTTTTTTAATATTGTGGAATTTTCAATAATGCCATTATGTACAACTGAAACCTGTTCAGATGAATGTGGATGGGCATTAATTTTACTCGGCTTACCGTGAGTTGCCCATCTAACATGGCCGATACCGATATCTCCTTTAAGATTAAATTTAGATATATCTTTTTCTAAAACATCAACTCTACCCTCACACTTTACCTCATTAATATTTCCGTCAACAAGGGTAGCTATTCCAGCAGAATCATATCCTCTATATTCAAGTTTTTTTAGTGAATTTACTATTCTACTTGAAACTTCTTTAGAGCTGATTATTCCAATTATTCCACACATTTATTTTTTTCTTTTATAATTTTTAATTTCAATTTGTTCAGCTCTTGTTAAAGCTAATGAATTTCCAGTCACTTTTTTTGTAATTACTGATCCTGCACCAATTGTACTTTTTTTTTCAAGCTTAATTGGGGCAACTAGTGATGAATTTGAACCAACAAATACCTCATCCTCAATTATAGTTTTACTTTTTTTTATACCATCATAATTACAAGTGATTGTTCCTGCTCCAATATTTACTTTTTTACCTACATTTGAATCTCCTATATATGATAAGTGATTTAATTTAGAGTTTTTTCCTATAATACTTTTTTTCACCTCAACAAAATTTCCAATTTTAGATCCTGATTTAAGAATTGTTCCTGGTCTTAATCTTGCATATGGTCCAATATTTACATTATTTTCAATTTTTACTCCTTCTAGATGCGAGAAAGACAAAATTCTTACATTATTTCCTATTGATACATCATCAGCAATTACCACATAGGGCTCTATGGTTACATTTTTACCAATTTTAGTATTTTCAGAAAAAAAAACTGTATCTGGTGCTATTATTTTGACACCTTTTTTTTGAAATTTATTTCTTAACTTTAATTGAACGTTAATTAATTTTTTTTGTTTCATTTGATATTTTTATATATTTGGGTATTAGTTTAATTAATTCACAATATATTTCTTAATAATACTTTTAAATGACACAAAAATTTACCATTCTTTTTGATTTAGATGGCACCTTAATTGATACTGCACCAGATTTAATAAGAGCTCATAATCACGTCATGAAAAAATTTGGCTATCCAACAAAAAAATTAGGCGAATTAAAAAATGCTGTTGGTAAAGGTGCAAAAGCAATGATGGCGAAAGCTAATGGTCAATGGAAATGGTTTGATGAAAAAATTCAAAACGAAATGACAAATGAATTTTTATCTTACTATGGAGAAAATATATTTCGTGAAAGTAAGTTAATAAATGGGGTAAAGGAATTTTTAAATTGGTGTAAAAAAGAAAATATTTCTATGGCAGTATGCACTAATAAGACTGAGCATTTAGCAGTTGATCTTTTAAAAAAAATTGGAATTTATGATTACTTTGAATATGTTGCTGGATACAATACTTTTGAATATTGTAAACCAGATCCAAGACATTTGACTACTATTATTGAAATTTTGGATGGTGACATAAATAAATCAATTATGATTGGGGATAGTGAAACAGATGCAAATGCAGCTAAAGCTGCAGAAATTCCAATAATTTTATTAAAATATGGTTATACTGAAAAAAATTCTAGTGAAATATATCATAATCACTTAGTTAAAGATTTCGTGGGTATTGAGAAAATTATAAATGAATATCTTTAATATTGATTAATTTATTTTAACTATTAAAACAAAATCATAAGCTAGGAGACATTTTGTTGTTAAACACTGTTAAAGTATACCCGTCGAAAATATATCTTCCAAAGAAAAGACAACTTGCATGGAAAATTGCAGAAATTGCAAGTGATAATTCAAAGTTAAATAAAAACTCAATAGATATGGTTATCAATAGAATTATTGACAATGCATCAGTTGCTATTGCCTCATTAAACAGGAAGCCAGTTATATCAGCAAGAGAAATGGCTAAAGGTCATTTAAGAAGGTCAGGATCAACAATTTTTGGAATTAGTTCTAAAGTAAAATTTGATCCTGAATGGGCAGCTTGGGCAAATGGAACGGCAGTAAGAGAATTAGACTTTCATGATACTTTTTTAGCAGCTGACTATAGTCATCCAGGTGACAACATTCCTCCAATCTTAGCCGTCGGAGAAAAACTTAAAAAAAGTGGATTTGATCTTTTAAGAGGAATTATTACTGCTTATGAAGTTCAAGTAAACTTAGTAAAAGGAATTTGTCTTCATAAACATAAAATTGATCACATTGCGCATTTAGGACCAAGCGTTGCTGCAGGAATAGGTTCAATGCTACAACTAAATACGGAAACCATTTATCAAGCCGTACAACAAGCTCTACATGTTAGTATTTCAACTCGTCAATCTAGAAAAGGTGAAATTTCAAGTTGGAAAGCTTATGCGCCTGCTCATGCTGGCAAACTAGCTATAGAGGCAGTTGATAGAGCAATGAGAGGTGAAGGTGCTCCTAGTCCTATATATGAAGGCGAAGACAGTGTTATTGCAAGAATATTGGATGGAAAGAAAGCAAAATATTATGTTCCATTACCAAAAAAGAATGTATCTAAAAAGGCTATCCTAGAAACATACACAAAAGAATACTCAGCAGAATATCAAGCACAAGCACTTATTGATATAGGTAAAAAATTAAATAAAAAAATTTCAGATTTAAATAATATTAAAAAAATAGATATTTTTACTAGCCATCATACACATTTTGTGATCGGAACAGGTGCGAATGACCCTCAAAAAATGGATCCTAATGCGTCGAGAGAAACTTTAGACCACTCAATAATGTATATTTTTGCGGTAGCTTTGGAGGATGCAGATTGGCATCATATAAAATCCTATACTAAAGCAAGAGCAAACAAAAAAAGCACTATTAAAATATGGAAATCAATAACAACCCATGAAGATAAGAAATGGACAAAAAAATATCATCATCCTGATCCAAAAAAGAAATCATTTGGAGCAAGAGTTGTTGTAACAATGAATAATGGTAAAAAAATATCTGAAGAATTAGAAAGAGCTGATGCACATCCGTTTGGCGCAAGACCTTTTCAAAGGAAAGATTATATTAAGAAATTTTTAACTTTAACTAATAAAATATTATCAAAAAAAGAAAGTGATAGATTTATAAAAACCGTACAAAATCTTAAAAAATTAAAAAAAGGAAGTCTTAATAAATTAAATATTGAGGTAAGTAGAAAATATTTAAAGAAAAATAATAAAAAAGGAATTTTTTAAATGCATTTTGTTGAGAAAGATTTAACACAAAAAAGGATTGATCTAGATACAAAACTTAAATCCAATAAAATTTTAAGAGTACCTGGTGCATACAATCCTTTAACAGCTAAGTTAATAGAAGAAATCGGTTATGATGCAGTCTACGTGTCTGGTGGTGTAATGGCTAATGATTTAGGCTATCCAGATATAGGTTTAACAACTCTTCAAGATGTTAGTACAAGATCTTATTTAATTTCTAGAGTGACAAATCTACCAACAATTGTTGACATTGATACTGGTTTCAAATCTTGTAAAGAAACTATTGAAACATTTGAAGAATTTGGCGTTGCTGCAGTTCATTTAGAAGATCAAATTGAACAAAAAAGATGTGGTCATTTAGATAACAAAGAGCTTATCTCTAAAGAAAAGATGGTATCAAAAATAAAAGAATGTGTGAGTGCTAGAAAAGACAAATATTTTAAAATTATAGCTAGATCTGATGCAAAAAGTGTTGAAGGAATTGATAGTATGATTGAGAGGTGTAAGGCATATGTCGATGCTGGTGCCGAAGTAATATTTCCAGAGGCTTTAAAAGATGAAAAAGAGTTTGAATTTGTTAGAAAATCCCTTGATTGTTATCTTTTGGCTAATATGACGGAGTTTGGAAAATCTAAATTACTAAATTATAAACAACTAGAGCGTCTAGGGTACAATATTGTTATTTATCCAGTTTCTACTCAGCGATTAGCGATGAAAAATGTAGAGGATGGTTTACGTGCCATTTTTACTGATGGACATCAAAACAATATTATTGATAAAATGCAAACGCGGAAAAGATTATATGATCTTGTGGAATACGAGAAATACAATTCTTTAGACGAAAAAATTTATAATTTTAAGACCGATGGGCACGAGTAATGAGTGATGAAATCAAAAAAGGTTTGCTAGGAATAGTCGTTGACGAAACAGAAGTTTCTAAAGTTATGCCTGAAATCAACTCTTTAACTTACAGAGGTTATGCCGCACAAGATTTATGTGCAAAATGTAAATTTGAAGAGGTTGCTTATCTTATTCTAAATGGTGAACTGCCAACGAAAAAACAATTAAAAAAATTCGAAAAAGAAGAGAGAAAAGAAAGAAAATTATCTAAAACATTATTAGATGATATAAAAAAATTTCCAAAGAAAGCTCATCCTATGGATGTTGCAAGAACAGCAGTAAGTATAATGGGGTTAGAAGATAAAGAAACAAAAGACAACTCTCCTAAAGCAAACATAAGAAAAGTAATGAGAATTTTTGCGAAAACACCAGTAGCACTTGCGGCATTTTATAGAGCAAGAAAGGGAAAAAAAATTATCCCACCAAAAGCTAAACTCTCATTTTCCGAAAATTTTTTTCATATGTGTTTTGGCAAAGTCCCAAACAAAGATATAGTAAAAGCATTTGATGTATCTCTAATTTTATATGCAGAACATAGTTTTAATGTTTCAACTTTTACAGCTAGAACTATAACAAGTAGTTTGTCTGATATTCATGGTGCCATTACTGGTGCTATAGCAAGCTTAAAGGGGCCTTTACATGGAGGCGCTAATGAAGAAGTCATGCATATGATGCATAAAATAAAAAAACCTGAAAATGCACTTAAATGGATAAATAAAGCTTTAGACAATAAAGATGTTGTTATGGGCTTCGGGCATCGAGTTTATAAAAGTGGAGACTCAAGAGTTCCAACAATGAGAGAATATTTTGGAAAAGTAGCCAAAATCAAAAAAGATACAAAGTTTGAAAAAATTTATGACATAGTAGAAAAGGTAATGATTGATAGAAAAAATATACACCCAAATGTAGACTACCCTACAGGTCCAACATATCATTTGATGGGATTTGATACTGACTTTTTTACTCCAATATTTGTAATTTCTAGAATCACTGGTTGGTCAGCTCATATCATAGAACAACATGCTGCAAATAAATTAATCAGGCCTTTAGCGAGTTACAAAGGCAGCAAATACCGTAAAGTTCTTCAATTAAATCAAAGATAATCTCAAGAAAAAGCTTCTGTCCAAGATCCCCTTGTAGATGCTTTTGAATATTCAGTGGCCCTACCTTCAAAAAAGTTCATATGTTCAACTGCATTTAACATAGTATCAAGCCATGTTAATGGATTTTTTTGAACACCATAAATAGGCTCTAAACCTAATTGATCTAGTCTTCTATTTGCAATAAATCTTATATATTCTTTTACTTCTTTAGCGGTTAATCCTTCCATAGGGCCCATTTCAAAAGCTAAATCTATAAAAGCATCTTCGTGCTCAATAATAGTTCTGCATGCTTCATAAATTTCTTTTTTTAGTTGAGGCGTCCAAATTTCTGGATTTTCTTTAATGAAATCTTTGAATAGCCTGATCATAGAATTACAATGTAAAGTTTCATCTCTTACAGACCAAGTTACTATCTGTCCCATTCCCTTCATCTTATTGTGTCTTGGAAAATTAAGTAAAATTGCGAAACTTGCAAAAAGCTGCAAACCCTCTGTGAATGCGCTGAATACAGCAATTGTTTTAGCTATATCATGATTAGATTTCATATCGAAGCCTTGCATGTAATCATACTTATCTTTCATTTCTTTATATTTCATGAAAGCTGAGTATTCAGACTCAGGCATCCCTATCGTATCTAACAAATGTGAATAGGCTGCAATATGAACAGTTTCCATTGAAGCAAAAGATGACATCATCATTAACACTTCAGTTGGTTTAAACACATTCATGTAATGTCTTATATAACAGTTGCTTACTTCAACATCAGCTTGTGTAAAAAATCTAAAAATTTGTGTAAGTAAATTTTTTTCAGACTGAGATAAATTTTTTTGCCAATCTCTGACATCATCACCAAGAGGCACTTCCTCTGGCAACCAGTGAATTCTTTGTTGAGTTAACCAAGCATCATAACACCATGGGTATCTGAAAGGTTTATAGACAGGATTACCTACAAGTAATCCATTATTTTTTTTTGGTTGAATTATTTCTTTATTAATTTTTTCTGCTACTGACACGATAAACACTCCTCATAATCTTGTTGGTTATTACTTTCTTCTTTGGATTTATAAACGTTTGCTGCAATGTCAGTTGAATTTGCATCATTAACATTTTCAGCACGTTGTATTGATTTAGACCTACAGTAATAAAGACTCTTCAATCCTTTCTTCCAAGCTTGGAAGTGAATTTGATGCAAATCTCTTTTATGTACATCTGCAGGTAAAAATAAGTTAATAGATTGAGCTTGAGAAATATGAGGTGTTCTGTCTGCACTCAAATCAACAAGCCATCTTTGATCTAACTCAAAAGCTGTTTTAAAAACATCTTTTTCATCTTGAGTTAAAAAATCTAAATGTGATACTGATCCTTGGTTAGTCGTAATACTTGACCAAACTTCATCTGTATCTTTTCCGTGTTTTTCTAATAGTTGTCTTAAATATTTATTTCGTACGTTAAAAGATCCTGAAAGAGTTTTATGTGTAAAGCTATTAGCAGCAATTGGCTCGACACCCGGAGACGTTCCACCACATATTATTGAGATAGAAGCTGTAGGGGCTATTGCAGTTTTGTTAGAAAATCTCTCCATTATACCATAATCAGAAGCATCTGGACATGGTCCTCTTTCCTCAGCTAAATCTTTTGATGCCTTATCAACATTTTTATGAATATGCTCAAAAATCTTTTTATTCCAAGCCTTGCTCATTACAGACTCAATTGGAATCATTTTCTTTTGATAATAAGAATGAAGTCCCATCACACCTAATCCTACGCTTCGTTCTCTCATTGCTGAGTAAGTAGCATCACTAAATTGCTCTGGTGCATTTTCAATGAAATCTGTCATCACATTATCTAAAAATCTCATCACATCGCCTATGAAATCTTCATCATCTTTCCAATCATCGTATTTTTCGACGTTTAAGGATGATAAGCAGCATACTGCAGTTCTATCTTTGCCGTCCTTGTCAATTCCTGTGGGTAGAGTAATTTCACTACAAAGGTTTGAAGTTTTGACAGTAAGACCAGCAAGTTTATGATGTTGAGGAATTTGTCTGTTAACAGTATCGATGAATATAATATACGGCTCTCCTGTTTCAATTCTTGCTGTAAGTAATCTTATCCATAAATTTCTTGCAGATACAGTTGCTTGAACAGCTCCATCTTTTGGACTTTTTAGTCCCCATTGTTCATCCAATTCGACAGCTCTCATAAAGGCATCTGAAACTAAAACACCGTGATGTAAATTTAATGATTTTCTATTCGGATCACCTCCTGTAGGTCTTCTCATCTCAATAAACTCTTCAATTTCTGGATGGTCTATTGGTATATAACAAGCAGCTGAGCCTCTTCTTAATGAACCTTGGCTAATTGCCATTGTCAAAGAGTCCATCACTTTGATGAAAGGAATTATACCTGAAGTTTTACCTACTCTTCCAATTTTCTCTCCTATTGATCTAAGATTTCCCCAGTAACTTCCAATACCACCACCACGTGCTGCAAGCCAAACGTTCTCACTCCATAGATCAAGAATACCATTTAGGCTATCGCTAGCTTCATTTAAAAAACAAGATATTGGCAATCCTCTTGTAGTTCCTCCATTTGATAAAACTGGCGTTGCTGGCATGAACCAAAGATTACTAATGTAATTATATAATCTTTGAGCGTGCAAGTTGTCATCAGCATAATGGCTTGCAACTCTAGCAAACAAATCTTGAAAAGATTCGTTAGCACCCAAATATCTATCTTTAAGAGTAGCTTTTCCAAAATCAGTTAAATTGTCATCTCTGCTTCTATCAATTTTAATTGTTATGCCTTTTGAATTTTGAAATAGTTCTGTTTCGCTATTGAGAGAAAATAAATCTAATCTTTTATCTTTAGGATCTTGATTCACACTTGGTGTATAATCAGAGACAGCTTTCCTAATAGCTTGTGATAAAATCTTGTTCATTTAGCTCCTTTTTTGTACTATACTTAATTAAGTAAAACAACTAGATGTTGTATGATGGTTTGGTAAATATACTATATGACCAACAAATCAATAGAACATTTATAGAACTTAAGAAAAAAATTATCAATAAAAAAATAAACAAAATATAAAAATATTAACATGAATAATTCAATAAAAATTGATCCTTTTGGCTTTAGAGAGTACGACGCGCGATGGTTGTACCCTGATAATATCAATTTAGAAGGTGTGACAAATTTGGGGAAAGGTTTAGGAACTCAGGTTATTAATCATACAAATAAAAGTAATCCAAGAATCATCGTCGGACATGATTACAGATCTTATAGTGAAGAAATAAAATCAGCTTTGAAAAAAGGACTTATCTCTACAGGTTGTTACGTTGAAGATGTAGGGTTAGCATTATCACCAATGGTTTATTTTGCACAATTCAATTTAGAGAGTGATGCTGTTGCAATGATAACAGCAAGTCATAATGAAAATGGTTGGACAGGTGTCAAGATGGGAATCGAGAAAGGATTAACTCATGCACCAGAGGAAATGAAAGAATTAAAAGATATAACTTTAAATAACAAGTTTATTGAAGGAGCAGGAAATGAAAAAGAAATAAATAATTTTCAAAGTATTTATAAAAATGATCTTATAAATAAAAATAAAATTAAGAAAAAAATTAAAGCTGTAGTAGCCTGTGGCAATGGAACTGCAGGAATTTTCGCACCAGACATATTAAGAGGAATAGGCTGTGAAGTAATAGAATTAGATTGCAATTTGGACTATACCTTTCCTAAGTATAATCCTAATCCTGAAGATCTTGAAATGTTACATGCAATAAGTAAATCTGTAAAAGAAAATGATGCTGATATTGGTTTTGGATTTGATGGAGATGGTGATCGTGTAGGCGTGATAGATGATAATGGTAATGAAATTTTTTCAGATAAAATTGGATTATTGATTGCAAGAAATTTATCTTCAAAACACAAAGGATCTAAATTTGTTGTAGACGTTAAATCAACTGGATTATATTCAACAGATGATGTTTTAAAAA
Source organism: uncultured Pelagibacteraceae bacterium (assembly GCA_902614055.1). Classification (GTDB taxonomy): domain Bacteria; phylum Pseudomonadota; class Alphaproteobacteria; order Pelagibacterales; family Pelagibacteraceae; genus Pelagibacter. The sequence goes on along the minus strand of CACMJX010000001.1, from coordinate 397,643 downwards.
ATAACTCGTGTGAAACACTATATTGGAAAACAGGACATTCCCATATCAAAAGAAAAGTAAATAATGAAAAAGCACTTGCGGGGTTTGAAAAAAGTGGTCATTTCTTTTTCAACAAACCTTTAGGTTACGGATACGATGATGGTATAAATTCAGCTATTCAAGTTTGTCATTTGCTAAATAATAATCATAAAAAAATGAGTGAAATCATAAGTGAATTACCTAATACCTATCAATCACCTACCATGGCTCCTTTTTGTGAAGATAATGAAAAATATCAAGTTGTTGAAGAAATAATTAAACAAATTGAGGATTTAAAATCAAATAATGTTAAAGTTGATAATCAAGAAATTGAGGACATACTTAAAGTAAATGGTATAAGATTTTCTTTTAAGGACGGCTCTTGGGGTTTGATAAGAGCCTCATCTAATAAGCCTTCGCTAGTAGTTGTTACTGAAAGTCCAAAGTCTGATGAAAGAAAGAAAAAAATCTTCGAATTTATCGACGATTTACTGCAAAAAACTGGTAAAATAGGTGAATACGACCAAAAGATTTGATTAAAGATCTAAAAACCTAATTAAAAATAAAGTCCCTATTACATATAAAAATACCCCAAACATTCTTTGAGTTTTATTTTTATCAGTGGTGTGAACCATATTTGCTCCAATTCTTGCCATAAAAGATGTAATTGGAATAAATATCAAAAAGGCAGGAATATTTACAAAACCAATACTTAGAGGAAGATTTGCATTTAGCAAAAAACCAGATATCAAAAAACCAATTGATCCAATAAATGCTATTACAAATCCAATTGCAGCTGAACTTCCAATTGCTCTACTTATAGGATATCCAAAATATCTTAGGATTGGAACATTCATCATAGCTCCTGTAATACCCATAGGTGCAGATATAAAACCGGAAATGAAACCAAAAGTTGCTTTTGGAAGAAACTTAAACTTTTTATTTTTTTTTAATTTCTGTTTTACTAGTAATAAATATCCGCCAAAAAAATATACAACCACGGCAAAAAATAAAACTAAAGATTTTGTATTTAACAATGCTGCCATATATGTACCAAGCAAAACTCCAAAGATGACAAATAGACCATAAGTTTTTAAAATATTTGTATCTACAGCTTTATGTTTTCTATGAATCATTACTGAAACAAAAGCAGTAAAAATTGTAATAGAAAAAGCGGTTCCTACAGAAAGATGCATCAAATAAGATTTATCTACATCAGCTGTTTCAAAAATAAAAAAAAGTACAGGTACAGAAATTAGGCCACCACCTATGCCAAAATAACCTGCAAAAAATCCTACTGGAAATGCAGTAACAATCATTAATAAAATTAAAAGATAATACTGATTGGAAAGAATAGTATTAATCAATTCGACCTGCCGAATGTAATTTAGGAGAAAGTCTAACTTTATCCATAATATGATCAATTTTTTTTACATCCGCATCTCTTACACACATATTTTCACTTAAATATCTTTTCCAGTGGCTTGAACCTGTTTGTCCATGGAATAAACCTAGTGTATGTCTCATAACTTGATTTACTCTTGTACCCATTTGTACTTGCGCCTTAACATAATCAATTAACTCCTCTACAATTTCTTCACGTTCTTTAATGTCATGATTGTTAAATATCTCTTTTTCAATATCAGCTAAAAGATATGGGGAATGATAAACTGATCTTCCAATCATTGCGCCATCCACTTTATCTAAATGATCTTTCACTTGTTCCACTGAAGTGACACCACCATTAATAATTATTTCAAGGTCTTTGAAATCTTGCTTTAGTTTATATACATAATTATATTTTAAAGGAGGTATATTAAGGTTTTGCTTAGGTGTAAATTTACCTAGCATAGCTTTTCTCGCATGTATTATAAATGTTTTAACTCCAGTTTCCTTTAAAGTTTTTATGAAATTATAAAAATGTTCGTAATGTTCTACATCATCATATCCAATTCTAGTTTTAACTGTAATTGGTAAAGATGTTGAATTAATCATTTCTGACAAACAATCGGCCACTAAGTTTGGCTCCTTAATTAAACATGCGCCAAATCTATTTTTTTGAACTTTTTTACTTGGACATCCTAGGTTTAAATTAATTTCATCATAGCCAAATTCCTCACCAATTTTTGCTGAATTAGCTAATAATTTTGGCGTAGAGCCACCTAATTGTAAAGCGACTGGTTTTTCTCTTAGATCAAAGGATAATAATTTTTCTTTATCTCCTCTTTCAATAGCCTCAGACACAACCATTTCAGTGTATAGAAGGACGTTTTTGCTTATCAATCTTAAAAAGTATCTTTCATGCCTGTCAGTACAATCCATCATAGGTGCAACTGATACCAATCTATTAATCTTAGACATGTTTTTTAACTTTATTCGAAATATTTACTTTCTTTTCGTTTACATATTCTTGGTGATTTTTCTCAATTTTAGCTAATTCGTATCTATAGTTAACCATAACACCAAAAGACCTTTTAAAACCAACTTCAGAAACATTTGCGTTTACTGCAATATCATCAATATCAGCTCCATTTTTCAAATGAAATCTGCAAACATCATTTATTGGAAAACCAAAATCATTTTTCTGTTTTACTAAATAATTTACCGCTAACTTACTAATCAAAGCCTTATTATCAGCAATTCTTTTGTCTCCTATTTTTAAATCAGAAGACTTTAAGAAATCTAGACTATTTTTGTTTGCCTCTCCTAGTATTTCAGCAGACTGAGTACTTTCCATTTTTTTAAACCAATCAGCAAATCCGACCATTGGTGATAAAGTTCCAAAATATTTTACATCTGGAAGTTCTTCTTGAAGTTCATAAACAACTCTTTTTATTAAAAAATTCCCTAACGTTACTCTTGATAAACCTTCCTGACAATTACTAATCGAATAAAAAGTTGCAGTGTCATAATTTTTAATTTTTTCCTCTGAGGGTCTTGTTAATTCTTGTATTGACTGACTAAGGCCTTTTGTTAAAGCTATTTCTACGAAGATTATTGGTTCATCATCTAAAGCTGGATGAAAATAAGCAAAAAATCTTCTATCTTTTCCAAGTCTTCTTTTAAGTTCATTCATATCTTTCATAGAATGTACTTTTTCGTACTTTAATAATTTTTCTAAAATATTTGCTTTTGTATCCCAAGTTATTTTTTTTAATTTCAAAAAGCCTGGGTTAAACCAATTTTTAAATATATCTATTAAATCATAATCTAAACTTTTGAGCTCAGGGTGGTCTTTTATTAAGTTTAACAAATCTTCTCTTAAGGAGACTATCTCTGAAGTACCGTTTGGAGCCATATTTAGTCTTACAAATAACTCTTTTCTTATTCCAGATGCAACTCTAGATAGATTTAAAATAGATGAGGCATCCTTTGATTTGCTGTAATTTTTAATGGCTTCATCTATTTTTAATGAGTCAGGTTTATACTTATCATTTACCTGAAGTAAAAATTTGTTTTTATCCTCTAAAGATAAGTTTTGATATCTGAACAAGATATCTCTTGCTAGTGTTATTCCAAAGGCCGCGCCTTTGGTTGACAATAAATCATCGCAAAGATCAAGAAGATCTTTTTTTTTCGTAATACTTTTGATAGATTTTTTTTCTAAAATCTTTTGTCCAGCATCAGCTATGGTCTCAAAAATTCTTTTTATATTTAACATGGTGTTTTTTATATATTAAAAACCTAAACTTTTGCCCATTATTTTATCAGGCAACCAGGTAACAATTTCAGGGAAAATGCACAATATTAATATAGCTAAAGCCATAATTATCATAAAAGGAATAGATCCTTTTAATATTTCTGACAAACTTACATCTGGAGTAATTCCTTTTATTATATAAAGATTCAATCCAACAGGTGGAGTAATAAGACCAATTTCCATATTTATCGTAAAAACAATTGCAAACCAGTATGGATCAAATCCTAAGGTTGTTATAACAGGTAACAATATTGCAGATGTCATAACAATGACAGCTACTGGTGGTAAAAAGAAACCAGCAATTAATAAAAAAATATTTATTAATATAAATACTACCCATTTGTTAGAGCTTAATTCAACCATGCTCTGTGCTAATGATTGCGTTACATAAAGTTGAGACAATGTAAAAGCGAAAAGGTAAGAGGCAGCAATTATGAACATTATCATCACACTCTCTTTCATTGAAACTTTAACAATATTCCAAATCTTTTTTGGTTGATAAATTTTGTAAACTACAGCGATCAATACAAAAACTAAAAATGCTCCAACTCCCGAAGCCTCAGACGGTGTCGCAACACCACCATATAAAACATATAAGACACCAGCTATAATAGCTAAGAAAGGAAGAATTCTTGGCAACACCTCAATTTTTTCTTTAAATGTAGGTGGTGTTCTATTTTTTAAAGCTTTTGCTGAGTCTTTATCAATAAAGTAACTGTGTATAAGTGCCCAAATTGCAAACATTCCTGCCAACATAAAGCCAGGCACCAATCCGCATAAAAATAATCTTCCTATCGATGTTCCTGTAGCAATCCCATAAACAATTAAAACAATGCTTGGAGGAATTAAAACTCCAAGAGTCCCACCAGCTGCAATTGTTCCGGTTGCTATTTGATCGGAATATCCTCTTTTTCTCATTTCAGGTATACCCATGGTTCCGATTGCAGCACAAGTTGCTGGACTTGATCCACTGAGGGCAGCAAAAACTGAACAAGCCCCAATATTAGATATTACTAGTCCACCTGGAACCCTCCAAAGCCATCTATCTAATCCGGTATATAAATCTTTTCCTGCTGGAGAATTAGCAACTGCCATTCCCATCAAAATAAACATTGGTATTGAGAGTAGAACAAAAGAGTTTAGTCCTGCATAAAAAGTTTCAGCAAAAACGTCTAACATTTGAAATCCTTCAAATGCTACTAAAAGTGCTATAGAGACAAAACTTAAACCAAACGCGATAGGTATTCCCGAAAATAAAACTATTAGAGTAAAAACTGCAACTATTACTGCTATTAATAAAGGATCCATTAATTAGTGCCCTCTTCGTCAAAAAGTTTAATAATTTCAGCAATGTATTGAAGTATCATTAAAGCTGCTCCAATCATCATAGAAGAATAAGGTATCCATAAAGGTGGATCCCAAACCGTTCCTGTCGAATAATTTTTAGTAAAAGCTTCCTCCACCATTAAAAATCCAAAATAGAATAAAATTAAGAAAAATAATAAACTTATTAATGATGTAAATATTTTAAGTCTAAGAATATTTTTTTTTGATAAAAAATCATAAATCCATTCCATACTGACATGTGCTTTTTCACTTAAAACATAGGCGCTTCCAATGAATGTTGAAGCAACTAAAAGCATTGTGACTAACTCTGTTTGCCAAGTGATTGCTCTTTGAAAAAAATATCTTTCAAATACAAGCTCAACAATTACCAAAATTGATAAGATTAATGCTAGAACAGCAAAGGCACCACAAGCCTTTGACGATAAATTACAAAATTTTAAATATTTTTCTTTCATAAAAAAAACCCCTATTTAATTTTTAAATAGGGGTTCTTTATATATCTTTTTATTTAACTGCTAAAGCCATTTCCATCAGCTTATCACCGCCTGGAACTTTTTCAGCAAATGCTTTGTGAGAAGATTGTTTTGCAATCTCAACCCAAGCCGCATGGTCGTTTGCATCCATATATACTAACTTAACTCCTGCTGCTTTATACGCGTCTTCAAATTTTTTGTCTAAATTTTCGACTTGCGCAGTCATATATTTCTCAGCAACTTTACCTGCCTCCATTAAAGCATTTTGTTGTTTAGAATTTAATTTATCAAAACTCATTTTTGACATCAAAATTGGCTCATACATAAACCATAATCCAAATTTTCCTGGAGGTGTTGCACAGCTTACTTGTTCATAAATTTTGTAACTTACAAAACTTCCTGAACTGGTGTTTGCACCAGTTAACACTCCTGTTTGTAATCCAGTATAAATCTCAGATGAAGGCATACTTTGAATACCAGCTCCCGCTGCTTCCAACATTTGATTAAATGCTTTACCAGCTGCTCTCATTACTTGCCCTTTAGCGTCTGATGGATTTTTTATACATTTAGATTTTGATGCAAATCCACCACCAAGCCAAGCATCAGATAATACAACTACACCAGCATCATTAATGATTCTTTTAATCTCAGTCATCATTGGACCTTTATTAAATCTTAAAGCATGATCATGATTTTTAACAGTTCCTGGCATTAGTGTTGCATCAAATTCAGGATGAAATTTCGATGCATATGCTAATGGAAACGCTGAAATATCTAACTGACCAGTAGTCATTGGTTTCCATTGCTCTTTTGGTTTGTAAAGTGATTTTGCAGGATAAATTCTAATATCTAAATCAACACCTGCTTTTTTAACTTCATCAGCAATTATTTGAACCATTTCATGTCTTGGATCAAAAGAACCATCAGCTCTTGGAGTGCCTGGCCACTGGTGACTTGCTTTTAATGTCACAGCGTAAGCTGATCCAATTAATGAGAAAGCTAAAAATAATGTTGTGAAATAAAAACTTATTTTTTTTAACATGTTTTCCCCTCTTTAAATTAATTTAATAGTCTATTAAATTGAACTTATTAGTAAGAGTCAATATAAGGAAATGTCATATATTTAATTATGGATGGACCATTAAAAAATTTACTAGTTGTTGATTTAACAAGGGTTTTAGTAGGACCTTATTGTACAATGATACTCTCAGATTTAGGTGCAAGAGTTATAAAGATTGAAGCACCTGAGACAGGTGACGACTCTAGAAAATTTGGACCCTTTGTGAGAGATTACTCAGCTTACTTTATGTCATTAAATAGAGGAAAAGAAAGCATTGCATTGAATTTAAAAAATGAAGATGACAAAAAAATATTTGAAAAAATATTGTCTAAAGCAGATATTTTAGTAGAAAATTTTAAACCTGGCACTTTAGAAAAGTGGGGGTTTGGTTGGAAAGATGTAAGTAAAAAGTACCCTAAATTAATTTATGCATCAGCATCTGGTTTTGGACAAACAGGACCTTTAAAAGAGCTCCCAGCATATGACATGGTCGTCCAAGGTATGGGAGGGTTGATGAGTGTAACTGGCCATCCAAATTCAGAACCAACAAGAGTTGGAACTTCTATTGGTGATATTACTGCTGGTCTATTTACAGCAATTGGAATTAATGCAGCTTTATACGATAGACAAAAAACTGGCAAGGGAGCTTTTATAGATGTCTCAATGTTAGATTGTCAAATAGCAATTTTAGAAAATGCAATTGCAAGGTATCTCTCAAAAAATGAAATTCCAGAACCAATGGGTTCAAGACATCCATCTATTGCTCCCTTTGAGGCTTTTAAAACAAAAGATAGCTACATAATTATTGCTGCAGGAAATGATAAACTTTTTGCAAAACTTTGTGATGTATTAAAAATTCCTGAAGCTTCAAATGATGAAAGATTTAATTCTAACTCATTAAGATGTGAAAACATGGATCAATTAAAAGAAATTTTTGAAAAACAATTAAATTCAAAAACTACTAATGAATGGGTAAAAGAAATGGAAGCGTTAAAAATTCCATGTGGACCAATTTTTAATATAAAGCAAGCTGTAGAAAATCCTCAAATTCAAGAGAGAAATATGATTGTGAAGTCATACCATAAAATTATTGGTGAATTTAAATCTGCAGGAAACCCAATTAAAATGTCTACTTATAAAGATGAAAATATAAGAGGTGATATTCCTGATTTAGATGAGCACAGAGAAAAAATAATAAAGGAATTTAGTTAATTTATTCTTGATTTTCTGTTTCGTCAGATACTGTCTCTTCTTGATCTTTCATTTCGTCTAATGAAACATCAGTATCTTCTTCTTGTATATCTTCAACAGGTTCAGATGAAGGTTGTTCAGCTGTATTTTGTAACTCTGCTAAATCATCTTTAGAAACTTGAATTTTTTCTGGGATTTTTCTAGCTCTTTTAGATGGAAGGATTGGTACACCACTTTTTGAAATCTCACCTTTGTAAAGATTTTCAAAATCATCACCAATATCATCTTCGTGCTCTGAGGCGTCATCAATTTGCTCAACATGTTTTCTCAATTTATAGACCGCTGCATCTGTTAAATCTGGAACTTTAATTGTTTCCTCAGCGATTTCTCTTAATGCTATGACTGTGTTTTTATCGTTATCTCTGTCTAAAGTTGGCTCCAATCCTGAATTAAGTTGCGTCGCTCTTTCCTTTGCAACTAGTACTAATTCATATGGACTATCAACTTTATCAATACAATCTTCAACGGTAACTCTTGCCATGGACGGTTAGATACACCTCGATCATAAAAAAATCAAGCAGTATTAGAGATAAACTGGATTTAATTTTTTTCGTATAGTGAAAAGTAGGACTATAGAGCATGCTAATGCAATTGCTGCAATAAATGCGATTTTTTCAATTGAAAATCCAGCATCTATAAAAAAGCCAAATAATGCCGTTCCAAATGCAGTTGCTAATACCATTAAAGCTGTAGTCAAAGCTTTAATAGATCCAATATATTTTACCCCATAAATTTCTGCCCATGTTGATGATCCTAATAAGTTAGCTAGACCATTTGATATTCCAACCAATCCAAGAAATAAAAAAGCAGTTTGTGGAGCATCAAAATATATGATCACTAAAGTTCCTAAAAATAATGGAATATTCATATAGATTAGTAATTTTCTACTTGTAAACTTATCAATTAAATAACCTGTAACAATTAAAGTAATTACAGAAAAAATTGAGTAAGACATAAAAGATTGCGCAATAGTATACTCACCCCATCCTTTTGAATTAGTGACAAATGATTGATACACAAATACTCCTGTTGCTATCCAGGGCATTGCCAACATGTTTAATGAGATAATGTAAAATCTATAATCTCCAAGAACTTCGACTCTTTTCCAGTTTTTAATATTATCCTCTTTTAATTTTTTATTTTGGTTGCTCTCTCTAGTATCTAATTTCACATCTTTAACTAAAATGTAAGATGCTAAAGGTAAAAAAATTAAAACTATTAAAGAAAAGATTACCCATAAATCTTGCCAAATAATCATTGTTAAAAGGTAAACAATTAATACAGGCATTATAAATTCTGCTGAAGATAGACCAAACCAAATAATGCTTAACGCTTTACCTCTGGATTTTGTAAAATATCTTGAAATAGTAGTGGAGGCTGTGTGAGACATTAATCCTTGACCAGAGAATCTCATTAAAAAAATTGCAACAAATAAAAAAGCTACTGATGATGTTTTGGAAAATAAAAAAGAGGAAAAAGATAAAAGTATCGTGACAAAGATTGCAAACTTAATCACATTTACATCATCAATTTTTTTTCCGATCCAAATAAGAAGCAAGCTACTAAATAGAGTTGCAGAAGCGTAAATCGTGCCAAATTGTCCATGTGTTATAGAAAGCGTTTCTCTTATACTAGAATTAAACAGTCCTATAAAAAAACTCTGTCCAAAACATGAAAAAAATGTAAAAATAAAACCAAAAATAATTACTTTTAAACTTAAACTTTTAAACATATATATAATTTATGACTTGTAATGTTGCTTTCATAGGTCTCGGGGTAATGGGTTATCCGATGGCTGGTTATATATCAAAAGCTGGGCATAATGTAAGTGTTTTTAATAGAACAACTGCTAAAGCTGAAAAATGGATTTCTGAATATAAAGGCAAAATGGCTTCAACACCAAAAGAAGCTGCAGAAGGTGCTGATTTTATTTTCACTTGTGTAGGTAACGATGAAGATTTGAAACAAGTTACTTTAGGAGAAAATGGATTATTTCATAGTGCTAAAGAAGGTTCTATATATGTAGATAATTCAACTGTGTCTGCAGAAGTATCTAGAGAACTTTACAATAAAGCAAAAGAAAAAGGATTTTCTTTTTTAGATGCACCAATTTCTGGAGGTCAATCTGGAGCTGAAGGTGGAATTTTAACAGTTATGGTCGGTGGTGATGAAGAAGCTTTTAAAAAAGCTGAACCAGTAATTGATTGCTATAGTAAAAAAGTAAAATTAATTGGTTCATCAGGAAGTGGCCAACTTACGAAAATGATGAATCAAATGTGTATTGCAGGAGTTGTTCAAGGTTTATCGGAGGCTATTAATTTTGGAATAAATGCTGGTTTAGATATTGATAAAGTAATGGAAACTATATCAAAAGGAGCAGCACAATCTTGGCAAATGGAAAATAGGTATAAAACAATGGTCGAGGATAAGTTTGATTATGGTTTTGCAGTTGATTGGATGAGAAAAGATTTAAAAATCGTAATTGAAGAAGCAAAAAGAAATGGTTCACCTGTTCCAATTACTGAAATTGTTGATGAGTATTATGCTGATGTTCAAAAAATGGGTGGCAATCGTTGGGATAGTTCTAGTCTAATCGCTAGACTTAAAAAAAAGAAATAAACTAATGTCAAATACTGTCCCATACTATGAGGACTTTTCCGAAATAAAAAAAAAAATTTGGTTAATGCTTGATGATGCTGTAACGAATAGATCGTCACCATTTAGAATTCCAGTTTTTGTTTGTGGTGGTCAATCAGACTTTGATGGAAGAATTGTTGTTCTTAGAAAATCAGACCAATCTCGAAATATGCTTCAATTCCATAGCGATATTAGATCAGATAAAATTCCAAAATTAAAAAAAAATAAAAATGCTGCTTTAATATTTTACGATAAAGAAGAAAAAATTCAGCTTCGAGTTAAAGTTAATTGCATAGTCAATCATGAAAATGAAATAACTGAGCAATCATGGTCAAAAACTGCTCATGTGAGTCGAAAATGTTACTTAGTAAACAATGGACCAGGAACAGAAACGGATAAACCAAGCTCAGGTTTAAGTGAAGACATTGAAAAATCAGGTTTTACTATGGAACAAAGTGAAGAGGGTTATAAAAACTTTACCGTAATTCAATGTAATATTGAAAGTATTGAGTGGCTCTATCTTGCAGCAAAAGGCCATAGAAGAGCGAGATTTGATATTACACATAATACACAAAACTGGCTAGTTCCATAAAAATGCTAAGTGGATTAATTATTGCTGTAGCACTTGTTTTAGGTGGATTGGCTGTTATGAGGTTTGGAATATTTCAAATCAGAAAATTTAAAAAAGGTGAAACCAAAGTTACTAAAAAAATTAGTGAGCAAATAGCTTTTATAATATTTTTTTTAATTATTTTAGGATTAATTATTTACTCAGTTAATGACCTTCTTTTCTGAAAATCAGTTAAGGATTAACTAAAAATATCTTGTATCTTTAATGTCTTACTTGGGAGTATTTTTTTTAGATCTTTTCTTTTGTACTTACTTAATCTCTCGTAAAATTCATCATGACTCATGCCAAAAGTATCTTTAAAAGCCACCTGCCAAGCCGTCCCTGATGGTGTATATTTGGCCCTCTGTATCCAGTATTCTCTAAAAACTAACTCAAATGCTTCTTCTTCAGAAATATTATTTTTTTTTAATTCGTTAACTAAAGCCAGCAACATGAATGCAGAGCCAGTGTACATGCTATCAAATCCATTTTTTTTTGGTGATGTCTTATGTTTTTCGTATAAATGAGGCTCTTTAGTAACCCTTTTAATACTCCATCTTTGTCTCTCTTGAATGTCGATCTTTAAAAGATCTTTTTTGTAATATTGCCTCGCATAAATCTCTTCTAAAACTTTAGCACCTCCCTCGAATACCCATTTCGGATTGATATCAGATAGAGCCCTTGTGCTTTTGGAAAGTGATCTTTGATAAACATGAAAATACTCATGAACAATAACAGAATAAGTACGAATTCTATTTCTTGAACTTGATAAATCTTGTGGATATATGTCTAATTGCATCCATGGTTCAGGTGAATTAGTATTTTCAAGAGTTGAGCCCTTCATATTAGCACGCTTTTCAGGAAAAGGATTCTTTGTGCTTTTCCATGCATAGATATCCATACTATAGCCCTGTTTCATATTCATCAATTTGATATGATTCTTAACCCAATCGTTAGTATTCTCATTTATAGGCATAACTTCTTGCACAATATTCATTATGTTTTTGAATTCAGCAACCCATTTCTTTGGTAAATTTTCATGTAGGTTATATTTGAATTTAAATTTTTCAACTGCAACTACAGAAGTAGAATAAAAAACTAAAGCGATAAAAATAATAAATATTTTTTTCATAAAATTAAAATACAGACTTTGAATATTTCTTCCAGTTTTCCTGATATCTAATTGCATTTTGCTTTACAGCTTTTATTTCATCATCAGTTAATTGACGAATTACTTTTCCTGGGGAGCCTACTACTAAGGAATTATCTGGAATTTCTTTATTTTCCGTGATCAATGATTTAGCACCAATGATACAATTTTTTCCAATTTTTGCTTTATTGAGAACTACAGCCCCAATGCCAATTAAAGAATTGTCATCAATTGTGCAGCCATGCAGCATTACTAAATGACCTATGGTTACATTCTTTCCAATTATTAATGGGTAACCTGGGTCAGTATGCAAAACACTTCCGTCTTGAACATTTGATCCTTCTCCTAAATGAATATTTTCTATATCACCTCTTAACGTTGCATTAAACCAGACACTAGAGTTTTTCTCTAATGTTACATCACCAATTATAACAGCGTTGGGAGCTACCCAATTTTCGCCAAGGTTTTTTGGTTTTTTATCTTTTAAATCGTAAAACATAAATTATATAGTCTTTTAACATGGCATTAACTAAAACACCAATTTGTGACTTCGGTAAAAAAGCTGATAACTTTGAACTTAAATCTATAGATAATAAAATAATTTCACTAAATGATGCAAAGGGTGAAAATGGAACACTAATAATGTTTATCTGTAATCACTGTCCGTATGTTTTGGCGGTTATAAATAATATTGTCAAAGATTGTAAAGAATTAGAAAATGAAGGAATCAAATCTACAGCAATAATGTCTAATGACCCAAGTAGATATGAAGAAGATTCATTTGATAACATGATTAAATTTTCAAAAAATAATGATTTTAATTTTCCATATTTAATCGACGAAACGCAAGAAGTGGCTAAAACTTATGGTGCCGTCTGTACTCCAGATTTTTTTGGTTATAATAAAGATCTTGAACTTCAATACAGAGGAAGAATTAGAGAATTAAAAAATTTAAAACCTATTCAGACTGGTGATAGCGAACTTAAAAATGCAATGAAAATGATTGCAAAAACTAACAATGGTCCAAAAGAGCAATTTCCAAGCATGGGGTGCAGTATTAAATGGTTTTAATAATTAATGTATTTAGTAATAACTAGAAATTTTCCTCCTGAATTAGGAGGCATGCAAAATCTAATGTGGGGACTAGCAAGGTCTCTTTCAAAACTTAACCTTATAAAAGTTTTTGCAGATTATCACGAAAATCATGAGGAGTTTGATAAATCAGTTTCATTTTCAATAGAAAGAGTAAGTGGAATGAAGCTTATTAGAAAATATAGAAAATCATATATGATTAATGATTATCTTGAGCAAAATAATAAAGTACAATGTATTATCGCTGATCATTGGAAAAGTTTGGAGCTTATAAAAACAAATAAAAAAAAAATCTGCTTAATTCATTCAAAAGAGATTAATCACCCAAAAGGTTCAAGTATAAATAAAAAAGTATTATCAGTTCTAAATAATGTTGATCAAATTGTAGCAAATTCCAACTATACAAAAAATTTAGCTATTAATTTGGGCGTACAAGAGGAAAAAATAGTTATTATAAATCCTGGAATTGATCCAGTAGTTGAAGTTCCAAAAAAATATTTGGATGAAGCTGAAGAAATATTAAAAGGAAAGAAAAATAGAATAATTACAGTATCAAGATTTGATAAAAGAAAAAATCATGAAAAAGTAATTATGGCTGTTAGAAACCTAAAAGAAATTTACCCTGATATTACTTATACTTGCATTGGATATGGCGATGAAGAAGAGAAATTAAAAAAACTAGTAATTGAATTGAAATTAGAAGATCAAGTCACTTTTTTAAAAGATTTACCTTCAATTTTAAAAAATGCTCTTGTAGCAAAGTCACATATTTTTGTAATGCCTTCAATAATTTATAAAAAATCTGTTGAAGGTTTTGGTATTGCTTATGTAGAAGCTGCACAATATGGCGTTCCGTCAATTGGTGGGAAAGATGGAGGAGCCTCAGATGCAATAATCCACGAAAAAACTGGTTTGATATGTGATGGAAATAAACTTGAGGATATCTATTCAAGTATAGAACACCTTTTTAAAGATAATAAGTATTTAGAATACGGAAGAGAAGCAAAAAATAATTCTGAAAACTTTCTTTGGGATAAGGCAATTGAAAAATATAAGAGAATCTTATAAAGTAATTATATGATCGCTAAATTTAATAACATTTTCTACTTAATTGTATTTCTTGCACATTTTATAGCGATAGCCGGATATTGTTTTCAAACAATTGTTGGAACCAAAAAATTTATGGATAAGTTTGGTATAGATCATAGTGCAGCTGTAATGGTTAGATTTGTTGGAGCGCTAATGCTTGGTTGGGTAATAATGGCAATTTATATAATGTTTGTTAGACCAAATGGAGTTGAAGGTACTTGGGCATTTTTTAATTTAATATTTATTATACATGCATGCGTATTAGGAACAAATTTCTACTCGCTTAAAATTGATAAAACTGGTCTTAATGAAAAAGTTACAAATGAAGGGATTATAGCGCCTACTGTGTTTCTAATAATGATGGCTATACTTTGTTACGGTTTGTCAGATAAAATTTATATTACTTAGCCCTTAGTCTTTTTAAACATAGTTTTATATATATGCCAAACTACAATTAATATTGTGGTTAACAAAATACATGCAGTAAGAGTTCTATCCCATAAAAATTCCCAAGACCCATTACTTAATAATAAAGACCTTCTTAAATTCTCTTCCATTAAACCACCCAGAACAAAGGCAAGTATTAGCGGTGGCATTGGAAAATCATAAAGCCGCATAAAAGTTGCAACAACTGCAATTCCTATCATTAAATAAATATCAAAATTATTAAATGACATTACGTAAATTCCTGTAATTGAAAAAAATAATATTAAAGGAATTAAGTAATTTTTTGGAACGGCTAAAATTCTTGCGATGTAAGGTATGAGTGGTAAGTTTAAAATTAACAATATCACCATCCCAATATACATTGACATAATTATGGACCAAAAAATCTCGGGGTTTGTCATATATAGTCTTGGACCAGGCTGCACTCCAAAACCTAATAAAGCCCCCAACATAACTGCAGTGGTTCCACTTCCAGGTATACCTAAAGTAAGCATAGGAACAAATGACCCTGAACAGGCTGCATTATTTGCGGTTTCTGGAGCAGACAAACCATTGACACTTCCCTTGCCGAATTTTTCTTTTTCTTCATCGTTAACAACGTTTCTTTCCATTCCATAAGCTAAAAAAGAAGCAATAGTTGCCCCTGCTCCAGGTAAAACTCCAATTAAAAAACCAATTATTGATGATCTAGGAATTGTCTTGTACATTTTAGTTCTTTCTTCCTTATTAATTTTAATTGAACCAAGTTCTGTTAATGACACTTGCTTAGCGGCACTTGTGGGGTCATTTCTTTTTAAAATGATTGTTAGAGCTTCGCTCATCGCAAAAGTTGCCATAACAACAAGAACAAAGCTAATTCCATCTGTTAAATTCATATTATTAAATGTAAATCTTGTAATATCTGATAAACTATCTTGGCCAACAGACGCTAGCATTAATCCTAGCACTACCATCATCATTGCTTTTAAAAATTGACCTTTTGAGGAAAAAGCTGCGATTGCAGTTAAACCTAAAATCATTAAAGCAAAGTAATCTGGTGATCTAAATGATAAACTTACTTTTGATAAACTTGGAGCCATAAATAATAGATAAATGGCAGATAATGTTCCACCAGCAAAAGAACTCCAAGCAGCTATAGCCAATGCTTTTCCTGCTTTACCTTGTTGGGCCATTGGATAGCCATCAAATGAGGTTGCGACCGTACCTGGAACACCAGGTGCGTTTAATAGTATTGATGATGTAGAACCTCCAAATACCGCTCCATAATAAACTCCTGCCATTAAAATTAAACCAGTTGCTGGATCAAAACCATAAGTAATTGGTATCATTAAAGCTATCGCTGTCATTGGTCCAAGTCCTGGCAACATTCCAATAATTGTTCCAAAAAAACAGCCAAGCATTACCATTAAAATATTTTGTAGAGTTAAAGCTGTTGTTAAACCAATTAGAATCCCCTCTATCATCCCATTACTCCAATTGATTGTAAAAATGGATCTCTTAAATAAATATCAAGAACACCATGAAGCAAATACATAAAGGCTGCTACAAAAGGAAAAGACAATAAAAACATTAAGACCCATCTTCTTTCTCCTAAAAAATAATACGATGAGAACAAAAATAACGATGTTGTTAAAAAATAACCAACTTTTAAGATTGTAGCACCATAAATTATTGCAATAACAATAAGTATTGCTGTTTTTTTATATTCTAGAGTTTTATGTTGTACTTTTATTGTATTAGGATCTGGTAAAATTAGTTTTAATCCTGAAAAAAAAAGACCTGTGTACCCTAGATAAATTGGGAATGTTTTTGCATTAAAGGGAGCATTTTCATCGAATGCAAAGACTTGAATTTGATAAGCTGTATATAAATAAAATGCTGAAAATATAAAAAAGAGCAGTGATATAACTTTTGTAGTATTTATATTCACTGCTCTAATTTTAATAATCGTAAAGATTATATAACTCCTAATTTTTTCATAAGAGCTGTCATTTCTTCAGTTTGTTTTTCTAAGAAAGATACAAACTTACCTTCTGGATTGTATATATTAACCCATGCATTTCTTGCTCTGACAGTTTCCCATTCAGAAGTCTTTTGTACATCGCCTAACATTTTTGCAATTTTAGATTTATCTGCATTACTCATTCCTGGAGGTCCAAAAAAACCTCTCCAGTTAACAAATTGTACATCATAACCCTGTTCTTTAAGGGTTGGTGCATCTGGAGCATCAGAAACTCTTGAAGGTGCTGTAATACCAATAATTCTTACTTGGTCTCTTGCACCCATAAGCTCACCTAAACCAGTAGAGATAATTTGTGTTTCCCCAGATAAAAGTCCAGCTAAAGCTTTTCCACCAGCATCATAAGGAATATAAGCGACATCGTTAGGATTAGCACCAGCAGCTTGGAAAGCTAAAGCACCAATTAAATGGTCCATACTTCCTCTTACTGATCCACCAGCCATTTTAATAGAGCTTGCATCTTTTTTGTACGCATCAACTACATCTTTGAAATTTTTATAAGGTGAATTTTTAGCAACTGCTATCGCACCGTAATCACCAATGACGCCAGCTATCGGCACAACATCTTTGTATGATAAAGTTCCACTTCCACTTACATAACCTTTATGTCTTGTAATTGATCTTAAAACTAATGGTGTTGATTGAACTAAGACTGTGTTAGCAGGCTTATTATTTATCATATAAGCTAATGCTTTTCCACCACCACCACCTGACATATTTTCAAATGATGCACTTTTTAACATTCCAGCTTTTGTTAAAGCTTCTCCAGTACCTCTGGCAGTTCCATCCCAACCACCACCAGCACCACCACCAATTACAAAATGCAATTTATCAATTGCTATTGAACTAGTTGTTGTTGCTGAAAGTATAAGAATTGCTGAGAATAAAACTGAAATTATTGATTTAATTAGTTTCATTATTTTCTCTCCTATTATAATTATAAATAGTTATTAAACATAAATTAAAATTCAGTGTCAATGAGGATTTATCACTTACATGTTAAGCGTAATACCATTTAAACGATTATTAAATGAG
Organism: uncultured Pelagibacteraceae bacterium; assembly: GCA_902614055.1. Taxonomy (GTDB): domain Bacteria; phylum Pseudomonadota; class Alphaproteobacteria; order Pelagibacterales; family Pelagibacteraceae; genus Pelagibacter. The sequence goes on along the minus strand of CACMJX010000001.1, from coordinate 379,714 downwards.
CTTAACATTAGTTATAAAGCTTTAATCATTGGAGTAATTGGAGGTTATATTGGAACTCTAATTAGTCTTCCTTTGCCATGGCTACTTGGTGCTCTAGGTTTAAATCTTTGCATTGCTTTTACTAATTTTAAAATTGAATTCTCAACAAAATTACTCAATCCAGTTTTTCTGATGGTTGGTATTATTTTGGGTGGTACGTTGAATGTATCTTTATTATATAAAATTCATTTATGGGTATTTTCATCCATGGCAATGGTTGTTTGTACTGTAGTTAGTACTATTTTAGCAGGATTTTATTTTATTAAAGTTTGTAAATTTGATAAATTTATTGCAACACTTGCTGCTCTACCAGGTGCATTTGTGCCTATAGCTGCAGCACTTTTAGAGTATGGAAAAAAAGAAAATCATAAACAAGTTTTAATTCCTCAAGCTACAAGAGTTATATTTATTGTAAGTTTTGTTCCTATATTGTTTATAAATAAATTAGGGTTTTCTGAAATCACAGGTTATAATTATGATAATACATACGACATAAGATATTTTTTTGAAATATTATTTCTAATAGTTATTTGTTATTTATTTTCTATTTTATTAAAAAAATTAAATATTCCTTCACCAATTCTTGTTGGTGCTATGGCTTTGTCAGGTTTATTTTATACTTTTGAGATAGTTAATTCTAGGTTTCCAGATACAGTAATAAATTTAGCTTTCATTTTTTTGGGTACTGCTCTTGGAAGTAGACTAAATGGATTAAAACTTAAAGAATTATTCTTTTATATATTTCACGGTTTAATTGTTTGTTCTATTTTAGTTATTGTTGCGATGATTACAGCTTACTTTCTCCAGTATTTAGGTTTTGATTTTATTCCAACTTTTTTAAGTTTTGCCCCAGGAGGAATTCATGAAATGGTTGTTATTAGTGTTGCTTACAATATTGACCCGATTTTTGTAAGTTATCATCATTTTTTAAGGATATTGATAATTGTAGCTTTTTTACCTTTTTTGCTAAAAAAATTTGGTAACTACTCTATTAAAAAGACAAAGTTTAAATAAAATCAAATATTAATTTTGTACTACTAATAAGAATTAAACCATAGATGATATTATAAAACAAATTTTCCTCTATAATTTTAAGTAATTGATATCCAATAAATATTCCAATTAGTGCCAAAGGGAAAAGAGAGACGGATTGATATAAAGTATCAAAATTCATCATTGATAAGTAAATATATAAAGGTAGCTTCATTAAGTTAACACAACTAAAAAAGATAATTCTCGTTCCTACATAAATTTCTTTCTTTAATCTTAATGGGAGCAAGTAAAGACTTGTGGGGGTTCCACCTGCATGAACACAAAAACTTGAAAATCCGGCAATAGATGAGCAAATTGCACCCTTTAAAAAATTTTGCTTAGCTGGAACTGTCTTTTCTTTTTTAAACAAAAAATAGTGTCCAGCAAATAAAAATCCCATTATTCCAACTATTAGTTTAAGTAAATCCTCTGAAAAATGATTGAATGTGAAGGAACCGATTACAATCCCTATTGCCGCAAACGGCACAATTACTCTGAGTATACTAAAATTAAACTCTTTTCTAAATCTGTAAACAGCAATCATATCTGAAAAAATTAAAATTGGCAGAATAATTGCTAAAGCTTGTTGCAAAGGCATCACAACTGTCATTAATGGGACTGAAATTAATGATATTGAACCTCCTAAACCAGACTTTGCAATACCGTACAAAATTATTGCAGGAACAACACTTATAAAAAAGAGGAAATTTATTTCCATTAATTTAATGATTTTGTTAAATATTCAAAAACTTTTTCAGGAGATAATTTATTTAAATCTGTTACTTGAATTGCTTTGAAATTTTCTCTCTCTATACTCACTTTATATGCAGTAGTGTGAGAACCAAATAAGGCTAAGCCTTTAGTATTCAAATGTGCTGCTATATGTGCTGGTCCAGTGTCATTTGCTACAACGAAAGAACTGTCTTTTATTAATGTAGCAAGCTCAGAAATATCTAAAGAGCTATTTTCTTTTAAAATTGAAATCGCATTAATTTCTTTTGTTATATTAATTTCATCAGGACCTGGGGCTACTATGATTTTATATTCATCTTTAAATTTATTCTTAATTAAATCTATAAGTTTATTATAATTAGGCCATTTTTTAATCTGTAAATGCGGAGAGCAAAATGGAAATAAAATTATATATTTATTTAAATCAAATTTTTTTTTTATATTTTCAATATTGGAACAAGCCCACTTAAAATCAGGAAACATAGTGTTTTTAGTATGAACTCCAGATGTTTCTAATTGATGTTTAAATCTGTCTAAAACGGGATTTTTATCAAATTCATCCTTGGATTTATCTTTTGGCAACGTGGTTTCAGAAGACGACCAAACAAGATTACTAGCATTTGGGAACAATATTTTCTTATAGAAATTTGTACGAGAAGAATTTTGTAAATCAAAAACTTTTAAAAATTTATATTTTTTTAATTTGCGCATGAGATTAAATAAATAAATCATATTAAATCTTGATAATCTCTTATCCAAAATTATGTCCTCTAAATATGGATTTTTTTTGAAAAGATCAATGTAGGGCTTTGATGTTAATAAATAGACTTTATCATCTTTGTGAAAATCAGAAATATCTTGAATTGCACCACTTGCTTGGGCTATATCACCTAAAGATCCATGTTTAATTATAAGAATATTAGACATATTTTTAACAACTTAACACACTATGTTTATATATGAATAAAATTTTAGTTGAAGTATCTGTAGGTGAACTCTTAGATAAAATTTCAATTTTAGAAATCAAAAAAGAAAAAATTAAGGATCTTGAGAAACTTAAATTTATAAATGATGAATATAGTGTACTGAAAGATCAATTAAATAAAAATGTTAAATCAGATGAAAAACTAAGTGAATTATTCAATTCATTAAAAGAAATTAATTCAAAACTCTGGGTTATTGAAGATAATAAAAGATTATGTGAAAAAAATTCTGATTTTAGTGAAAAATTTATAAAACTCTCAAGAGATGTGCACTTTTTAAATGATGACAGAGCAAAACTTAAACTAGAAGTGAATAATCATACAGGCTCTAAAATTAAAGAGATTAAAGAATATACAAGCTACTAATTATTAAGTGAGCGATAAATCTTCAATAAAATACATATTGAGTTTATCTATACCAATATTTTTTGCTAACCTTGCAATACCTCTAGTTGGAATTGTTGATACTACATTAATGGGAAATATGAGTAATCAAGGTTATCTAACTGCTACAAGTATAGCATCAAGTTTTTTTTCATTAGTATTTTGGAGTTTTGGTTTTTTAAGAATGGGAACTGTTGGCCTTGTAAGTCAATCATTTGGAAGAAATGATTATAAAAGTATCTTAAATATAGTTTTTAGAAATCTATTATTTGTAATTTCAATATCAATTTTATTAATACTATTCCAAAAACAATTATTAAATTTATGTCTAATATTTTTTGATCTATCGCTTGATACAGAAAAAAAATTCAATGACTATTTTAATATAAGAATTTACTCATCGTTTTTTGAATTGACAATTTATATTGTTATAGGTTTATTTATTGGATTACAAAAGACAAAAATTTCAAGTGTTGCAATTGTTTTATTGTCTATTCTAAATATTTTGTTTAGCTCTATTTTAGTATTAAAATTCAATTTAAATATTAAAGGTGTCGCATATGGAACTTTGCTTGCCACAGGAGTAACATCGTTTTTATTTTTATTTTATATTTTCTATTATCTAAGAAAATATGTATCTTTAAACTTTAATATTAAGGAAATTGTAAATACCTCAAAATTAAAAAATTTATTAGAGATAAATTTAAATATATTTTTAAGAACTATTTTATTAACTTTTTCTTTTTTTTGGTTTACTTATCTAGGTGGTAGGATTGGTGAAGAATTTATTGCAGCTAATACAATTTTAATAAATCTTATATTTTTATCTGCATTTATTTTAGATGCTTATGCCTTTTCAACTGAAGGTATAGTTGGATATTCTATTGGTAAAAAAAATAAAATACTTTTTACAAATATAGTTAAAAACTCTTTTATTTTGAGTTCTTTAACTGGAATTTTGATTTCTCTGTTTTACCTGTTTTTCAAAAATTCATTTATAGATTTTATGACTGACATAGAGAATGTAAGAAACATTAGTTATCAATATTCATTTTGGTTAGTGCTTCTGCCTTTTGTTTCGTCTTTTTGTTACCAATTAGATGGAATATTTATTGGTGCATCACAAACACAAGAGTTGAGAAATGCTATGTTTATCTCTGTTGTTATTCATTTAATAAGTTCATTTATGCTTGTTGAAGTCTATGGTAATCAAGGTTTATGGATTTCACTCACTATTTTTTTGATTTTACGAGCTCTCACATTATTTTTTTATTTTAATAGAATTTACTTAAAAATTTAAATTAGTTATTTAATGCTTGGAATAACTTTTCTTAAATCCATAGATATTTTAGGTTTTATATTAGAATAAATAATTCCTTTACCAACTTTCTTAAGAGCCATTATTTTACCATCGGGTGAAATAATAACTGTATGCCCAAAAGTTTCTCTTTTAATCGTATTTTTTCCTGTTTGATTAGGTGCAAAAATATAACAGAAGTTTTCAATTGCTCTTGCTTGTAATAAAGTTAACCAATGTCTTTTACCAGTTGTTTTAGTAAATGCGGATGGAACAGTTATAAAACTTAGATTTCTTTTTGATAAGTTTCTATAAAGTTCTGGAAATCTTAAATCATAACAAATTGTAAGACCTATATTTCCCCAGGGTAATTTAGCTGATACTAATTTTTTACCTGCTTTAAATACCTTACTTTCTTTATGTTGTTCTTTTTTTGAAACTTTAACATCAAACATATTTATTTTATCATAATAAGTATTTATTTTACCTTTAGGTCCAATAAGAATAGATCTATTTCTTAATTTGCTTTTTTCTTTAATGCACATTGAGCCAAGAAGTATCCATTTCCTCTTTGTTTTAGCTATAATTTTTACTTTTTTTATTATTGGATCATGTTTCATTTCATGTGAATATTTAAATAAATTATTTTTGTCAGCAGACATCAATGAAGAAGTTTCTGGAGTAATTATTAAGTCTGCTTTATTTGCAATTGCTTGATTAATATATTTTACAATATCTTTAAAATTTTTATTATAATCTTCCCCACTAGATAATTGAATACAAGCTACTTTCATGTTTGAAATCTGTATTTTTTTTCTAAATACTTTATAATATTGTGAATTATAAATGTAATAAATAAATAAATTATTCCTGCTGTAATAAAGGCCTCAAAAGGTTTAAAAGTTAAAACATTTACTTTTCTAGCTTCACCCATTAAATCCATAATTGTTATAACACTTGCAAGTGAAGTACCTTTAAGTATTAATATTATTTCATTCCCATATGCTGGAAGTGATTGTTTTATAGCTATTGGCAATTGAATTCTGTAAAAAGTTATTTTTTTTGTTACTCCTAAACTTTGAGCGGCTTCAATGTAACCCTTTTTGATTGTCTGAAATGCTGATCTTAGTATCTCGGATGTATAAGCTCCTGTATTTAAAGAAAATGCAATTATTGCACACCAATATGGCTCCTTTATTATTACCCAAAAAAATGAATTTCTTAAAAACTCTATATTAGCTAATCCATAATAAATTAAATATAATTGAACTAGTAATGGTGTTCCCCTAAAAAAATAAGAATACCCATATGCAAACTTATTAATTATTGGATTTTTATTAATTCTCAAAATTGCAAAAATTAAACCTATTATTAACCCAAAAAACATTGAAGTTACTAGGAGTTGAAGAGTTATAACTGCACCATTTAACAAGCCAGGAAAAATACTAATCATTAAATTTATATCCATCAGTATCCTTTGCTATATTTTATTTCTAATTTATTAATTAATTTCATACTTAGGAAAGTAAGCATTAAGTATAATACAGCTGCTACTGAATAAAAAAATAAAGGATCTCTAGTTGAACCAGCAGCAATATAAGATTGTCTCATTATTTCTACTAATCCTGTAACAGAAATTAAAGAGGTATCTTTTAAAGTTATTTGCCAAACGTTACTGAGGTTTGGAATTGATAGCCTCAACATTTGCGGTAAAATAATTTTGTAAAATTGAATATATTTTTTTATACCCAAAACTTTTGAGGCCTCAAATTGACCTTTATCGATTGATAAAATGGCACCCCTAAAAACTTCAGTAGAATACGCTCCAGAAATAATCCCAATTGCAAGAGCACCAGTTATAAATGCATTTATTTCAATATAACCATCATACCCAAAAATTGAAGCCACATACATAGCGGCTCCTGTTCCACCAAAAAATAACAAATATATTACTAATAATTCTGGAACGCCTCTAATTATAGTAGTGTAACAATTTCCAATTACATTTAGTGTTTTATTTTTAGATAATTTTAAAGGAGTAAATATTAAAGCAAATATAAATCCGATTGCCATTGCAGCAATAGACACAGCAATTGTCATTAGGGTTGCGAAAAACAGTTCATCTCCCCAACCAGTATCTCCAAATGATAGAAGTTCCATATAGATTGGCGACTATATATTATAGTCGCCATATCTAAAATTAATTACATAGAAGCGTCGAAGCCGAACCACTTGATGGCAATTCTACTAATGTGGCCATCTTTTCTTGCTTTATCGATAGCTTTGTTAAAAGCTTTTAAGAGTTTAGTATCGTCTTTTCTAATACCTACTCCTACACCATTACCAAATGCACCACCTGAAAAAGTTGGTCCCACAAGTACAACAGCTTCACCAGATTTTTCAGCATAGTCCGTAAATGCAACTGCTGCTGCTAAAGCAACATCACATCTACCATTAGTCAAATCAAGATTCACTTCATCTTGTGTTTTATAAGTTTTCAAATTTATTTTTCCAACGTCACCTGACTCTAAGAAATTTTGGTGAATTGTTCCAATTTGTGTACAGACTGTTTTTCCAGATAAAGCCGAAGTTAAAGTTCTCATAGCTTTATTTACAGACGAACCACCTATATTTAAATTTACTGCTTCTGGAGTGTCTATACCTTCTAGGTCAGAGCCTTTCATAACAGCCAAAGATGCTACTTCGTCAGCATATCCTTGTGAAAAATTAATTGTTTTCATTCTCTCATCAGTAATTGACATTCCAGCCATTATTGCATCAAATTTTTTTGATGTTAAAGCTGGTATCATCCCATCCCAGTCTTGTTCAACAATTTCACACTGCTGACCTATATATCTACAAAGTGTCCATGCAAGTTCTACTTCAAATCCAATAAGTTTACCTGAAGCATCTTTTGAATTCCAAGGCGGGTAAGCTCCTTCAGTTCCAATCTTAATTTTATCAGCGTTAGAATTACTAATTAAAAATAAAGATAATAAAACAGTTAAAAATATATTTTTTATTACATTCATTATTTCCTCCGTTAAAAGAATAATTATTTCATAATTTTTGAGATTTAAAAAGAAGTTTCTAATGATTTATCGATGAAGAAAAATTCCAGGAACAATCAAAACTTGGTATATAAATTCTTGATAATTTTGTATTGCCAAAATTTTCATTAAATATGTTTAACCAATTCTCTACTTGTTTTGGTTTTTTATCCTGGCTACCAACCTGAGCTGTAATAACTCCTTTTGGCTTTAAAATTCTTGCAAGTGATTTCATATTTTTAGAGGCCAAATCTATGCAGTATTGATCATCATTTAAATCAACATATATCTGATCATATGTATCATCTTTGACTGATTTGATGCTCTCAAATGCATCTCCCCAAACACATTTTACTGAATTTTTCTCTGTAGCCTTCTCGCCTATTTTGCCTAGATGCTTATCACAAACTTCAACTACTTCAGGGTCTAACTCATACCAATCAATAAAACTAAAATTATTCGAAATACATTCTCTTGCTACACCACCATCTCCACCACCTATAATAGCTGCTTTTTCTTTATTTGAATTTAAGTCAAGTCCTGAATTTACAAAAGTAGAGCTATAAAGATATTCATCTTTTTCTGCTACTTGAATTTCATTATCTATAAATAAAGCTTTTCCAAATTGTTCTAATTCCAGTATCTCAATATGTTGGCCTACCCCTGACTTAAAATTTTCGATAACATTATTTACTACATATGATTTTTTTAAACCAGGTGAACTATAATTATCATGATAGAGATCTACTGTATCTCTATTAAATTCTTTTTTAATTATTTGTGCATGTTCTATTTCATCTTTAATAACATCTAAAGCAACAGAGGGAGAAATTTTCGCACATGTAAAAAAGTCAAAACTTATAATTCCCTTTTCTGGAAATGTGTGAAAACTAATATGACTTTCAGCCAGCAAAGCAACTAAAGTAAATCCTTGTGGCTCAAATTTATATTTAGAAATTTCAAGCACTGTAACCTTTGCTATTTTCGCGATTTTATAAACAAGTTTCTCAAAAAAAGCAGGGTCATATTCCTTTTTTGTGCCAATTATATCAAGAGTAATATGTTCTCCAACTTTAGTCATATAAATATTTAATAACTTTACTAATTTAATTTTTTACTTCTTTCAAATAAAAAACTACGATACTAATTTATTTGAGGATATTACTTTGAAAAATAATTGGTCAAATACAGAAGCAAAAAAATATATATCAAAATACAAGAAACTTGGTCATTCTAGAGATATGGCTTTGAGAGTTTATACAACTAGATTACTTGGAAGAAATAGTGAATTGGTTCTACATGGGGGCGGTAATACCTCTGTTAAAACTACTGTAAAAGATTTAGATGGAAAAAACTATGATGTTTTATGTGTAAAAGGGAGTGGATGGGATATGGCAGAAATTGAACCAGAAGGTTTACCAGCTGTAAAACTAAATCCTCTTCTGGCATTAAAGAATAAAAAAAAATTATCAGATGATGAAATGGTATCATATCAAAAAAGGAATTTAATTAATATCAAATCTCCAAATCCATCAGTCGAAACTTTTCTACATGCCTTTTTACCTTTCAAGTTTGTTGATCATACGCATTCTGATGCGATTATGAATGTAACTAACAGACCAAATGGAATTACTTTTTGCAAAAAAATATTTGGAAAAAAAGTAAGTATAATTTCTTATATAATGCCAGGGTATAGATTAGCTCAGAAGATTAAAGAGGTTTACTCAAACAATCCAAATATAAACTGTCTTATTTTGCTTAATCATGGAATTTTCACATTCTCTAACGAAGCAAAAGAATCATACGATCTAATGATTAAATATGTGAGTGACGCTGAAAAGGCTATAAAAAAATTAAAAAGAAAAAAAATTAAACAAATAAAAAGTTTAAATACGAAAATTACTCCTGCTCAAATAGCACCAATACTTCGAGGACTTACATCTAGTGGCTCAAAAAGTAAATTTATTCTTACTTTTAGAAATAATAAGACATTAAAGTATTTTATTAATGGAGTAGAGGTGGCAAGATATTCTGCAGAGGGAACTGCTACTCCAGATCATGTAATAAGAGTAAAACCCTTTCCTTTAATAATAAAACCCAAACTTAATTCCTCTATTAGTGAGTTTGAAAAAACTGCAAAAAAAGCATTTATAAATTACAGGAAAAAATATCTGCAATATTTTGAGCAAAACCAAAAAAAGGTTAAAGAAAAGAAAACTATGCTAGATACTTCACCAAGAGTAATAATAGTACAAAATATTGGAATATTTTGTGTAGGCAACAGTCTTAAAGCTGCAAATATTGCTGCAGATTTGACAGAAACTAATGCAAGAGTAATTTCATCTGTTGAAGAAACCTCAAAGTATAAATTTATAACAAAAAAAGATATTTTTGATGTTGAATATTGGTCTCTTGAACAAGCAAAATTAAAAAAAGAAAAAAAGGAATTAGAAGGGAGTATTGTTGTTATTACTGGTGCTTTTGGTGGAATAGGAACAGCAACATATAAATTATTCAAAAAATCTGGCGCAGAAGTAATTTTAATAGACAATAATAAAAAAAAGGTCGATGAAATGAGTAAGAAACTAAATGACCTTTGTATTTATTGCGATGTAACAAACAAGGAAAGTGTTAAAAAAGCATTTAATTTAATTTCGTCTAAATTTGGAGGAGTAGATATTTTAATATCAAATGCAGGAACTGCAACAGGAGGTTCTATTGCTGAGGTAAGTGACAAAACTTTAAGAAAAAGTTTTGAAGATAATTTCTTTTCTCATCAATACTGCGCTTCTGAAGCTACAAAAATTATGAAACTTCAAAATAATGAAGGTTGCTTATTATTTAATATTTCCAAACAATCTGTAAATCCAGGTAAAAATTTTGGGCCTTATGGATTGCCAAAGTCGGCATTATTAAATCTATGCAAACAATATGCCGTTGATTACGGATCATATGGAATAAGATCTAATGGGGTAAATGCAGACAGAATTAGAAGTGGGCTTCTAAATGATAAAATGATAAAATCAAGAGCAAAGGCTAGAGAAGTTACGACAGATGAATATATGAAAGGTAATTTACTTTTAAATGAGGTAAAAGCTGAAGATGTAGCCAAAGCTTTTTTTCATCTTTCAATATCCAAAAAAACCACAGGAGCTATCCTAACAGTTGATGGTGGAAATATTGCTGCATCTTTAAGATAGTTTATGCCTTTTTATCAACCAAATGAATTGCCTAGATTAATGGTAGCTCCAAATGGAGCAAGAAAAATCAAGAAAGATCATCCAGATGTTCCCTTAACAATAAGGGAAACAGTTGATGTTGCTAAAAACTGTTTTGAAGCAGGGGCAGGTGCTATTCATCTGCATGTAAGAAATGATAAAGGAGAACATGTTTTGGATGCTGGACTTTATAAAGAGGCATTAAATGAATTAGAACACCAAGTTCCTAAAATGCATATTCAGGTCACTACTGAGGCAGTTGGAAAGTATTCTCCTGAGGAAATGAGGAAACTTGCATATGATGTTACTCCACCAGGTACATCAATTGGTACGGCTGAGTTAATACCCTCCAGAAACCCAACAGAGGAAGATATAAAATTATATAAATATTTGACAGAAGCTGGAACTAAAATACAGCATATTTTGTATAATCCGAAGGATGTAGACTTATTAGTAAACCTTTTAAATAAAGCAGAAATTCCAATTGAGGGAGCTTGGTGTTTATTTGTAATTGGTCATTACACAGGTAAAATTAGTTATCCAGAAAAAATTCCAGAGTTTTTAAAAGTAATGAAAGATAATAATGTCAATTTAGATTGGTCAATATGCGCTTTTGCAAAAGAAGAAATGAGTTGTTTGGAAAAAGCGATCAACCTAGGTGGTAAAATTAGAGTAGGATTTGAAAATTCCTTGTATATGCCAAATGGAGAAATTGCTCCAAACAATCATTCAAAAATATTAGCTGTAAATGAGATGTTCAATCTATCGTAAAATCGAAGAATATTTTTTTAGAAGTAAACTAACGTCTCTATCTGATCTTGCTGAAGCTAGTATAAATCTATCTGGTCTTACTAAAATAGCTTTTGAATTAATATTTTTTAAATATTTTGATACATTGCTCAAATTCTTTACATTCAATGAAGAGTAATTAATTGAGGTTTTAGGCTTTATATCTGATGATAAAATTATCATTCCTTTTTTTGAAAAATGATCATCTAGGGTTTTATTATTTTTAAGTTTGAATTGAGGAAAGGTTTTTCCTCTATTTACATCCTTTATATTGCCTAGACCTTTTCCTAGTTTAGGTTTAATTGACTGCATACTTTTAATACCCTTGTTATCAGATTTTATATTGTCTGTTATTTGAATGGACTCAACGGCATTTACAAATTCTCCCATTCTCATAGTAGTTTCAATATATTCTTTAACATTAAGAGATCTTTCCGATTGATATGTATTTAAAAATGTTTCATCATATTTATTTCTAATACAGTTGGCAATTTTCCATGCTAAATTTGATGCATCCCTAATTCCAGCACACATTCCTTGTCCCATAAATGGTGGCATTAAATGAGCGGCATCACCGGCTAAAAAAATTCTACCTTTTCGCCATTTTCTAGCAATAGCAGACTCAAATGTATAAATTGTTTTTCTCTCAATAATTGCTTCACTTTTATTTAGCCAAGGTTTTAGAAAATTCCAAATATAATTTTCTGATAAAACTTTTTTATCACTGTGATTTTTCTTAATTGCAAATTCCCATCTTCTACGTCTACCAACATTTCTACAATAAGTCGCTGGTTGTTTTGGATTTGAATATTGAATTGTTCTATCTGGTAAATTATTTTTTTTCTTTTTCAATATTAGATCAACTACTGCCCATTTTTGAGTAAAACCCAAATTATCCATTTTTGTTTTCATTTGTTTTCTAGTTATAGAGTTAGCACCATCACAACCAATTAAATATTTTGATCTTGCTAGAAGCTCTTTGTGATTATTTATGTTTAAATAAGTTATATCCACATGATTTTTTAAATTGTTAATTTTTATAACTTCGGAATTTTGTTCTATTGAGACTTTTTTGTAATTTTTTAATTTTCTTCTGAGTTTTTTTTCAAGATCAGGCTGATGAAATCTATAACTTGGATACCATCCATTTTCTGTAATTTTTTTTGGTCTTGGCCAATCTAAAATCACTTTATCTTTAGAATTAACAAATTTAGTACCTTTGTTAATAATAGTGTGTTTCAAAAATTCTTTTGTAATTCCTATTGTTTGAAATACTCTCATTATTTCATCATCAAAATGAACCGCTCTAGGAAGTGGGTAAAAACTTTTTTCTCTATCGAGAATTAATATTGAAAAGTCATGCATTGCCAGAAGGTTTGCTAAAGTCCCTCCTGCAGGTCCTAATCCTACTATTATGACATCAAATTCTTTCATTGATATTTTTAAAAATTATTTTTTTTTAAATTTGAATATAACCAAGGACAATCAATTAACAATGGAGCTTGTTTTCCTTGAGAAGCAGTTTCGAGTCTTTTGTTTCTAAATTTCATTCTCTCATCATCTGGTAGATAAAGTCTCTCATGCCCCCAAAAACTAGGCCCCTCAAATGTTTCAATTGGCTGCCATGTGTCTGGATTAATAATCCTCCCACCCCATCCATTTTCAATAAAAAATCCTGAGGGTGTAATTGAATAAAATGATGTCATATAATCATTGGTATGCCGTCCCATTGTATAAGCAATTGCATTATCCTTGTATTGTAACAAGTCATAACCTTGACCTACGTCGTCTAAGTTATTGTATTCAACCATAAAATGATGGAAACCAGTTCCACCTGAGCCGAATAAAGCTAAACTATGATGTCTGCCATTAACATGAAAAAAACATAAAGATATTGGAGTATGACTATAATCACTTATCTTGAATCCCATTACATCTCTGTAAAATGGAATTAAATCATCAATATTTTTAACATGCACAACTGCATGTCCCATCCCTAGTGCCCCAGTCTTAAATCCTGAAATTGGCCTGCCTGGTTTAAAAGGATCTGTATCCAACATTGGCTTATACACGAGTTCAATACGATTTCCTTGTGGATCGTTAAAATATATTAAATCTTCAACAAAACGTTTGTCGGCAAAAGAAGTCTTTCCATGATTTACTTCTATTTTATTTTTTTCTAATTTATTTGCAAAATTTTGAAGATCTTCCTTTGTATCAACCTCCCATCCTAAAAATCCTAATCCATCTCCTTTATCACCAGTTATTGTTAACCTTTGTTTTTGGTCATCCATCCTAAAAGATAGAATTTCTTTTCCTCGATCTATTTGTTGCATACCAAGATATTTTTGAGAATAAATTGACCAATCCTCAAATTTGTCTGAATTAACTCCAATATAACTTAAAGCTTTTACTGCCATTTTATTATTATACTTAATTTTGAAAGAGCCCGCTATGAAATTAGCGGGCTCGAATTTAACTATTAACCGTCTATTTTAGAAATTACTTCTCTTGCTCTTTTTAATACAGCATCTCCATCAAGGCCTTTGCCTTTCATTTCTGCTAACCAGTCAGATTCGATTGGAGCCAATATTTTTTTATATTCAGCTAACACTGAGTCTGATGCAACAGTTATCTCGTGTCCTGGAGTATTTTCTACTTGAACTCTCATCTTAGCATTCTGGGTATCGATTAAATTGGATGCCCAGTCGCCAAACCATTGACCAGAATGTTTATCAACACATCCTTTTGCCGCTGAAGATAGACCGTTATATTTCCCTTCATTCATTATTAATCCAAATGTCGCATTAGTGATGTTAACTTCTGTATGATATTTAGTAACATCAAATAATCTAAATGAACCAATTGCTGTGTATGGGAAAGGTGTGCCATCTATAACACCTTTATTTAATGCTTCTGAAGTTCCTGGTGCTGGTACTTTTACCCCAGTTGCTCCTAAAGTTTTAAGAATAGTTCCAGCTATTTTGCTTGGAACTCTCATTTTTTTACCTTTAAAGTCTGCAGGTTTAACTACTTTAGTATCCTTCATATGGATTTGGTATCCAGGGTTCGAATGAAGTCCTATCAGTTTAATTCCTGCCATTTCTTTATCTAGGTAACCTTCTTCAAAAAGAGTATTTAAAGCTCTAGATCCAGCTTTTGATGTTTTGGTCAGGAATGGAAGTTCTACAACTGAACTTAAAGGAAATTGTCCACCAATATATCCAAGAACTGTCCAAGATATATCTGCAACTCCTGAAGTTACTATATCGTATTGTTTTGGAGGACTTCCTAATACTCCTCCTGCATACATTTTAACGTTTAAAGCACCATTTGAACATTTGTTAACTTTATCTGCCCAAGCAGCTAAAATCTTACTTGCTATAAATGCTTTTGGTGGTTCAAAAGTTGCTAACTTTAATTCTGTAGCTGATGCTGTGCTAATAATGCTTAAGGAAAAAATTCCTATAACAAAACCAATTATTTTTTTTTTCATGTTAATCCCCTCTTATTATTAAATAATTATAAGAAAGTTTAACTTGAAAATTAGATTATTTCATCCTTAATTGTATTAGATAAAGTGCCAATTTCTGTGATTTCTATTTCAACATTATCTCCCGGCTTCATAAATACTGGAGGGTTTCTTTTAAACCCTACACCCCCAGGCGTACCAGTGACTAGTACATCACCTGCTCTCCAAGCCATAGCTTTAGAAACATACGAGATTAAGATTGGAATATCGAAAATAAGTTGACTTAATTTTGCGTTTTGCATGACTTCGCCATTTAATCTAGTTTCAATTGTTAAATTTTTATAATTATTAATGTCTTCAGCTAAAACCATGTGTGGACCAAAACTCCCTGTTTTTTCAAAGTTTTTACCCATCCCAAATTGTCTTGTATGTCTCTGCCATTCTCTTACAGTACTTTCATTATAACATGAATAACCAATTATATGCTTTAAAGCATCTTCAGGTTTTATGTGTTTGCCACCTTCACCCATAATTACTGCCATCTCACCCTCAAAATCTAAACTTTGTGAAACCAGAGGTCTTTGAATTGGTTGTAAGTGTGCAGTTTGACTTTCTGGAAATCGATGAAAAATTACTGGGTTCTCTTCGACTGTTCTGTTAGTTTCTTTAACATGTTCACTATAATTTAAACCTACACAAATAATTTTTCCAGGATTTGGAATTAATGGCAAATATTCAATATCTGAGTCATTTATATTACCTGGATTATTTGTTGCATAAGATTTCGCATCTTCAATTCCTTGGTTTTGAATTAAATCTTTAAGTGTATTTGAATTAGATACTTTTCCAGTTAGATCTGTAATTTTATTATTATTTATAATACCAAACTTATTTTGTTTGTTGTGTTTAAAAGAAATAAACTTCATGATTAATACTTTGTATTTTTGAAACTACTTATATGTTAATGTTTAAATAATTTGAAGCAACATTTTTATGATTTCTAAAGTCAGTAAAGTTTTTGATTATTCAGCGATAGCTTCGGGCATTGTTTTGTTTTTATTAGCTGTATTAACTTTTTGTGACGTTTTTGGAAGACGATTTTTAAATTCACCAGTTACAGGTACAATAGAGTTAGTTGAAATAGGAATGGCATTAGTAGCGTTCCTCGCAATGCCAAGAGCATTTTATTTAAATGCTAATGTTTCAGCAGATTTTATAAATAATTTAAATTTGGGTATATTTAAAACTTATTTGGTAATTTTAAAATTTGTTTTAATGATATCGATTATGTCCTTAATGGCATATTCTACTACTTTGACATCATACAAATTTATGAATAATCAAAGAGTAACGATTGATCTAGAACTTTATTTTTATCCTTTTTATTTCATATGCTCTATTGGTATGTGGTTAAGTGTTTTTGCTATCATCATATGGTTTATTAAAACTATTTTTAAAAGTAATTCAAAAGCTGAGAATTTATAATGGGATTAGAAGCTGTAATTAATGGTGGATTGTCTTTTGCCGCTGTATTAATTTTGATGGTATTAAATGTACCAATAGGAATTGCAATGTTGGTTGTTGGTTTTATCGGCTTTGCAATGATTTCAGGATTTGACCCTGCAATATTTGTTTTGGGAACTGCTCCTTTTGATGCTGTCTCAAAATATACATTATCAGTTTTGCCTTTGTTTGTTCTAATGGGAAATCTTGCCAACAGTTCAAATTTATCAAGAAATTTATATGATGCAGCTTATGCAATAGTAGGTCATTACAAAGGTGGTTTAGCGATGTCTACTGTTGGAGCATGCGCTGGATTTGGAATGATTTGTGGATCTTCAATTGCCACAGCTGCAACAATGTCTCAAATGGCAGGCCCTGAAATGAGAAGACATGGTTACAGTGATGCCCTAATAAGCGGATCTATTGCATCTGGTGGAACGCTTGGAATTATAATTCCTCCGAGTGTTATATTAGTAATATATGCTTATTTAACTGAACAGTCTGTTCAAGAATTATTTTTTGCTGCACTGATACCTGGGATAATAGCAGTGGTACTGTATATGATTGCTATTAGGATTTATCTTTTAATTTATCCCTCACAGGGTGGTTATGGAATAAAGATGCCCTTGAAGGAACGAATTTCTGCATTATCAAAAGTTTTTCCAATTTTTTTAATATTTGTAATCATGATGGGTGGACTTTATTTAGGTTTTTTTACAGCAACAGAAAGTGCTGCAGTAGGTGTGATATTAGTTTTAATTTTTATTTTTTTTAGAGGTCAATTAAAATTAAGTTTATTGAAAGATGCTTTATGGACGACTATAAAAACTGTTGGTTCATTATATTTAATTGTTATTGGTGCAAGTATATTTAATTATCTTATAACTGTCACACAGTTACCTTTTGCGGTTGTTGATTTTATAAATTATCTTGAGCTTACTCCATTAGGAATAATTTTAGTAATTTGTGCAATTTATTTAGTTCTTGGTACTGTAATGGACTCTTTAGCAATGTTATTTTTAACTATTCCAGTATTTTATCCAGTGATTATTGATGCTGGAATTGACCCTGTTTGGTTTGGTATATTTGCAGTGATAGTTGTTGAGTTTGGATTAATTTCACCTCCTGTTGGAATGAATTTATTCGTTATTAAAGGTGTAATGCAAAAAACACCTTTACAAACTATATGGTTTGGGACTCTTCCATTCTTGATGACTGACGTATTTAGGCTCGCTTTAATTATTGCTTTTCCTGCAATTTGTTTATATTTGCCTAGTCTAATGGCTCACTAGTATCTTTTATTTTTTTTATATAATTAAAATAAATAAAACCAAAAACTGCACCTACAATCATTAAAATATATTGATAGAATTTTAATAATACAAACACTATTGGTAATTCTTTACCTGGATTTTGAGCATAAAAATTGTCTGTACCATCTTTATATAAATCCATTGGGCCTAAAGTTGCATACAAACCAAAGATAAATATATAAATACAAGGTAATAAAGAAATAATTAGTAAAATTCTATTTCCACGAATTAATTTTATTAAATTTGCAGAAATTCCCACTGAAACTAAGCAAATTAAAGATAATATTAAAGGGTTCATTACCAAACTCCTATCATAATTCCATCATCTTTTGTATAATCTCTCTCTTTTAAAACAAATTCATCTGTTGCTGCAACCCTATTTTTTCTATTTGTAATTCTTTTAAGCAATATATCCTTCATTTCATCAACAATTTTTTTGTGTTCTGAGGATAGCCCTAGATCATTGAATTCATCTGGATCATTTTTTAAATCAAATAATTGAGGTGGAAAACCTTTATAATAAATATACTTCCATCTATTATTTCTAATCATATAAGCTCTTGCATCTGATGCTCCAACATTAAGAATTTTTCTTGCTTCGTTAAATGAGTAATCGATTTCACTAAATACACTCTCTTTCCAATTAGAGACTTCATTTCCTCTAATAATTGGTAACAAAGATTGTCCTTCAAGGCGATGTTTACTTACATCGCTATCTACAGAGTCCAAAAAGGTTGGCAGTAAATCTATAGCCTCTACAAACCTTTTTTCTCTAATTCCTCTATTATTATCTGATAAATTACTAGGATCATAAATTATCATCGGAACTTTAACAATTTGTTCGTGAAATAGTTCTTTTTCTCCTAGCCAATGGTCACCCTGATAATCACCATGGTCTGATGTAAAGACTATCATTGTATTTTTCATGTAATTTTTATCTTCTAAAAATTTAAATAACCTACCAAGATTATCATCAATTTGTTTTATTAACCCCATATATCCTGAAAGAACAGTGTTTCTAACTTCTTCTCTTGAAAAAGTCTTTGAAATATTATTTTCCATGAAAGCTTTGTACACTGGATGATCTATTTCTTTTTCAGCATTACTTCGATGAACTGGGTAAAATTGGTTTGCTGAATACATGTTATGGTAAGGTGCAGGTGCAATATATGGCCAATGAGGTTTTATAAATGATAAATGCAGAAACCAAGGCCTTTCTCCACTTTCTTGAATAAACTCCATAGATCGATTAGTCATGAAAGCAGTTTCTGAGTGCTCCTGTTTAACTCTCGCAGGTTTATTAGAATTTCTTAATCTCCATCCACTTAAAATATTTCCATTTTCATCTTCTGATGAATTTGCCCAACTATCCCAAGGGTTTTGACCATCATATCCAAGTTGATTTAACCACTCATTGTAGGATAATTTTTTGTTTGAATTTTTAATATGGTTATTTGGGTGAAGCCCATCATCTCTTTCATAGGGTTCAAAACCAGGCTCGCTTATTGTTAAACCTATTTCTGTATCTTTTGAAATTCCAAGTCTATTCATTCCATCTAAATCTGGTCTCATATGAGTTTTACCAACAACACCAGTTCTTATCCCAGATTGTCTTAAATAATCTCCAATTGTTAATTCCCCAATTGGTAAAGGTATTTGATTCCACGTTGAGCCATGACTAAATACCGTTCTCCCAGTGTAATACGATGCTCTTGATGGGCCGCAAACAGGAGCTTGGACATAAGCTGACTCAAACAAAACTCCTTTTTTTGCTAAAGCATCTATATGAGGTGTTTTAAGATGAGGATGGCCATAACAAGAAAGATAATCGAACCTTAGCTGATCAGCCATTATAAATAATATATTTTTAACTTTATTCATTATCTTTTAAACATTTGCTTTAGTCCAACGGTAGATGCCTCGCATATACCTATTTCAGTAATTAAACCTGTTACATATTTTGCAGGTGTTATATCAAATGCAAGGTTCATTGCTTTACTTGATTTAGGATAAATCAAAACTCTTTTAATATTATTTTTTTCATCTTTTCCTTCAATATAAGATAGTTCTTCAGAATTTCTTTCCTCAATAGGAATATCTTTGTAATCTTTGATATCCCAATCTATTGTAGAACTTGGTAAGGCTACATAGAAAGGAACATTATTGTCATAAGCAGCCAATGCTTTTAAATAAGTTCCTATTTTATTACACACATCTCCAGTTGATAAAGTTCTATCCGTTCCAACAATACACATATCAACCTCTCCTCGTTGCATTAATATTCCACCTGTATTATCTGCAATTATAGTATTAGGAATATTTTCTTCATTTAATTCATATGAAGTTAAGTTTGCACCTTGGTTTCTTGGTCTTGTTTCGTCAACCCAAACATGGATGGGAATTCCTTTTTTATGTGCATGATAAATTGGTGAGGTAGCTGTCCCCCAATCTATAGTTGCTAACCAACCTGCATTACAGTGAGTTAAGATATTAACAGTTTTATTGTTTTTATTATGAATTTCTTCGATAATTTTAAGTCCATTAAATCCTATATTCTCACAAAATTTTACATCCTCATCACATATTGATTTTGCTTCTTCTAATGCCACATCTAATAATTCATCAGACTTCACAAATGATAATTTATTATTCATTCTATGAACTGCCCATTGTAAATTTATGGCTGTAGGTCTTGAATTAACTAATTCTTCTGAACTTTTTTTAATGAAATCTAAATTTTTATTTTCTTGTATTGCCAATACTATACCGTAAGCAGCAGTTCCACCAATAAGAGGTGCTCCTCTTACCTCCATAGTTTTTATAGCTTTTACTGCATCTCTTATTGTCTTCAAATCTTTAACAACAAACTGATGTGGAAGTCTGGTTTGATCAATTATTTTTACTACATTATTTTCATACCAAATTGTTCTATATTTTTTGCCCTTTATTCTCATTTAATTACTCCAAACCACAGGAAACCAATCCTTTCTCATTTTATCTCCTGAATTTAAATTTATTCTTTCAAAAGGTGGGGAAGTTTCTCCTTTTCTATCAATGTATCTTACATCGTCTCCAATAAATCTTGCAGAGAATGCTTTACGACTTTTTTTGTCATTATTTCCTGAAGATGAATGTAAAACTTTAAAATTAAATAATATTGCATCTCCCATATTCATCTCTGCACTAAAAATATTATTTTTATCTATATTTGGCATATCCATAAAATTCTTGTTATTTTTATACCAAAAAGTTTCATTTGACCATTTGGTAGGCTTTACTAACATTGGTAACTTATGGGATCCTTTCAAAACTTTTAGGCAGTTATCTTTTGATACATTATCTAATGGTATCCAGAAACTTCCTGTATCATTTCCATCTACACAATAGTATGGAAGATCTTGATGCCATGGAGTTTCCTTTTTTGTCCCAGGTTCCTTCAAGAAAATGTGTTCGTGAAATACCTGAATTTGATTAGATTGAGTTGATTGAGCAACAATTTCCGCTGCTGGTGAATTAAAAATAAAATCTTTAAATTCTTCAATTCTTCTCCAGTTACAATAGTCCTCAAAAAATCTCCCTCTTTGTTGTTTTGAAATATTTTCTCTTCCATATGAACTTGGGTTACTTAATACTTTGTGAAATCCAGTTTTAAGTTTTTCAATCCAAGGTAAAAAAACTTCTTTAATTAAAATTACACCATCATTTTTATAATTTAAAATTTGTTTATCAGATAATTTTACTGTCACTTATTTAAAACTCTTCCAGCTACTGTTTTTAGTTTGTCTTTCGTTTTCTGTGATCTTTTTTCTGGAGCAGTAATTATAGCAACATCTAAGCAATTATTTACTGGGTCATTCGGGTCAATATGAGTATCAAAATTATCAATAAGATTTTTAATCATACTTTTTGCTTTAGAAGCATTATCTAATAATACTTTTATCACTTGTTGCACATCAACATTTTCATGATCTGGATGCCAACAATCATAATCTGTTACCATTGAGACAGATGCATATCTAATTTCTGCTTCTCTTGCTAATTTGGCCTCAGGCATATTTGTCATTCCTATCACATCGGCTTTCCATGATCTGTAAAGATTTGATTCAGCTAAAGTTGAAAATTGTGGACCTTCCATTACTACATAAGTTCCTCCCCTTTGATAATCTATTCCTTCTTTTTTAATTGCATCTTCACATGCATTCATTAAACTCTTAGAGGTCGGGTGTGCCATTGATACATGAGCAACTATTTCATCGTCAAAGAAAGTTTTATTTCTAGCGAATGTTCTGTCTATAAATTGGTCAATAATAACAAATTTACCGGGTGACAAGTTTTCTTTCAAAGAACCAACAGCAGATACAGAGACAATATCTGTTACACCCAATTGTTTTAATGAGTCAATATTTGCTCTAAAATTAATGTTTGATGGTGAAATAAAGTGTCCCTTACCATGTCTTGGTAAAAAATAAACTTCCTTATTTTTATAAATTGTTTTTAAAATCTGATCTGATGGTTTTCCCCAAGGAGTGTTTAAATCTATTAATTCTCTATCTTTAAACTCCTCTACGTCATATAGACCACTTCCACCTATTATTGCTAATTTATTATTTGACATATAAAAAGTAATTATATTGTATTTATAAATAACTATTATGGATTTAAAAGATTATATTCGCTCAATTAAAGATTATCCTAAAAAGGGTATTTTATTTAGAGATATAACTACTTTAATAAAGAATGAAACTGCTTTTGAGGAAACAATTAATCAAATCGTTGAGAGATCCAAAAAATTTAAGCTAGATAAAATAGCTGCAATTGAATCACGTGGTTTTGTATTTGCATCTGCTGTTTCTTACATCTTAAAAAAACCTTTTATTATGCTAAGAAAAAAAAACAAACTTCCTGCTGATGTACATTCAGTTGATTTTGCACTGGAGTATGGAACAGCAACAATAGAAGTTCATAAAGACTCAATTTCAGAAAATGACTCAGTTCTAATAATAGATGATTTGATAGCAACAGGTGGAACTGCAGATGCAGCAGCCAAACTTATAGAAATTTCTAAAGGACATGTTGCAGCCTTTATATTTGTTATAAATCTTTTTGACCTAGGTGGTTGTGATAATCTCAAAAAAAAAGGATATAAAGTTGAAAATTTAATGGAATTTCCTGGTCATTAGTTTGGTAGCGGGAAGTGGGATCGAACCACTGACCTCGGGCTTATGAGTCCCGCGCTCTAACCAACTGAGCTACCCCGCCATAAATTCATGAAAGTTATAATAGAAATTTTATATAACGCAATCAACTATTAAAAAATTAAGTTTTTTTAACTCCTGTTGGGTGTGGAATTCCATCAATAACTAATTTTGGTTCGATACTTACATCGATTAATTTAGGACGATTGTCTAAATAAGATTTTATACTTTCTATAGATATCATGTCTTCTAAAAATTTTTCTAATCTAGGAAATTTTTTTATAATTGATGGATCAAGCATTTTAGATAAATCTAAATGATGAAACGTAACAAAATCACATGCTCTTGGCTCATCAAAGATAAAAAATTTTTTGTCATTACCCTTTAAGACTTTTTCAAGATCTTCAAATCTTGATAATAAAAATGGCATCATGTCATTTTTTTTCTTAATAAATTTCTCTCCTGTTGCAAAATTTACTGTTGGGTTAAGTGGCATAAAAAGTTCCTGTGCGCTCTGCATAATAGCATTTGCTTTAGCGTTTAATATTGGATCAGTAATGTTGATACCTGCTAAATTTTCAATAAATGTCATTATTGCCATACTTTGACAAATTTCATATTTCTTATCTATAATTAACATGGGTAATTGTTTAAAAGGAATATTAGGTTTAATTTCTGACCACTCTTTATCATAGTAATCCCATGACATTAGATCCTCATATTTAATATTTGTGTAATGAAATAGTAAACGAGGAGCTTCCGCTAAAGCTCTCATTTTAAAATATATTAATTCTAATTTATGTGTCACTTAAATTTATGAGGCTATAAACTTTATTAAGTAATAAAGTATACCAGTAATTATTGTTGCATACACAAAGCCTACAATAAATAATTTGATAATTATTTTGTTATCATTATGTTTTGATTTTAAATATACGTAAATGAGAGTGTATATTCCCACTATTGCAATACTTAATAATATATCTGTTGGATTCATAGAATTTTTTTTAACTCTAACTTAATCCAATAATATTACTTATTCAATTGATATTAGAATAATTTTAGATTGTCTTATCTTTTTCAAATCTTGTTTCAGAAGATGCGCTTGTTAATATTAATAAAAAAAATAAAATTGTATAAAAGTAAATATTATTTACTTTGTCTAATTTCTTTTTCACAGATTTTTCTTGCTTGTTCTGGTTCAGTTTCTTTCATTAATTTACTTTTTGCAATAACACATGCTGATATAGATTTTTGAAGACTAAATTCCTCATATTTTCCCACACTAAAATAAAGAAATATTATTGCTGCTCCTAAAAATAACAACAATTTATAATTTTTATACATTAAGAAGCTTGTTTTTCTGGTAAGGAAATATCTAAATGGTAATCAGGCTCATCTCTTTGTTTTTTAAGAGCTGGAATTATTTCTTTATAAGTTTCAAATAATCCATCTTTAATTTCAGGCAATTGGTCTTTCAAATGATAGTGTAATTTTTCTAGATTATAGGCTGGAACAGTTGGAAACATATGGTGAACACAGTGATATTCCATTTTCCAGTATAAAAAACTTAGTATTGGATTTAATTTCATATCCCTCGCTGATAATCTATGATCTTTTACGTCTCTTGCTAAACCAGCATGTTGAGTAAAGGCAACAAACTTATGTAAGCCTTTTCCATAATAATGTGGCAACAAAAGATATAATGTGGGCAACCATGAAGATATTAATAAAGACCAAATAATTATAGACAACCAAATACCAACATAAATTCTTGATATCAATATAGTTCTAGGTCTTGCATTTTCTGGAATACAATCAATCATAACTTTAGTTCGTATCCCAAAAGCATGTTTTATGACTTCAAAAGCTATGCTTTTTTTGAAAAATAATAATTCCCCAAAAGGAAGTAAATTCATTATTAATTTTTTAGGAGTATCTTTTAAATTATTATCATATTCAATTTCATGATCATAAGGATTTTTTGTAGAGTAAGTATTTCCATGGTGAACAAAATGTGTAAATCTCCATCTTGTAGGCTCAAAGTATGCCATGAAACATGAGATGTAGTAAAATATTTCATTTAAAAATTTAGTCTTGAACGCTGTTTTATGGCCGGTTTCATGCCAAATTGGATTACAAAAACAAAAAATATTTCCGTAAATGTAAAACCATAATGCTGACCACCAGGTACCCCAAGTTAAATATGCTAAACATCCAACAATGCTTAGTAAGCTAAAATAAATACTTACATGTATAAATCCTTTGATGTCAGATTTTTTTGTAATTTCTCTTAAGACTTCTTTATCAATATTAGGTCTAAACCACTTTTCTAATTTAACATCCATAAATTATAGTATGATTAAACATCATACATATATTTATTTAACCTACCAATGATTTTTGAGGTTTCATATCACTTTTTTCAATTCCTGCTACTTCTACTGGTTTCTTCATAGCATCTCTTCTAAATGGTTCACCTAATTCTTGGTTCAAGATTACCTCTATAAATGTTGTAATTCCTTTTTTTTGATCTTCGCATGATTGCTTAATTGCTGCAGTTGTTTGTTCCATAGTTTTAACTGCAACTCCTTTTAAACCACATGCATTAGCAACCTTTGCATAACTTAATTCTGGATCTAGTTCTGTACCAATAAAATTATCATCAAACCATAGAATTGAATTTCTCTTCTCTGCTCCCCATTGATAGTTTCTAAATATAACCATAGTTATTGCTGGCCATTCCTCTCTTGCACAAGAACTCATCTCGTTCATACTTATTCCAAATGCGCCGTCGCCTGCAAAACCAATTACAGGTGTATCTGGACATCCTATTTTTGCTCCAAGTATTGATGGAAAACCATAACCACATGGACCAAATAAACCTGGTGCTAAATATTTTCTTGGCTTTTCAAAAGTTGGGTATGCATTACCTATTGCGCAATTATTGCCAATATCACTAGATATAATTACATCTTCAGGCATACCAGCTTGAATTGCTCTCCAAGCTTGTCTTGGAGACATTCTATCTGAGTCTCTTTCTCTAGCCTCTTTATTCCAAACTGTTCCTGGATCATCATCCTCATGGTCTAAACTGGTAAGAGTTTGTAACCATGCAGATTTTGTTTGATGAATTAAGTTTTTTCTCTCATCTCTGCCAATATCTCCAGCTGTTGGTGAGAGTTTTTCTAAAATCTGTTGAGAAACCATTTTAGCATCACCACAGATACCAACTGTTACTTTTTTTGTGAGTCCAATTCTATCTGGATTCATGTCGACTTGAATTATAGTTGCATCTTTTGGCCAATAATCAATTCCATATCCTGGTAAAGTTGAAAATGGATTCAATCTTGTTCCTAATGCCAAAACTACATCTGCTTTTGAAATTAATTCCATTCCAGCTTTAGATCCATTATATCCTAATGGTCCGACTGCTAAGGGATGACTTCCTGGAAAACTATCATTATGTTGATATCCATTGCATACAGGAGCATCTAACTTCTCAGCTAACTTTTTACATTCTTCAATTGCATTACCAATTACTACACCCGCTCCAGACAATATGACTGGAAATTTTGCATCAGATAAAAGTTTTGCTGCTTTTTCAATTGCTTCTTTTCCTCCGCCTTGTCTTTCAAATCTTACAATTGGTGGTAATTCAATATCAATTACCTGAGTCCAATAATCTCTTGGGACATTTATTTGGGCTGGTGCTGATCCTCTAAATGCTTTTTCAATTACTCTATTTAATACCTCTGCCATTCTTGAAGGATCTCTCACCTCTTCTTGATAGCAAACCATATCTTTAAATAAATTCATCTGTTCTACTTCTTGAAAACCACCTTGACCCATAGTTTTATTTGCTGCTTGAGGAGTAACTAATAATAAAGGTGTATGGTTCCAGTAAGCTGTTTTAATTGGTGTAACTAATCCAGTTATTCCTGGCCCATTTTGAGCAATAACCATTGACATTTTTCCTGTTGCTCTTGTGTATCCGTCTGCGATTAAACCACCATTAGTCTCATGAGCAACATCCCAAAAAGTAATTCCTGCCTTAGGAAACAAATCAGATATTGCCATAAAAGCTGATCCTATTATTCCAAACGAGTGTTCAATTCCATGCATTTGAAGAACTTTTATAAATGCTTCTTCAGTTGTCATTTTAGTCATAGTTCAGCCTTTCTAATTCTTTTTTTAATTGTCAAAGTGCTCGATTAATATATAAGATTTAGCGAATTTCAAATAAAGAAATCGTCACAATGTCTAATACTGATATAATAATACATGATGAAAAAGACAACGTTGGCGTAGTTGTTATAGAAAAAATAACCCCAGAACAAAATTGTAATTGTTGGATAATGGAAAACGATAAGTCTGTTTCAATACAATCAAAAGACGAAATACCATTGGGTCATAAGATTGCAATGGCAGATCTAAATGAAGGTGACACTATTTTGAAATATGGACATGATATCGGGAAAGTAGTTAAAAATATCAAAAAAGGTGAACATGTACACGTTCATAACGTAAAAACAAAAAAGTGGTAATAAATGGAAATTCCAAAAAGTTTTTTAGGATATAAAAGAGAAAATGGTCGTGCTGGAACACGTAATCACGTTATTATTCTTCCTGTAGACGATATTTCAAATGCATGTGCAGAAGCAGTAGCAAATAACATTAAAGGCACAATAGCTCTACCTCACTCTTATGGGCGACTGCAGTTTGGTGCAGATTTAGAACTTCATTTTAGAACAATGATTGGTACAGGAAAAAATCCTAATGTTGCAGCTGTTATAGTTGTAGGTATTGAACCTAAATGGACAAAAAGAATTGTTGATGCAATTACAACAACAGGCAAACCAGTTGAAGGATTTAGTATAGAGGGCGTTGGAGATATAGATACTATAGCTAAAGTTTCAAAAAAAGCACAAGAGTTTTCCATGTGGGCATCAGAAAAACAAAGAGAAGAATGTCCAATGAGTGATTTATGGATTTCCGTAAAATGTGGTGAGTCTGATACAACATCAGGATTAGCATCAAATCCAACAGTTGGAAATCTAATGGATAAATTGGAACCTCTTGGTGTACATTTATGTTTTGGCGAAACTTCTGAGCTTACAGGAGCTGAAACGGTCTGTGAAAAAAGAGGCAAAACACCAGAGGCTCAAGCAAAGTTTAAAAAAACATGGAACGATTACAATAATTTTATTCTTAAAGAAGCAACAGATGATTTGTCAGAAAGTCAACCAACTGCAGGAAATATTGCAGGTGGATTGACTACTATTGAAGAAAAAGCATTTGGTAATTTTCAAAAAATTGGAGGATGTCAATTTATTGATGTTTTGGAGCCAGCCGAGGAACCAACAAAAGGTGCGGGGTTGTACTTCATGGATACTTCTTCAGCTGCTGCAGAATGTGTTACTTTACAAGCTGCAGGTGGTTTTAATATTCACCTATTCCCAACTGGACAGGGTAATATTATAGGAAATCCTATAGAGCCTGTGATTAAATTGACAGCAAATCCTCTCACGGCGAAAACTATGAGTGAACATATAGATGTTGATGTTTCAAAGATTTTATCTAGAGAAATGAATTTAAGTCAAGCTGGAGATGAGTTAATCAAATCAACTTTAAGAGTTGCAAATGGACGATTAACTTGTGCTGAAGCTCTAGGTCATAAGGAGTTTGTTATGACTAAATTATATAGAAGCGCTTAATTATTTTTTTAATTTTGCAAGTCTTTTATCATCCCAATTAGAATAAATTCTTCTAATCATTGCAGCTCCAACACCCAGAACAACAGCAAGAAGTACAGATGTCAACCCATAAAATACTGGCAAATCTCTCGAAAAGTTTAATATAAATTCACTAAGTGGTCCTAAATTAACTTTAGCATTGACAATGACACTTGTTGTTTTTTCATCTTTAATAAAAGTATCATAAGCAATTGCTATACCAACTAATAATAATAATATTGCTAAAATAGTTTTAAATTCTGAGCTATCAATTTTTTCTCCAATTTTTTGACCAAATTGAACACCGATTATTGAACCTAAGATTAATACTGTAACTAGAATTAAATCTATAGTTCCATAGTTTAAAGCATGTAAAATTGTAACTATCGCACTGATAAATATAGTTACAAAAAGGGAAGTCCCTGGAATTAATTTTGTTGGCATACCTATAATATAAATCATCGCTGGAACTAAAATAAAAGCTCCACCTATTCCCATAATTGCTGCAATGAAACCAACTATCAAACCTATTATAATTGGTGTAAACGCGCTTTCATAAAGCTGTGACTTTTTAAAACGCATTCTTAAAGGTAGACCATGTATCCAATAATGTTTATGTAGTTTTTTTCTTTCAGTTATTTTTTTTCTTGCTTTATCAATTTCTGATACACCTTGTATAAGCATAAAGGTTCCTAAAATTGCAAGGATGTACATATAAGCTAGAGAAATGACTATGTTTATTTTTCCAATATCTTTGAAATATGAAAAAGTTATAATTCCTAAAATCGTACCTACAGCACCCCCGATAACAATCATAAATCCCATCTTGTAATCTAGCGTGCCTTTAAGATAATGAGTTGTAGATCCAGATACTGAGGTTCCTAAAATATTACTAGCTTCATTTGGAACTGCATAAATAGGTGGTACACCTAAAAAAATCAAAAAAGGTGTCATCAAAAATCCACCACCTACTCCAAACAAACCAGATAAAATTCCCACCACTAAACTTAGACCAAATATAAATAGTAAATTAATTTCGACCTGAGCAATTGGAAGAAAATATTCCATTTAAAGTAATTATTCCTCTAGGAATACAAAGTCAATAAATATGAGTAGTTTTAGATAAAATTTTGCGCAGTGCTAAGGAGTATTATACCCCACGCAAAAAAGATAAATAGATATAAAAATGATTTAATTATTTTACTTATTTGATTTTGGAAGAATGAGGGAATATTTTTGAAATTTTCTTTAAAATTAACCTGCATACTCCAAATAACCATAAGTTATATAAAATGCAAATAATTTTTTAAAAAATAGTTGCTCCAAAAACTTTTACTTCGTCACCTTCTTCTCCAAGAACTAACCTTCCCAAAAAGTCTCCTGGTATCTCAGTGCTTGTCTGTCTATACAACACAGTTATATAAAGTCCTCGTCTTAAGCACCCAATAGCTTTACATCCCTCTGCTAAACTTGAAATTAATTTATTACTTGCCCATTGCTTTCCAAGTTCAACTTCATTAGCTCCATACATCATTTGAGATGAAAGATCCCGTGTAAATCCACCATAATCCTTGATATTTGAAGATTTAACTAAGTTTGCCCAAATAGGATCTGCAATTTTAATTATCTCCTCGTCGGATTTTTCTAAAAGACTCATTTACCTATCTTAAAAATTAGGAAGCTTCTTTTTTCTCTTTTTCGTCTACGATATGATAAACAGGAGCCTTTTCCATTGTAAATTTGCCTGTTTTTGGATCTCTTCTAGATAACGTTAAACAATGCCAATTTTCATCATCGAGTTTCATATAATCACCTCTGTAATAGTATCCAGGCCAACGTGTTTCTTGTCTAAATAAAGTATGCTCAGTTACACATTGTGAGGTTAATGTTCTATGTTTGAGCTCCCAAGCTCTCATAAGTTGATGGTAGTCCTCAGCACCTACATTTTCTAAATCTTCTTCAAGCCATGCTAACAACTCAAGACCTTTTTTAAGAGTATTTTCGTTAGTCATATAATTATAACTTATTCCACCAACATATTCGTCCATAATTTTTTGTAGTCTCTGTAAACCTTGAATAGGAGAAATATAACTTGGAGACACTGTTCCTCCAGTTATTTCGTTTCTTCCAACCGTGTAATTTTCAAGGGGTTTATAAATCACTTCTTTAAAATCCTCACATTGCTTATCACTAACGTTAATGTCAGCTGCTTTTTGTTCTTCTATGTATTTAACAGCTGCTTTTGCTGCAAGTCTCCCTTCAGTAAATGATCCAGATGAAAATTTGTGAGCACTTCCTCCTACGGTATCACCAGCTCCAAATAAGCCTTCTATTGTTGTCATTCTGTTATAACCCCAGAAATATTCAGGCGGTGATAAGTCTTCTGGTCCACTAACCCATGCACCAGAACACGTTGCGTGTGAGCCCATAACGTATGGCTCAGACGTTGTTAATTCTGGATTAGTATACTTTGGGTCAATATTTTGAGATGCCCAAACTACTGCCTGTCCAACAGTCATTCCAAGGAAATTTTCCCAACCCACTGTTTCTAAGTGTGGATCTTGGAAAGCTTCTTTGGTAACCATATGAATAGGTCCTCCACCTGCCATAGTTTCTTGAATGAAAGCGTGATTACGTAAACATGTTGGAGTTGGATGATGATCAATATACTCTCCAACTAATTCTTTGGTTTTTTCATACCATTTCTTCTCATAATTCTCACCATTTGCGTTTTGGGTGTATGTTTTAAGATGTAAGAAATATGCACCAACTGGACCATAACCATCCTTAAATCTACAAAGGACAATTCGATTTTCCATTTGAGTCATTTTTGCACCAGCAGCAATAGGTAATGCATATGCTGACCCGTTGCTCCAAGGGGCATACCAAGTTCTACCCATTCCTTCACCAACTGCTCTTGGTTTAAAAATATGTGAAGCTCCACCAGCAGCTACAATAACTGTCTTTGCTTTAAAGACATGGTAATCACCAGTTCTCATATTAAATCCAACAGCTCCCCCAACTCTATTTTCTTTGTTTTCATCCATTAAAAGATGAGTAATCATAATTCGGTTATAAATTTTATCTGCTGATTTCTTTGCTGCCTCAGCTACGATTGGTTTATAGCTTTCGCCGTGTATCATTATTTGCCATTTACCCTCTCTTTGATAACGACCAGTTTTTTCATTTTTCATCATTGGCAGGCCCCACTCATCAAACATGTGTACAGTTGAGTCTACATGACGAGCCATATCATATCCAAGATCTTCCCTTACTAATCCCATTAAATCATTTCTTGCATATCTTACATGATCCTCGGGTTGATTTTCACCCCACTGCATTCCCATGTAACAATTAATTGCATAAAGTCCTTGCGCGACTGCACCACTTCTATCTATGTTAGCTTTTTCAACACAGACTATCTTTAAATCTCTACCCCAGTGCCTAGCTTCAAATGTTGCACCGGTACCGGCCATACCTCCACCGACTACAAGTACATCACAATTTTCTACAATAGTTTTTCTAGCCATTAATAATAAACCCCTTTTTTAAAGGCACTCTTATCAACTTTAGGTAATTCTTGGTTTGTATTAAGTCCTTCTGGTTCTGAATAGAGAATTTGAGAATTGATTTCTCCTTGATTTGGTTTGTCGCCTTCTGCTAAATTTGGAATATATTCACCCCAAGGCTTTGTCGTTATAGGTGATACAAAATTCTTTTCAGTTCCATTTCTAAATTTTATCCTCCAAGAAATAGTTCCTTTCTCTTCTTCTCTTCTAACTCTTACGCTATGACCCATTGGAGCAAAATCTGCGTAACCTCTTACATCGATGGCATGATTAGGGCATGCTTTTACACATGAGTAGCATTCCCAGCAAAAATTTGGTTCAATATTTTTTGCTCTTCTTATTGTTTCATCGATATGCATTATATCTGACGGACAAATATCTACACAGTGACCACATCCATCACATCTGGTCATATATACAAAAGTTGACATAATTTATATTTTCTCCTTTATATTCTTTATCATATTAATAATGTTTTGGCTCCTCTCTTTTAATACCAAGACCAAATTGTTCAGGTGCATCAGACTCAGGTGGTAAATTGTCTCTTGAGCCATCAGCCTCAGCTAAATTTTTTTGAAGAGCTGCACCGGGTTTATAAAACATATGTGCAAATTTTGACCAATATACACCACCAAATAAAACTAAGTTAGCAACAATAAATAAAACTAAGAATACAACATCGTCCCATCTTCCTTGCAGATTTAATGATTGTAGAAAAGACCAGATTAGTCCAAATAAGGAAGAAGCAATCAGTGCTAAAACAAATAAATCAGCTTTTATAACTCTGTACCAAGGTTGTGCTTCAGAATAAACATCAACTCTTAAAAAAAACCAAAACCAAGATCCACCAAGAACGGTTAATGCTGCACCTAAATGCCAAATGATTGGCCATACAGATGGTGTTACTGATCCAGGAGATGTGTAAAAAAATATCATAACAACTGAACCTATCCAAAAAAGTATAGTTCCATACATTCCCATCACATGTGCTAGCCTTCTTTTCCCAGCTCCTAGTTCTGATGTAGTTGCAATGTCACTTGCAATTGTTTTAGATATTACTGAAATTCTTTCTCCTGTAGATAAAGTTTTTGAAGCAGACAATTTTGCTTTTTTTGCGTTTTCAAAAAAATATTTTACGTTTTTTTTGTGAATTATATCCATAACAGTTCCAACTAAAATTAATAAACCCATCAAAATTACAAAAGATTGCATTAGTATTGGTGGCACACTATCGGCTAAAATTAAAAATGGGTTTGTTGAAATCATTGTGATTTATCCTTCCGCCTAAGATTTTTAGTATACTTATTTATAGAGATCAACCGCGATATAATGACATTTCAACAGGACTTATGACTTAATATTATTTGTTTTTTCTTACATAGTGCTGTTTAGAAGCTATTACACTTCTTACACCATCTTGGGGGTTATCAACATCTCCTAATCTTCTTGGAATCAGATGGATGTGGCAATGATTAATTTATTATCCTGCGGATTTGCCAGAATTTGATCCTACATTAAAACCATCAATGGTATTGTCTTTATCCTCAAGTTTCTTTTTTAGTTCTTTTAATAGAGCGTCACATGCTAATACTTCTTCATTACGAAGTTCAAAATAATTTTCAACATGTCTTTTTGGGATTATTAAAGCATGATATTTGGAAACTGGGTAACTATCATAACTTGCGCAAACTAATTCATTTTCTAACTCAAATTCTTTTTTAGATATTTTATAAAATAAATACGGTTTATTTGGATCTCTCATTATTTAATTAAAAATATATTTTTCTTTTTTAAATTCTTTTTTAAAAGTTTTGTACATTGAATTAAATACCTTTGTTTTTTTTCTCCTCCAATTTCTATCTAAAATATAGCTTGTAGAAACCACTCCTTTACCAGAACCAACAAGCAAGATTTCATCAAAATTATTTAATTCTTTCAGATAAATATCTTTTTTAATTATATTAAATTTTTTTTCATAAAATTTAATATTAGTTCCTCTGTAGTATTTGTTTTTTGGAGAATAAATTTTGTTTTTTTTTACAAATAGTAAATTTGATGTACCAGTCTCAAATATTTTATCTTTTACGCATAAAGCAATATCTTCTTTTGAAGTATTCATTTTCGATAAGTAACCTAATATTTTTTTATATTTTAAATTTTTATATTCAGGTTTCACTCTTTTATAGTGGACTAATTTAATACCAAATTTTCGCTTAGGTTTCACTCTGTTTCTAAGTGATATTGAAATAATTTTTTTATTTAAGGCAACTCTGAGTAAATGATTATAAGATTTGGTTTTATCTATATTTTCACTTATTACTTTTAGTATTTTACTTTTTATTGTTTTATCATAGATTTTATAAGCCTTTAATGATTTTATTAAGTTTTCAATGTGTGGGTTAAAAAAAAGAATTTTAGGAGGCTTGTTATAGATCCACATTGTTGTAAAAACTCCATCCTTGTTCCATAGATCATCAAACTCAATTTCTTTAAAGTTTTTACGCTGATAAGATTTTTTTAATAAGTATTTTACCATTATTTGTCAAAAAAGATTCTGGGTGAAACTGAAATCCATATACATCATCTTGACTATTTTCGAAACCCATTGCTATATTAGATTTAGTACATCTCATTGTAATATTAAAGTTTTCTCTCATAAAAGGTTCTTTTAACTTAAGTGAATGGTACCTGCCAACTTTAAAAACTGAATTTTTTTTAAAAATAGAATTATTGCTTGTAACTTTAACAGTCGATTGAAAACCATGATAAATATTTTTTTGCTGAATAATTTTTCCATTTTCACTGTGTAAGATCAATTGATAACCAAGACAAATACCAATAATTTTTTTTGCTCCTTTGAATTTATTATAAATCTTTAATGATGTTGGATAATCTTTTGGTGAACCTGGTCCAGGGGAAAATACAATTGTGTTACATTTATTTAATAATTTTTTATTTATTTCAAAATAATTTGAGCAATATACTTCATCAAATTCAGAAAATTGGTGAACCACATTCCATGTAAATGAATCTTGATGATCAATAATATAAATCATTTAAATAATTCCAAAAGTGATTTTGCTTTGATAAAGTTTTCATTAAATTCTTTCTTTGAATTGCTATCCAACACTACCCCAGAAGCTGCGGATATTTCTGATCGATTTTTAAAGTTTAAAATTGATCTAATAATTATGTTAAACCGCATATCCTGATTAAATTTTATATACCCAAAACTTCCAGTAAAAATATTTCTATCCTCTTTTTCTTGTGAGTTAAGTAATTCCAATGTTCTTATTTTAGGACAACCAATGACAGATCCGCCTGGCATCATTGACTTAACTATTTCTTTAACAGATGTTTTTTGATTTAATTTTCCAATAATGCTAGTTACGTAGTGATATAAGTGCTTATATTCTTCCACATATTTTTGTTTTTTGATTTTTACTGAACCTGGTTTACATATTCTAGATAAATCGTTTCTCTCAAGGTCAACAATCATATTATGTTCTTTAGTTTCTTTTATGTTATTTCTAAAGAATTTGAGAGCTTTAGATTTAGTTGTATATTTATTTTTTTTTAAAGTTCCTGCAATAGGTTTAGTGGTAATAAGATTACCTACCCTGTGAATTAAAGTTTCAGGTGAGCAGCTAACTATTGAATAATCTTTATCTCTTATCATAAATGACTCAGGCGAGGAATTGATCTTCATTAGTTTCCAAAAGAAATTTACTGAATTAATAGTCGATTTATTCTTATATTTTGTACATATTTTTATTTGATAAGTTTCTCCTTCTCTAATTTTTCTGGAAAATGTATTAAATATTTTTTGATATTTATTAAAGTTTATATTGAGTTTAAATGGGCTTAGAATTTGAGTTTTTTGAAAAACTTCATTGAATTCTGCTTTTTTTAAATTTGATTGAACTTTAATTTTTTTTCTTATTTTAACTAAAGTTTCTGGCTTATAAAAGATACCTTTGTGAAAGTTCATTTTTTTTTGGTTTTTTATAGATAAATTTAAAAGACTACATAAAATTTCGTAACCAAAAAAACCAACATATAAGTCAGTTTCTTTTTTATATTTCTTTGAAGAAAAGCTATTTAAAAATTTTTCGATATTATTTTTGTTGAGTATTATCCTTTTTGAAAAATCTGTGTAAATATTATAACCTCCCTCAACTTTGTAAATAATAATAGGCTTACTTGATTGGTAAAGCTTTTCCAAATATTTATTAAACTTAAATTTATGCTGCTTGAACTCGCTCAATTGTTTTCTCTTTTATAGGTAAGTGTATCACACCAGCAAAAATAGAAAGTGCGATAGATGCGTACCAAGCATAATCGAAGTTTCCATGTACTTCATAAAAAACTCCTCCTAAATATGCTCCAAGAAAGGATCCAACTTGATGACTTACAAATACTATGCCGTATAAAAGACCTATATGTTTTGTTCCAAAAATATGCCCAACAATTCCGTTGGTTGGGGGCACAGTAGAAAGCCATAATAAACCAAATGTCACTCCAAAGACTACACAGTTAAACACACTTGGTGGTAAAAAAATGAAATAAATTAATGATACGCCTCTTAAAAGATAAATTGCACTTAAAATTTTTTTTTTACTATACCTCGTTGCTAAATAACCTGATCCGATTGTTCCAATCATGTTAAATACACCTACTAAAGCCAATATCATTGCAGCTGTCCAGTCAGGGAGACCTCTATCCATCATGTATGTTGGAATGTGAGTTGCTACTAAAGCAATATGCCATCCACAAACAAAGAAACCAAGAGTTAAAAAAATAAAACTCTTATTTCCAAAAGCCTCTTTCAAAGCGTCTGATGCTGTTTGATTATCATCTATGCTACTACTACCTATGGGGATCTTGGGAGTGCTAACGAATAAAGCAACAATTAACCCAGCTCCTAAAAGAAGACAAAAGTATAAAATGGTTATTTCCCAACCCATTTCAATCAAGGAGTATCTTACTAAAAGAGGTGACACAAAAAATCCGAAAGAACCTGCGCAAGTGACAATGCCTGTAGCGATTGTTCTATTAGAAGCAGGGAAGTGTTTAGCAACTACAGATACTGGGATACTTATAGCAGTCCCTCCTAAACCTATACCTATTAAAACACCAATTGTAAGAGTGAATAAGTATCCAGTATTCAGTCCTAAATAAAAAAGTAGAAGGCCTGCTAAAAAAAAACAAAAACCCACAAAAATTGCAGTTGCACCTCCATACTTATCAGTAATAAAACCAAATACAGGACTAAAGATACCCCACATTAACAGTTGCAAACCTATTACAAAACCAAAATGTGAAATGGAAATGTTTAGATCAGAATTAAAATCAAAAAAGAATAATCCAAATGTTTGTCTTATTCCCATTGCAATGATAACTGTTAACGAAGCTGCAATAAGGGTTATTAATGCTTTTTTACTTGTGAAAAATTTTTCTTTACTCATTTAACGAGCATAAGGCTTTTTCTAATATCTGCAATTAAATCTTTTGGGTCTTCTAGTCCTATATGTAATCTTACTAAGTGTTCATTTTTATCTAAATTTAAGAATTTCCTGTCACCCATCTCTATATCACTTTGCAGCAATGCTAAACTTTCAAACCCACCCCAACTATAACCATGACCAAATAATTTTAAAGAGTTAACAAATTTCAAAACTGATTTTCTGCTTTTGGATCTTATAATTATTCCCATCAGACCTGATGAGCCAGAGTAGTATTTTTTCCACATTCTAAAATTGAAAGAGTTTTTTTTATAAGGATATAAAATTTTTACTTTTTTACTTTTGGAGAGAAACTCGCAGACTTCTCTAGCATTAGATTGGTGTTTATCAAGTCTTATATCTAAAGTTCTTAAGCCTCTTGTTATTAAATAAGCATCATCAGGACCCAATCTTAACCCCAAAATTTCGTCTGTTTTCTTAACATATTTATATACTTTTTTGTTAACAGCTAAGCTTCCGCCCATCACATCGGAATGTCCTGAATAATATTTTGTTGCTGATACTATAGACATATCGAAACCTAATTTTATAGGTTTTAGAAAATATGGTGTTGCCCAAGTATTGTCTATAGCCGTAAATATATTATTTTTTTTTGCAATAGAAATTACTTTTTTTAAATCTTGAAATTCAAAAGTATTACTTCCAGGGCACTCAACATAAATTAATTTAGTTTTATTTGTTATACTTTTTTCTAATGATTTTAAATCATGTGGGTTATAAAATTTTGTTTTAATTCCAAATTCCTTAAGATAATTTTCACTTAAGTTTCTAGTAGGGTTGTAAAGAGGATCTGAAATTATAATCTCATCTCCTGGTCTTGTTACACTAAAAATTGAAAGGAATACAGATCCAAATCCAGTTGGAGTTAAGAATACATTGTATGACTCTTCCATTTTGGTTAGAATTTTTTGTAATATGAATGTAGTAGAGGTACCCTTTCTACCGTAATCGAAGTGCCCACCTAATGGTTTTTTTTGATCCATTCTTTGCATTTTTCTTAAATCGTTCATAGACTTAAAAATAATTGTAGATGCCCTTACAACTGGTGGATTTACTGAATGGTTATGAAAATCTTTAGCTGTATGCTTTAAAAAAGTTTTAAAGGAATAATCCATAAAAAATTTGATATGTAGTTGGGACAATGCTATATCCACCAAATAAGTCAATAAAATAGTAAAATTAAGGAGATTATGGGATATCCAAAAAAACACAGAGGCCGTAGAAAAATGGGCTCAAAAAAGAGAAGAGCCAGAAAAAAAAATAAAAAAAAGTAATTTAAATTTCAAATAATGTCTAACAGGCTAAGATTTATATCACTGGCTTGTTTTGTCCTGCCAGTTTTTACAGTTATAATCTCATACTTAATATCAATAAAACTCAATTTAGTGGCCACGTGTATTCCAAATTTTGAGGGATGTACTTCGATCTCAAGAGCTGGACGATATGAACCTGTGAAATTCTTTTTTAAACCAATGATGTTTTTTTACGCAATATTTATATTTTTTTTTTGGAATATTTTTTTAAAAGAGATTAATAATACTAAAATTGAAACTAAAAACTTAGTTATATTAACCTACATAACAGTCATTTTTTTATGTTTATACATAACTTTTTTAGGTGAAAGTAAAGTTTATTCTTTTTTTAAAAGAATTGGCATTTATTTCTATATTCTTTCAATTGTATTACTTCAGTTTTCCTCAAATAGAATATTAATTAAAAATGAAAAGAAACTTTCAAAATTTTTTAATTATAAAATAGTTCATTTCAATTACTACTTATCAAGTTTTCTGGTTATTTCTGGTTTAATTTTGCTTCCAATATTAATTATTAAAATTGAGGATTTTCCACAAATTAAAAACATAATTTCATGGAACTATTTTTTATTAATACAATTATTTTTTTTATTTTATTTTTTTTCTCAAAAAAAATCAATTAATCCAACCGCCCCCTAAACATCTCTCTCCATTTTCATCGCTTTTATAAAAAACACATGCTTGTCCAGGAGATATTCCATATTCTGGGTTATCTAAAATAACATTGGCGCTTTCGGCATTTACTAAATTAACTTTTGCATCTAAAAGTTTGCCTGTTGATCTTACTTTAACTTTAATTTTTTCAGAAAACATACATTCATTTTCTAATATATTTAGGTTGCGTAAATTGATTTTATTTTTTGCTAAGTATTTTTTTTTTCCAACTACTATTTCGTTTTTATCTGGATCAATATTTAAAACATATAAGGGTTCTTTATTTGCTATCTTAATTCCTTTTCTTTGCCCAATTGTAAAATTTATTATTCCGTCATGAACTCCCAAAACTTTACCGTCTAAATCTTTGATATTTCCCTTTTTAAAAGAGTCAGGTTTAAATTTTTCAATTACTGAAGCATAATCTCCGTTAGGAACGAAGCATATATCTTGGCTATCAGGTTTATCTGCAACGTTTAAATCTAATTTTTTTGCAATTTCTCTTGTTTTATCTTTTAACATTCCGCCTAAAGGAAATCTTAAAAAATTTAGTTGTTCTCTTGTAGTATTAAATAAAAAATAACTTTGATCTCTATTGGTATCTAAAGCTCTGTACATATTTGTTTGATTATTTTTTGTTAAGCTTTTTACATAATGTCCCGTAATAAGTGCATCAGCGCTTAAATCTTTTGAAAAATCAAATAAATCTTTGAATTTTACAGTTTGGTTGCATTGAACACATGGAATAGGTGTCTCGCCTCTTAAATAACTTTCAACAAAGTTATCTATTACTCCTTGTTTAAACTTATCTTGATAATAAAGTATTTTATGTTCTATATCTAATTTGTGCGCAACTCTTTTTGCATCCATTATATCCTGGCCGGAGCAACATTGCTTGGATGCTGCTACTTCTTTACCGTCATCATATAATTTTAAAGTAATACCAATAACATTATAGCCTTCTTTTTTCATAATACCTGCTACAGTAGATGAGTCGACGCCACCAGACATTGCAACGACTACTGTTGTGTCGGATGGTTTTTTTAATAATCCTATTGAGTTAGTTTCTAAATTCATTTGATGGTATTTATACTTATTTCTATTATAAGTTAAATTAAATGATTTTAGATTTTGAGCCAGGTGACAAAGTTATTAATCCAGCTAATAAAAGTTGGGGTATTGGTCAAGTTCAGTCAATTATTAATGACAAAGTAACAGTTAATTTCCAAAATGTTGGAAAAAAAGTAATAAATGCAAACAATATTGAACTTGAAAGAATTGATAATAATGGATGAAAGTAAAATAAAAAGTGTTGTCGAAGATTTAATTGGTACTTTTTTAATGGCTGGTGAATTGTCTATTAAACTAAGAGATAAAGGTTTGAATAAAGAGATAAAATCTGACAATACCCCTGTAAGCAATGGTGATCTTGAAGTAAATAAAATTATCACAAAAAAATTGCTAGAGTTGACGCCAGATATACCCATTATTTCTGAGGAAACTTCACACAATAAATCTAAAACTAATTTAAAAAACTTTTGGTTAGTTGATCCAATTGACGGAACATACGACTATATAAATGATGGTGAGGAATTCACAATTAATGCTGGATTAATTTTAAATGGAAGAGCAGCAGCTGGATTAATCAATGTGCCTGCAAAGAAAAGAATGTTTTATAGTTTTGCAAAAGATGAGTCATATGAATTTACTTCAAACGAAACTGTAAAGTTAGACTGCAAGAAAAATACACCTATAGGTTCAATTAAAGTAGTTTCATATTCAAATAAACTAAAACCTGAAATTGAAAAAATACACAAGAATTTAGGAGTCACACAATACGTTAGAATGAAAAGCTCTCTTAAATTTTGTGTAATAGCTGCAGGAGAATTTGATGGATATGTTGCTGAGCCAAGGGCTTGTGAATGGGATATAGCTGCAGGGCATGCTATACTTGAAAACGCAGGGGGAATAGTAACTGACTTTAATGGCAAAGAAATTACTTATGGTAAAAAAGATTTTAAAAATCCAAGTATAATTTTAAAGAGAAGTAAAAATTTATAATGAGTGAGCAATTAAGAATAATTTTAATTATAATTGTATCAGTATCAATATTTGGTTTAATTGTATTTGTGATGGTTAAAAACTATATAAGAAATAAAATTCAATACTATTTAGAAGAAAAAAATAAAAAAACTAAAGAAGATTAATTATTTTCAAATATTCATCTTTTTCAAGATCCATAACTCTTCTTGAAACTTCAAAATCAAAACCTGAGCGAGCTAATACTCCTATATCTTTTTTATAAAACAAAGGTCTATTGTCCTCTTGCCTTGATGGTCCAATTCTTTTTTTTTTACAGATTTTAATAGCTGAAAAAAAATCCTGATCTTCATTTTTATCTTTTATTTGTTCAATCGTATTTTTAATATATTTCTCACCTACACCTTTATTCATTAGGTAATTTCTTATTTTATTTATGGACGATCCTCTTTGAATTAAACTTTTTGCTTTTGACTCTGAATAAAATTTATCGTTTATAAACTTTGATTTTTCTAAATCCTCAAGAACAATATCTATAAGATTAGAAACATCATTTTTTTTTATATTAGGAGTTCTTGATGTTAAATATTTTTTTAGTAGATAAGTTCTTAACTGTTGTTTGGATGGTGCAAATTTCTCCACGTAATTTAGTGCAAAATTAGTCATCTCATCCACGGTTACTTCTAAAGTCTTTTTTTTATTTTTTATAGGAATCATGGCTTTATTTAATATAATATAAAAATAATATGATTGAACAAATAGCTGCTTTTTTTACGATAGAGATGATTTATTTGTGGTTAAATATAGGTGTAATACCTTTCTGGCTTATTCTAATTATTTTTCCACAGTCAAAAATTTGTGGATTATTAGTTACCTCTATATTTCCCTTTTTTGTATTAACTGCTGTCTACGTTTATCTCGGTTATTATTTCTATATTTCGGGATATGATTTTGATTATAATTTTACGTTGTACCTCGGTCTGTATGACTTAAGAAATCTTTTTGAGGCTGAAGCTTTTTTGATTATGTTTTGGACACACTTTTTAGCAATAAACTTGTTTTGTGGAACGTGGATAATGAAAGATAGCCAAAAATTATTTATGTCGAAATATATAGTGTTCTTTCCAATAATAATAACTTATTTTATTGGTCCGTTAGGTTTGGTCATTTATTGGATAATAAGAATGTTCTACGCTAAAAGGATTAATCTGTTAGATTAAAATTTAAATTACTTTATTACTTTAAATCCGGAATTTTGCATCGCTCCAAAGCCACCTTCAATATGGCAGACATTTGTGAAACCCATTTCTTGTAAAGATTTAGTAGCTAATGCTGATCTCAAACCACCAGCACAAAATAAAACCATTTCTTTGTTCATATCAATTTTACCATCTTTAAAATATTGGCTTTCAGGATCCATCCAAAATTCCAACATTCCTCTTGGCACATGAGATGAGTTCTCTATTCTTCCTAGTCTTTCTAACTCTCTTATGTCTCTAATATCTATTAAATTACAACTTTTATTATTTATTTTTTCTAAACCTTCTTGAGGAGTAATAGTTTTAATTTCAGATAAAGCTTCTGTGACAAGGTCTTTTGAAGATTTAATTTTCATATTTTACTTAAATTATTTTTAGTTTTAAAATACTTATTATTAGCACCTTATTGTAATTAGATAAATACATAATGTTTACAAATCTTAATTTAATTAAAATTAATTTTTTATAAAAATTCTTTTAATTTTATTGTAAAGAAAAAACTGTACAAAGACTGAAATGTTTAAATAATGACATATAAAATTTAGAAATTTATTAATGGAAAATAAAAAAATTTGTATTGTTTATTCACATTCAAAAGTAGGAGACTTAATATGGCAATTACCATATATTAAGGCTATTAGTTTATATCATAAAAAAAATATTATTTTAATTACTAGAGAAGAAACTCGGGCAAAAATAATTTTTAAAGATTTAGATTATATAGAAATTATTAAGTATAACCAATTTAGAAAGAATTTTAATTATTGGATAGATACATTTAAACTTTTTAAATTTTTAAAAAGCGGGCATTTTAGTCATTTATATGTGTTAGATAAAATTAGTAGACCTGCTATAGCAGCAAAATTTGCTGGCATCCAAAATATAATTGGCCCAGGATTGGGAAATCAAAAAAAATGGTTAACCTGTAAAAATTTTTTTAATGAAGAAGATTGGAAACTAACTTACTCTGATCAATCGCAAAAATTATTATTACTGAATAACATTACAGTCAGAGATATATTTCCAGAATTAACAATTAATTTTGAAAGAGATGATATCGATATAAATATAAAAAAAATTGATAAAAAAATCATTTCATTTGGGATTGATTCGAGTGAAGAATTTAGAATGTGGTATGAAGAACTATTTGTTGAATTAGCAAATATTTTATTTGAAAAGAACCTTTTCGAGAAAGTTTATTTAATTTGTAGTAAAAAAAACGATCATATAGCATCTAAAATCATAAGCTTATCACAAAATAAATACTTTATTAACTGCTCAAAATATGATTTGGCAAATATTATGGGTATA
Organism: uncultured Pelagibacteraceae bacterium; assembly: GCA_902614055.1. GTDB lineage: Bacteria > Pseudomonadota > Alphaproteobacteria > Pelagibacterales > Pelagibacteraceae > Pelagibacter. The sequence goes on along the minus strand of CACMJX010000001.1, from coordinate 335,301 downwards.
TTGAAAAAATCATCTTTTTTTGTGGGAAACAATTCTGGACCAATGAATATGGCTGCGGCACTTGGTGTCAAAAGTTTTGGATTAATTTGTAATGATCCAGTAAGTGAATTGAAATATAGTAATATCTTAACAATAACTCCTGACAACTATGATGAAAATATCTTGAGTAGAGACAGAAATGATATGAAAAATTTAACTGTTGAGAAAGTTTCTAATTTCATTTTAGAGAAAATTAAGTAAAAGTTTAAAAAATTATGAAAGCACCGAACTTTAAATTATCCTCCACATTAGGCAAAACTGTTGAATTAAGTAAAGTAAAATCAAAATTTATTATCATCTATTTCTATCCGAAAGATAATACGAGTGGTTGCACAATTGAAACAAATGATTTTAATAAACTTCTAAGTAAGTTTGAAAAACTTGGATGCACAATTTTTGGTATATCCAAAGATAGTTTAGAAAGTCACAAAAAATGGAGTAAAAAACTTAACTTAAAATTCGAATTATTAGCAGACGAAGATAAGACTTCTTTGAAGGCTTACAAAGTTTGGGCCAAAAAAAAATTCATGGGTCGAGAATTTATGGGTACAGTAAGAAGTACTTTCATTATTGAGAAAAATAAAATTATTAAGGAATGGCGAAACGTAAAGGTGGCAGGTCATGCTGCAGAGGTTTTAGATTTTATAAAAAATTGTTAAAAAAAGGCCCCAGTTAAGGGGCCTTTTATCAACTATAGAGAGAGAGATAGTTATTCTTTAGTCTCTTATTGCGTATGCGATAACTCCAGACTCTGTAACATCTGTACCAAGTCTTTCTGCTTCTTTACTCAATCTTATACCCATTGTTCCCTTCATAATTCCCCATACTATTAGAGATACTACGAATACAAATGCATTGATTGAGATTACTCCTAGAAGCTGCGCTCCGAATGATGCATCACCGTTAGTTAGTGGAACTGCTAAAGTTCCCCATATTCCAGCGAATAAGTGAGCTGGAACCGCTCCAACTACATCATCGATTTTTAGTGAGAATAATAATTTAGTTCCAAAGACAACTATTATTCCACCAATCGCACCTATAAGAATTGCTGCTAGCGGTGAAGGCATTAATGGTTCAGCTGTAACTGCAACAAGACCACCAATTGCTCCGTTAAGCATTTGAATGACATCAGTTTTACCTGACATTAATCTTGTTAATGCACCAGCTGCTAATACACCACCACAGGCTGCTAAGTTTGTATTAATGAAAATATTTGATACTGCTACTGCATCATCAAATGTTCCCATCGCTAATTGAGATCCACCATTAAATCCGAACCAACCTAGCCATAAAATAAATACACCAACTGTAACTAATGGTACAGAAGACGCAGCAAATGGCTTCATAGGTTTAGCTGTTCCAGATTTGTCAAATCTACCTGTTCTAGCTCCTAAAAGAATTGCTCCAGCTAAAGCCGCCGCACCTCCAGTTGAGTGAACGAGTGTTGAACCAGCAAAGTCGGAGAAACCAGCAGCTGCTAACCAGCCACCTCCCCACTGCCAACCCATTACGATTGGATAGATAATTCCTGATAGAATAGCCGCAAATAAAAAGAACGGCCATAATTTAATTCTTTCAGCTAATGTTCCAGATACAATTGAAACTGTTGTTGCACAGAAAACCATTTGGAAGTACCAATCAGATCCATCTGCATATCCAGTATCAACTGAACTTGCATCAGACCATGGAGTAAAGCTTCCAATGTATCCACCCTCTGGAATTCCGTATGCTAAATTATATCCAACCATCCAGAACATAATTCCGGCTATTGAAAATAATCCGATATTTTTGGCACATATTACTGATACACTTTTTGACGTTACCATCCCTGATTCGAGCATGGCAAAACCTGCTGCCATAAACATTACTAAGAAACCACAAACCAAGAAAAGAAATGTATTGAATATGAAACCGACTTCAGCTGAAACTGTTGTTTCAGCATAACCTGCGCTAGTCATGTTAAGTAAGAAAAATAAACTTACTAATGGACCAGCCAGTTTTTTTAAAAGTTTAACCATTTCACCTCCGTTTAATTAAAGGGATTGTTATAAATTTAATAAAACTAAAAACTATTGATTGTTATTTAAAAGAGATATGCAGTATTTGCATGTAGTACACGGCATAATTGCAAAAAAACAGCCTTTATTAAATTCTAATTTTTAATAAAGGCTGTTTTAAAAAGTTTATTTATTGAAAACTTCTTTAAGTGCTTTTGCAGGTAAAAACTTCACCTTTTGAGAAGCAGCGATTTGGATTTGTTCTCCAGTTCTTGGATTTCGACCAATTCGAGCTTTTCTTTTAGCCACTTTATATGTTCCAAAACCAGCAATTTTAACATTATCGTCGCCTTTTAAAGCGTCCAAAATAGTGTTGGTAATCGTATCAAATGTTCGCTCAGCATCAGCTTTACTTTGATTTAATGACCCTGCTAATTTTGCTATAAGTTGTTTTTTGTTCATTTTAGCTCCGGTTTTAAAGGTTATATTTATATACTTAACAAAATCATTGATAATTCAAGCTTTTTTTTTGTGTCTATGATTGAATTTACCACAACATATAGTTATAAAAAAGTACTGTTTTATAAAGCTTTTTTAACGTTATAAAATCCCTTTAAAATAAGCCTAAATCTTTAAGGTCATTAAATGTTGCAAAAAACATTAAAGTTAACAATAAAAACATTCCGATTCGAAAAAAACCTTCCTGTGTTTTTTGACTTAATGGCTTTCCTAAAACCTTTTCAAATGCATAAAACATTAAATGGCCCCCATCTAAAAGTGGTATTGGAAAAAGGTTAATTAAGCCTAAACTTATCGATATATAGGCCATCATACTAATAAATGGCAATATTCCAAATTCTGCTACTTGTCCTGAAATTTTTGCTATTCTAATTGGCCCTCCTAACTGTGAGCTATCTCCAGAGCCAGTAATCATTGAACCCATATATTTAAGAGATGAAGTAGTTACAAAATATACTTCTTTAACAGACTCAATTAATGCATTTGCCGGTCCTAATCGTTTATGATTAATTTCATTATTGTATGGACTAAGTTTAATACCTACTATTCTTTTGTTGATTTTATTTCCTAAATTATCGACACCAGCAACAATTTTTGGTTTAACCTTCAATAATATTTCTTGATCATATCTAGAAATTTTAAAATCAACTATATCTGAGGTTGACATTAAAATCAGTTTAGAAACATCAAGAATACTCTCAACTTTATTGTTATCAATTTCAAGAATTATGTCATTTTTTTGCATCCCAGCTACTTCTGCTGGACTATCTTTTTGAACCTCATCAATAACTGCTGGAGTAAAATCTTTACCAGCAAACATGTATATAAATAAAAAAATGAATATTGCTAAAACAAAATTTGCTATTGGACCACCTGCAACGATTAAAGATCTTTGGTAAAGTGGTTTCGTTACAAATAGCTTTTGTTGGTCTTCTTTATTATATTTTTTTAATAGTTCCTCTTGATCAGCCTGAGAAAAAACATTTCTATCTCCAAAAAATTTAACATAGCCTCCTAAGGGAATCCAACAAATCTTCCATCTTGTTCCAGATTTATCATTCCAACCGAACAATTCTTTACCAAAACCAATTGAAAAATCTGTTACCCCAACACCATATTTTTTTGCAAAATAGTAATGTCCATATTCATGTATAAATACAACTACAATAATTAATATAATAAATGGCAAAATAAAACTCATAATTATTTATAATATATTTATATTAACAAGATGTAAATCATGGTTTACTTTAGTTTCCAAGTTAAAATGGGTAAAAATGTTGCAACTACAAAAGAGCAAAACAGTAAGGATTGAGAGACAAATGCCGGTAAAAAATCTATTGGCAGTATTATTCCAACCAAAATTGATTTTGAAAAGTCTGGACTTGGAAATAAAAGAATTCCTCCGATCAAGCCAACTAAAATTGATACATATGCATTTTTTTCATTAAATGTTTTAGAATAAAAACCAAAAAATATACTTAGTACTGCTGCGCAACAAAATAAATCAGCCAATAAAAATAAATATAAAATACTCAATCCTTTTGATGCTACAAATAATGAAATTATAGAGATTAATATTATTATTTGCTTTGAAAGTTTTAAGTAATCACCTTTAGATTTTAAGACTTTATTCCCATCGACAATTATTAGGCTTGAAATAGCGTTTACTAAAGTATCTATACTGCTTACTGTTAAAGAAATTGCTAAAACGATTATTATAACTGATAGATAAATAACATTATCTTTCAGCAATAAAGAAAAAAATGCAAGATCAGGAATAACATTTGAGTTTTGAGAAGTTGCAATTAACCCTGAAAAACCCATCATAAATACTATCGGTATGATTATTAAAAATGAGATAATTAAACTATTATTTAAAACTCTATTATCTTTAGCAGCATAAACTCTTTGCCAATTTCCCTGATGAAAAAGATTGGTTGCAGCTACAGCTATAAAAAAAGTTAAGCCGGCAGTGAAATTTGGTAAGTAACCTGGGCTTAGTAAATTTGGTTTGTTCTGTTTTATAAATTCGAAACTAAACTCATTTGAGTTAAAGGAGATTAAATATGAAAATGATATCAACAATAACAGACCAAATACTATGAATTGAATATTATCTGTAAAAATTGAAGCTCTTAACCCGCCGTACAAAGTATATATGAGTGAACTTATGATTACGATTGATGCTGTAATCCATAAGTCTGTTCCTGAAATATAGTTTATTAAAATTGAAACTGCAGTAACCTCTGCTATTAAAAAAATCGACATATAAAAAATAGATAAAAACAAAATCAGTTTAAATAATTGTGAGCCAAATCTAGATCTTACAACCTCAATTAAAGATTTCCCTCTTGGATAGTTATCTCTAAATTTTTTTCCCATAAAAGTTAAGATAAAAAGAGGGAATGCAGTTCCTAAAGAATATCCAATAACAGCCCCTATTCCTCCCCATGTTGCCGCTGATGCAGGCCCAAATAATATCCACGCTCCTAATGCAGATGCAACTAAACTAGTTGTTAAAGAAAAAGTACTTACTGATCTACTTGCGACTAAATAATTGTTAAGTCCTTGATATTTTTTTGAATATACAAGTCCGATAATGACAAAAATTATACTTATGCTTAAGGTTAATAATATTGCAGATAATTGATTTAATATATTTATGTTATCCATTTTTCCCTTTCTGAATTACCGGACAGGTTCAACGGGTATATCTCAGCCTATATGGCACCCCTTTAAGTAATTTAAGCCATAGTTTAAATAAGTAAAGTGCCATTTTTGAACATATATACAGATTACACATAGCTAATATTCATAAGTAACGCTGTATCAAATCAATATATTGATTTTTAATGAACTTCTCTCTCTTATTATAAGTTAATTATAATACTAGGCTTCGCTAACTAGAAGCCTAGTAAAAACAAATTTTCCTTTACTAAATAAATTTAAGCTTACATGTGTCACTATAATCTATGTTCATCTATTAATTTAATTATATAAAACATTACAAATTATGAAAAAATTTATTGTCTTTATACTTTGTTTGTTTGCATTTAGTGCAAATGCAATGGAAAAGAGGACTACATTTGATAAAGCACTATTTGAGAAAGCTCAGTCTGAAGGAAAGGTTATAGTTATTAGTTCTTGGATAGAGTACTGTGGATCATGTGCAAATCAGATGAAAGTTTTACAAACAGCAAAAAAAGAAGGTGAATTATCTGATATTAAATTTGATAACATTGAATATTTTTCATTCGATGTAACAAATAGAGATATAGCTAACTCATTTAATATACTATATCAAACCACTCTATTGATTTTTAAGGGTGATAAAGAAGTTTATAGAAGTATAGGAGAAACTACAGAAGATTTAATTTACCAAGCTTTAAAAACTTCAATAAAAAGTTAATAAAATTATTTAAACTTACTCATTTCTTACAAGTGGATATACCTTTGGACTTAAATACCTAAAGTTTGTAATTATAATTAGAGCAAGTGTTGCTACACCAATTCCAATAGTAACATAGAAAAATATATTTATTTCAAATAACCACTTAAGTTGAAAAATATTTTCTATGATAAACTTTGATGCAAATACTGCAAAAATAGTTGAAAAAAATATAATAGACAAAAAAGAAATTATAAATTCAATAATTGAAGACATTATAATTTCTTTCTTAGAAAAACCTAAAATTTTAAAAACCAGATTTTGAAAAATTTTAATTTTACCTTGAACAATTATCGCGCTTGAGATTACAACTAAGCCAATAATTACTGTTACAACTGATATTATGCTGACTGCTATAAAAACTTTATTTAGAACATCGGTAACTTTTGATAAATAATCTGAAATTTTTATTATCGATACACTTGGAAATTTATCTAAAAAATTAACCTCATTAAAGCTTTGGATATTTTTAAATTTTATTGTAGAGAGATATTCGTGTGGAATATTTTCTGCGAATTGTGGATTTAGCAACATTGCAAAATTGATACTTAAATCTTGATAGTTAACCAATCTAAAATTTACTACTTCTCCTTCAATTTCTCTTCCATAAATTCTAAGTGTAAATTTGTCACCTATACTTACTCCAAAGTCTTTTGCAACTTTACTATCCAGTGATATTTGTAACTTATTTGGTTTTGAAGTATCCCACCAACTGCCTTCTACAATAGGATTGTCTTTTGGAATTGTATTAACCCATGAAACTCTTCTATCATTCATGATTACCCAATAACTATCATTAGAATTTGAAATATATGTATTTGGATCTATTCCATTAATTTTTACAAGACCTGCTGATACCATGGGAACAATTTCCATGACTGCCTCTTTATCAGAATCAATAATTATTTTTTTAAACAAATTTTTTTGATTATTTTGGATCCCTAAAAAAAAATAGTCTGGAGCAATTTCTGGAATTGATTTTGCTATTTCTCTTTTAAAATTAGAGCCTACAAATGCTAGCGTAAGTAACAATGTCATACCTAGTCCAAGTGACATCACAGTTATAGGTGTAATACTTTTTGATTGTGTAATATTTTTAATTGCTATTTTTGATGAAATACCAAGATTAAATAGATTGTTCCTCAATAATAATATTATAAAACGGGAAACATAAAAAAAGACAGCTAGACATACAAAGAACGAAGCAAAATATATCAAACTATAAGTGGGTATCGAAGACCTAAAAGCAAACAAGCTGATTAAAATGGTAAGCAGTAACAAACTTAAACTAATTGATAATTTTGAATATTTAAACTGCAAACTTTGAAAAACATTTCTAAATAAACTAGAAGCTTTAATTTGGTCAATTGAATTAACTGTTGGGATTGAAAATATTATTATAACTAACAATCCAACCATAAAAACAATAAATAAATTTGTTAAAGAAAATGATGCCTGAATATTTAATCCAAGTCCATCTGATATATATTTATCAACAACTGGGACCAAGAAAAAACTTAGTCCATAAGCAACTAAAGAAATAAATATTAAACTAATTAGCAGCTGCAAATAATAAATAGTTTTAATATTCCCTGAATTAATTCCAATTGCTTTTTGAACAGCGATTGATGAGTTCTTTTGATTGATAAAAGAAAGAAGAGTATTAGCAATTCCTATACCAGCAATTAACATAGCACTTATTGAAACTAGTGATAAAAATTGTGAAAAATTATCAATAATTCTTTTTATGCCTCCTGCAGAATTCTCTGGATATCGTATTTTTACCTTATCATTATTTTTAAAAATTTTTTTAATTTCATTTATTTTTTTATCTTTATTTTTATAATCATCAAATTTAATTTTGTATTCATAATTTAAGAAACTTCCTAATGTATTTAATTCTAGTTTATCTAATGTTTTTTTTCCTGTTAATGCAAAATCACCAAATACAAATGCTCCACCAATATCTGGAAGAACTTTTACAACACCAATAACTTTAAATTTTATATTCTGAACTTTTACAATATCATTAATTTTAAGGTTCAAATTCTTAAAAATATTTTCATTTACCAGAATAGTATTGTCGATTTTATTTAATTTTTTTAATGACCCAACTGGTTCAAAAATTACATCTCCATACAATGGGTAATTTTGATCTATCGCTTTGATTCTAGTAAATGATGTCTTATTCTGTTTTTTTTCAATAGTTGAAATCATCGTGCTGAATTCAACTATTTGAGATACTGTTGAAATATTTTCAACCTGTTTTATTAAATTCCGATCTCCCTCTCTGTTATTATAATCAATTTCTAAATCTCCTCCTAAAAGAACTTTAGAATTTTCGTTAAGTTCATTCTCTAAACTGTCTTCGATGGTTAAAATAGCACTAAGTATAAAAAGACTAATTAATAAAGTAATTATTATACTTAAAATTTTCGAATAACTTCTAATTAAATCGCGAAATGCATATTTAGAATAAAGACTTAAATCATTGATTTTCACTAATCACTCCATCTTTAATAGTTATTTTTCTTTTAGTTAAATTAGCTAAATTATTGTCGTGAGTGACCATTATTAAGCTAGCATTTTCATCTTTTATATAATTAAAAAGTAAACTAGAAATATTCTCTGTATTTTCACTATCTAGATTGCCAGTTGGCTCATCAGCTAAAATAAGCTCTGGTTTCATTACAACAGATCTTGCAATAGCTACTCTCTGTTGTTCACCTCCTGATAGTTGACTAGGAAGATTGTTAAATCTATTGCTCAATCCAAATCTATCTAAAATTTCTTTAGCTTTTTGTGTTGCATTATCAAGTTTATTTATTTCAAGAGATAGGCTCACATTTTCTAGTGCGGTGTAATTTGGTATCAAATAAAATGATTGGAATACTATTCCAATATTTTTTCTTCTGATTTCAGAAATTTCATCCTCAGTCATATTGGATATTTCTGAGCCCTTAAAAAAAATATTTCCTGCTGAAATCTTTTCGAGTCCCCCAATTAACATGATTAAACTTGTTTTGCCCGAACCACTTTCTCCAACTATTGAAATAGTTTCTTTATAGTCTACTTCAAAGCTAATATTTTTTAAAATATTTATAGAGTTATTATCTATGATATAATTTAAACTAACATTAGATAATTTTAAAAGTTTATTCATGATAAAAAAATTAATTATTAAAATAATTATTTTATTAATACCAGGATTTGTAGCTAAAGCCGATTACAAAGTTGTCTTATTCGGTGATAGTCTAATGGCGGGATATGGTTTAGATAAAAAATATCATCTATCTTCAGTGCTTGAGAATAATTTAAATAAAAATGGTTTAAAAGTTAAGGTAATCAATGCAAGTGTATCAGGTGATACATCTGCAGCTGGTTTAAACAGAATAGAATGGACAATTGCCGAAAAAAATATCGATTTAATTTTAATTGGTCTTGGTGCAAATGATATGTTGCGTGGTATTAGTCCAAATGAAACTGAGAAAAATTTGGAGAAAACTATAAAAAAGATATTAAACAAAAAAATTCAAATAATTTTAGCAGGGATGGTAGCACCAGATAGTCACGGAAAAGATTATAAAAATAAATTTGATAAAATTTATAAAAAACTATCTGATAAATATGACTTAAATTTAATTCCTTTTTTGCTTGATGGAGTTGCTTTAAATCCTGAATTAAATTTAGACGATGGAATGCATCCTAATGAAAAAGGAATTATAATTATAAGTGGTAATATTGAAAAAAAAATAAAAAAAATTCTTAATTAATTTAATGCATCTCTTGCGGTTAAATAATCATATCCAAAGACATCTGCAACTGCTTTGTATGTTACTTCACCCTTATGGACATTCAAGCCAGCTAAGAAATTTGGATCGTCTTTTAAAGCTTTGTAATAACCATCGCTAGCTAATTTGTTTAAAAAGGGAAGCGTAGCCTTGTTTAAAGCTATGGTTGAAGTTCTAGGTACACCACCGGGCATATTTGCTACACAATAATGAACAATATCATCTACAATGTATGTTGGTTCAGCGAATGTGGTCGGTTTACTTGTTTCAACGCATCCTCCTTGATCAATTGCTACATCAACTATTACTGATCCTCTTTTCATATTTTTAAGCATTTTTTTTGTGACAAGTTTTGGCGCTTCTGCGCCTGGTATTAAAACACCTCCTACCAACAAATCACATTCTGAAATTAATTTTTGTAAATCAGTTTCATCGCTTAATTTTGGTATTATAAGATCACCAAATTTTTTGGATAATTCATTCAGTCTTTTTTCAGATTTATCTACTATGTGAACTTTTGCTTTCATGCCTGTAGCAATAATTGCTGCATTTTCACCTACAACTCCACCACCTAAAATAACCACATTTCCAGGATCAACACCAGGCGCCCCTCCTAAAAGAAGTCCTCTCCCTTTTTGGTTTTTTTCAAGGCAATGTGCACCTGCTTGAACTGACATTCTTCCAGCAACTGCACTCATTGGAGCTAACAAAGGTAATCTACCATTGTTGTCAGTTACGGTTTCGTAAGCAATACAAACTGATTTAGAGTCTACCAAGCCTTTTGTGAGTTCTTTTGCAGCCGCTAAGTGTAAATATGTAAAAACAATTTGGTTTTCTTTAATCATTTTTACTTCACTTGATTGAGGCTCTTTTACTTTTACAATTATTTCAGAGTCATTAAAAATGTCTTCAGCTTTGTCTACAATTTTTGCGCCAGCAGATTTATATTGTTCATTATAAAATCCAGCTTCAAAGCCACCATTATTTTCGACCATTACATCATTACCGTTTGATGTTAATATTTTAACACTCTCAGGAGTAAGGCCAATTCTATTTTCTTGAGACTTTATTTCTTTTGGAACACCTATTTTCATATAAGTGAATTAATTTTTTTTGCTTTTGGAGTAATTTGTAATCCCTGTTCTTAATTTATCTATTATTTCATCGATATGTTTTTTTTCACAAATAAACATTGGTGCAATAATTAAGCAATCCCCTGTTGCTTTAAAATTCACTCCAGCATCATAACAATGTTTAAAGCATGTAAATCCTGCTGCTCCTGGTTTTTTATCCATTTTGATATCAATTCCACCCATCATTCCATAACCTCTTATATTATCAACAACATCTATATCTTTTAAAGACATCAAACCCTCTTGGAAATATGGTGCTAAATTTTTAGCTCTATTAAATATATCCTCATTTTCAAAGATATCTTGTACAGCTAATCCTGCTGCAACAGACACAGGTATTCCTGAGTATGTATAACCATGAAATAATTCTATAGAACCTTTAGGTGATCCATCCATTACCGTATCATATATTTCCTCTTTACATGCCACTGCACCCAAAGGACTTATTCCATTTGTTGTAGCTTTTGCCATAGTTATTATATCTGGTGTAACTCCGTATTCTTGTGAAGCAAATGGAGATCCCGTTCTTCCCCATCCAGTTATAACTTCATCAAAGATTAAAAGTATGCCGTGCTTATCACAAATTTCTCTTAGTCTTTGTAAATATCCTTTTGGTGGGACTAGTGTTCCTGTAGATCCTGCAATTGGTTCTACAATACATGCCGCAATATTTTCTGATCCAAAGTTTGTACAAATTCTTTCTAAATCTTCAGCAATTTCAACTCCTGTTTCTGGTTGACCTGATATAAATTTATGTTCTGGTAAATGCGTATGTCTCATATGAAGAACACCTGGCATCAATACACTAGCAAATGTTTTAACATTGTTGATCATTCCACCGACTGAGGTAGCTCCAATATTCATACCGTGGTAAGCCCTTTCTCTTCCTACAAATCTAAATCGTTCACCTTCACCTCTAGCTTTATGATAAGCTACTGAAATTTTTATTGCTGTTTCAACTGCAGTTGACCCACAAATAGTATAAAAAATTCTATTTAAATTCCCTGGTGTATGTTTTGAAATTCTTGTTGCTAATTCAAATGATCCACCAAAGCCTTGTTGGAATGGTTGAGCGTAGTCTACTGTTCTTAATTGTTTTGTAATTGCCTCAATTATTTCTTCTCTACCATGCCCCAATGGATTACAAAATAATCCTGAACTTGCATCGATTTGGGTTTTACCCTGATGATTTTTTAAATAAACACCTTTTGCCTCAACAATTAATCTAGGGTTTGCTTTAAAATCTCTATTTGAAGAGAATGGCATCCAATGTTCATTTAAAGAATTTGGTATTTGTGGCTTTTCTGAACTCATAAAAAATTTTTAAGTATTATTATTACTCTTTCATAGACTAAAATAAAAAAATAGAAAATAATTTCTATGCATTGTAAGTATGTCATTAGGTGACATCAAATACAACTTAAAGTTGAACCCATTTTAGACATGTTCAAATCACCTATGATTAATGTGCTTACAAAATACGTTTACATACATCTAAAATTAAACTTAAATACGGTTAATTAAATTTAATTAAGGAGACAAAATGAAGAAACTAATTAGCTTTATTTTAGGAAGTATATTCGCTCTTAACTTATCAATTTCAGCTGCAAATGCTGCGGCAAATGAAGTGAGAGTCGCATATTTTCTAGAATGGCCAAGTCCAAATTTAGAGGACATGCAAAAAAAGAATTTTGCTAAAGCTCTAGGAGTTCCAGTAAAATGGACTAACTTCACTAATGGTGGAGCTATGACTGATGCAATGCTAGCAGGAGATATTGATATTTCATATTCTCAAGGTTTAGTGCCTTTTATTAATGCTGTAAAATCTAATGCACCTATCAAGTTAGTTGATATTGCAATGGAATATGGAATGGGTGGTACTACTTGTGTTACATCAAACGCTTCTGGAATTACAAAAGCAAATGGTTCTGAACTAGAAGGTAAAAAAGTTGCTGTTCCTCTTGGAACTATGGCTGAATATGTATTTGATGAAAGTATGAAAGTTATTGGAGCTGATAGAAGTAAAATGGATATAATTCAAATGGATCCAGAAGAAGGTGCTGCTGCATTAGTAAGTGGTGATGTTGTAATGGCATGTTTATTTGGTGGAAATTCTATCAAAGCTGCAGTTGCAGTTGGTTCTAGACTTTTAACAGTACAAGAAGCAAGAGATGCAGGTATCTTAGGAATAGATATTACATCTGTAACTGACAAATTTATGAAGGAAAATCCAGGTATGCTTAGAACTTTTATAGAAGTAACTCATGAAGCAAATGACAGATATAGATCTGGTAAAAGCGATATGAACGCAATGTCAAAAGCTTCAGAAATGAAAGTTGCTGATATGAAAGAAACTTTAAGTGGATTTAAATTTCTTACTCCAGAAGAGACTAAACAGTCAATGGAGAGCGGTAATCTTGATGGTTTCCTAAAAGGTATGGGAACACCAGGTGGTGCCGTTGATACTAGTTTTTTACCTTTATAATATATAAAGAGTAAAACAAATTTAATAGGCGCTAATTATTTAGCGCCTATTTTTTTTAACATTAGTTTTATATAAAGTTATTTCTATGAGTGACTTAGTTTCCAAAGATCTAAATATGATTTTTAAAACTCCAAAAGGAGAAACTGTTCACGCATTAAAAGATGTAAATTTTACCTTAAAGAAAGGAGAACTTCTTACTGTTCTTGGTCCTTCAGGATGTGGAAAAACAACTCTTTTAAATATTGCTGCTGGTTTTTTGAGACCTACCTCAGGTTCTATTGTTTTAGCTGGCAATGAAATTAATGGTCCAGGAGTTGAGAGAGGAATGGTTTTTCAACAAGGAGCTTTATTTGAGTGGTTAACAGTTGCTGAAAATGTTGATTTTGGGCTTAGAATGAAAAAAGAAGATCCAATAAAAACTGCTCAAAGAGTTGAGGAATGGCTAGAAATTGTAGGTTTAAAAGGGTTTGGCAACACTCCTACATACCAATTATCTGGAGGGATGCAACAAAGAGTGGCTCTAGCAAGATGTCTAATAAATGATCCTGATTTAATATTAATGGATGAACCCCTAGGCGCGCTGGATGCGTTAACTAGGGAGAAAATGCAATCTTTGGTTCTTAAAATTTGGAAAGAGACAGGAAAAACTATCATTTTAATCACTCACTCAGTTGAAGAAGCGTTGTTACTTGGTGAAAGACTTTATGTAATGGCACCAAGACCAGGAAGAATACATAAGGAATACAATCTACCTTTTGCAGAAATGGGTTTAAAGGAAGATTTAAGAGAAATAAAAAAAAATAAAGAATTTTCATCTAAGCGTGAAGAAATATTATCCATGATTTGGAATATGGAAGAAGAAATTATGGGTAAAGAAAACTAAATGTTAACTCAAATAATAACCGTACTTATATTTGTATCTATTATTGGATGCATTATGTACGGCAGAAGACTAATACAAACTGAGAAAATTGATGCTGTATTTGGAAATCCTGAAAGAGCTAAAGGTGGAACTCATTGGGTTATTGTTGGAAGTGCTGCAATACTATTAGTATGGCTTTATTACTCTTGGGACATAGCAAAAGGTTTTTATCCAAAATCAGCAAACGAATTATGTCAGGTAGCTAAAATAAACGAATCTTTACTGGGATTGAAATATCAATTTCCAATAGAGGAACGTGAATTTAAAAGCACCTCTATAATTAAAATTGAAAATAAAAATCTTCAAAAAATTACTAATGAGATTCAAAATTCAAATGATCTTAACAATCAACAAAAAACAATTTTAGTTGATTTTATAAATAAAACTAAAGAATTAATTCCTTTATTAACCAATGAGGATTTAATTGAGATGGATACTAAAATTAAAATAAGTGAAATGACCAATGAGATAAAACAATTAAGTTCAAATTTTAAAAAAGAAGATTATCCATTTGAAACAGAAGTTGAAAAAAGTGAACGATTAAAAACAATATCTGAACAAGGTAACTGGGGCATAACAACGGTTAGATCAGGAACTGGTACAATAGAAAATACTATTGAAGTTCCGTTTGTTGCAGAAACTTCAAAAGGTTTGAAATTTCAAGCTGCTGCAGAGGAACTGAAAAAAATTAATGATAAATTTTTCAAATTAAGAAATCACAATCCACAGTTCAAAAGTTCAATTAAAGAACTGAAAGATGAAGTAAAAACTTATAGAAAAAGTTTAGATGATAATGAGGAAATTGCCTCAGATTACGCAAAAAATATAGTCAAAATTGCAAGAAGAATTGAATTTGCAAGCATTTATCCACCAAATGCACTAAATGAAATGCAAAAGGCGATTATTGAATTTGATGACCTTCAGGAAAAAGAACAAGCTGGTCTTAGATTAATTGATATAATTTTATTTCCAGCTGGAACAATTGTAGCTAGTGGACCGAGTTGCTCAGAACAAGGCTCAGGAAGATGGTTACCCAAACCGTCAGACACATTGAATAAATTCATCCTGATGTCTAATCCAAGTGTTGGATATAAAAATATACCTCTTCTCTGGATAGAAATGATTGATGTTAGTTCAATAGTTGGATTTATTTTACCAGATTGGATTGCTGATATTTTACCAGGCGAATACCCTGTTCACACAAGTGAGGGAGTTGTTATAGAAAATTTTAAAGGTAAAGTATTAAAAGTTGTTACAGGTGATTTTAAATTATTCAAAATACCTGTACCTTATGGTCATATATGGGATTCGTTCTTAAGAGTATTTTTAGGATTAGTTTTTGGAATAATTATAGGGGTTCCATTAGGTTTGTTTATGGGACTAAACAGATTTGCTAAAGGTTTCTTTGATCCTTTAATTGAACTTTATAGACCAGTACCTCCACTTGCTTGGGCTCCACTTATAATTTCAGTACTTGGAATTGATAATACTGGAAAAGTATTTTTGTTATTCATGGTTTCTTTATCAATTATGATTATTTCAGCAAGAGCCGGGGCATCAGGGACACAATTATCTAAAATTCACGCTGCCCATTCTTTAGGTGCTTCTAAAAGACAAATACTTCGACATGTTATATTTCCAAATTCTTTACCTGAAATATTGACTGGAATTAGAGTTGCAGTTGGAATGTGTTGGGGAACTCTGGTTGCTGCAGAGTTTTTAGCTGGAACAACTGGTATTGGATTTGTTGAGAACGTTGCAAAAAAATATTTTCAATATGAAGTAATTTGGATAACAATTTTTATCATGGGAATGTTAGGGTTATTGTTTGATATTACTTTAAGAAAAATAATAGATAAAACTATTCCTTGGCGAGGAAAGGGTTAATATAATAATTAATGATAAAAAAATTTAAGGTTAATGTTTCAAAAAAAACCTTAAATAATATCAATAAAAAAGTTAGGGAATTTCCATTTAATGACATCCAACAGATGAATGGATGGTTACATGGAACAAATCATGCTTATTTAAAAAAGATTTCTAAGTACTGGACATTAAAGTTTAATTGGAAGTTACAAGAAAAAAAAATCAATAAATTTAACAATTACACTACTAATATAGATGGGATTAATATTCATTTTATAAAGCAAAATGGTAGTGGGAACAAACCAAATCCACTACTTATTCTTCATGGGTGGCCAGGAAGTTTTGTTGAATTTTTACATATCATAGAAAAGTTAACCCATCCTGAAAAATTTGGAGGACATAAAGAAGAGAGTTTTGATGTAATAATCCCTTCTCTACCTGGATTTGGATTTTCTGGAATACCAAAAAAACCAATAGGTCCTAAAAAAATTGCAAAGATTATGAATAAATTAATGACTAAAAAACTGGGATATAAAAATTATTTTGCTCAGGGTGGAGACTGGGGTTCTGCTGTTTGTAACTGGTTAGGACATGATCATTATAATAATTGTAAAGCTATTCATGTAAATTGTTTAAATATGAGACATCCAAAAGGAGCAATAACTACAAAAGAAAAAAAATGGGAACAAAGATTTGCTAATGAGCAAATTATGCAAGAGGGATATAGGACGTTACAGGCAACCAAACCTCAGTCATTAAGTTATGCAATGGTGGATAGCCCTGTTGGTACTGCTGCATGGATATTAGAAAAGTTTTATTCATGGTCAGACTTAAAAAAAGGTAATATTGAAAATGTTTATTCAAAGGATTTCTTATTAACAAATATAATGATTTATATATTAACAAAAACTTTTAATTCTTCAGCTTGGATTTATTTTGGCAGAAGAGAAGAAGGTGGAAGACCTTTTCCAAAAAATTTTAAAAAAATTAAAATACCTACTGCAATTGCAGAATTTCCAAAAGAAATGTTGAGCTGGCCACCTAAATCGTATGTAAAAAGAATTTTTAATGTTAAAAGATGGACAAAAATGAAAAAAGGTGGACACTTTGCAGCTCTTGAAGAGCCAGATTTATTGGTAAATGATATAAAGTCATTTTTTACAAAAGATTTAAAAAACCAAAATGGAAAAAAATAAATTAAAGAAAACCATTATTAAAATATTTCAAAAGTTTAAACTTTCAAAAAATCATGCAGACATTTGTGCGAATGCCATAATTAATGCTGAGTTAGTGGGTGCCCCGACTCATGGATTATCAAGGCTAAAAATGTACTGTGATCGTATCCAAAAAAAACTAATTAATCCAAAACCAAAAATTAAACTTAAAAATGTCTCTCAATCAGCTACTCATATAAATGCAGATGATAGCATAGGATTTGTTGCAGCCGATATAGCAATTAAAAAGGCCATAAAAAATGCAAAAAAAACAGGTATAGGGTTAGTGGCTGTTAAAAATAGTGGCCATTACGGTATGTCAGGATATTACGCTGAACAAGCTGTAAAAAAAAATATGATAGCTTTGGTCTTTACTAATGCGCCTCCTGCAATTGCTCCACATGGAGCTATCAAATCTTTATTTGGCACAAATCCAATTTGCTTTGGATCACCTACTGCTTCTAAAGTCCCATTTATACTAGACACATCTGTATCAATGATAAATAGAGGAAAAATAAGAGTTGCATCAAGATCTAATTCAAAAATACCTGAAGGTGTTGCTTTAGATAAATTTGGTAACCCTACAACAAATGCTAAAAAAGCACTTAAAGGTGTTCAACTCCCAATAGCAGGTTTTAGAGGATCAGGACTTGCATGGATGGTAGACATATTAAGTGGCGTTTATACGGGGGGTAATCATGGAGGGAAAGTAAAAGATCCCTTTGATGATTTTTCAGGACCACAAAATATTGGTCACTTATTTATTGTAATGAAAGCAAACTTATTTCAATCAAATTATAAAAGAAGAATGAAGGAAAATATTAAAAGAATAAAAAAACTTCCTAAACTAAAAGGAATAAATGAAATATTATATCCAGGTGAAAATAAGTTTAGAAGATATAAAAAAAACTATAAATCTGAAATAAAAATCCCTAAAGATATAATGGAAGATATTCAAAATCTACTCATGTAGATATATTTTAACCTGCGCGTCCTAGATAATTAACCATAATAACACCAATTACAATTAAGCAAATGCCGATTAACCCATAAAAGTTAGGAACTTGATTATATTTTAGCATCCCAAATAGTACCACGCCTGCAACTGTTAACCCGCTATAAGTTGAATAACTAAACGCGACAGGAATTACAGTCATTGATTTAGCCAAAGAAATCATGGTTACACTCATTAAAAGGAGACAGGCTATAGTTGGTGTTAGTTTTGTGAAACCATCTGATATTTTAGCAAAACTGTTTGCAGCTATGCCTGTTGTTATTCCTAATGCTAATATAAGATATCCTGTAAAAGGTTTCATAATAATATTATTAACTAATTATTAAATTTTACAATAAATGATTAATATTAATTCGATCTTCTTAAAATAAAAATTAAAATAAAACCAGTTATATACATTATTAATGCGTAAGCAGCTGTGGGTATAATATAACTAATTTCACTAAATATTTGAGTAGCAACGAAAATAGCTAAGGTTCCATTTTGTAGACCACATTCAATGGCAATGCACTTTCTTTGCTTAATGCCTGTTGCAGTAAATTTTCCTATATAATATGCAATTACCATCATTGTTATGTTTAATAACAAAACTGCAATTCCAGCTTGTTTTAGGTAATTAAATATATTTTCTCTTTCTTCAATCCAAATTGAAGCAAAAACTATTATAAATAATAACGTTGTAATTCTTTCAATAGTAGTAATATTTGAGGAAATAAAATTTTCGGCAAATTTTCTTATCATCATTCCCAAAATAACTGGAACAGTCACAACTAATGCCATTTTTAAAGCAATACCAGTCATTGTTATATTTGTTGATATATCTGAAATACCTATTAGGTCGGCAGATTTGAATATTATAAATGGTACAGAAATTATGCTAATCAGACTTATTATTGCAGTTAAAGATATAGATAAAGCAACATCACCGTTTGCAAATTTAGTCATTACATTCGATGTAACTCCACCTGGCGCGGCGGCAATAATCATTACACCTAAAGCTATCTCAAGAGGTAAATCTAATATTAATACAATTATAAATGCAACTACTGGTAATAATATTAACTGACATATAAAACCAATTATAAAATCTTTTGGATAATTTATTACTCTTAAAAAATCACGTCCTGTCAATCCTAATCCAAGACCTAACATTATAAGAGCAAGAGCGATTGGAGCTATTTTTGTAACTACTTCCACTTTTTATCCTTATATCAATAATACTATATTAGTTTTTTTATTAATTTAGTATATATAAATTCAAATGCTTTCAGATAAATCAACAGTTTGTCCAATTAATTTACTAGATATTGCTAATCAAAAAAGAGGAGCTAAAGCAGCAATCGTAAATGCAGGCAAAAGACTTCCTATGCTATCTATAATGGATTGCGTGAAAGAAAAATTGATCATCCCTGTTTTTATTGGTGATGAAATAGAAATTAAAAAAACTGCGGAAGAGTTAAAATTCGATATCTCTGAATATGAAATAATAAATGAGCCAGTTGAAAATAACACTGCCAAAATTGCGGCAAAGCTTGCTGGAGATGGACTGGTTAAAATAATTGTTAAAGGTCATATTCACACAGATATTTTAATGAAAGAAGTTTTATTGAGAAAATATAACTTAATTGGCAAAACAAGATTAAGTCATATATGGCATATGACTTTAGACAAAGAAGATAAACCATTAATAATAACTGATGGTGCTCTAAACGTTAATCCAAATGTAAAAACAAAAATGCATATTTTAAAAAATGTTATAGATTTTTGTCATAGAATAAAAATAGCAAGACCAAAAGTATCCATTCTTTCTGCAACAGAAGAAGTTTTAGAAAGCATGCAAAGTTCAATAGATGCTAAAGAAATATGCGAATTAGCTGAAAAAGAGAGTCTAAATGCAGATATTTTTGGTCCTCTTGCTTTTGATAACAGTGTTTCAAAGAAATCAGCAGAGATAAAGGGTATAAAAAATACAGTTGCAGGAGACGCTGATGTATTACTAGTCCCAAATGTTGAAACAGGTAATGCCCTAGTTAAAATGATGATATATTTTATGGGAGCATGTGCGGCAGGTGTGGTTATAGGAGGAAAAGTCCCCGTGGTAATTACAAGTAGATCTGATGATGCGACAGCAAGACTAGCGTCAATTGCTGCGGCTGTGGTAGCCTTGGACTAATTGAATATTGAAAAAAAATAATAATTAAATTAGGATTTAAAGATGGCAATAACATATTTGAAAAAATCACCAAAAACTTCTTCAACAGACGACACAAAAACTAGAGAGATTGTAGAGAATATTTTAAAGGACATAGAGAAAACAAAAGAAGAAGGATGCATCGAATTATCAAAAAAATTTGACAAATATGAAGGTGAGGTAATAGTTACAAGAGAAAAAATTGAACAAATTAAAAAGAATTTAGATCCTAAAACGAAAGATGACATTCAATTCTCTCATGAAAGAGTAAGAAAGTTTGCTGAAGCACAATTAAAAAATTATGGCCAAGATTTTGAGGTAGAGCTATCTGATGGTTTATTTGCTGGACAAAAATTAATTCCAGTTAATACGGCTGGATGTTATGTACCTGCAGGAAGATATGCTCATATTGCTTCTGCAGTAATGAGTGTTACTACAGCTAAAGTTGCTGGTGTTAAAAATATTATTGTTTGCAGCTCACCAAAACCTGGGGTTGGAGTTCATCCTGCCATAGTTTACACTGCAGATTTATGTGGAGCAGATGTAATAATGAATTTGGGTGGGGTTCAAGCTATTGCTGCAATGACTTATGGCCTATTTGGAAATGCTCCTGCAGATATGCTTGTTGGTCCTGGAAATCAATTTGTTGCAGAGTCAAAAAGAATTTTATTTGGCAAAGTAGGTATAGATTTATTTGCTGGTCCTACAGAAATTGCAGTTATAGCAGATGAAACAGCTGATCCAGAATTAGTTGCTTTCGATTTAGTCGGACAAGCAGAGCATGGTTACAACTCTCCTGCATGGTTATTTACTACTAGTAAATCATTAGCTGAATATGTAATGAAAAGAGTACCAGAATTAATTGCTGATTTACCAGACTTACCAAGAGAAAACTCTGGTGCAGCTTGGAGAGACTATGGAGAAGTTATTTTATGCGATACAGACGAAGAAATGGCTAAAATCAGTGATGAATATGCTCCCGAACATTTAGAGATACAAACTAAAAACCTTCAATGGTTTCATGATAGATTAAAAAACTATGGATCATTATTTATTGGTGAAGAAACTACAGTTGCTTATGGAGATAAATGTTCTGGAACAAACCATATTTTACCAACAAAAGGTGCAGGAAAATATACAGGTGGTTTATTTGTAGGAAAATTTATTAAAACTTTAAGCTTTCAAAGAATGACTAAGGAATCAACCAAAGAAGTAGGTGCAGCGTGTGCTAGAATTTCAAGATATGAGGGTATGGAGGCACATGCAAGAACGGGAGATGTTAGACTAAGAAAATATGGGTTTCAAAATTAGTAAAGTCAGATTCTAGAAAATAGTAAAATTGTAACTCCAAAAACAAATATTATTATACCAATTATCTCTGTAACTCTTACTTTTTCTTTGAAGAAATATCTTGAGGAAAAATAACTGAATAATAATTCGATTTGCCCAACCGCCCTAACGAATGAAGCTTGTATTAATGTAAATGCATAAAACCAAGATAAAGATGCAAAAAATCCACCAACCCCTATTAACATACAATCGTATTTATCGTTATAAAGTTTTATAAATTCGTTTTTCTCAAATAATAGAAGATAAATAGTTAAAATTATAGTTGGTATCAAAAGTCCAAATAATAAAGTTGTTATTACTTTTTCAAAGTTTGAGTTGAAGTTTTCTAAAGATAATGCAGCAGATCTAAAATAAACAATACTTAAAGCTAAAAATAATCCTGATATTAAACCTATTAATGTAGTTTTTGAAAATATATTTTGTAAAAATAATTTTAAATCTTTAATAGATAATATTATAACTCCTAATGTAGAAATTATAATTCCACTTATTCCTAATTTACTTAGCTTTTCATTAAGTATAAAATATTCAAATATTGCAACTTGTACAACTTCTGTTTTGCTTAAAGAGGTACCAACAACAAAGTTTGAAAACTTAAAAAGATATAATAAGACAAATGTAAATATTACTTGAAAAATTGATGCTAAAGTTACATTTATTAAAAAACCAGGCTGATTAATTACGTCATAAATTACATTAATATCTCTGAAATAAATAAAAAATAATACTAATGCTAATGGTAGAGCAAAAGAAAACCTTACATAAGTTGATGCTATAGTTGAAACATCTTTATTAATTTTTTTTTGAAATGAAGACCTTAAGTTCTGAAAAAAGGCTGCAATAATTGTAACAACTATCCAATTCATATTAAATTATTATTACTTAAAGAAAATTTAAATTCTTCTTCCGTTTTCGTCAAAAATAAAAATATCTTTGGAATCAAAATTTATCTGATTTTGAAAATCTTCCTGACTAGAAATTTTTGCACTAAGCTCTAAGTTATCGTTACTCATATATACAATCTTTTCATTTCCTAAATTTTCAACAAGATCAATTTTAGGTTTAAATTTAAATTGTGATTCATTAGATAAATTAAAATGCTCTGGTCTTATTCCCAAAAAATATTTTTTTTTGTCAAATTTAGTTTTTTCAAAAATAATTTGATTACCCAAAAACTTAATTTTATTTTCTGAGATAATATTTTCATTGTTTAAAGGTAAAATATTCATTTTTGGAGTTCCAATAAATTGAGCTACAAAAATATTTGCTGGATTATTATAAATTTCATCTGGAGTACCAACTTGTTCAATATTACCAAGGTTTAATATTACAATCCTGTCGGCAAGAGTCATTGCCTCCACTTGATCATGTGTAACATAAATCATATTTGTTTTAATTTGATTATGTAATTTAGAAATTTCTACTCTCATTTCTGATCTTAGAGCAGCATCTAAATTTGATAAAGGTTCATCAAATAAAAAAATTTTTGGATTTCTGGTGATAGCACGTCCGATTGCAACTCTTTGTCTTTGTCCTCCAGATAATTGTTTGGGTCTTCTTTCCAATAACTCCTCAATTTTTAAAATCTTAGCTGCTTGCATTACTTTTGTTTGAATTTCTTCCTTAGATTTTTTTTCAATTTTTAACCCAAAAGACATATTTTCATAAACATTCATATGTGGGTAAAGTGCATATGATTGAAATACCATTGCAGTTTGTCGTTTAGAAGGATGTAGATCATTAATTTTTTGATCGTTTATAAATATTTCACCTTCATCAATCTTTTCTAAACCTGCGATCATTCTCAATAATGTTGATTTACCACAACCAGATGGACCAACTAATACTAGAAATTCATCATCTTTACCTGATAAATTAAAGTCTGTAATAATCTTATTAGAGCCAAATGATTTATGTACTCCAGAAAATTTTATATTTGCCATTTTAACCCTTAACTTTTTCTAAAACATCTACCCCAATTTGTTTTAGTATATGAAGTATATCAATTGGTACCCAATTTTCACGGATTTTTCCCTCATCATGATGGTAAAAATCCATAACACGCATTGTTAATTTTTGCTTATTTGCCTTATATCCTAGCCAATCATTTGAACCGTAATATGCTTCTATGCTATGCCAACCTGCACACAAGGAAAACTTACCATCTCCTATCTCACAATAATGCCCTAGTTTATAATAGTCTCTTTCAGTAAAAGATTTTCTAAAAGGTAACTGATGCATATCAATAAATCCCTCGAGTGATCTTGAGGTACCTATTCCACATGGTCCATACCAAATCATTTTTTTATGCCAGTATTCTTTTTGAGGGTGGTTTAATAATCTTTTTTTTAATTCTTTATCTGAAAGGTTTTCTTTTTCTGGTTTGAAATTTAAACTTCTGTTCATAGTTAATGATTGTCTCAAACTTGCATTTGAAACCTCTATGTCTTTTTCAAAAAAATTTACTCCATCAGTGTTCATTGGTGGAAGCCATGCTCCCTCTGAGCCTCTAGATGGATTTATTGATGAAATACCACACTGTCTTAAAAAATCCATAACATCAATTAAGATATGGCTTTCTATTATTTTCTCTTCTTTAAGCTCATGAATTTCACAACATCTAAGATTAATCATTTTGTAATTTGGCTTTATTCCTAACCACGACTTTATAAAATATCCTGAGAGTACTGAGTACGAACCAACTAAAACTTTGTCTCTAAAAGCACCTCCTACTACAATATTCTCTCTTCTCTCAAGATCAGGAAAAGCCTCAAATAAAGGTATAAAGATTTTTTCTTTAAGATTTTTAAGTCCTTCAAATTCGTTGATAGGATAAAAACTATTTATCTTTACATCAGTTATAAATGCTTCTTCTAAATTCTTATCTATTTCACTTACTCCTGATGTAATAATTTTATTAAGATGACCTCGGATTAAATTTTTATTTTGGAAATTTTTTTCTGGTGAAAGAACAATGTTCTCTACATTTGTTTTTGTTTTTAGACCTGTATCAAATTGTTCTATTTGCATATATTTATTTGTTGGAAATATTCGTGTATCACAATATTATAATTAAAAAAATATGAATATTAGATTAGCAAAATTTAAAGATTTAATTCCTAGTACTTTACCATTTGTTGAAGGCAAGCTAGATGGACATAAAGAAAGAAAGAATTATTCAATTCTAGGCCCAGGTGTTGCAGAAGATGCAGACCAATCTATAAAAATATCTGAACCTCATGGTTTTAATTTAGGAGCAGTATCAGCAAAGCCCTTTAATGGATCAGGTCTTCATAGCCATTTAACTGCAGAAGTGTTTATAATTTATTCAGGTAAATGGAGGTTTTATTGGGGATCTGAAGGTAAAGATGAAACAATCTTAAATTCTGGTGATATTATTTCAATGCCAACAAATATGTTTAGGGCATTTGAAAATGCTGGTGATGAAGAAGGCTTAATTTTTGTTGTACTAGGAGGTGATGACCCAGGAATTGTCACTTGGATACCCGAGGTATTAGAGAGAGCAAAAAAGACAGGCATGGCACTTTTAGATGATAATTCATTAATAGATCTAAATATTAAAGCAATACCAAATGGCAGGAGATTATTAGAACCTATATCTAATGATGAAATAAAAAAATTTAATAATTATAAGTTAGGTCAATTACAAAATAATATATCTACTCTCAGTAATAGAATTCAAAATGAGATAGATATTGGAGATAATATTAAAATTTCACACATACTAGGAAACATATTTCAAGATAAGTCTATTAATCCAATAATAAAACAAGATACAGGTTTTAGTTTGAGTTGTTTCAAATCAAAAAAAGGGAGAGTTGAAAATTTAATTTTTAATAAACCTACTATACTTTTTTCACAAAAAGGAAGTTGGAAAATTGAAATAGAAAAGTTTTCGAAAGAAATAAATTTTAAAGATACTATTTCAGTTCCATTAGGTGTGAATGTTAATATTGAGATTGATGAAAGTGAAGTTTCATATCTTAATTGTGTATCAAGCATCTAATGAGAGGTTTTGATAAAAAATATAAAGATTTTCCAGACTTTATTTTAAAAATCACAGAACAAATTTGGGAAAATAAAGATGTTGAGTCAATTGGTGACTTTTATACCAATGACATACCTGTTAGATCACCATTTGGTGTTACATATGGAAACAAAGCCGTTATAGATGCCACCTATTCAACTTTAAAAGAATTTCCAAACAGGCAGTTATTAGGTGAGGACATTATTTGGAATGGAAATGATGAAATAGGATATCACTCATCACATAGAATTTTAAGCAAAGGAACTCATCTTGGAAAAGGCTTTTATGGTGAACCCACTAATAAAGATATTTATTATAGGGTTATTGCTGATTGTGCTTGTAAGAATAATCAAGTTTATGATGAATGGATCGTTAGAGATCAAGGGGCAATGGTCAGACAGATTGGTTATTCCCCAGAGGAGTTTGCTAGAAAAATGATTGAAAAAGAAGGAGGTGTATCAAATTCAAGTAAATTGTATAATGCCAATTCTGATAAAAATTCAGATTATAAAGCAGAGAGTTATAAAGATGGATCAATCGCTGAAAAATATACGCAGGTGTTAAATAATATTTTTAATAAAAGTTACGAATATAAAGATTATGATAGAGCAGCAAGTTTGTTTTGGCCAGGAAATAAACTTGGTCACGGAAGAGAAGATATTATTGAAAAATGGAATTCCATTAAGAAAATATTCACAAATATAAAATTTAGTATTGAGCATGTGGGATTTTTAGAAGAGCCTAAGCAAAATCCAAGAGTGTCAGTCCGATGGTTTTTAGAAGGAGAACATGCTAATGAAAGTGATGAATATGGAAAAGCATCAAATAAAAAAATATTTATAATGGGTATTAACCATGCTGAATTTAATAATAACTCGATTATTAGAGAATGGGTTTTATTTGATGAAGTTGCTGTATGGAAACAAATACTATTGAACCATGGTTAAAATAAAAACTACACATGTTGGTAGCTTACCAAGATCAAATGAACTCTCCATTCTTCTTGCTTCTAAAGATAATCATGAAAAAATAGATATTATCAGCTTTGATGAAGTGGTTAAAAAAAATGTATCTGAGGTTGTAAAAAAGCAAATCAATACAGGAATAGACTCTGTGAGTGATGGAGAGATGTCAAAAATAAGTTACGCAACTTATATAAAAGATAGAGTTGATGGTTTTTCTGGTGAAAGTGAGAGAAAAGCTCCAAAAGATTTAGATGATTTTCCATCTTTTAAAAAAAAACTTATTCTATCAGGCGGAACTCCAACATATAAAAGACCATGTTGTACAAGTGAACTTAAAATAAAAGATGAAGATTCAATTAACAAAGATATTCTAAATTTTAAAAATGCCTTAGAAGAAAATTCACATACTGATGGATTTATGAATTCTCCATCTCCAGGAGTTATATGTAATTTTTTACCCAACAAGTTTTATAAAAATGATGATGAGTATCTTGAGAAACTGTCAGATATAATGAAGTTTGAATATGAGAAAATAACCGGGAATGGATTATCTATTCAAATTGATTGTCCAGATCTCGCATTATCAAGGCATATGATTTACAAAGAAATTTCAGAAAAAGATTTTTTGGAAAGAGCTAACAAACATGTGGAAGTTTTAAATAATTCATTATCTAATATAGATCCATCTAAAGTAAGAATGCATATATGCTGGGGAAATTATGAAGGACCTCATACTCATGATATTGGACTAGATAAAATAATTGGATTAGCTTTTAAGGCTAATGTTAGTAAATATTTAATTGAGTCTGCTAACCCTAGACATGCTCATGAATGGGAAGTATTTGAAAATATAAAAGTACCAAAAGATAAGATGATTATTCCTGGAGTTGTTGAGTCTACTTCTAATTTTATAGAACACCCAGATGTTATAAAACATAGAATTTTAGCTTTTTCTAGAGTACTTGAGCCAAATCAATTAATGGCAGGAACAGATTGTGGATTTAGTACCTTTGCAGGCTATGGAAATGTAGATGAAGATATTGTTTACAAAAAACTTGAAGCACTTGTCGCAGGTGCTGAACTTGCGTCAAAACTAATCTAATTTTTACTTTTATAAACATAAGCGTATATGTATATTTTTGACAAGTAAAACTTATTAATATTAACAAAAGAGAGAATAAAATGAAAAAAATACTAGTTACTTTATTGTTTTTACTTTTTGGGACAGTAGCTAACGCTGACTGTAACATTAAAAGTGGATCAATAAATATTTTAGCAAATGATTTTCCTGCTCTAAGAACTTTAGTTGAAACTGCAAAAGAATGTAAAGGAAGTGCTGACTTTAAAGTCACTCACTCAGCTGAACACAACAAAATTGCAGTACCAGCTTTAACAGCAAATCCTTCTGAATTTTCAGTTAGAGTTGCTGCTAACAGTTCTATAGTTCCATTAATGAATGCGGATTTAATTAGACCAATGAATGATCTAGTTAAAAAATATGGAAAAGGAATTCAAGAGTCACAGCTTATTACAATTGATGGAAAAGTAATGGCTGTAGCATTTATGGCTAATACACAACATCTTTATGTAAGAACAGATGTATTAGAAGAAAATGGTATTGCTATTCCAAAAACTTACGAGGAAGTTGTAGCAGCTGC
Source organism: uncultured Pelagibacteraceae bacterium (assembly GCA_902614055.1). Taxonomy (GTDB): domain Bacteria; phylum Pseudomonadota; class Alphaproteobacteria; order Pelagibacterales; family Pelagibacteraceae; genus Pelagibacter. The sequence goes on along the minus strand of CACMJX010000001.1, from coordinate 306,657 downwards.
TGAAAAAATAAGAGCAGCTGGAAAAATGAAATACCCATATGCAGCGGCATATAAAGCTGGATGGAATTTAGCTGAAGAATTTGTAAACATGTACATTGGTCATGGTGGTGAATTCTTTAAAGATGGTGGTGCACAACCAAACATCAATAATGCTAAAGGTGTTGCAACTTTAAATATGTTAAAAAAACTAGCTGATTTAAGTAACCCTGATTATTTAACACATGATAGTGAAGCTATTAAAGTTGAATGGGAATCAGGAAACGTAGCTATTATGACTTTATGGGCATCTAGATCTGGAACATTACTTGATGATGAAGGAGATGCTAAAATAACTGCTGCTACTAAGTTAGTTGCTCCTGCAACAGTTGGTGGAGGTAACATTCCTGCAGCAACACTTTGGTGGGATGGATTTACACTTGCTAAAAATAGATCTGACGCAGATGCAGAAGCTTCTTTTAGAGCAATGGCTCATGCAGCATCATCAAAAGAGATGGTTGCGAAAGCTGCTGATCAAGCTGTTTGGTTAGTAGAAGGCTTTGTGCCTGGTCCAAAATCTGTCGGAGTAATTGAAGCAGTTAAAATGGGAGCAAAACCTTATCCAATGTTACCACAAATGGGATTAATGCATGGTGCTTTGGGTAGTGAAATTGTTGAGTTTTTGCAAGGAAATGAGTCAGCTGAACAAGCGTTAAAAGATGTTGAAGCTGCTTATATCACTAAAGCAAAAGAACAAGGTTTTCTATAAAATATAAATTAATTAAGTGGGGGTATAATTATCCCCACTTAAATATTTATCATGCCCAATAGAAGTTTTTTCTGGTTTTTTTTCCCAGCAGGATTAGCAATGATTTTATTCATTGGGCTGCCAATTATTTCAACAGGCATTCAATCTTTTTACGCTCAACATGATCAAATACTTATTGAAGTTAAAAAATGTGATCCATTTGGATGCAAAACATCAGTAGTTGTAGATCAAGAAGCTACTTCAAAAATTAAAGAAGAGAAACCATTAGGAAAATTTAATGGTTTTGGTACATACATTGATAGAAATCACTTGGCATCTGATCAAGTGTCAGAATTTTGGAGTGAGAGTAAATCAGTAGGTGAATTTATTGGCAAGGTAGGAAATCTTCCATTTTACAAAGCTTTAGTATTTACCTTAACCTATTGTGTAATTGTTACACCGTGCGTTCTGCTTTTAGGATTTATTATTGCGCTAAGTCTAAACGCAATTTCTAGAAAAATTAGAGGTCCTCTTATTTTTGGTACAATTTTACCAATGATTGTAACTCCTTTGGTAGGTTCTCTAGTGTTATTCTGGATGATTGATGCAGAAGGAATTATAGGTGCAAATCTTCAAATATTAATGGATGATCCTTACTTATCTGTTAAATCATCAAAAGCTTTAACTTGGATTACAATTATTATTTATGGAGTTTGGCATCACTCCCCTTTTGCTTTTGTTGTTTTTTATGCAGCACTTCAAACTGTTCCACAAGAACCATTGGAAGCTTCAATTATAGATGGTGCTTCAAGATTTCAAAGAGTTAAACATATAGTTTTACCACATATATACCCTGTAGTTACCTTTGTTGCTTTAATTTCATTAATGGATAATTTTAGAGTATTTGAACCCATCATAGGTTTTAGTGCTGAAGGTAGTGCCCAATCTTTATCATGGTTGATTTATGATAACTTAGTTAATGAGGAAGTAATTTTATTTGGATCAGCAGCAGCAACATCGATTATGACTATTGTAGGAATATCAATAATTTTAACGCCAGTTTTACTGAGAACTTGGAAAGAGTTTAGAACAAATAGATAATTATGGATTTTGGATTAGATAAAAAATCAAACAGTTTAAAAACCTTCAACACAATATTTATCGTTATATGGTTGTTACTTGCATGTTTTCCATTTATTTGGACGTTTTGGGGATCCTTTAAAGTCAGAGCTGACTTTTTCTCAAGAGCTGATTGGTGGTATGCAATAACAGCTTTTAATACTTTAATTGAAACTGGCGCTAGATTTACAAAGGAAGCTTACAGTGGCGCTTGGTTTGAGGGTGAATTTTGGAAAGCTTCAAGAAACACAGTGATAGTTACAATAAGTGTTGTTTCAATTTCATTATTTCTTGGCACATTAGGAGCATACGCACTATCCAGATCTACAAAAAATTATGCATTTTGGATTTTAATCATTGCTTTAATTTTTAGAGCAATGCCGCATATAACATTGGTGTCAGGTTATCTATTTCCTTTTTTTCAATTACAAATTTGGGGAATTTTACCAACCACTATTGTAGTTCTTGTTGCAATCAATCAACCTTTTACTTTATGGCTCCTTTATTCATTTTTTAAAACTGTGCCTAAAGAATTAGATGAAAGTGCCTTGATTGATGGTTGCTCATACTTTCAAGCCTTTAGACATATTATCATGCCTGTGATGTGGCCTGGGGTAATCACAGCTGGATTGTTTAGTCTCATGTTAGCTTATAATGACTTTACTGTAACAGCTTTATTATTAAACCAAGAGAACCATACTATGGTTCCCAAAATTCAAAGTTACCTTGGAACCAATCAGCATGAAGGAAATTTAATGTGGGCTGTATCTGCAGTTGTGTCTGCTACAGCTCCATTATTTCTATTAGTAATGTTTTTTCAAAGACAAGTTATAAGTGGATTAACCGCTGGTGCCATTAAAGGATAATGACAATCAAAGCAGTCTTATTTGGTTCAATTGGAACAATTATTGAGACCTCTGATATACAAAGAAATTGTTTTAATCAAGCATTTCAAAAAGTAGGATTAAATTGGTACTGGAGTAAAAAAATTTATAAATCAATGCTAAAAAAACCAGGCGGAGAGAAAAGAGTAAGGAAATATAGTTTAGAAAATAATACAACAACAAATGCAAAAAAAATAAGAAATTTAAAAACATTAATATTTAATAATTATTTAAAAAAAAATAAAATTAAACCAAGACCTGGAGTGTTAGATATTATTAATCACTGTAAGAGAAATAAAATAAAGATAGGATTTGTAACATCTACAACAAAAAATAATATTGACTCAGTTTTTTTATCCACAGCAAAATATCTCAAAAAGAGAGATTTCAATTATATTGGGAATGCTAATAGGAATAAAAATACAAAAACAAAATTAGAAGTTTACAAACATTGTTTAAAAAAACTTAAATTAAGAAATGATGAATGTATTGCAATTGAAGATACCGAAATAAGTCTAAAATCAGCTGTAAAAGCAAAAATTAAATGTGTTGCCTTTCCAGGTGATTTTCACACAGATAGTAAGTTTAAAAATTCACTGATTAGAATAAGAAGATTAAATACTAATTTGATATTTAATTAGAGTGAATTAATTAAATCCGGGGCCATTTTTTTAGATTTAGACGAAAATCTAAGTTTTTTTATTGCTTCTAAATTTGATTTATCATCACCTACAACCACAAACCCAATCATACCCATATTTTTGTGGGGTGTGCACCAGTATGCATAAATTCCAGGAACTTCAAATTTGTATTCAACATCTTTGTTGAATTTTGATTTAAATTTACCAACTCCTTCTGGAACTCCTTTTTTAATAAATTCAACGTTATGACCTTTGTCTTTGGCTTTCCAAAGAACTGTATCTCCAACGTTAACTCTTACTATTTTTGGCTCAAAGACATTTGACTGTTTATCAAGCCTATTTAGCATATCTACGGTTACATCTGCAGCCAGACCAATATTTGTATAGAGGGTTGATAATAAAAACGAAGATATAATTAAAAATTTATTGTGTGATTTCATGAGTTGCATATATGCTTAAAACATAATCTTACAACAAGTAATTTCTGTTACAAGTTGACACGGCCTGTAAGGATCAAGCTTTTCTTGATAATCTTTCTGCTCTTAGTGTTGTAAAAATAATTATAATTAAAAAAGGTACACACAGCATATTCATTGTTTTCCAGCTCGTATAACTTAATACAATACCTGCTGTTAAACTTGCAGTTGCTTGAATTGAAAAAACTATAAAATCATTAAAACCTTGAGCCTTAAACCTTTCCTCTTCTCTATAATTTAATACAAGTAAGCTTGTTCCTGATATAAAGAGAAAATTCCATCCAAGGCCTAAAAATACTAATGAAAAAAGATAGTTTGTAACTGTTTGATCAAGATAACTTAGAAATATTGTGATTATAAAAAATAATACCCCGCAATACATTATCTTGCTATGTCCGAATTTTTTAATCAGATTTCCAGTTACTAATGCTGGCAGGAACATGCTTATAATATGCAATTGAATTACAAAACTGGTGCTATTTAAAGACATATTATCATTAATATGCATACTTATGGGAGTAGCGGTCATTAAAAAAGACATTACCGCATAAGCAAAAGATGAGGAGACTAATGCTTGTAGAAATCTTGGTTGAGAAATTAACTCTAAAATTGATCTTCCTTTTGAAATTTTTTTTTTATCAGTAATTTTATTTTCATTATAAAAAACTAAAAAAACTATTGATGATAAAGTTAATAATGACAAACATAGATAAGAGCCAACATATAAACCCTCCGAAACAATATTCTTTCCAAGATTAGCTAGATTGGGACCTAATAAAGCTGACAAAATTCCAGCAAAAAGTAACAAAGAAATGGCTTTTGGAGCCTGTTTTTTGTCTACACTTTCGGCTGCTGCAAAACGATATTGATGAGCAAATGCCATCCCAAATCCAAGTGAAAAGCATGAGAATGAATAAAGAATAAAATTTTGCTTCATCACTGCATAGGCTGCCAGTAAAGCAAACAATGAGGTTGTAATAGATGATAATATAAATCCTTTTTTTCTACCAGTGATACTCATTATTTTGGAAGCGGCTATTATAAAAATGGCTGTACCAACAATTGATAAGGACATGGGTAAAGTAGACAAAGATTTGATTGGGCTTATGCTTGATCCAATTATTCCACTTAAAAAAACTGTTACAGGTGCAACTGAAAATGCGCATGCATTGCTAGCAAATAGCAACCATACATTTTTATTCATTAAGATATTATACTCTTTTCTTACCTTGAACTACTCTGTCCAATATTAAAGCAACAAATAATATTGCAATACCAGCTAAAATACCTTGACCTACGTTTGCATATTGTAACGCTTCCAAAACATCTTGTCCTAGTCCCTTGGCTCCTATTAATGATGCTACTACAACCATCGCCAAGCTTAACATCACAGTTTGGTTTACTCCTGCGAGTATTGATGGGGTTGCTAAAGGTAAATCAACTTTTCTAAGTAAATACCATTTAGATGCTCCATAAGCTATTGCAGCTTCTCTGATAGTTTCAGGAACACCTCTTAAACCTAACACTGTAAGTCTAACAACAGGTGTTCCTCCAAAAATCATTGTAATGATGACGGCCGCAACCTTACCTGTTCCAAAGAACGCAATTACTGGAATCATAAATACAAATGCAGGCATAGTTTGCATAAAATCCATTATTGGTCTTATCATTGAATAAAATCTTTGACGTCTCGCACAATAAATTCCTAAAGGTATTCCAATAACAATACTTAAAATTGCAGCTGTTCCAAGTAAGGCGAGTGTTGTCATTGCCTTAACCCAAAAACCTAAAAAACCCATGTAAGCTAAAAATCCAGCTGAGTAAATTGCAGTTCTTATCCCTGCTGATAAAGCAGTTAAAACTACAATGGTAGTTATAATTACAATCCAAGGAGTTTTAACAAATAAAAGTTCTAAAAAATCTAATACTGATCTTATACCAATAGTTATTGCAGTAAATACAGCGTCTCCTTTTATAACCGCATAATCAAAAATAGTTTCTACCCATTTAATAGATGTAAGTCTTATCTCCGGGTGAGTAGGAAAATCATTCATTATAGAAAAAAAACCAGGAAAACTATAATGAATAACTGAAAAAAACATGATCACCATTGTAAAACCAATGCTTAGCAAGTAATTTTTCGTTTTCATTCCAGGACTGATCGTTTTATTTGATAACCACTCAGAATATCTTTTTTCTAAAACAGTATTAGCTAATATTCCTTGAATAAATTTTATAAAAATTAATAATAAAATTCCTGAAATAGTAATCCATATTGCTGAAGCCTCTATTTGTTGAACATCAACTACATATTCTTTCATTGCCTCTTCAAGTGATTTAATTGCCCTCTCGTAGACTTCGACTTTATCTGGGTTGTTTTCTTTGGCAGCCTCTAATTGTTTATATCTAAAATCGATAGTTGATTGAATTTTATCAATTTTTTCAACTGCATCTTTAGTGATGTTACCAAATAATCCTCTAACAATTTGAACAACTGCAAATGTTTCCACAATTAGAAATGCCAGAGCATAATTCCAAACATTTCTTATTCCGAACCATACTGGTCCAAACAGAGCTGCAAACAGATTAAAAGAGTAAGAGTATGATGGTTTACTACCAATTTTTTTAAACTCTTTGATGTAGTAATCAGGATTTGAAATTACAAAATTTTTAATAAGTTCAGATCTTGATAAATTCTTAATTTCCTTACTCATTCTCATTTCCTTCAACAACTGCCTTTAATAGGTCTGATTGAGTAATAATTCCAACTTCCGTATTATGATCATTTACAACTACAATTGGTTTATCTTTAGAAACAGAAGTTTCAATAAGTTTGCTTAATATATCATTTTCATTTACTTTTTCATTATTACCTAAATTTTCCCCAAAGTTTTTTTTATATTGCTCTAACGGTTGCATTATTGTTTTAGCTTGAACAACTTTTAGTCTTGAAATTCCTTTTACAAAATCTGCAACATATTCGTCAGATGGATTTACAACTATTTCTTCAGGAGTTCCAATTTGAACTACTCTTCCATCTCGCATTATTGCAATTCTATGTCCAACTCTTACAGCTTCATCTAAATCATGAGTAATAAATACAGTTGTTTTTTTCATTTGTTTTGAAAGTTTAATAAATTCAGTTTGAAGTTGACGTCTTATAAGTGGATCAAGTGCACTAAAAGGTTCATCCATAAGTAAAAATTCAGGATCAGCAGCTAATGCTCTGGCCAAACCTACTCTTTGTTGCATTCCTCCAGATAATTCATGTGCGTATTTATTGCCCCACCCTTGTAATTCAACAATATTTAAGATGTTATTTGCTGCATCTAACCTATCGTTTTTACTTACTCCTCTTATTTCTAAGGGCATTGCAATGTTATCTAAAACTGATCTATGGGGCATCAGTGCAAAATTTTGAAAAACCATGCCAATTTTTTTATTTCTAAGATCTTGTAAATTTTCTTTATTAAACTGCATTACATCCTGGTTATTTATTAAAATTTTTCCAGATGTTGGCTCTAATAATCTATTAATATGCCTTACAAGTGTAGATTTTCCACTTCCGGATAATCCCATAACACAAAAGATTTCACCTTTGTTAACATCAAATGAAACATCAGAAACACCAATTACTGAATTATATTTTTCTAAAGCTTCTTGTTTTGAAATTTTCTTATTTTGTATTGCATCCAATGCATCGTTGGATGTGTTTCCAAATATTTTCCAAACATTTTGGATCTGTATGGCAGCTTCCATAAAAGGATTTTAGCTTAAAATTATTGAAAATGATACCTGGCAACTATACGTCGCCAGGTAAATAAAATTTAAATTGACTAATTTAAAGACCTAACCAACCATCAACTGTTGATTTGTTTTTAGTCATCCAGTCTCTTGCAACTTCTCCTGGATCTCTTTTTTGAACTGATACTTCATACGCCATCCAAGAAACATCATCAGCTGTGATCTGGAAATTTTTGAAAAATTCCACAATTGCAGGTGATTTACTTTCTAAAGAAGTTCCCCATCCAATTTGAATTTGTTTCAAAGCATCTTTTGAAGCTACATATGATTTCTGATACCAATCTGCATCTGCTTTTGGTTGAATCATTTTATATTTAGCTGGATCATACTTTGGTTCTTCCAACATAACTACATCAGCCATTCCCCAAATAGCATGAGGTTTATAACAATAAAATGCGTAACCCTCATTTTTTTTGATCGAGTCTAGAACTCTTGCATTTTTAACTGCCTCAGCAGCTCTTATTGGCTCTATACCAGCATCATAAAGTTTATAGTCTCTAAGTTTTACTTGGTTTACATTTGCAGAAGCCCATCCGTCTGCACCAATCCAAAACTCACCTTTTCCATTTCCATCACTATCCATTGCTTTAACAACTTCTGGTCTCCCCAAATCTTCTATTGCAGTAATATTCATTTTTTTTGCAAATTGTTGAGAAACACAATAACCTTGATTTCCTTCATAAGGATTTTTGCTTAATTTTAATGTTCCTTTTGGTACTAAATCTTTTGTATAAGCTTCTTGATTTGGTAGCCAAATATCAGGGTGAACTTCGATTTCACCTTTACTTCTATCAATCGCTCCATAGATTGCAGTATTGTTTCCTGGGACTAACTCGGCTTCACCACCCATTTTATCAATGACAACGGCAGCAAGTAAATTTGCAATTGCAGTTGCACCCGTCCAACCAGGATCACCAATTTTGACTTTTTCAGCAAAACTTGAAGCTGGTATAAATAATGAAATTACTCCAGCCACAAGAATTTTTTTGATTATATTCATATTTTCCCCATTTGAGTTAATTTATATAAGTAAAATCTAACTTTGTTTTAAATTTAGAGTCAACATTTCTAATAAGCTAAAATGTAAATACTGATATGCAAAAACCTAAAATGGCCGATTTAAATAAGAAAGTCCTCAACAACTTGGTTAAATTTCTGAGGCTGCTCAAGATGAACATTGTGACAACAGTTCTTAAATATTTTTAAATCACTATCAGGAATATTATTATTAAGCGTTGAGACTTGTTCAAAATTATAAGATTTGTCTTTATTTCCCCAAATTATCAAAGTTTTGTTTTTTATTTTTTTTAAATTTCCAAATCCATTCCAATCCCTCATAGCTATCAAGGCGTTACGAGCTGTTTCTTCAGATATATTTTTAACTGCATTTTCACATAAATAATAATTTTTGGCACGATCTCCTTCAACAAACCACTTCGGTGGTATTCTTTTTACTTGTTCTTTAATTCCTTCCTCACCCAGCTTTTTTATCGATGTATTTATAGGTTCAAATCTTCCAGGAATGTCTCCAATAGGTCCTGTAGCAAAACAAATCAGTTTATTTATTCTATCTCCAGATAGTTTGGCAATCTCTTGAACTATCATTCCACCCATAGAGTGACCCATTAAATTAAACTTCTCAATATTTTTTAAATCAATTTGTTGGATGATGAATTTAGCCATTAAACTAATACTATTTAAAGATTGTGCATTAAAGCTTTCACCAAAACCTGGCAAAGCTGGAGCAATAATTCTAAATTTTTTATGCAGATAATCTTTTTGAAGTTTCCACATTTCTGATGATCCTAGATATCCATGAACCAAAACAAGTGGATATCCTGAACCAATATCATCAATATAAATTTCTTGCATAATTGTTTTTAAAATATAGTTGTATATTGTAACTTTTAAAACAAAATTCAAAGTAGGTTTATGATTGGTATTCTTGGCGGAATGGGAACACAGGCTGGATTAGATTTTTGCAACAAACTTGCGAAAATAAACACTGGCAAACTTGATCAACAATATCCAATGTTTGTTTTATATAATAAGTCTAACATTCCTAAAAGACCAGAAAATTTAAAAAAATATTACAACGTTTTAAATTCACTTGTAGAGGGATGTAAAATGTTGCAAAAAAATAATTGTAAATTCATAGTAATGCCATGCAACACAGCTCATTATTGGTATGATGATTTAAGAAAAAAAGTTAAAATACCTATACTTAGCATGCCTAAAGAGGTTTACTTGGATACCTCAAAAAATTGTAAAAAAAATTCTAAGATTGGTATTTTGTCTACTGAGGCCACATTAAGTACTAAAGTTTATAATAAATATTTTGATAAATATTATAATTTAGTAAGTCCTAGCAAAGATTTACAAAAGAATTCAGTAAATAAATCTATAAAACTTGTAAAAATGGGAAAAATTAAAGAAGCAGAAAAAGTAATTAGGCCAGCTGTAAATTACTTAATGAAAATTAAATGTAAAAAAATAATTCTTGGATGTACTGAATTGCCAATCGCAATATTTGCTTACAAATCTTTTAAGAAAATAAAGCAATCTAAAGTATTTATTGATCCAAATCTTCTTTTGGCAAATATTTCAATGAAAAAATATAAATCAAAAACCCCAGTTCTAGTTTAAGCTAAAACTGAGATAATTGATTACTTTAATACCATAGTTATTTTGACGGGTCTGGTACTTTTCTTAAATATGGTTTGACTGTTTCCCATCCATCTGGATATATTTTTTTAGCTTCTTCATCTTTTACAGCAGGAAGAATAACTACGTCTTCACCTTTTTTCCAGTTAGCTGGTGTAGCAACTTTATGTTTTGCAGTAAGTTGCATAGAGTCTATGGCTCTTAAAATCTCGTGGAAATTTCTACCTGTGGCCATTGGGTATGTTAAATAAAGACCAATTCTTTTATCTGGTCTTACAACGAAAATAGTTCTAACAGTTTCATTATCTACTGCAGTTCGCCCCATTGAAGTTGTTCCGGCATCAGCTTCGAGCATGTTGAAAAGTTTTGCAACTTTCAAATCTTCATCCGCAATAATTGGATAACCTGGCATTGTTCCGGATACATCTTTTATATCTTCTAACCATTTTTTATGATCCTCAACCCCATCTACACTTAATCCGATTACTTTAACATTTCTTGCATCAAATTCAGCTTTCATTTGCCCTAATGAACCTAATTCTGTAGTACAAACTGGTGTAAAATCTTTAGGGTGAGAAAATAACACGCCCCAACTATCTCCAAGCCATTCATGAAAAGAGATATCTCCTTCAGTGGTTTTGCATTGAAAATCTGGGCACATACTGTTTATTTTTAACATTTAGTCTCTCCTTAATTATTATTTAGAATAATTATAATCAAGATTGATTTGGTATGCAAATTTTAATAGTCTTTTAATATGATATTTAACCAACTATTTGATCAAAAATCCTCAACTTATACATACATTATTTCAAGCGGAAAAGGCAGAGAAGCTCTAATAATTGATCCGGTTATAGAACATACCGATGACTATATTAAAATGTTAAAAAGTTTGGATCTCAAATTAGTTAAGGTCATTGATACTCACATACATGCTGATCATGTTACAGGTCTTAACGAGTTAAATCAGAGAACGAACTGTGTTCGTATAATGGGAGAAAATTCAAAATCTGAAGTTATTGATATTAAATTAAAAGATGATGAAAATATTAATATTGAGAATATTGAACTTAAAGCCATTTATACGCCAGGTCATACAGATTGTTCATATAGTTACTTAATGAATGATAGAGTTTTTACAGGAGATACTCTTTTAATTAACGGTACTGGTAGAACAGATTTTCAAAATGGTAGTGCTCATCAAGCTTATGAGTCATTATTTGGCAAACTATTAAAGCTTCCAGAAGAAACACTTGTTTATCCTGCTCATGATTATAACGGAAAAAAAAATTCAACAATTGGTAGTGAGAAAAGTAATAATCCTAGATTACAAGTTAGCTCAAAAGAGGAATATGCTGAAATAATGGATAATCTTAATCTTGCCAATCCAAAAATGATGGATATTGCAGTTCCTGCAAATCTAAAGGGATTAACGCTTAAAGAACTCTAAAATCAGGGGTATTATTAGTATTGTTTTTAAAAAATATACAATTATATAACTCCTATGGCATGCAATAATATACACTGTAAATGTAAAGACTGTTCTTGTGACAGATGCGTTTGTAAAAACTGTGATTGCAAACCATCATCAGAAAACTGCTGTTGTAACAAGTAGTTAAATTTTAATAACTAATCTTAAATTAACATGAATGATTTTTTAGAGTCGATAATTAAAAGAGATCCTGCTGCAAGATCAAAGTTGAGTTTAATACTAACTTATCCTGGTGTTAAAGCTGTGTTTTTTCATAGAATTGCTAATTTTTTTTCAATTGCAAAATTTCATCTTGTTGCAAGAATAATTTCTCAGTTCTCAAGATTTTTAACAGGCATAGAAATCCATCCAAATGCTAAAATTGGTAAAAATCTTTTTATAGATCATGGCATGGGAGTAGTTATTGGGGAAACATCTGATATTGGAGATAATGTTACCATCTATCACATGGCAACATTAGGCGGAATTGCTCCAAGTATAAATTCAGATGATCAAAGAAATGTTAAGAGACACCCAACTCTAAAAGAAAATGTTGTTGTAGGATCTGGTGCACAAATACTTGGGCCAGTTGTAGTTGGTAAAAATGCAAAAATTGGAGCTAATGCTGTTGTTACAAAAGATGTTCCAGAAAATGCAGTAATGGTTGGAATTCCTGCAAAAAATGTTGGAACTGCATCAGAAGAATTTAAACCCTATGGTGTTGCACCAGGAGGTGATACAAAACTTGATGTATGAAAACTTTACAAAATAATTTTGTCGAAGCAATAGGAAACACTCCTTTATTTAAATTAAAAGCCGCATCAGAAATTACTGGTTGTAATATTTATGGAAAAGCAGAGTACCTTAATCCGGGAGGCTCTGTTAAAGATAGAGCAGCTCTAGCATTAATAAGAGATGCTGAAGAAAAAAAACTAATTTCAAAAGGTGGAACAATTGTTGAAGGAACTGCTGGTAATACCGGAATTGGGTTATGTCTATTAGGAAATTCTATTGGTTATAAAACTATTATCGTAATGAATGATAATCAAACACAAGAAAAAAAAGATTTATTAAGAAATATTGGAGCTGATTTGAGGTTGGTTCCACCAAAACCTTATAAAGATGAAAATAACTTTGTTAAATATGCAGGAAGATTGGCTGATGAATTAAAAAGTAGCAACAATCACGGTGTAGTGTGGGCTAATCAATTTGATAATACTGCTAATTCTAAAGGTCATTATGAAACAACAGGGCCAGAAATATGGGAACAGACTGATGGCAAAATAGATGGTTTTGTATGTTCATCTGGTACTGGTGGTACAATTGCAGGTGTAAGTAGTTTTTTAAAAGAAAAGAATAAAGATATTAAAATATATTTATCAGATCCAACAGGTTCCTCTCTATATAGTTACGTTGAAAATGGTGAATTAAAGAGTGAAGGTGGTTCAATAACTGAAGGTATTGGATCTAGTAGAGTTACTGCGAATTTTGCAAAAGCACGTATTGATGGAGCATTTTCAATAAGTGATCATGAGTCTTTACCTGTTTTATTCGATTTAATTGAAAAAGAAGGTTTAAGTTTAGGTACAAGTTGTGGAGTGAACATTGCTGGAGCAATAAGATTGGGTAAACTTTTAGGACCAGGTAAAACGATTGTCACAATTCTTTGTGATAAATCTGATAAATACAACTCAAAGATGTTCAATAAATCTTTTTTAAAAGAAAAAGGTCTTCCCTATCCTCACTGGATATAATCACGCATAGCAGTACTGTAATAAATTCATTACATTTCTATCATATAATAAACTCTAATATAACAATTAATTTAAAGGAGAAACTATGGACGTAAAAGAGCAAACTAAAAAAGCATATGAACTATTTGGTTCAGGAGATATGGAAACATTTTTTAATGATATGATCGATGATGAAATCGTTTGGACTTTTCCAGGTAAAGAAGGTGTACATCCACTTTCTGGAGTTCACAAAGGGAAACAAGCTATGATGGCTGCAATGTCTAAAATCCCAGCTACTTGGCCAAATTTCCATTTAAAAGTTTTAGATATGATAAGTGAAGGAAATAAAGTTTTTGCAAGAGTTCATGCAACTGCGGATAACATGGATACTATGTTTGGTCACTATTTTGAAGTAAGTGATGAGGGAAAAACTAAAGTTATGATGACTTTTGATGATACGCTTAGCATGTTCAATGCAATGAAGAAGTAAGGAACAATATGTCAATTTTAGAAAAACTTAATAAAGCAATCATGGAAAAAGATGGTGCAGCAGCAGCTGAGATTATTCATGATGATTATAAGAGATATTCTCATCTTCAGGGAGCCTATACTGAAAGTGGAAAAACAGGTATGATTGAAGCAATTAACAAAGGTTTCATGAAAGTTGATAAATATAGAATTTTATATGAAAACGATGAAATAGGTTTTGATCATTCTATTGTTACTTATGCCGAAGATGGAAATAAAGAGGCTTTAATGTGTTATTGGAAATTTAAAGATGGTAAAATCATTGAACTCGAAACAGGCGCAACCAAAATACCAAAATAATTATAAACTAACAGAAGGAGTTTAATATGAGTAGTATTGAAGTTAAAACCTTTGATAAAGCAGATGAGGTAGTTGATAAGTTTAATAATGCTAAAATAGAAGCAGTTAAAGTAGGCGGTCAAAGAGTAGTTAGATTACATTTAAAACCAGGATGGAAATGGTCTACAGATGTTAAGCCACATATTGGAACTGACAGTTGTCAGGCAAACCATATTGGAATTATCACAAAGGGATCTGTTTGTGCAAAACACGATGATGGAACAGAGGTTACATATAAAGCAGGAGATTCTTACTCCGTAACACCAGGTCATGACGCTTGGGTAGTTGGCAATGAACCTGTTGAAGCATATGAGTTTGCCGGGGTTTGGGGAGAATAAAATGGTAAAAATGGTTGGTAACTTTGAAGTAAAAGACTGGGCTCACTGGAAAAAAATGTTTGATGAGCACTCTGGTCCTAGGGAAGCAGCAGGTATTAAAACTATTTACGTAGGTAATGAAATAGAAAATCCAAATAAAGTACATATTGTGATGGAAACACCAGCAGCAGACACTATGCAAAAATTTATGCAGAATCCAGAGAATGCTAAAGTAATTGCGGAATCTGGTCATAAACAAGAGACAACAGTAATGAGCGTTTGCTCAGATTAAATTAGCAAAAAAAAGGAGATATATTATGTTTGTAAAAATAGAACAAAAACTCTCAAAAGGTTTTAATTCTTGGAAGGAAATGATGCTTGCAAATAGTGAGAAACTT
The DNA here is from genome assembly GCA_902614055.1 of uncultured Pelagibacteraceae bacterium. GTDB lineage: Bacteria > Pseudomonadota > Alphaproteobacteria > Pelagibacterales > Pelagibacteraceae > Pelagibacter. The sequence continues at coordinate 291,559 of CACMJX010000001.1, read as the reverse complement.
AAAAAGTATGGAATGACTATAGCTTTTGCAGGTGCAGATAAAGAAGATGATAATGCTATGACTGTAGTTATTCATTTTGAATCACCCGAGGGCTTAAAAGGTTTTGGTGGAGATGCAGAACTAACTCAAGCAAGAATAGATTCTGGAGTAATAATGGACCAATCTAAAATGACCATGATGACTGATGAATCTGTAATGAACCACAAAGGATAATTCTAATAATGAAAAAAATATATGTAATTATGTTGTTTTTAATATTTACAACATCAAGTTTTGCAGACGGTCATAAAGGAAAAATTGATCTTAAAGGTTTTATTGTTGGAGATAACAAATTTCTTACTGATAACGAGGGTAACTTTTTAACTTTTACTTACGATGGAGTTGGAGGATTAATGGCAGTCGAAGGTACAACATTCATGGATAATGCTTCACAATATTGCATTGGCGCAGGTACAATCCCAGGAAAGGGATTTGAAATGGGACACTGTAAAATAAATCAAATGGATGGGGATACTATTTTTACATACTACGAAATTCCACTTGGAGACTCAATGAATGGTACATTTAAATGTTTAGGGGGAACAGGAAAATATAAAGGAATAGAATGTAGTGGCTCAACAGGGTACACACCAATTAACTCAGCCCAAGAAAATAAATTTGCCTCATCAATTTATTTTAAAGGTGGATATTCTTTAATGAAATAATTGAATAATCATAAGATTGATTTAAAATACGAAATAAAAAAAAGGAGAAAAAAATGAAATATTATATGGTAACTCACACTTTTAAATCTAAAGAAATGAAAGACAAATTTAACGAGGTTTTAGGAGGCATGTCCAGAGAAGATATGATTAAATCTTCCACTAGCGATAAAGCTAAATGCCAAATGACATATTACACTCCAGGTGATACTATGACAATGTTTTGTCATTGGATGGCAGAAAGTACTGATGCTATTAATGAACAGCTTACTCAGATGAATGATTTTTTTGAACCTCACCAATTTACTGAGGTTAAAGAAGAAGTTTTCGATTTTAACAAATAGGAGGAAAAAATGGAAAAAGAAGTTTTAGTGATCGTAGATTTGAAAGAAGGAAAACTTGAAAAATTTATGGGATGGATGCAATCAGATGAGGGTATGAGTGTAAGAAAATCAGCAGCTCATCCAGAAAAAACTATAGGAGCAGTAAAGCCAGATAAAAGTGGCGTAATGTTTAAGGTATTTGTTCATAATATGGAAAAAATGAAAGAACTAATATCTGGTACACATCCAGTTGGAAAGGAAATATATGATGAATGTGTTATCAAGATGACTGCTTGGGACTTGACTAAGGTTGAAATGTAATATGGCAAAATTTTACTTAATAGGCAAGATAAGTGGAGAACTAATGAAGAGAATGCAGAACGAACCAACAGCAGACAGATTTGCTTCTACAAAAAAGGTAACAGAAGCAGCTGGTTTAAAGCTTATTTCTTACGAGTGGGTTAGAGGTAGATTTGATGTAATCTCTTGTGTTGAAGGGGAATACGAACAAGCCGTTGCATTAAAGATAGCTTTTAAAAATTCTGGACTTATGGATGATTTAATGGTCCATGAAGTAATAGATTACAATAAAGCTTTCAGTAATGCTGCCAGTGCTGCAAAAACAGTCGTCAAGCCTGCTGAATAATATATAATTTATTTTAAAAAAAGGAGTAAATTATGAGTGCTTATGTATTATCGAGTATTAAGGTCAACAATCCCGATAACTATAAAGAATATGTCACAAAAGTTAAGTCTATAGTTGAAAAATTTGGCGGAGAGTACTTAGTTAGAGGTGGAGAGATGACAGTTATTGAGGGTGAATGGAATAATCCTAGATCTATCGTGATTAAATTTCAATCAAAAGAAAAAGCGATGGAATGGTATAACTCGGATGAATACAAACCAATTAGACAGATAAGACATGATAATGCTGTGTCAAATTCTATAATTGTTGAAGGAATATAAAAATATTAAAAAAGGAGATAAGAATGTCAATATTAGAAAAATATAGTGCTGCATTAAAAAATAAAGATGAAGCAGCTATGAATGAACTTTTGCATGACGATTTCAAATTTACAATGCATAAATCAGGAAATACTTTAGGTAAAGCTGAAGTGATCAAATGGGCGATGAGCGGTGATATTAATCAAAGAGATACAAGAGTTGTATATGAAAATGACGAAGTGGGTGTACACCACGCATTTGTAACATTTGATGATGGAAACACTGAAGCAGTAATGGCAGTCTACAAATATGATAATGGAAAAATCATGAGTTTAGAGACTGGCGCAACACCAATGCCTAAATAATGAAAAAACTTATACTTTTATTTATTTTTATCGCCTTTAATTCTAATGCAGCTTCAATGAAGATGATTGGGTCTAAGGGTGATCCAAAGGATGTTACTAGAGTAATAGAAGTAAAGATGTATGACAATTATTATGAGCCAAGTTCAATTCAAGTTAAAAAAGGGGAAACAGTAAAAATAATTGTTAAAAATTTAGGTGAACTGGTACATGAATATAATATTGGCACTAAAAAGATGCATATTGATCACCAACCCGAAATGGCAAGATTAATTGAACACGATATTCTTTTAGGCGACCGTATTGATCATAAAAAAATGAAAGAAATGTCTAAAAAAGATCACTCATTAGGCCATAAACACGCAAATAGTGTAATGCTAGAGCCAAATAAAACAGGAGAAATTATTTGGAAGTTTTCAAAAGATATTTCTTTAGAAATGGCGTGTAATATTCCGGGTCATTATGAAACTGGAATGGTTGGGCCAATTATTATTGAATAATATAATTTTATAGATATTAATTTTAGATAATATTATTCTTAATTGATGAGTAATATAACAGCTTATATAATCTTAATTATTGCAGTTGCTCTTGGTACAGCATCAAATGGTTTTGCCAAAGCTGCAAATGGTTTTACAATATTTTTACCAAGTGTCTTTACAGCAATAACAATAGTTGCATGTATGTATACACTATCCTTAGTTATGAAAACTATTCCTGTTGGCGTAACATATGCTTCATTTGCAGGCTTATGTATAATAGCTACTTCTATTGTGGGAATTTATAAATTTAATCAAATTCCTGACTTTTTTACAATTATAGGTCTAATACTAATTATATCTGGAGTTTTAATTGTTAATTTAGTAGGAAAATCAAATTAAATATTAAAGTTCATCTGGCAGATCATGCTTACCGTCATCTTTTAAATTGATCATATATTCTTTAACTACAAAATCTAAATTTAGATCTGAGTATAAATGTGGAAACATGTTGCCATCAGTTGATTGCTCCCAAACCAGATTTTTTAATTTTAGAGCATCCACTTTAAGAATTATTAAATTAGTTTGATTAACATAAAACTTATTTAGTGTTTGCTTGATCTGATCTTTGTCTGAAAAATGAATATAACCATCTTTTAAATCTAATGTAGTGCCTTTAAAGATATTATTTTGTTTTGCATTACTCCACTCTGATTTTGTGCATATCTTGTAGACAAAATCGAAATTCATTTTATTTTAAAAAGTTATCTACCTCTACTTGATAACCTTCAACTAAACGATTTGTTTCATTTGCCATTCCAACTATTGCGATCATTTCGTTTATCATTCCATCTGTTGCACCTTTTTTTCTGGCTGCTAAGGAATGAGATTTGATACAATATTCACAATTGTTAGTAATTGAAACTGCAACATAAATAAGCTCCTTTACAGCAGGATCTAATTCACCTTTTCCCATTACTTGTTGTAATGATCTCCAAGTTCTTTCTAATGTTTCTGGACTATTAGCCATAGTTTTCCAAAAATTCGGAATTTCAGTTATTTGTCGAGCTTCTTTTATTTCATCAAAAATTTCTTTTACTTTGCCAGTTGCATCTTTTTCTTCAATTGGTTTGAACATCTTATTTCCTCCTATTTTTTGTTTATGATATCACTCTTAAATTTTGTATACAAAATTTTTGAATAATTATTCATATCTTGCATATTTTCTTTAGCTTCTTTATCAAATTTTTCTAGCGCACCTTGTCCTAATTGGTTTTCTAAAGATGCTTTATACTCAGGTACGCACCCCCAATCATTTACTGTTGTATCCTTAATCTCTATGTGGAATTGGATACCATAAGCACTATTTTTATATCTAAATATCTGATATTTTGTCTCTTTTGATGAAGCAATTAATGTTACATCTTTATTTTTTTCTAATTCTTTAACTTCATAAGAGTGCCATTGTAATGATGTAATTTTTTCTGGAAAATCTGCAAAAAGTATATCTTTCTTTTTTTCATCCAAAAAATTTATATCCATCATTCCAATTTCTGGATTATTAGTTTTAACTACTTTTCCTCCAATTACTTCTCCTAGCAATTGACATCCTAGACAAAAACCTAAGTATGGCTTATTTAATTCTACAACAAACTCTTTAATTTTATTTTTTTCATCTATAAGCCAAGGATAATCCTTTTCCATCCATGTATCCATAGGTCCGCCCATACATAGCATTCCGTCAAAAAAATTTAGATTATTTGGAATTTTTTCACCTTCATCTAATTCAATTGTTCTAATATTAACTCCATCTTTGATCATTAAATCTTTTATATAACCGGGATCTTCAATTTTAATGTGTTGAAGAACAAGAATTTCCATTATTAAACGACGGGTTTTAGCAAACCTAATATTTTTTTATGAATTGTTTTATTGGATGATACCAATACATGTCCTGCCTGTTTTGCATTTTGATTGTCCCAAGTTGTTACAATACCACCAGCAGCATTAATAATTGGTATTAGTGGATGAATGTCCCAAATTTTATTATTACATTGTATGACAACATCAATTCTACCTTCACATATCTGAGCATATGATAATGCATCTGAACAAGGAAATTGTATTAATTTAAGAAGTTTTGGAATTTTTTTTTGTTTATATAAAGAAATAGCTCCATGAAAACCAGCAGTTAATTTGATATCTTTAAATTTAACATTCTTGTTGACTGATATTTGTTTTCTTTTTTTATTTTCAACAACATATGCAATTTTTGAAGATTGATTATAATAATATTTGTTTAACATTGGGAAGTTTGCCAAACCAAATATTGGATTGCTTTTGTAATTTACTGATATTAAGTTACTCCAAGTAGGACTTCCTATGACAAATGACCTGGTTCCATCTATGGGATCAATTACCCAACTAAAATCACTTTTAGTTTTTTTGTAACCAAATTCTTCTCCAATAATTTCATGACCAGGAAATTTTTTGCCTATCTTTGCTCTAATGAATTTTTCAAAAGCTTTATCGCATGTAGTAACAGGGTCATATCCTTTGCCAAGTAATTTATTATTAACTTTAAAAGGCTTATTAAGTTTTTTAAAATAAAAATTTGTTAAATCAATTGCTAGTTGGTTCAAAAACTTTGGAAATTCATTATTTTTAATTATTAGATTGCTATCCATAATTCCAAATACTACTTAATTTCTCTTGATTAAAGATATTTTTTAATTAATGCTCAATTTTATGAAAATTGAATTAGATAATAATAAGGTTTTCTTTAGAGATGAAAATCTGAATGAAGAAATTCATCCTTTTTGGCTTAGAGAAAGAGTAGAAAATGTTGAATTATTAGATCAAAAAACACAGCAGAGACTATTTGATCCAAGCACCATGGAATCAGACGTCATTATAAAGTCAGCAATAATTGAAAAGGACCTCTTAAACATAACTTTTTCAGATGGAATAGAAACTAAAATTGATATTAATAAAATAATTCGAGAATTTAAAAATTCCAACTCAATTATTAAAATTAAAGAAAAAGTAAAATGGACTTCTTCACTTAATGATGTAAAAAAATTTAATTTTCATGAGAATATTTATGAAAGTGTTGAAATGCATGAATTACTTGCTTCTTTTTACAAGTATGGATTTGCAATTTTAAAGAATGTTCCAACTCACAATAATTATTTAATCAAATTTGCCAACTCTGTGGGCAGTGTTAGAAGAACTAATTTCGGTGAACACTTTAATGTTTCGTCAAAACCTAATCCTAATGATCTTGCATATACACCTTTGCCTTTGGCTCCTCATACCGATAATCCATATAGAAATCCAGTCCCTTGTATTCAGATATTGCATTGTATTGAGAATGAAGTAACCGGTGGTTTATCTACGTTGGTTGATGGTTATACTGTTACTGAAGATTTAAAAAAAGACTTTCCTGAATATTATGAAATATTAACTAAAGTAAAAGTAAAATTTAAATTTATTGATAAAGATGTGATTTTAGAAGACTGGTCTGAATTAATAGAGCTCGATGAAAACAAGAATTTTAAACAGGTTAGATTTAGTCCTCGGCTTGATTACGTACCGGTTTTAAAAAAAGAGGAACTAGACCTTTATTATAAGGCTAGAAAAAAATTATCTGATTTATATAACTCTGATTTCTATAGAATAGAATTTAGATTAATGTCCGGAGATTTAATTATGATGGATAATTACAGATTGCTTCATGGTAGAACAGAATTTAATCCGAATGAGGGTAAAAGATTTTTACAAGGGTGCTATATTGAATATGATAGTACTGATAGCAAGCTTAGACATTTACAAAGAAAGTTTAATATAAATTAATTTAACCTATGCTTTGTAAAAAAGGCATATACTCAAGAAGATAATAACCTAAAGCTTGCAACTGATTGGTAATCATTAGTACTCCTGTAATTAACAGTAGAGATCCACCAAACATATTTATCATCTTCATCTTCGCTTTTAGATTTTTAGAAAAAATCATAAATTTTTGTATCAAGTAACCTGATAGAACAAAGGGAATTGCTAGTCCAAGAGAATAAAATGATAAAAGACCAATTCCTTTATTAATACTATCTTCGGTTGAAGCGATTGCGAGAATTGATCCTAAAATTGGACCAATACAAGGTGTCCAGCCAAATCCAAAAGCCATACCAATTAATATTGAACTTATTATTCCAGTATTGTTATTTGTCTGAAATCTCTTCTCATAATTTAAAAACTTAAGATTTATGAGCCCTAATATTTGTAAAGAAAATATTATAATGATTATTCCAGCTCCAATTCTGAGTTGATAAGAGTTTTCTAATACTAAAGAGCCTAAAAATGTAGCTGTAGCTCCAAAACTTATGAATACAATAGAAAATCCAACTGCAAATAAAATAATAGGAAAAATATTTACAGTTTTTTTTTCAAGTAATTCATTAAGAGTTGATCCTGATATATATGATATATATCCTGGTATTAGAGGCAGAACACATGGAGATAAAAAGCTAAGCAAACCAGCTCCAAAAGCTAAAATAAATTCAATCATTATCCAGTATTTTTGATAGCTGCAGAAATACCTGCTATTGATGCCATCATTGCATCATTTAAATCTTTTTTATCTTTTTTATTTAAATTTCTTTTTAAAAGCTTATTCATCACTACTGCTTGTAAAACATTAAGGATTTCAGAATATATGTTTCTAATAATTGCTGGACCTCTAAAAATTTTTCTTTGTTTAAAAATTTCTTTTGGTGTTATTTGATCATTCAATTTTTTAACAGCATCAAATTGAAATCTTAATTTTTTTCCAACTCTGATAAGTTTATCATCAGCTAGGTTTTTTTCGTAAATTTTTGATATTTCTGGGTCTACCTTAGAAATTACCATGTCAAGCAAGTCCATTGTTGAATTAAAATAAGGCCAGTTTTTTTCCATATCAATAAGTGTTTTTTTAAATTTCTTTATAGATGAATATCTTAAGGCCTCAGCAGTACCTAACCAAGCGGGTAACATTAATCTAATTTGTGTCCAGGCAAAAACCCAAGGAATAGCTCTTAAACTATTTATATTATCAACATTTTTTCTTTTAGAAGGTCTTGAGCCAATTGATAATTTCCCTAGTGCCATATGAGGAGTTACGGTTTTAAAATATCTTATAAAATCTGAACTTTGATTTATATTTTTTCGATAAGAACTTGTTGATATCTCAGACATACTTTGAATTAATTGTCTCCAACTGTCTTTTGGTTTTGGAGGTGGGTTTAAAGTAGCTTCCATAACAGATCCTATATAACTGCACAGATTATATTTTGCTAAAGGCTCATAACCATATTTTTGCTGTATTACTTCTCCTTGATCGGTTATTCGAATTTTACCATTGACCGATCCAGCTGGTTGTGATCTCAGTGTTGCTTGTATCGGTCCACCACCTCTTCCTGCAGACCCTCCTCTTCCATGAAAAAATGTAACGTCTATTTTAAATTTTTTAGCAAGTTTAATTATTTCTTCCTGTAATTTAAATTGATGCCAACTCGCAGAAAGCTTTCCAGCATCTTTACTTGAGTCAGAGTACCCAATCATAATTTCTTGCTTGTTATTAATATCTTTTCTGTACCATTTTAATGAAAAAAGTTTTTCCATTATTGGTTTTGCATTTATCAGATCATCAAGTGTTTCGAAAAGAGGAACTACTCTAAGTCTATTCTCAATTTTTGCTTCTTTTTGAAAAAACATGACTGATAATATATCAGAGGCCGAAGATGTCATTGAGATTACATATGCTCCTAAGCACTCCTTAGGTTGACTTGCTAATACTTTAAAAGTAGACCAAACCTCTTTATTTTCTTTATTTTTAAATTGAAAATTTTTTAATACATTTTTACTTTGCATTTTGTTCGATAAATAGTTAATTTTTTGGTCCTCATCCCAAGTAGAATAATTCTGATTTAGTTTTTTCTTTATATATTCTGCTAATAATTGAGAATGTCTTGAAGACTCTTGTCTTATATCAAGTCGTGCAAGATTTATTCCAAAACACTTAGCTCTTCGCATTAAATCTAATAAATCACCACTTGCTATATTTTCACTTTGGTTTTGTTCTAACGATTCTCTTACAACTCTCAATGGTTTTAAAATTTCTTCTCTCTCTGATAGTAGATCTTTTTCATTCAATGGTTTATTGTTTGCCAAGTAACCTTCTATTGCTCTATGTGTTTTTCTTAATTTATCCCTTAAAGGTCTTAGATAAACTCTATAAGGCTCGAATGTTCTTCCTGTAGTTTTTAATATTTTTTTTGAACATTTTTCCATAGAGTAAGATCTAATTAACTTTGTCATTGACTTCTCATAAAGTTTAGCTGCCTCCCACCTTGATAACAAAATAACTCTTTTAGTAACTTCTGCAGTAACAAATGGATTGCCATCTCTATCACCACCCATCCACGATCCAAACTCAATAGGATTAAAATTTTTAGGCAAACCTTTACCCATATTTTTTTCAAATATTTGATTTAATCTTCTATAAACTTTTGGAATTGTGTCCCACAGGCTATCTTCAATAATTGCTAGTCCCCATCTTGCCTCCTCTGCAGGAGTTGGTTTAGATCTTTTGATTTCGTCTGTATTCCATATAATTGTGATTTCGTCAAAAACCTTACGATCTAAAACTTTTAATTTTGAGGGATAATTTTTAAGTAAGTTTCTTTGTTCTAATATTTCTGTTAAAGAATGGTATTTCTGTATCAAAGTTCTTCTTTTTACTTCGGTTGGATGTGCCGTGAGTACAATTCCTATATTTAGACTTTTTGCAATATTATAAATTTTATTATTAGATATTTTTTTATTTTTGAAAAAATTTTCAAATATTTCTTCTATGAAAATATTTTGAAATTTTTTCTCCTGTTTAACGTTCTCATAAAGATCTAGAGTTCTAGAAGCATCAATTGACTCAGCCAAATTATAAAAGTTCATAAAATGATTAAATGCGCGAGTTAATTTAAATAATAAATGTGGTGGTAATTTTTTAATTTCGTTTAAAATTTTTTTAAATGGATCTTTACGATTTTTGTTGGCAATATTTGCTTTGGAAAGTAATCTAATTTTTTCAACTAAATCATAGAATTTCTGTCCCTCTTGTTCTTTAATTACTCTTCCTAATATGTTTCCTAAAAATCGAACATCATCTCTAAGAGATTTTGTGGGTATTCTTTCATAGTAGAGGTCTCTTTTTAACATTTTTTATTACAAATTTTTTTTGATTTATACCAATAGCATTAGTTTGTATTTTAAATAAACTTCCTGAAAATTTAAATTTTTTAATTTCACTGTTTTTCATGCCTTTTAAAGCAGATGTGACAAATAAATCTGAATTTTTTGGACCACCAAAAGCACAATTAGTAACATTTTTAGCGGGTAAATTGATCTTATGTATCTGTTTGGCAAATTTATTTAAAACACTTACGCAAGCTCCATGATACTGGCATACCCATAAATTTCCAGCTTTATCTAAGGTCATGCCATCTGGCACTCCTTCCTTATTTGAAAATCTTTTAAATATTTTTTTACTTATTATATCTTGATTTTTATCTATCTTAATTTTGTAGATTATTCTTTTTCTACTATCTGTATGATAAAAGTTTTTTTTATCAATAAAAGCAGGTCCATTAGTAATCATGTAATCGTCATCTACTTTTTTAAGATTAAATTTTTTATCTAGGCAATAAAGAGCTCCATTTGGGATATTTCTTTCGGGGTTATCCATGGTTCCAAACCATAGTTTTCCATTTGGATCTGTTTTGCCATCATTAATCCTGTTCATTTTTAATGGCTTTTCAATGGCTATTGATTTAATTTTTTTTTTACTTTTTAGATTTACTATTCTTAATTCACCTTGGAGACCTAATATAAATATATTATTTTTTATATGAGCTAAAAATCCTATTTCTTTATTTACTTTAATAGTTTCTTTTTTTTTATTTTTTATATTTAAAATATGAATTCTTTTTTTTTTGATGTCTGTAATATAAATTGAGTTATGCTCTTTGACCCACAAAGTACCTTCACCTAATGTACATTTTAAATTCCACAAAACTTCAGGTTTTGAAGTTATAATCTTAGCCATTATACTCGTATTCTTTTATAAAATCTTTTTTTGGATTAATTCCAATTCCTATATTTTCTAATGGTGAAGCAAATCCATCTTTATCTTTAACCTGATCTAAAATTGAAAATTTTTCTTCAGCAAGATCTGTAATAAAAATATTTTTTTCAGTAGTATCGAATTCTAACATTGATTTTGTTGGAAATAATCCACCTGGCATATCTGGTAAAGAAGTAAGTAAATGCAAATTTACTGCTACACTTAAAGCTGAACCCCATACATGATTAACAATTGGGATGAAATTCGACTGAGCTAATGCTGATACTTTTAAATATTCTGTTATTCCACCTAAACCGCAAACTTCTGGTTGGGCTATATCAATGCAATTATTTTTAATTAATTGGTTCCAACCATATTTTGTGAACTCTGCTTCACCACCGGCAATATTTGTTTTTAATTTTTCTTTTAATTCTTTGTATCCATCGTAATCTTCTGGTGCCACAGGTTCTTCAAACCAATAGATTTCCATTTCATCCAATCCTTTACCAACATACAAAGCATCATTTCTGTTATAAGCATGATTGGCATCGACCATTAGTTTAAAATTGTTGCCAATTGCTTCTCTTACTGCGCTTACTAACATTAAATCTTCTTTTGGACCTAAACCAACTTTCATCTTCATCGCCTTGAATTTTTTTTCTTTTATTTGATTTGCCTCTTTTTTGAATAATTCACATAATTCTTCGACAGGTTTTTTTTGCAGCATCATTCCATAACCATAAACTGGAATTTTGTTATTAGTTTTACCCCCTAATAATTGATAAAGAGGCAATTTTGCTTTTTTCGCTAGTATATCCCATAATGCTATATCAATTCCTGATAATGCCTGAATAGGCATTCCTTTCTGACCGCTATCTCTAAGTAAATTATAAACTTTATGCCAAATATATTCTTTATTAATTGGATCTTCTCCTATTATTAAAGGCTGTATTACTTTTTCTACAATATATTTGTTAGCGAGAGCTATATTTCCAGGGCCAAAACATTCTCCCCAACCTGTAATACCCTCATCAGTTTCTATCTCTACTAGGTGAGCGGTTCTGTGTTTGTAATATTGTTGAGAATATCCTAGTTCTTTATCCAACTCATATCTAAGTACATGACTTTTGATTGAGCTGATCTTCACAATTATTAAACAGCAACTACTTTAGAGTTCTGTTCTCCTAAATTTTCTATAGATAATTTCATTTCATCACCAGCTTTTAAAAATACTTGAGGCTTTCTTCCCATGCCTACTCCTGGTGGGGTGCCTGTAGTTATAATATCTCCAGGTTGTAATGACATAAATTTACTCACATAAGATACAATGATATCTACATTAAAAATCATAGTACTTGTATTTCCTGTTTGCATTCTTTCACCATTTACATCCAACATCATCTTTAAATTATTAATATCTTTAATTTCATCCTTAGTTACCAAGTAAGGCCCAGTAGGTCCATAAGTGTCATGAGACTTTCCTTTAACCCATTGTCCCATTTTTTCAATTTGCCATTCTCGTTCACTGACATCGTTTACTAAACAATACCCTAAAATATGATCTTGTGATTGACTTTCTGAAATATGTTTTGCTTCTTTTCCAATTACAATTCCAAGTTCAACTTCCCAATCTAGTTTTTTTGATCCAGAGACTATTTCTACATCATCATTAGGACCGCACATTGAGCTAGTTGCTTTCATAAACATTATTGGTTCTTTAGGAATATCAGCACCGACTTCAGCTGCATGATCTGAGTAATTAAGTCCTATTGCTACAAATTTTCCAGGACTGGTAATACATGAACCTACTCTTTGATTAGATGAAAGTTCAGGAAGACTTGATGTGTCTGCGCTTTGAATTTTTGACATTGTTTCAAAATTTAAATTTTCTGGGTTTAAATCGTTTATTTGAGAACTTATGTCTCTTATTTTTCCATCAGCGTCTAAAATTGCTGGTTTTTCTTTTCCTTTTTCACCTACTCTTAATAGTTTCATTGTTTCTCCTTTATATTTAAATTGTCATTCCACCATCAACAGAAAATGTATTTCCTGTTGTAAATGTTGATTCATCGCCAGCTAAATAAATAGCCATAGAAGCAATTTCTTCAGCAGTTCCTAGTCTTCCCATAGGTTGTCTTGCTATAAAATCTTTCTTAGCTTGAACAGGATCAGGACTCTGGTTTACTCTATCTTGCCAAGAAGGAGAGAAAACTGTTCCTGGTGCTATTGAATTACATCTAATATTTTGTTTTACAAAGTCTGAAGCTATAGACTTAGTTAACCCAATAATTGCAGCTTTTGAAGCGCCGTAAACAAATCTATTTGGTAAACCTTTTAAACTGGAGGCAATAGACGAAACATTGATTATACTCCCACCATTTTGCTTAACCATTAACGGTAAAATTGCTCTACACATGAAATACATAGATTTAATGTTTACATCAAAAGAAAAATCCCAATCTTTTTCTTCACAATCTAAAATTGTTCCATGATGAACAAATCCTACTGCATTAAAAAGAACATTTACTTCATCGAGAGTTTTAACAAAATCTAAAATTGCTTTGTTGTCTGTAGAATCTAAAGTTTTAATTTTAATATTAGGATATTCTTGATTTAAATCAGCTAAAGTTTTTTCATTCAAATCTGTTGCTATTACATGGGCCCCTTCATTATGAAAAGCGATTGCTGTTGCTTTTCCGATGCCTTGGCCTGCTGCTGTAACTACAATTTTTTTACCTTCTAATCTTCCACTCATTTATTATTTATCCTTTCAATTTCTTTATAAAGTGAACTATGGTCTGTTTCACCATGTCCTTTGTCAACAAGAGATTTATACATTTCTTTAACCAAATTTGAAATAGGTAAATGAGTATTATAATTATTGGCACATTCTAAGATATTATTCATATCTTTTAATTGACCAGATGTTTTGCCTTTAGGAGAAAAATCTTTATCGATCATTCTTTTTCCATGTGTTTGTAAAACTTTACTGTCTGCCCAACCACCTGACAAAGCTTTAATCATTTTATTTGGATCAGCTCCTGCTTTTTCACAAAGAGTCACGGCCTCTGCCACAGCTCCAATTGCTAAACCAACAATGATTTGATTTGCTAATTTGGATACTTGTCCACTTCCAATTGGACCAACTAAAGTTGGGTTACCCATTGTTTTTAAAATATCAAATGCATAATCAAAAATATTTTGTTCTCCGCCAACCATTATAGCCAATGAAGCTTCCTCTGCACCAATTGTTCCTCCAGACACAGGTGCATCCAAATAATTTACACTTTTTAATTTTAAATTATTACCATGTTTTGTTGCAGTAGTTGGTTTAACTGAACTCATATCAATAACTATTGAACCAGATTTTAAGTTTTCTAAAAAATCAGAATTATTCATCACTGCATCCACAGCAGTATCATCTGTTAACATTGTGATGACAATATCGCTTCCATCCACAGCATCTTTTAACGTATTTGAAATTTTTGCTCCAAATTCTTTTAGTGGTTCTGCTTTATTCTTTGATCTATTGAATACTGTTAAATTATATCCTGCTTTTGCTATATTTTTAGACATTGGCAGACCCATCAGGCCTATGCCTATAAAACCTATTTTTTTTGTCATTTATTTTCTAGGGACAAAATCGTGAAAGTTTTGTGTCATTGCTTCTGGAAAGAACATAACACAAGCTAAAACAATCAATTGAATTACTATAAATGGTGCAAAACCTCTAAAAATATCAGTTAGTGAAATGTGTGGTGGAGCAACTGATTTTAAATAGAATGCTGCAGGACCAAATGGTGGGCTTAAAAATGAAACTTGCATGTTTACACAGAACAATATTCCGAACCAAATAGGATCAAAACCAAGAGCTAGAACTATTGGTAAAAAAACTGGCATTGCTAATAGAACTATTCCAACCCAATCCATAAATGCACCCATTATTAAAAACATTATTTGCATCATAAAAATTAGATACATTGGTTTTAAATCGTAAGCTAAAATTGTTTCAGCGACATAAGTAGGTCCACCTGCAAGAGAATATGCTCCTGCTAAAACTGTAGCACCAAAAGTAATTGTTAATATAGTTCCTGAAGCTTTAAAAGTTCTAACAAGTGCATCTTTAAACAAAAACCATGTGAGCTCTTTTCTGGCAGCTATGATAATTAATGTTGCAACTACACCCATTCCAGCTGCCTCAGTAATTCCTGTCATTCCAGAATAAATTGAACCTAAAACAATTATCACAATACCAATAGGTGGTAAAAGACCAGGAAGATACGACATCTTTTCTTTTAGAGTTAAAGCTGGCTCATCACTTAAAGGCGCAAGATGAGGTTGTAGTCTTGTTCGAATAAGAATATATGTAATTATTAAACCTGAGATCATTAAACCAGGTACGATTGCCTCTTGAAACAACATGGTAATTGAAGTTTCTGTTGTAAGTCCATAAATAATTAAAACAATAGATGGAGGGATCATTGTGCCTAAAGAACCTGATGCACAAATAATACCAATCGACATATCTTGATCATATTTCAATCTCAACATCTGAGGCAATGCAATTAGTCCTAATAAAACTATCTCTCCTCCAATAATTCCACTCATAGCTGCCATGATTGTTGCCATGATAGCTGTTACTACACCTACTCCACCTCTAGTTTTTCTTAACCAAGCATTTAATGCATCATACAAGTCTCTTGCAATATTCGAGCGTTCGAGTAAGGAAGCCATAAATATAAATAACGGTACCGATAAGAATGAATAGGTTACAACAAGAGAATAATATCTTGAGAGTAAAATTCCTAAAGCATGTTCACCTATATATAAAAATACAAGCACTGCTCCCATAAAACCTGAAGCAAAACCCATTGGTACGCCAATTGATATCAGCGCTAATAATCCTACGATTAATATTATCGAGAGTGTACCTATCTCAAATTCCATTTTATTTTAAATCTTTGGCAGGTTGGTACTGTTTTTCCTTAGGATTTTTCCAATCAATAATTAAATTATTTATTGATTGTAGAGCAATGAGAAATATACAAATAAGTGTTAGTGGTTTCATAGTTGCAGGAATTGGTGGGTCCCAATAAGTTGCAAATCTTTCCCAATTTATAAATGATCTATATGCATCCTCCATTCCTCCATAAATTACAGCAGCTGCAAAAGTAACAATAATTAAAGTGCTAATTAGATCAAAAATACGCTGAGTTGGCCTGCTTACATAGTCATATAATAAGACAATTCTGATATGGCTTCTAAGTCTTGTTGCATAGATTCCGCCAACTAAATAACAAACACCAGCCAACCATAGACATAGCTCATTAACCCATAAGGTTGGTTTTTCCAGTATATATCTCATGAAAATTTCGTACATCATTACGATTACAATTACGGGAATTAAATATTTAATTGTATGGCTTAAAAATAACGAAATTCTATCAATCCAAGTTATTGGAAAATCATCTTTACTTGCAACTTTTTCGTTTTGCTCTTGTAATTGTTTGTCTTGTAATTCTTTATCACTCATTGGCAAAAAAAATTCTTTTGTGAGAAGGGCCTATTTTAGGCCCTTCTATGTTTTGTTAAGTGCTTTTTATTATAGGATACCGTTAGCTTTCATGTAAGCTTTATGAATCTCTATAAGAGCAGCAGCTTCTGGAGACTTTTTCTTCCATTCTTCCCAAGCACCAAGTGCAGCTTGTCTGAATTTAAGTCTGTCCTCTCTAGACCAGTCGTGAAGAGTAACGCCCATTTCTTTCAAAGCCTTTACAGCTTCTGCGTTTTTTCTTTCAACTAAGCTAGTGATAGTTCTACCACAGATTTC
Source organism: uncultured Pelagibacteraceae bacterium (assembly GCA_902614055.1). Taxonomy (GTDB): domain Bacteria; phylum Pseudomonadota; class Alphaproteobacteria; order Pelagibacterales; family Pelagibacteraceae; genus Pelagibacter. The sequence goes on along the minus strand of CACMJX010000001.1, from coordinate 274,764 downwards.
GATTGCAGCTAACATTGCGCCTTGTTCATGAGGCTTTAACTTGTTCCAAACTTTTGTGTTACAAGCTAAGTGGTCAGCTGGCATTGAGTGAAAACCTGGATATGTAGCATATTTGTTTTGCTCATAGTGTCCACCAGCATAGTTTGTTGCTAATGATGAATAGTCAGCACCATCGATTAGACCAGTTTGTAAAGCAGTTGGAACTTCACCAAAGTCCATAACGATTGGCTTAGCTCCTAATGCAGTAAAGATCATACTTTCCATTCCTGGAGGTGATCTAAATTTAAAGTCTTTTAGTGAAGCAACATCCGGAATTGGTCTACTAGATATTAAAGACTCATGTCCTGGTATCCACCAACCAATTAAAGTCATTCCATATTTATTGTAAAGTGCATCAACAGCTTCTTGAGCTCCTGGGAAATTCAAGAATTCATATTGTTGATATGGGTTATCATATCCACCCATTACATCACCTGCGAATTGGAAGGCTGCATTTTTACCAGTTTGGTATCCAGCACCTGTCATATCACAGTCAATAATTCCAGTTTGTGCAGAGTTAAATACCTCAGCAGACTTTCCTGTAACTGATGATGAGTAGAACATTTGTACTTTTAAGCTTCCACCTGAAAACTTTTCTACGTTTTTAGCGAATTGAGCTGCAACTTCACCATTTGGTGAACTAGCTGTAAAGTGAGTTTCTATTTTTAAAGTTTTTGCATTAGCAGAACCAAATAAAGCAATAGACACTACAGCAATCGCAGCAGTTATTTTTGTTATTAATTTTAACATTATTTTCCCTCTCGGTTATGTTTTTCTAAATTTAAACATAAAGAGAAAAAAAATTCAAATAAAAGGCAGAAATAAAATTCTAAAATAATTAGTTTATATAATTACAACTAAAAGTTGAATTATTTAAACAACTTCTGATAAAAGAGGTTTTTGAGAGAAAAAACATTTTATATTTTTTACAGCTAACATACTCATAGCTAATCGAGTTTCATGTGTCGCACTACCTACATGAGGAAGAACAAAACAATTTTCTAACTCTAAATATCTCTTATCAAGATTAGGTTCATTATTGAAAACATCTAATCCAGCTCCATAGATTTTTTTATTTTTTAAAGCTTTAATCAGAGCATCATCATCTACTGTTGATCCTCTAGAAGTATTTATAAAGATTGAATGTTTTGGAAATAATTTTAAAATTTCTGAATTAATTATATTTTTAGTTTCTGAGGTAGCAGGAGTATGCAAACTTACATAATCACAATTTGGTAGCATTGATTTTAAATCAGGGTAATAAGTTGCATCTTTTTCTAAATCACTAGTTAACTTATTTCTGTTGTAATAAACTATCTTCATTTTAAACGCTCTAGCCCTATCTGCAACTATTTGTCCGATCCTTCCCATACCTATTATACCTAAAGTTTTTCCTGTAATTTCATTACCAACCATTAATTTAGTAATATCTGGTCTATGATCTTTCCAAGTATTTGTCTTAACTAAATTATAAGCCTCACCAATTCTTCTTGACGATGCTAAAATTAAAAGAATTGTTATTTCTGCTACAGCATCATTTAATACATTTGGTGTATTTGAAACCTTGATATTTTTTTCTTTAGCTGATTGTGTATGAATATTGTCATAGCCAACCCCAACATGACCAATAATCTTTAATTTTCCATTTAAACTATCAAAAAAATTTTTATCTAATTTATCAAAACTTGTAGATATTAAACCATCATATTCATTAGAAAGTTTTATTAATTCCTCATATGTGTAAGGTTTGTCTTCCAAATTAAGGGTTACATCAAATTCTTTTTTTAATATTTCTTCAGCACCATCAGAAATTTTTCGAGAAACTAAAATTTTTGGTTTCATCTAATGAGAGTTTCTTAGAACACCTTTTGTTTTAGTGATGTCTAAATACTGATCTCTTGACATAATGCATGCGCCGTCTTCAAGTTGACCAACATTTGATCTAGATATTTCTTGCCACGGAGTTTGATTTGTAAGTTTTTTTATCCTTTTCTTTTTTCTTCTTTTAATAAATTCTAACTTTGTTATTTGAAGATCGACTCTTCTTTTATTAAGATCTATTGTCATTTTATCTCCTGTCTTAACAATAGCTAAATCACCGCCAACAGCAGACTCTGGTGATACATGAAGTATTGATGGGCTTTCGGAGGTACCACTCTGTCTTCCATCTCCAAGGGTTGGAAGTGCATTAATACCTTTTTTTAGTAGTCTATCAGGTGGTTGCATATTAACTACCTCAGCAGAACCAGGGTATCCAACAGGCCCACAACCTCTTATTATTAAAATAGAGTTTTCATCTATTTTTAGTTTTTTGCTATTGATCCTGTCATGATAATCCTCTGGACCTTCAAAAACTACTGCTTTTCCTTTAAAAACATTTGGATGTTTGGGGTTTGATAAGTATCTATCTCTAAACTCTTTGCTAATTACTGAAGTCTTCATTATTGCAGATGAAAAGAAATTTCCTTTCATAACTAGAAACCCAGCCTTATCAGTCAAATTATCTTTAAATGTTTTAATCACATTTCTATCAACATCAATTTTTTTTCTTAAATTTTGCGCAACTGTTTTACCAGTTACAGTAATTAAGTTTTTGTGAATTTTATTATTCTTCATTAATTCTTTCATGATTGCTGGTATACCTCCAGCTCTATAAAAACCTTCCATTAAATGTTCACCTGCAGGTTGGCAGTTTGCTAATAAAGGTATTTTGTGCCCAAGCTTTTGCCAATGAGATAAATCAAATTTAACACCCATATGTTTTGCGATAGCAATTAAATGTGTAGTACAATTACTAGAAGCTCCTATAGCACTTGCAACTATAACTGCGTTTTCAAAAGCTTTCTTTGTCATAATTTTTGAAGGAGTTAAATCTTCGTGAACCATTTTTACAATTCTAGATCCAGTCTCAAAAGAAATTTGTTCTCTTTCTCTATAAGGAGCAGGTATTACTGCACATCCTGGTAAAGACATTCCCAATGCCTCAGCAACAGAATTCATTGATGAAGCTGTTCCCATTGTATTACAGTGACCAGGACTTGGTGAAGATGCTGCTGCCATATCCATAAATTCTTCGTAATTAATTTCTCCCTTAGCATGCAGTCTTCTTGCTTCCCAAATAATGGTTCCTGCACCAGCTTTCTTGCCTTTATAATTTCCATCTAGCATTGGACCACCAGATAAAACAATTGCAGGAATATTAACTGTTGCTGCTGCCATTAACGCTGCTGGGGTAGTTTTATCACATCCAGTTGTAAGTATAACTCCGTCAAGTGGGTATCCATAAAGTATCTCAACCAAAGACAAATATGATAAGTTTCTATCCAACATTGCGGTAGGCTTTTTTCCAGTTTCTTGAATTGGGTGAGTAGGAAATTCCATCGGAATACCACCTGCTCTTCTAATTCCATCTTTAATTCTTTTACTTAAATCCAAAAAATGTCTGTTACATGGAGATAAATCGCTCCCTGATTGGGCTATTCCAATTATTGGATTTCCTGATTGAAGTTCTTTTCTCGTAAGACCATAATTTAGATATCTTTCTAAATACATGGCTGTCATGCCTGGATCTTTTGGGTCGTCAAACCATTGTTTACTTCTTAAATTCTTCTTTTTCATAAAATAATAAAATATATTATAATGATATATAAAACCTAAATTAAAAAATGAATAGTCTAATTGTACTCAATAAAAATGATAATGTAGGCGTAAGTCAATTTATTATACCAGAAAAAACGAAAATTAATGGTCAAGAGATAAGCACTATTGACCCTATACCATTTGGACACAAAGTTTGTTTAAAACCCATAAACAAAGGTGATCCTATAATTAAGTATGATCAGATAATTGGATTTGCATCAAAAAATATTACCGCTGGTGAACATGTTCATTCTCATAATTTAGAATTCAAAGAATTTGATAGAGAATTTCAAGTAAAAAATAAAAAAACAATTGTTGATGAAAAAGTTGATACCTTTTTCAATGGAATATTAAGAGATAACGGTCAAGTAGCTACCAGAAATTATATAGGTATCGTTAGTACAGTTAACTGTTCAGCAACTGTTACTAAAATGATTGTAGAAAAAATAAAATATTCTAACATTCTAAATGATTATCCTAATATTGATGGCATAGTTCCTATTACTCACTCAACTGGATGTGGAATGAATACTGTTAGCGAAGGAATGCAAATGTTTCAAAGAACAATTGATGGGTTTAAGAACCATCCAAATTTTTCTCATGTATTTGTTATTGGCTTAGGTTGTGAATGTGCTCAAGTGAGTTTGTTTGATGAGTCTATAAAAAAACATAATAGAATTCATTTTTTAACAATCCAGGACGAAGGTGGAACTAAAAAAATTGTCGAAAAAGTTCTATCGCAAATAAAAAATTTATTACCTGAAGCTAACAAAATTAAAAGAATTCCTCAGTCTGTAAGTCATTTAACTTTAGCTCTTCAATGTGGAGGATCAGATGGTTACTCTGGTATTACTGCAAATCCAGCTTTGGGTGTTGCAGCTGATTTGTTAGTTAAAAAAGGTGGAAGTTCAATATTATCTGAAACTCCTGAAATTTATGGGGCTGAGCATCTTCTAATTAATAGAGCAAACAGTCAAAAAACAGCAGATAAATTAATTGAAAGATTAAAATGGTGGAAAAACTATACTTCAATTAATAATAGCACAATGGATAATAACCCTGCTCCTGGAAATAAACGAGGTGGTTTAACTACAATACTTGAAAAGTCACTGGGTGCTGTTGCAAAAGGTGGTAAATCAATTCTAGAAGATGTACTTGAATATGCAGAACCATTAAAAAATAAAGGTTTTAACTTTATGGATTCTCCAGGGTATGACCCGGTGTCTGTAACAGGTCAAGTTGCATCAGGTGCAAATGTAATTTGTTTTACAACAGGTAGAGGTTCATGTTTTGGATGTAAACCTGTTCCAAGTTTAAAATTATCAACAAATACCGCTATGTATGAAAAAATGGAAGAAGATATGGATATAAATTGTGGGACTATTGCAGAAGGCAAAGAAGACATTGAAAAAGTTGGAAATAGAATATTTGATCTAGTTGTAAACACTGCTTCAGGAAATAAATCGAAAAGTGAAATTAACGGCTACGGTGACGAGGAGTTTAATCCTTGGCAAGTAGGCGTAGTGATGTAACTTTTTGATAAATTTTTCATAAATTATCATGTCAAAAAATCAAAAAGCTTCGTTAATTAAAGTAATTTTTCTTTCTGCTTCTGGTTTTTTTTTATTTGTGTGCATGGACTCAACTGCTAAATATTTGGGAAATGTAATGCCTGTTACACAAGCCGTTTGGGGTCGGTTTTTTTTCCACTTTGTAGCACTTTGTGTTTATTTTTTAATCTTTAAACCAAAACTAAATTTATCAAGAAATTTTAAAATTCAAATTATCAGATCATTATTAATGGTAACTGCAACATTTTTCATGTTTAACTCGTTACAAAGATTTGACTTAGTCGATATTTATGTTGTGTTTTTTAGTGCACCTCTAATTGTTTCACTTTTATCAGCATATTTTTTAAAAGATATTTTATCCCCTCAAGGTATCATCTTCATGTTACTAAGTTTTGGATCAATTATTTATGCTTTGGGGCCTAGTATGAAGATACTATCGCCAGAATTAATTTTCCCCATTGTGCCACCAGTATGCTGGGCACTTTATCAATTCTTTACAAAACTTATTTCTGGAAATAATGAGCCATTTACAGCAGTTTTCTATACTGCGGTTACTGGAGCCCTGATATTTACAATTTATATTTCATTTAATTGGGTGCCAATAGAAAATAATATTTATTGGATTGGTTTAGTTGCTATGGGAATTTTTGGTTTCGTAAGTCATTTTATAATTATTTATGCAATTCAATTATCCAATTTATCATTTGTCACAAATTTTCAATATTCACAATTGTTATGGTCAACAATAATCAACTTTTTAATTTTTGGGGTTCCGGCAGATATAAGTAAAATAATTGGTCTTATTGGAATTATAATTTTTGGAGTTTTGTTTATTAGAGTTGAAGGAACAAAGAAGGTAAAAAAAATTAATTAATTCTTATTTTTTTACCTGATTGAGAACTTTTGTTTATTGCATCAAAAATTATTAAAGAATTTAATCCATCCTTACCGGTCACTTTTGGTTTTGCTTTTTTCAAAACTACTCTAGAAAAGTGATCGATCTGATTAATTAAAGTTTCATTGCTTTTTTGAACTTTAATTTTATTATTAAAAATATTATTCCACCAACTTCTTTCTTTTTTATAGTACCAAAATTTTAAATTAGGAAATTGAACAGAGCCTCTAGTTCCTCCAATAAAATATGAAGATTGGTCAGTTATTGGATAAGCAGAATTTTCTCCAGCTGTTAATTCATAGCTCCATGGTGAAGTTATGGTATCGGAAACATTTAGAGTACATAAAGTTCCAGATTTAAAAAATAAATTTACTGAGGCTGTATCCTCGACCTTATATTTTCTAATATTATTTGATTTAAACGCCTGAACATATTTAACAGGACCAAGTAAGTAACAAATCATATCGATATCATGAACTAAATTAATACCTAATGGCCCACCGCCTTCTCTTACTCTCCATTTTTCGTTAAAATATTTTTTATGTTTATATAGCCAACATAAAATATTTGCAGATACAATTTTTCCAAGTTTTTTACTTTCTATTATTTTTTTAACTTTATTAACAATTGAATTATGACGTCTATGATATCCCATCAATAAAGAGGTTTTATTTTTACTTGCACTATTAATAATTTTTTTTGCTGATTTAATATTGTCTGAAATTGGCTTCTCTAATAAGACTGGAATTTTAGATTTTAAAATTTGTATTGTATCAATTTCATGTAAAACATTGGGTGTTGCAACTATCACTGCATCCGGTTTATGCTTTGCTAATAAAATTTTGATATTTTTATATAATGGTACTTTAAATTTATTTGATAGCTCTCTACCATTTTTTTTTATTTCAACAATAGAATGTAGTGATGCAAATTTTGATTTTTTAATTGCCTTAATATGTTGCAGTCCCATCAAACCTATTCCGACCACTGATATCTTAATTTTCTTAGGCACTTAGATTAATTTTAAGTGATTCCGGCATCTATAATAAAATTTTGTTTTGTACATCCTGATGATACATCAGAAGAAAGATGAACAACTAAACTAGCCACATCATCAGGTTTAAGTTGTCTCTTCAAACACTGTTTATCCAATATAAATTTTTTATACTTTGGAGTTAACCAATGCTTTATTTGTCTCTCAGTAGCAATTGATCCAGGAGTAACTGAGTTGCATCTAATATTATATTTCCCAAATTCTCTCGCAAAAGATCTAGTCAGACCAATAACAGCAGACTTTGCTGTCTCGTAAGCAACTTTATCACCCTCACCCAACATCCATGAAACTGAACTTAAATTTACGATAGCTCCACCTTTATTTTTAATCATTCCTTTTAAAACTGCTTTAATTGTAAAGAAAAAATGTTTTAAATTCACATCCATTCTATTATTCCAATATTTTTCATCTACTTGATCTGTGGAGTGTCTGTCATCATTGGCAGCATTATTTATTAAAATATCGATAGGACCATTTGATTTAATTATTTTTTGAATGATAGTTTGTAATTTTTTAATTTTAATAAGATTACATTCAATAAAATGAGGTGCTTTAAGACCCTTTTTTTTAAGATCTTTAATTAATTTATTTGAGTCTTTCTTATTGATATCAACAAAGTAAACATCACATTCCTGTTCACAAAAATGTTCAACTATTGAAGCTCCAATTCCTGATCCACCTCCTGTAATAAAAACTTTTTTATTTTTTAAGTCGAAATATTTTACTTTCATTTAAATTCTCTCCTCTGTTATAGCATCGAACAATGAAATTTGAGTTAAATCAAAGAATAATTTTGTATTTTTTGATAGATCTATTTTTACTGTTGATGGAAACTTAGCTAACACCTCTTGGTTTTCAAAATTAAAGGTCATTATCTGTTCATGTCCAATATATTCACTTAAATCTGCTCTTAAATTAATCTCAAAATCCTCTTCATTAGATTTTTTAAAAAATATATGTTCTGGTCTTATTCCAAAAAAAACCTCTTTATTATCTAAATTTGATTTTTCTTTGAAATCATATCCATTTATTGGTATTTCAATATTTGATCCATGGGTATTAAATGAAACTTTATTTGAACTCTCTTTTAGATTGCCTTTTATTAAATTCATTGATGGAGAGCCTATGAAGTCTGCTACAAAGGTATTACTTGGTTTATTATAAATATTTTCTGGTGTATCATTCTGTTGGATCACACCATGATTCATAATTGCAATATTAGTACCTAAACTCATTGCCTCGGTTTGATCATGTGTAACATAGACTACAGTTGTTTTAAGCTGTTGATGAAGTTTTTTAATCTCTCTTCTCATTTCAACTCTTAATTTTGCATCTAGATTAGATAAAGGTTCATCAAATAAAAATATCCTTGGCTCTCTCACTAGCGCTCTACCTATTGCAACACGCTGTCTTTGTCCACCTGATAATTGTGAGGGTTTTCTCTCTAACAAAGCGTCTACTTGTAAAAATTTTGATACTTTTTGTAACTGTTCCTCTATTTTTTCTTTTGATACTTTTGCTTGTTTAAGACCAAAGATCATGTTTTCACGTACATTCATTGATGGGTACAAAGCATAAGATTGAAATACCATTGCAATATTTCGATCTTTAGGTTCTACTTTACTTACATTGTAATCATCTATGTGAACATTTCCCTCATTAATAGTTTCTAATCCTGCAATAATATTTAATAGTGTAGATTTTCCACATCCAGACGGACCTAAAAGCACTAAGAAATTACCTTCATCTATCTCTAAATTAATTTTCCTTAAAACCTCAGTTGATCCAAAGTTCTTTGATAATTGATCAATTTTTAATGTTTTCATTTTTAACCTTTTACTGCTCCAGAGGTTAATCCTCTAATAAAATATTTCCCAGCTAAGACATATACAATAAGTGTTGGAATTCCTGCAATAATAGCAGATGCCATATCAACATTATATTCTTTAACACTAGTGCTTGATAAAACCATATTGTTTAAAGCAACTTGTATTGGCGCTGCCTCTCCAAATGAGAATGTTGAGCCAAACAAAAAGTCGTTCCAAATTTGTGTGAATTGCCAGATTATTGTTACTACGATAATTGGTGTTGATACTGGAAGTAAAATTTTAAAAAATATTTTAAAAAATCCAGCTCCATCTATTCTAGCAGCTTTTACTAATTCGGAAGGAATAGAAACATAAAAATTTCTAAAAAATAAAGTTGTGAATGGAATTCCATAAACTGTATGGACCAAAACAAGTCCAATTACAGAATTCGATATTCCTAGAACTCCAAGAGTTCTAGCCATGGGTAATAAGATTGCTTGATAAGGAATAAAACATCCAAATAATAAAAAAAGGAAAACCCATTTGTCTCCCTTAAACCTCCATTTTGTTAAAACATATCCAGCCATCGCACCAATGAATGTAGAAAAAAATACTGCTGGAACTACCATTTTAATTGAATTCCAAAAATATGGTTTTAAGAAAGTATCACCTGCACCATATCCTCTACCTCCCCATGCAACTAACCATGAGTCAAAATTTAATCCACTTGGCCAAGTTAGAAGTGTGCCTTGACGGATTTCTTCCATTGTTTTTAAGGAAGTAACAACCATCACATATAATGGAAAAATAAAATACAATGCAAAAACTACTAAAACAAAATATAAAAACCATCTAAGGAACATATTTGTATACTTAGATTTTTGTTCAAGTTGTTTGTATGAAGAGTGTATTTTATCTTGCATTTTCTCTCCTAAGTTCAGAGTATAAATAAGGTATAATCACAGCTGCTACTGCCATAAACATCATCATCGCACTTGCTGCTGACAAACCAACTTGACTTTTGTGGAATGCAGTTTGTGTCATATATAATGCAGGCATAGTTGTAGATATGCCTGGACCACCCTGGGTTAACGCAACTATAAGATCATAACTTTTTATTGAAATATGAACCAAAATTACAAAACTTGTAAAAAAAACTGGTCTCATCATTGGAAGTAGAATTTTCCAATAAACTGTAAATAAATTTGCACCATCTATTTTAGCTGCTTTAACTATTTCATCTTCAACTGATCTCAATCCAGCTAGAAATAACGCCATTACAAATCCAGCAGATTGCCAGACACCTGCAATGACAATGGTGTAGATGGCCATTTCTCGATTGACCAACCAATCGAATGTAAAGTTTTCAAATCCCCAATCAATAAACATTTTTTGGATACCAAGGGTTGGGTTTAAAATCCATTTCCAAGCTGTTCCTGTAACGATAAATGATAAAGCCATAGGATATAGATAAATAGTTCTCAAGACACCTTCAGCCCTGATTTTTTGATCTAAAAATATTGCAAGAATAATGCCAATCACTACACAAAAAATTAAGAATAAGGCTGTGAAAATAAGAAGATTATCTACCGCAATAAGCCATTTTCTAGAACCCCAAAGTTTAACATATTGACCTACTCCCCAAAGTTCATACTTCGGCAAGATTTTAGAATTTGTAAAAGATATATATAAAGTCCAAAGTACGAAACCATAGACAAACCAACCAATTAATCCAACAGCTGGAGCCATTACGATTTTTGGCAGGTTTTTTTCTAACCACTTGAGCATTATAAATATTTTTTAATTTTGATTAAAAAAAAGGCCACCTAAACTTTAGGTGGCCTTAATTTTTATATTTTACATGTTATCTAAAACTGAATCAGCCAAAGCGTTTGCTGCATCAACAGAGGACATGTCAGAATTAAAGTGTTCTGTAATCACATCTTGTAAAGCAGCCTTCATAGTATTTCCTTGAGCCATTCCATGAGCAAAACTCGGAACTAATCCACCGCCTGCACCTGCAGTTTTAATGTCAGAATTCGAAGTTTTTGCACATTTATCAAATTCGTCCATAGAAACATCTAAACGTGCTGGAATTGATCCTTTGTATAGGTTGAATACTTTTTGGAAGTTTTTACCCATCATTAATTTAGCTAATAACTTTTGACCTTCTTGTTTATCAGGATCACTTGTTTTATAGAATATAAAGCTATCTACATTGTACAAGTAACCATTATTAGAAGGTGTTGGAGAACAATAGTAATCAACTCCTGGAACTTTTCCAGCCGCTGTAAATTCACCTTTTGCCCAGTCACCCATAATTTGGAAACCGGCTTTTCCCTCAATAACCATTCCAGTAGCAACGTTCCAGTCTCTACCTGGGCTACCTTCGTCAGTAAAACCTTGAAGTTTTCTCATTTGATCAAAAACTTTTACTGTCGTCTCACTTCTAAGGCATGTTTCTTTAAGATCTACATAGCAATTTTTGTAATAGTTATTTCCACCAATACCCATAGCGACTGCTTCAAAGACTGTTGCATCTTGCCAAGCTTGACCACCATGTGCGAAAGGAATTATTCCAGCAGCTTGAAGTTTCTCTGCTGCTGCATTTACTTCATCCCAAGTTGTTGGAACTGAAATTCCATTAGCATCAAATACTGCTTTGTTAGCCCACATCCAATCAATTCTATGAATGTTAACTGGTGCAGCACAGTATGGCCCACTATTGTTTTGGCATTTGTGAACTGCTGCAATCATTGGATCTAAAAGTCCATCCCAACCTTCTGATTGAGCTATAGGATCAATGTTGTATGGAGCTACTACTCCCTCTTGATCATATTCTTGAATTGTTGGACCTTTAATTTGAGAAGCTGAAGGAGGATCTCCTGCAACTATTCTTGCTTTAAGTGCAACGTTAGCAGCGTCTCCACCACCACCAGTTACAGGCATGTCTAACCATTCACCACCGTTTGCAGCGAAATCATCTTTTAATACTTTAAGTGCAGCTGCTTCACCACCAGATGTCCACCAGTGCAAAACCTCAATTTTTGGTCCTGCAAAAGAAGATGTAGAAGTGAATGCAAAAGCGATTAAAGCTATTAACATTTTTTTCATATTTTCCCTCTTATTTGTTAAATTAAGTTAACTTAAAAAAAACAATTATAGATTGATTTATTAAAAGACTACAAGAAAAAAAAATACAACTATTAATTGATTTGCAATATTAGTAGATTGATGTTCTTCCTAATCTTGCTGCACCTCTGACGCCACTAGCATCTCCGTACTTTGGCTTAAGAAACACACCTTCATACTCTCTGCCAGTTACAAATTTTCTTACGATGCTTTCGATTTCACTTAAAAAATCAATTTCATTTGATACACCCCCGCCAAAAACAAAACAATCAGGATCAAGAATATTAATTATATTCGCTAAGGACATTGCTAAATTTACTTTAAAATTATCTATTAAATCTTCAGCATCTAAATCATGCTTTCTATATAAATCAAAAATTTCATTTGTCTTTAAATTCTTTTTGAATTTTTTATTGAATTTTTTTGCTAAACTTAAACCTGACATAAAACTCTCAATCTCGCCCTCTCTTAAATTGGTAGAATCGAAGTTTTCTTTTTTTGCAATTAAATGAGTAATTTGATTATGTCCCCACTCTCCTGCTACTCCATTAGGTCCGCTAACTATTTTTTTATCAATCACCAAACCACCACCAACACCTGAACCAATTATTATTCCATAAACAATTTTATAATGTTTTCCTGCTCCATCTAATGCTTCTGATAAAGCAAAACAATTTGCATCATTTTCGCAAAATACCTCTTTACCCAATTCTTTTCTTAAATCATTTTGAAATGGTTTTTTTTCCAACCAATAACAGTTTGGCGCATTTTTAACTAATCCAGTTTGAGGTGAATGTATGCCAGGATGACATACACCGATTGGTAATACTTTATTTAATTCTTTCTCTAATTTTTTGCTAATATCTTTAATCGTTTTAACAATTTGGAAATAATCTTTTGGACAATCTGTTCTTTCACGATTAATTTCATTACCTTTTTCATCTAAAATTACACTTTCTATTTTCGTAGCTCCAACATCAATTCCTATTTGCATAAACTAATAAGTTGCTCTTCCACCACTCAAATCAAATACTGCAGCTGTTGAAAAAGAATTTTCTTCACTGGATAACCACGTAACAAGAGACGCTAATTCATCTACTTTGGCAAATTTATTTCTTGGGATTTTAGATAACATATAATTAATATGTTCCTCAGTCATTTGATCAAAAATTCTAGTTTGAGCAGCAGCAGGGGTTACACAATTAACAGCTATATTTTTTAATGCTAATTCTTTACCAAGCGATTTAGTTAAACCTATAACTCCAGCTTTAGAAGTGCTATAGGCACTAGCGTTAGGATTGCCTTCTTTTCCAGCGATAGAGGCAATATTAACAATTCTTCCATAATTATTTTTTATCATGTAAGGAGTTACGGCTTTACAACAATAAAATACTGCATTTAGATTTAAGTCTATAACTTTTTTCCATTCATCAAGTGGATAATCAACTACTGTAGTATTTTTTCCTGCAACACCTGCATTATTGATAAAAATATCGATTTTTTTATGTATTTTTTCAATCTCAGCTAAATTTTTTCCTATATTTTCATAATTTCCAACATCCACAATTTGATATGAAACCTTATTTGAATTAATTTTTTTTATTGCAGTTTTAATTGCCTCTTCATCTATATCCCAAATAACAACGCTTGCTCCTGAAGCAATAAATCTTTCCGTAATAGCCAGTCCAAAACCTTGTGCGCCTCCTGTCACTATTGCAACTCTATCTTTTAAATCAAAATTAATCATATTATTTTTTTTGTTTTTTTGACCTTAATAAAGGAAAAGCCAATGCAATAAAAGATAAAATAAAAAAGGTTAAAGCTATTGGTCTTGTTAAAAACATCAGCCAATTTCCATCAAAAATCACTAAAGATTGTCTTAAAGTTCCTTCTACTAATTCTCCTAAAATTAATCCTATAATTACTGGAACAACTGAAAAACCAAATCTTCTCATAAAAAATCCAAGTACTCCAAAAAATAACATTATCCAGACATCAATTATCGACTGACTTAAAGAATAAGTTCCACATACAGATACAGCAAATATCATTGGCCATAAAATTTTGTTTGGAACTAAAGTTATTCTTGCAAATAATTTTGCACCAAAAAAACCAAATATAAAAAATAAAACGTTTGCAATTAACATAGCTCCAAAAATTCCATACAAAAAATCAGGCTGTTCTCTAAATAGATCTGGACCTGGTCTGACACCATGAATAATTAAACCAGTTAATATTACTGCTGTTGTAGCACTCCCAGGGATTCCAAGGGCTAAAGTTGGAACCATTGCGCCACCAGTAGCAGCATTATTAGCAGCCTCTGCTCCAGCAATTCCTTCTATTGATCCTTTGCCAAATTTTTCTGGTTCTTTAGAAAATCTTTTTGCTTCTGAGTACCCAATTAAAGATGCAACAGTTCCTCCCTCTGCTGGCAAAACACCAATGAAAGAACCTATGCCGCTTGATCTTAAAATTGTTTTCCATGTTTTCTTATAATCATCTAGAGATGGGAGTTTTACCGCTTTTAATGCAACTCTTTTGAACACTTGATCAAGAAGTGTTGACTGAGTTAACATTTCGCTTATAGCAAATAAACCTACTACCACTGGTATAAATCCAATACCAACTGAAAGTTCATTGATTCCATAAGTAAATCTATCAATTGAAGTCATAAAATCTTTTCCAATAGTAGAAATTAAAATTCCAAATGCACCAGCTATTAAATTTTTAATTGGACTTCCCTCACCAATTGATGCGAGCATAGTTAAACCAAAAATAGCTAATGCAAAATATTCTGGTTGGCCAAATTCATAGGCGAGTTTAGCTAAAACAGGTGCAAAAAATACTAAAACTATCACACTAAATATTCCACCCACTGTACTTGAAACTGTTGCCATACCTAAAGCTCTTCCTGCTTCTCCCTTTTGAGCTAAAGGATAGCCATCTAGACAAGTGGCTGCTGCTGCTGGAGTTCCAGGAGTATTTATTAAAACTGCAGTGATTGCACCACCATATGTTCCGGCGCAATAAATTGATGTTAAAAGGACTATTGCTGAAAGAGGATCTAAAGTCATAGTAAATGGTAAGATTAATGCTCCACCAGTTGTAGGGCCTAATCCTGGTAAAACACCTAAAATTAGTCCAAATAAAGTCCCAAAAAGTAAAACAATTAATAACTTAGAACTAAATAAAGGCACCATCATTAATAAAAGATTATCCATACTAGTAATAATAAAGGTTTGTAATTATTCCTGGAGGAAATCTAAGACTCAGTATCATTTCGAAAAATATAAAAACTACTAGTGGAAATATAATTCCAACTAATAGTAAATAAAAAACTCTTTTTTCACCCCAATTGTAAGAGACAAATATTGAAAGAACTGAAATAGCTAAGAAAAAATCTAATGTTTTAGAGATAATAACAAATAAAATAAAACTTAAGATTGTTAAAAAAAATGGTTTTGGAAGTTTTTTTTCTTTTTTCCAGGGATTTTTAAATGATAGATAATAAATAATTGTTGTTAAAAACATTATCAATACTAACAATCCTTTTGGAAACGTTGCAGGCTGAATACCTCTGTTTAAGATTGGCGGGACCTTATCAAAAGTAAAAGTTGAAATTAATAATATTGTAGAAAAAAAAATAATTACAAAAAATACTTTAAACTCATCTTTAAAAAAAAAGGGCAAACTTTTGTTTGCCCTTTTTTTATTGTGTACATTATTCATAAAAAAAATGTACTTTCTTATGACTAATTAATGTAACCCAAAGCTTTAAGTTGAGCAGTCATTTCTGCAAGCATCACCTCCATTTGCTTACCCCACTCATCAGCTCCAACAACACTAGTTGAATCAAGTCCGATGTCAGTTAGAAAGCTTTGGAAATATTTATGCTCCATAGCTTTTATCATAGCATCTTCCAATTGTTTCTTTCTGTCAGCTGGAACTCCTTTTCTTGTTACAAATCCTCTAACAGTTGATAACACAACTGGTATTCCAAGTTCTGTGGCAGTAGGAATATTACTTAATTTTTCCATTCTGTTACTTGCAAGAACAACTGAAACACATAAAGTTCCATCTTCAATTTCTGTAACTGCTTCACCTAAGTTTAAAACACCTACATCAATATCTCCTTTGATTAGGTTAGTTTTAATAGGACCAACTCCTTTGTATGGAACAATTGTTGGGTCTGTTAATTTTCCTTTTTTTGTAAAAGCAATCGCGCTTACATCATCAATACCACCAACGTGAGTTGTACCATATTTTAATGATTTTGATTTTTGTGCACTAATAAATTTCTTAGCGTCTTTGATTTCATTTTTACAATTTACAACAAATAACTGAGGATCGTCTGTTCCTCTTGCTAATGGTTGCATGTCACTTAATTTAACTTTAGTTTTACCCAATGCCATTGATACAGCATGACCTGTTGTCCAAGTTAAAGTATGTTGACCATCCGCAGGTAAAGTCATCATATAATCCATTGATGCTGCTCCACCACCACCTTTTTTGTTAACTAATTGCATATCTTGTTTTAGATACCTTCTAGTTCTTAATAACATCATTCTAGTAGTTACGTCTGTTCCACCACCAAAACCAGCGTGTGTAATAGCTTGAATGGGGTGACCATCTGCTTTTGCAGAAGTAATCATAAGTGGAAGTGCAACAACAAAAAATTCAGTTACCAAAAATGCGGCAGCTAAAAATAATTTAAAACTTTTTTTCATTATTTCCCTCTTTTTTAGTTAATTTATATTTAAATATATAAACATAATCTGATACATAGCGTAAAGTAAAAAATGGCTCAAAATAAAATTAACATAGCAGTTCTTTTAGGAGACCCCTCTGGTATAGGACCCGAATTAGTATCAAAACTATTATCTGAGGAAATAACAAAGAAGTCTAATGTAATTATTATAGGTGAAAAAAATATTTTAGAGAGTGGAAATAAAATTTCAGGCAAATCACATAATTTAAATTTTGTAGAAGATTTCGATAATATTGATTTTGCCAAGGGTAATAAATTTTTTCTAGATATCTCTAAAGGTAAAAATCATAATTATAAATTATCTGAGTGCTCTAAAGAGGCGGGAGAAAGCGTTTTATCTTCTTTAGATTTAGCTTTAGATCTTGCTAAAGAAAACAAAATTCATGCAATAAACTTTGGACCATTTAACAAAACAAGCCTTAAACTTGGAGGAAATAAATATTCTGATGAATTACATTTGATGGCTGAAAAGTTAAAGGTTAAAAATTTTTTTTGTGAGTTTAATGTTGTTGATAATTTTTGGACAGCAAGGGTATCATCACATATTCCAATAAAAGAAGTACCAGAACATGTAAAAAAGGAAAAAATTATTAAGCCAATTAAGCTTATAAATGAAGCTATGAAATTAAATGGTATTAAAAATCCAAGAGTAGCAGTCCAAGCACTGAATCCTCATGCTGAATTTGGTACAGAGGAAAAAGACGAAATTATACCTGCAATAGAAGAAGCAAAAAAACTAGGTATTAATGCTGATGGACCTTTACCATGTGATACTTCTTTTATCACAGCTTATAAAAATGGAAATCATGATTGTATTGTTGGTATGTATCATGATGCACTTCAATCTGGATTAAAAGCATTTGGATTTGATAGAGGTGTAACTGTACAAGGAGGTTTGCCAATCCCTATAACCACTCCTGCTCATGGAACAGCATTTGATATTGCAGGAAAAAATAAAGCAAATTTAGAACCTACTTTGAATTCATTCAAAATTGCATTAACAATGGCAGAGAATAAAAATAATTAAATGTCTAAGATAAACAGTATTCGTACCAAGGTATATCAATGGAACGGTAAAACAGTTCCTCCACAAAATAATTTTTGCACAAATGCTTCAGACCTTTTGTTTGAAAAATCAGATGCTATGGGTTCATTTAGATTTCATGAATGGTTAATATGTGAAATCGAAACAGACGATGGTATTATTGGAATTGGAAATGCGGCACTAGCACCTCAATTAGTAAAAAAAACAATCGATACTTATTTAACTCCTTTAGTAATAGGTGAAGATCCTTTTGATTATTCTTATATCTGGGAAAAAATGTATAGAAGAACGCATGCGTGGGGAAGAAGAGGATTGGGGATGGTAGCTATTTCTGCAATTGATATTGCGCTCTGGGATATAATGGGAAAAATTACAAACAAACCTGTTTTTAAACTATTAGGTGGACGAACAAAGGAAAAGATACCAGTCTACGCATCTAAACTATACAGCCAACCAATTAAGGATTTGCAAAAAGAAGCTGAAAGCTATGTTAAACAAGGTTTTAAAATGTTTAAAATGAGATTTGGATGGGGGCCAAAAGATGGACCTGATGGTATGAAAAAAAATATTGAGCTAGCTGAAGCAGTTAGAGAGGTTATTGGATATGATACCGACCTAATGATGGAATGTTATATGGGTTGGAACTTAGATTATGCAAAAAGGATGATCCCAAAATTAGTAAAATTTAACCCTAGATGGTTGGAGGAACCTGTAATAGCAGATGATATTCATGGCTATGCAGAATTAAATAATATGAATGCAATTCCAATTTCTGGTGGAGAACATGAATTCAACTTATTTGGATTTAAACAATTATTGGATATTAAAGCAGTCAGCTATATTCAATATGATAATAATAGAGTTGGCGGATTTACAATTGCAAATAAAATAAATGCATTGGCAGAAGCTTATCAAGTGCCAGTTATTCCTCATGCTGGTCAAATGCATAATTATCATTTAACAATGTCAAATTTTAATTGTCCAATATCTGAGTTTTTTCCAGTCCATGATGTAGAAATTGGTAATGAATTATTTTATTACATTTTTGAAGGTGATCCTGCCCCTGAAAATGGATATATAGATTTAGATGATAAAAAACCTGGTCTAGGTTTAACAATTACCGATAGATTTAAGTCTGATTTTAAAATAATAGAATAATTAATAAACCTCTACTTCATCTAATTTAGGCATTGCATTAGCTGCACCTGCTTTTGTTGTGGAAATTGCAGCTACTTTATTTGAAAACTCTAAAGCATCTTTAATTTTTAATTTATTAGATAAAGCATATGCAAACGCTCCGTTAAAAGCATCGCCTGCTCCAGTAGTATCTATAACCTTATCCTTTAAACTATAAACATCTATAAAAAAACTCTCCTCAGAGTTTGCAAAGTAGAGGCCTTTTGGACCTAATGTAATAATAATATTTTTTACTCCTTTTTCTAAAAAAGTTTTTGCAGACACTTCAATTTCTGTTTTACTCTCAACCTTTTTACCTAAATAAAAACTTGCTTCAGTTTCATTAGGAGTAAAATAATCAATACATTTAAAATCACTTTCTTTTATATCTGATGCAGGTGCTGGATTAAAAATTGTAATAGATCCTGCCTCTTTTGCTCTGTTGAGGGCATAACTAGTTACTTCATTAGGTGTTTCTAATTGAGTTAAAAAAATTTCTGATTTTTTTATAAACTCAATATTATTGTCAATATCTTCATTAGATATAGAACCAGCGGCTCCAGGCACAATATTAATTGCATTATCCCCTGTTTTTTCATTAATCATTATACCTGCAACACCGGTTGACTTGTTTGGATCTTGAATTATTGAATCTGTATTAATTCCAGCCTCCTCATACAACTTGAGAGCCATCTTGGCATTTTGATCATCTCCTATCTTAGTTATAAAATTTACATTTCCACCAAGTCTTGCAGCAGCAATAGCTTGGTTTGACCCTTTTCCGCCTGGACCAACTATATGATTTCTACCTAAAACTGTTTCACCTTTGATTGGAATTTTGTCAGCAAAAAAACAAAGATCAGCTACAAATACTCCAAAGACACATATTGAGCTCATTATTTATCAAGAACCCAAACACTACCATCTGGTTTAATTACTCCCTTTGTTAATATAAAACACCCATATGGTCTCATTTCAGAGGTTGATACTATTAGTTGAGATTTTTTTGCCTCTTTATAAAATTCTTGTCTTTCAATTGAACCAATCTTCCAATTTTCTCCAGAAGTTTCTTTTACAGCTTTAATAAAATCTTTATGACAATCAGTTAATTCATCAGGTTTGTTATCAACCTGCATTCTGTTTGCAGCTGAATCAATGAAACTGTCTAATGGAAAAACAGAAAGAATAGCCTTTGTAGCTTCATAAATATCTACTCCATCTAGTCTAATTACTTTATTATTTAAAGAGTGAGAATATGCTGGAAAATTAGCATCAGTTAAAACAAGTTTATCACCATGACCCATTGCCCTTAACTGATATAGGAGCTCAGGGCTTAATATTGGATTAATTTTAATTAGCATTTTGCAATTATAATATATAAAAAAAAAGGGTGAAATAAAATTTCACCCTTTTAATTTTAATTTTCTAAAGATTATTTAAAATCGTTAGCGTTTTCTTTTGTTACTAATTGTGTACCAGTATCAATATTAGGATCAATACTTCCACCGTTAGCTAGCTCAAGAGCATATTTAACTCCATATGCGCCCATGTTGTATGAGAACTGAGCTATTGTTGCAGTCATTTCTCCTTTTAGGATGCTTGTAGCTGCATCTGGAGTAGCATCAAAACCAACAACGATCACATCATTCATATCCGCATCTTTTAGTGCTTGCATTGCACCTAATCCCATATTGTCATTAGAAGCAAAAATTGCTTTGATATTAGGATTTTTCAAAATGATTGACTCAGTAACTGATCTACCTTTTGCAGTATCCCACTCAGCTGTTTGAGTAGCAACAAGGTTTAAACCGCAGTTTTTAAATCCTTTAATTGCACCATCTCTTCTTAGTAATGCAGTTGACTGAGACTCAATTCCAGTAAGAATTGCAACATCAGATCCTTTTGGAGTTTTATCACAAATAAATTTTGCAGCTAATTCTGCCCCATTCATATTATTTGTCCCAATGAAAGTTACACCTTCATTAATTCCTTTTGTATCAACAAATACTACTGGAACACCACTTTTAATAGCATCGTCTACAATTGGTGCAAAAGCGTTTGGATCTCCTGGTGCAAGTGCTAGTGCATCAACACCTTTTGCAAGTTGGTCCTCAACTTGGTTTATCTGAGCTTGTACATCTCCCTCTTGTGGAGGAGCAATTAAAATTAGTTTTACTCCTAATTTTTTTGCCTCTTCTTCAGCACCTTTTGTTACAGAAGCCCAGAATGGGTTTCCAGAACCAGGTCCTTTAATACTGAATAAGATTTTTTTTCCATGTCCATCAGCAAAAGATACTGACCCCATGCTAATCAATAAAAAAATCGCTGAAATGAAAACAACAATTTTTCTGTTTAGTTCTCTCATATTTTTACCTCTTTAATAATTATTAAAAATTAATTTAATTAAATTTTTAAAAAAAATTCAACTGTTTATAAAAGACTATCAAATTTTCAATTACAACTATTAAGTGTGCTATTTTCTTGTCCCAAGATCTCTTCTAAGAACGTCGATATATACCGCTAATACTATAATGGATCCGATTAGAACCTGTTGCCAAAATGAACTTACATCCATCAAATTAAGACCATTTCTTAAAATACCCATGATCATTACACCTGCAAAAACTCCAAGAACTGTACCTCTTCCTCCAAAAAAACTCGCTCCACCAATAATGCATGCTGCTATTGCATCTAACTCAGATTGTAATCCAGCGTTTGGATATCCAGAGTCTGTTCGTCCAGCTAAAATAAGTGCTCCAATTCCAGATAAAAACCCACAAAGTGAGTAAACTATTACAAGAATTTTATTAACGTTTATTCCAGAGGCTCTTGCAGCATTAGGATTTCCTCCAATTGCATAAATCCATTTTCCTGTTCGAGTTTTATTCATAAATATCCAAAAAATTATATAAACAATTGCAATGAGAACTAAACTGACTGGTAAATATTGTGATTTTTCTAAACCAAGCCAAGTTAAATCAATCCGTCCATGACCAAGATATCTAACTTCGTCTGTAAAACCACTTATTGGCGTTCCACCTGAAATTAAATTTCCTGTACCTCTAAAGATATACAATGTTCCTAAAGTCATTATGAAAGGATGAGGCATCCTCAGTAGGGTTATTCCTAATCCATTAAATAGACCACATAGAAATCCTGCAATCAAAGGCGTTATTACAACTATGTACCAAGGCGCCCCTGCTTTAGCAACTATTGCAAGAATCATTAACGACAACATCATTATTGATCCAACCGATAGATCAATCCCTGCTGTGACTATGACCATAAACACACCTAATGCTAACATCGATTGCCAAGAAATTTGTTTGAATACATTGGTAACATTTCTCCAAGACAAGAAAACATCTGGCTGAAGGAAGTGCATTACTACAATCATTATTACCAGTAGTAATAATATTCCATACTTTTCAAGGTATGGCATTATTTTTAAATACAGTGAATTTTTTTCTTGATCTTTATTTTCCATAATTATTTTTTACCCATAATCCAACCTATTACTTCATCTCTTGAAGTTTTAGATAATTCAGATTCTGCAAAATTTGTTCCTTGGAATAAGGCCATCACACGATCACACACGGCAAAAATATCATCCATTCTATGACTAATAACTATTACTCCAACACCTGTTTGTTTTAAACTATTTATAAGGTCTAAAACTTTACCAACTTCTTTAATTGCAAGTGCAGCAGTTGGTTCATCCATTATTACAACTTTAGCATTAAATGCTGTTGATCTTGCAATTGCAACTGCTTGCCTTTGACCACCTGAAAGTTCTTCTACTTTTTGATCAGCACTTTTGACATTAATTTTTAATTTACCAAGATGCGCATCAGTAAGTTCTTTAATTTTTTTATAATCTAGAAATTTAAGTAGTCCAAGATTTTTAGTTGGTTCACGTCCTAAAAAAATATTTTCACCTATTGGAAGATTTCCAGCTAATGCCAAGTCTTGATAAACCATTTCTAGACCTAAATTTTGAGAGTCTTTAGGGCTTTCTAAAATCTTCTCTTTACCATCAAAGAATAATGAGCCTGCACTTGGTTTGTATAGCCCTGATAAAACCTTCATTAAAGTTGATTTGCCAGCTCCATTATCACCCACAACACCAAGACATTCTCCTGCATGTATCTTTAAATTGACATTCTCTAGAGCTGTTATCGTTCCAAAGTATTTTGTTACACTTTTTGCTTCTAGAAGTAATTGATTAATCGATGACATAAGTGAAGAAAATATAAAAAAATCAGTTAATTGCAACAGGTTTTGAGGCTAACAGATTTACCGTTTTTCTTTGAGCCCTTTTGCAGAATTTTGGAGGCATTTTTTTTAAAATTAAGTTCATATCTTTTAGAACAATGTCGCCCATATCAAAAAAAGCCTGTTCTAAAGCTCCAGCTCTATGAGCTGAAAACAATATATTTTTAAGCTTTCTAATTGGATCATTTTTTTTTACAGGTTCTTCAGGAAATACATCTGTTGCGACATATATATCTCCCTTTTTAATTCTTTTTTTTAGGTCCACAAAATTAACGATTGCTGCTCTACTCATTAAAACAAAAACTGATTTAGGTTTCATTTTATTTAATAATTTTTTGTTTATTAAGTTTTTGTTTTTAGTTGTGATAGTTGCTAGAACATAAATAATCTCACAATCACTAAACATTTTATTTAAATTAATAGACTTAAATCCAGCTTTTTTAATTATTTTATTTGGGACCCAGGGGTCATAAACATTTATATTTTTTGTAAATGGTAGCAGTAATGGGTAAAGTGCCTTAGCCAAATCTCCAAAACCAAGTAAACCAATTTTTTTATTTGCCAATAGGGAAGCATTCAAATTACTCTTTAAACCATATTTTTCTTTACCTTTTACAAAATCAATATGAGCATTATGAATATTTCTTAAAATAGACAAAGTCATACCTAAGGCTATTTCAGCAACAGGCTTTGCAAAAACAGGTGATGTAGCGATGACATCAATTTTTTTTTTGAAGCAATAATCATAGTCAATATTATCTATAAAATTACTTTCGACATTTATAATACATTTCAACTTAGAAGCTTTTGACAAAAGATTTTTATCCAGATCTGGTTGACCCATTATAAAAGTAGCTTTATGAATATTTTTTTCATAAAAATCTTTTTTATTTAACTTAGGAGCTGATATTATTTTGTATTTTGATTTTAATTCCTTAAGTTTTTTTTTTGAAAAAATTAAATCTAATCTTCTTGGAAATGGATCAGAAATAACTATATGTTTCTTCACTGTCAATTTATTTAAGTAAATTCTTTGCATCTATTTCTAAAAACTTTTTTGGTTTTGCACAGTTTGTATTAATTGACACAGATGTTCCAGATTTTGCTGCTTTCATAATAGAAGTTATAATTTCTAATACATGTAAAGATATCTCACCATTACATAAATGTTTTTTTTTATTCTCAATTGAATATGCCATTTCAGATAATCCTGCTCCTCGGTAGTTTGCATTAGTTGGTGCTTCGTTAGCTCTAGAACTTTGTGTTCTAATATTAATACGTCCCAAAGGCATTTTTGTAGTCTTATATTCTTTCCAATTTTCACCTAATTTATTACAGGTTAACACTGATCCACCGAACATATTTGGGTCAGGAACAATAATTGAACCCTTTTCTCCATATAATTCAATGTGGTTTCTTTGATGAGCTATTACATCAAATGATAATGTTAATCTTATAACGGAGTTATTTTTAAAAGTAATTGTAGATAAATAAGTAGTTGGACATTCTACTTTAAATTTTTTTCCTTTTTTTGGTCCTATTCCAATTGTCCTATATTTTTGTCCTTGAATGATGGTGCTAGTTACTTTTTTTGCAGGTCCTAACAGATTTACTAAAGCAGTAATATAATACGGTCCCATATCAATAACGGGACCTCCCTCATTTTTTGCAAACCAAGGTTCAGGGTTTGGGTGATAAGACTCAATGCCAGGAAAAGCAAAAACTGCATTGCCTAATTTAATTTTTCCAATTATGTTTTTTTCAACTAGTTCTTTTGATTTTTGAATTCCACCACCCAAAAATGTATCAGGAGCATTACCTAAATATAATTTTTTTTTCTTTGATAAATTTATTAAATCTTTTCCATCTTTTAAATTTATTGCTAATGGCTTTTCAGAGTATACATGTTTTCCATTTGTTAAAGCATTTTTAGATATTGAATAATGCGCTTTTGGAATTGTAAGGTTTAAAATAATTTCAACCTCTTTATCTTTTAGCAGTTCATTTACAGTTAAAAATTTTATTCCATAGTTTAATGCACAACGTTTTGCAGCTTTCAAATTAATATCTGCACATTTAACAATTTTAATATTATTGAAATATTTTTCAGCTCTAAAATATGTTTCAGCGATATGTCCACAACCTATTAAACCAATTTTAAAAACCTTATTCATAAAAAGTTTTTAAACACCTTGTCTCTGTTTTGATTTTCCTTCTTTATGGAGTTTTAATGCTTCTTCATTTTCTTTTGATGTTGGTATTTCAAGCGTAGGACTTTCCCAATAAGCAGATCCCTCAAGCCATTCATAACTATGTGTTTTGATTGAAATGACATAAGTGATTTCTGACTGCTTAGCTCTTTTAAATGCTTCTTCTAATTCTGAAATACTAGAAACATGTTCTGATTTTGCACCCATACTTGCAGCATGTTGAGCAAAATTAACTTCTTTTAAATCTTGAACATTTGATGAATTAAATAAACAATTAAATTCTTTTCCACCCTTGAACAATTGAAGTCTATTTATAACAGCATGACCTCCATTATCACACACGATAATTATTAATTTGTTATTCGTTAATACTGAAGAATATATGTCTGAATTGTTTAATAAATATGAACCATCTCCTACAAATGCAATGACATCTTTATCTGGGTTTGCCATTTTAATTCCAAGAGCACCGGAAATTTCATAACTCATGCAACTAAATCCCCACTCTGTCTCATGTGTATTTAACTCTTTTGGCCGCCAAACTTGAACAACTTCTCCGACCAAACCTCCTGCTGCTGTAACAGCTATATCAGTTGGATCTGAATTCCTATAAATTGCTCCAACAGCGTGAGCATAACTTGGTAAATCTTGATTAGTTGGACCACTCTCTTTATCTACATATTCATTCCAAGACCTAAGCTCATCTTGTGATTTTTTATGCCAATTATCAGATGATCTCCAATCTCCAAGTGCATTTGATAATTCTATTAATGATACTTTTGCATCTCCAATAACTGCGTCTGCTAAATGTTTATTAGCATCATGTCTAGCAATATTAATTGAAACTAACTTAAATTGAGGATTTTCAAAATTCGCCCATGATCCAGTTGTAAAGTCAGCTAATTTTGTACCAATACAAATTGCTAAATCAGTTTCTTTAGCTAAATTATTTGCAGCCTTTCCTCCAAGTCCTCCTATTGGTCCTACAAAATGAGAATGATCTCTTTTCATTGTTGAGTATCCCATAACTGTTTGAGTTACTGGTATATTATGTTTAACTGCAAAATTGCTTAACTCTTCCATGGCGTCAGAATAAAATACCCCTCCACCTGAAATTATAATTGGGTTTTTGGAATTCTTAATTCTTACAACAGCTTGTTTAATTTGAAAATCATCTGGCTTGGGTCTTCTAATATTGTGAACTCTTTCTTTAAAGAATTCTTCGGGATATTCAAATGTTTCTCCTTGTACATCTTGGCATAAAGATAAACACGCAGGACCACAATCTGCTGGATCTAACATGGTTTGAATTGCTTGAGGAAGTGACTGTAATATTTGCTCTGGTCTTGTAATTCTATCAAAATATTTTGTAACTGGTTTAAATGAGTCGTTAGCTGTCATTCCTGGATTTGAAAAGTGTTCAACCTGTTGCAAAACTGGATCTGGCATTCTATTTGCATAAGTATCTCCAGGTAAAAATAAAATTGGCAATCTATTACTCATCGCTACTGCTGATGCTGTAACTAGATTTGTAGATCCTGGTCCAACCGAACTTGTTGCAATAAAAATTTGCTTTCTTCTTTTTGCTCTTGAAAAAGCAATGCCTGTTAAAGCCATATTTTGTTCATGATGACCTCTAAATGTTGGAAGTTTATCTTTATTTTCCTCTAAAGCTTGCCCAATACATGCTACATTTCCATGTCCAAAAATACCAAAAGCTCCTGGGAATAAAGGTTCAACCTTACCATCTATATAGATTTTCTGTGCAATTAAGTGTTTAACTAAGGCATGTGCGCAAGTAAGCTTTATTTTTCTCATTTTTCTAGTTATATTCTCTTCAAATATTCAACTAATAAACCACAAAATAAAAATTATGTATAGCAAATTTGGACAATTCATTGATGGCAAATGGCAAGCATCACAAAATAATGAAACTTATGATGTTTTAAATCCTGCAACAGAAGAAGTTTTAGGTAAGGCATCTAAAGCAGGTGAAGAAGATGTAAACAAAGCACTTAAGTCTGCAGAAAAAGGTCTTGAAGTTTGGAGAAATACTCCACCTTGGCAAAGATCAAAAATTATAAGAAAAATTGCCGATCTTATGAGAGAGAGAACTGATGTTTTGGCTAAGTGGTTAACATTAGAAGTTGGAAAGCCACTATCAGAAGCAAAAGGGGAAGTTGGAGGAGCTGCAGATATTTTTGAGTGGAACTCTGAGGAAACAAAAAGAATTTATGGTCAGATAGTTGAAAGTAGATTTGAACATACAAGAATGTATGTAAAATATGAACCTGTTGGAGTTGTTGCTGGATTAATACCATGGAACTTTCCAATAGTTTTATCCTCAAGAAAAATTTCCACTGCTTTAGCTGCAGGATGCTCAGTAATTTGTAAGCCTGATGTAATTACTCCAGGTAGTGTAATGGAACTTATGAATATTATAAATGATGCGGGCGTTCCTCCAGGAGTAGTAAATTTATTATCTGGTGATCCAGCTAAAATCTCATCTCAATTAATATCATCTGATATAGTGAAAAAAGTTTCTATTACTGGTTCAACAAGAGTTGGAAAACTAATTTTAAAACAAGCTGCTGAAAAAGTCCAAAGAGTTACAATGGAATTAAGTGGCCATTCACCTTTCATTGTTTTTGACGACGTAGATATTAACAAGGTAACCGACATGGCAATTACTGCTAAATTTAGAAATAATGGTCAAGTTTGTATATCACCAGCAAGATTTTATATTCATGAAAGTAAAAAAGATGAATTTGCTAAAAAATTAGTTGAAAAGGTTACTAAACTGAAAGTTGGTAACGGAATGGATGAAGATACAATTCTAGGACCTTTAACTACAGAAAAAAGATTAAATGAAATAGAGGCATTAGTAGAAAAAACTAAAAGTGAGGGAGCAACGGTTTTATGTGGGGGGAAGAGACCAGCTGGTTTTAATAAAGGATATTTCTATGAACCAACTGTTTTTGACAATGTTAAAGATAATTTTACAATTGCTAAAGAAGAGCCCTTTGGACCTTTAGTTCCATTGCTTACTTTTAAAGACACAGATGAAGTTGTGGAAAGAGCAAATGACAATGACCTTGGTTTAGCAAGCTATATTTACACAAATTCTTTAGAAAAAGCACACAAAGTCTCAGAAAAAATGGAAACTGGAACATGCGCAGTGAACCATCCAACAATTGCATTTGCTGAAGTACCTTTTGGAGGAATAAAACAAACAGGTTATGGAAGAGAAGGTGGTTCAATGGCTATCAAAGATTATTTGAACGTAAAGTACACTCACTTCGGTCTCAATTATTAATGAGAAAAAATAAAGTCAAACAAATGATGGCTGATGGTAAGCCTGTTGTAAATGGTTGGTTACAAATACCAAGCACTGTATCAGCAGAAGTTATGGCGCATCAAGGTTGGGACTCTCTAACTGTAGATATGCAACATGGACTTGTTGATTACACAAATGCACTTCCTATGCTTCAAACAATTTCATCAACTGATGTAACTCCTCTTGCTAGAGTAAATTGGAATGAACCAGGCCAAATAATGAAAATTTTAGACGCTGGTTGTTATGGAATTATATGTCCAATGGTAAGTAACAAAGAAGAGGCGGAAAGATTTGTTCAAGCTTGTATGTATCCCCCAAGAGGATATAGAAGTTTTGGTCCTGTTAGAGGATTGATTTATGGTGGAGCTGATTATGCCGACCATGCAAATGATGAAATTTTAAAATTAGCTATGATTGAAACAAAAGAGTCATTAGATAAATTAGATGAGATTATGTCAACAGATGGCGTAGATGGAATATATATTGGTCCAGCTGACTTAAGTTTAGCAATAGGAGAAAAGCCTGGGTTTGACAGAGCAGAAGATACAAAAGCTTATTCAGAAATATTAAGAATATTAGAGCATGCCAAAAAAAATAATATCTTTGCAGGAATTCATAATGGAACACCAGAGTACGCACAAAAAATGATCGATAAAGGTTTTAACTTTGTAACTATTGGTGCAGATCAAAGAGCAATGAGCGCAGGTGCTAAAGCAATTGTTGAAAAAATGAAAGGCTCAATAAGCAAAAAAGAATCTGAAACTTATTAATCAAGCTTATCAAGAAAAGACTCGAACTCTTTTTTATTTAAATTTGAAGATTGTTTTTTTCCTGGAAATTTTCCTGCCATTGAATCTTTTTTGAATGCCTTAAGAGCTCGAACTCTCTCAACTTTTATTTCATTTTTTAATTTTAATAAATTTCCATAAGCTTTTGAATGTCTTGGAGGATTTAAAGTATCTCCACATATGTCTTCCATGAACAGATACATTACGTCAGCTTTCTTTCCTGAACCTAAAGATACTGTAACTATATTCGTTCTTTTTGAGATTTCTCCCATTACATTTTCTGGGATAACCTCACATTCGGCAGAAAAAGCTCCTGCATCTTCTAAACTTTTAAATTTTAAAAAAAGTTCATGTGCCTCTTCACTATTTTTTCCTACTGCTCTTAAACCACCAATCCAAGTAGATTTTCTTGGAACTAAACCAAGATGTCCCATAACTGGAACATCCTCATTAGCCAGCATTTCTATTATCTTCATACTTCTAGGTGTCATTACAGCATCAGCTCCATTTTCTAGGGCTTCAAACGCTCCTCTCATGATATCTTCCGAAGTGACAAACTTATTTAATACTAACGCAGCAGTTAAAAATAGATTTTTTGATCCCTCTCTCACATGTTTCACATTAAAAGCATTGCAGATTATCATGTCAAACCCAGCCTTCTCTGCGGCCTCAGCTTCATCTATTGTATTAGCTGTGACTTGAGTAAATTTTTTTTTTCCTTTAGCTTTTTTAAGATCATCAACTGTAAGTGTTCTGTTGGCAGGTTGAGCGGCCCAAGTATAAATCTTTTTCATTTTATATTTTTTAATTCTTTATAGATATTATTCACTCTATATACTTCTTGTGCAATATTAAAGTACCCTTCATATTCAATTTCATCTGGTGAAACGTCAAAATGATAATGTCCAGCATCATTCTTATGCTCATATGAGTGAAAGTGAGTATGCTCACCGGACTCTCTTAAATTTAATTCTCCTCCCGTTGGATCACCAGTCCATAAAACAGTATAGCATTGTAATTTTGGTCCAACAGGCTCATAAAATTGTAGAAAATCTTTTGTGCATTTCATCAATTGTGGGTCATAATATTCATGTTTTATATCCTTATAATCTGGTTGTACATGTGATCTTATTTTTCCATTCAAAACTCTAAATACACCAGCAAGAGCAATATGATCTTTATTCCCAATTTTAAGATTTTCTGAAAGTACTGCTCTTATTGATTGAGGTAATGAACCTTGTTTTCCAATTCTTTTTTTTATCTTTAAACATATAACTTTTCCTTTAACACCATCTGAATAATAAACATTACCCAGCCCGCCATGTTTGCTTGCAGTATAGTCCTCTACTATACATTCTTTATCTTTTCCTACCCTAGCAATTAAAGATTTATTTTCTTTTGTAATAAAATTTTCATTTATAACCAATTCTCCACTGTGTCCATCCAGGCAAGACATTGCACCAGATCCTGCGCCAAGTGCGTACGATCTTTCTGATCCAATCATTTTAGAGATTTCAAAATAATCAAATTCTGTTCCAAGATATTTAGGATCATGCATGTAAGGCTCCCCTCCAACATCGATTATCCTTTGGTTACCACTCATGCCTTCAGACGGACAATCCCAGTTTCTTAAATTTGGACAATCAATTACTTCTGCTTTTACACTGTCATAATTCTTTGACAGACCTTTTTCTAATGCGTTTGATATTTCTTCTAACTTAAATTTTTTGAAAATTCCTTTTTCTATTTTTAATTCCATAAATAAATTAGTTACATAATATATTGCATAATTTTTTTACATAAATATATTTCGACTTTAAAAATGAATAATAAAGATCTAAAAGTTGCAGTTCTTGGTGCAGGGGCAATGGGTTGTCTATTTGGAGGCTTACTAGCAGAAAAAGGTCTAAATGTAACGCTCATTGATGTTTGGAAAGAGCATGTTGATGAAATAAATAAAAATGGTCTAAAGATGAATGGTCATGGTGGTGATAGATTTATAAAAGTACCAGCAACATCGGATCCCTCTACAATTGGAAAAGTTGATGCTGTGATAGTCATGTGTAAAGCAACAGCTCTAGAGCCTGCCTTAAAAAGTATTAAAAACATTATTAACGATAAAACAGTTTTTATGTCTTTTCAAAATGGAATTGGACATGAAGCTATAATTAAAAGTATTGTTGGCGATGAAAAAGTAATTGGGGGGACAACAACTCAAGCATCTAATATCTTAGGCCCTGGTCATATTATGAATCATGCCGCTCTACCCTCTTGGATTGGAGAATATGATGGTGGGATTTCAGATAGAATAACTGAAATTGCAGACACATTTACTGCTCATAATTTAGAAATGATTGCAGCTGAGGATGTAAAAAAAAGAAAATGGATGAAACTTTTTGCTTTAACCGCAATAGGCCCACTTTCAGCTATTTTTGATCTACATCATACCGATCTTTACATAAATAATAATGCCAACGACGTTTCTAGAAGTTTAGGTAAAGAGATAATTTTAGAAACAAGAGACGTTGCTTTAGCAGATGGTGTTAATGTTTCTGAAGATGAGTGTTTATTTATGTTTAATAAAATTGTTGATTCAAAACAAACAAATAAGTCTTCAATGGCTTTTGATGTGCTTTATAAAAGAAAAACTGAAATTGATTTCATAAGTGGCGCCGTGTCTAAAATAGGAAAAAAACATGGAATAGCCACACCATTAAATGACCTTATGTACAAAATGATTAAAGTAAAAGAGGGCATGTACAGCTAAATGCTGAAAATTAGTAAACTAAAAAAAATTAAATCAAACTTCCCGGTTATTGTTGGAGAACAAATAATCAGTAAAAAAGTGTGTAATTCTTTAATTGAAGAAATAACTAATTCAAAAAGTTTTGATGATATGATTATGGGTGGCAGAAGCAGGATTAATAAAGGATCAAAAAATTTCAACAAATATATCTCAAGTTCTAAAATCTCAAAAAAACTTTTTGCTACTTTCAATACAAAATCCTTTTATAAAAAAATTGATAAAAAATTTAAAACAGAATTTAAGGCAAATACCTGGGAAAGTTTGTTTAAACCAAAAAAATTTAATAAAAAAAAATATACACTAAAAAGAAAAGTAAATTCCAAAGAGCTAAAAAAACTACTAGGTAAAGATTATAAAAACCCAAATTTAAATTTAGATATTGATTTCTCAGTATCTAAAGGAGGATATAGATTGAGACCACATAGAGATGATGTGAATAGGCTATATAATTTTTTGATCTATTTAACCAATATACCAAAAAAAAATGGAGGATCACTTACTTTATATAAGAAAAAAGTAAACAAAAACCTTAGAAAAAGCTTTAGAAGGTTTCCTAAGATTAATGAACTTGATAAATTAAAGGAATTCACACCAAAACAGGGAAGTGTAATTTTCTTTAAATCTACTCCAAATTCTTATCACGGAGTAAATAGATTTAAGGAAAAAAACTGTCCAAAAAGATTTTTTATTTATGGAAGTTATGCTCTTAACAAGCCAGTGATATGGAAATATAAAAATTTTGAATATCATCCACATATTGTTGCGACGAAAAAAAGAATGCTTACATCTTTTCATGATTCGAATTATTTGCTAAAATATTAATAACTATGCAAATTAAGAGTAAATTAAAGAGTATTTTAGATAGAGATGGCTTCCTAAGAGTAAGAAATGTTCTTAATTTCAACAAAGATTTAAAACCAATTTTAAATGACATGGAATATGTAATGGACAATTTAGTTCATAAATTTGCTCCTGTGCATATGAAAGAAAAAATTTTTAAATATAGCTTTAGAAAAAAATACACATACATTTCAAAACTAAGAATTTATGATCTTGATCAATATTTTAATACTAGACTTCCAAGAGATCACGTGAAGAAAGATAGTGATTATTTTGCATCTCAATCTTTATGGAATTTAATTAATCACAAAAAAATCTTGGATGTAGTTGAAAAATTATTAGGGCCAGAAATTCTTTCAAATCCAGTTCAAAATACAAGAATTAAACAACCCGAAAATAAATTACCTAAACATTCTGTTCACGATGGTCTCTCAGGCAGAACTCCATGGCATCAGGATGCAGCAGTATTATCATCGTTGGGACAAAGATTAACTGATATGGTAACTGTTTGGATTCCATTTACTAAAACTACTAAAAAAAATGGATGCATGATTACAGTAAAAGAAATTAATAAATTGGGACTATTGAATCATATATCAGGATATAGAGGTCAGGTAGAAATAAAAGATAGTAAACTACTTAATAATTACAAGCCAGTTTTTCTGGAGGCTAATGTTGGCGATATTATTATTTTGCACAAACACTCCATTCACTGTTCATTGCCTAATAGATCCAATGATTTTAGAATTAGCGCTGATTTAAGATACAATAGAGCTGGAACCCCATCTGGTAGGAAACCTTTGCCCAATTTTTATGTAAGAAGTAAAAATAAAAAAAATATTACTATCCACAACTATAAGCAATGGATTGCTTTGTGGGAAAAGGCAAAGAATAAATGTATTCCAAGAAAGTATGCTTTTAAATATCCACTTCCAACATTTAGAAATAGTAAAAGAGATCTTGCTAGACTAATATAATTTTTTTTAAAATTATGAAAAAAATTCTCATTGTCCAACCTATTCATGAAAAAGGTATGGAATTATTAAAAAGTAATAGCGACTATAGTTACGAGGTTGTTGAAGATTTAAGTGTTGAAAATGTGAAACAAAAAATTGTAGATGCAGATGCAGTTTCTTTAAGAACATCTATATTACCTGCTGAGGCAATTGAAAATGCAAAAAACCTTAAAATAATTTCAAGACATGGAGTTGGTTACGATAATATTGATTTAAATAGCTGTAAAAAAGGAAACATCGACGTAGCAATAACCGCAACAGCAAATGCTGTGGCAGTTGCAGAACATGTTCTTTTCATGCTTTTAAGTATCTCAAAAAGAAAGAGTATGTATGACCATTCAGTCAAAAGTGGAAAATTTACTGAACGAAATAAATTACCAAAAACTATAGAGATTTGGGATAAAAACATTCTTATTGCTGGATTTGGAAGAATAGGAAAAGTGTTGATTAAAAGATGTTTAGGGTTTGAAATGAACGTTTTTGTTTACGATCCATTTGTAGATTCAGAAACAATAAGCAAAATGGGTGGTAAAAAAGTTGAAGATTTATCAGAGGCTATTAAAGGTATGGATGCTGTCTCACTCCATATACCTTTAACTGATCAAACTAAAAATATTATAAATTACGAACTTTTAAAAACGATGAAAAAAAACTGCATCATCATAAATGCTGCAAGAGGCGGTATTATAAATGAAAAAGATTTAGATAGGGCATTGAATGAAAATTTGATTTTTGGAGCAGGAATTGATGTATTTGAGGTAGAGCCTCCAGAGGCTGATAATCCTTTATTAAAAAATGACAAAGTTTTCCTTAGTCCTCACGCTGCAGCATTTACTGAGGAATGCATGACAAGAATGGCAAAAGAAACTATTCAAAATATTTTTGATTTTTTTGATGGTAAACTTGAAGACAGTAAAAAAGTAAAATTATAGATTATTAATCTCTAAATTTGATTTCTTTAAAGTATCAGTAATATATTTGTAACCCTTGATAGCGTATTCAAGTGGATTAGCTTTTTTAGGATCTTGTTCAGCCTCTACCACAAGCCAACCTTGATAATTATTTTTTTTTAGAATATCAAACAGAGGTTTGTAGTCGATACACCCATCGCCAGGTACCGTAAAAGCACCTTCTAAAAAAGCTTCCCTAAAACTCAAATCTTCAGAAAGGGCTTTTTTTAATACTTCTTCTCTAATATCTTTGCAGTGTATGTGAATTACTCTTTCTTTAAATTTATTAATTATATTAATTGAGTTTCCCTTAGCAAATAACATATGACCAGTATCTAAAGTTAATTTTACACTATCATCTGTGTTTTCTAGTAATCTAATAGTTTCTTCTTCTGTTTCTATTACTGTACCCATATGATGGTGATAAGCTAAAGGCATACCTTCATCTTCAAGATACTTTGCAAGCTCAGAAATTTTTGTACAATAATCTTTCCATTCTTGGTCCGTCATCTTTGGTCTATTGGAAAGTTTTTTTGTTGGATCACCCTGTATTGAACCAAAAACTTCAGCAAAAACGATACATGGAGCTTCACAATCTTTAAATAATTTAAGTTGGTCTTGAATTAAATTTTTTTCTTGTTCAACAGAATTTTTTCTTAGATTTCCGCTATACCAACCAGAACATAATTTTAAGTTATACTTTTCTAATTTTGGTAATAATTCCTCAGATGTTTTTGGGAATTTACCACCTGACTCAATCCCAACAAATCCAGCCTGACTTGCCTCTGACAAACATTGTTCTAGAGGAGTATCTCCGCCTAGCTCAGGCATGTCATCATTACTCCAAGCAATTGGTGCTATACCTAATTTTACTGACATAAATTTTTTATTTGTTAAGATATATTTAATCATGAGATTAATTAAAGGAAAAAAAATTCAGCTTGGCGTAGTTGGAGGTGGTCCAAAATCTTGGATTGGTCATGTTCATAGAATTTCATCAAGATTTGATAATCAATATGAGATAGTTGCTGGTGTTTTTTCGAGAAATTCAAAACTATCTAAAAGCTTTGGTCAAAGCCTAGGTATTTTAAAAGAGAGATGCTATTCAAATTTTAGAGAAATGGCTGAAAGAGAAGCGGCAAGAAAAGATGGTATTAATGTTGTAGCAATAATGACACCTCCTTCAAGTCACCAAATTATTGCAGAAAAATTTATTGATAAAAATATACATGTAATTTCTGATAAACCATTTGCTGGAAATCTTACTCAAGCTAAAAAATTATTTAAAAAAATAAAATCAAATAAAATAATTAAGTATGCTTTGACACACAATTACTCTGCTTATCCTATGGTTAGAGAGGCGAAAGTATTGGTTGAAAAAGGTAAAATTGGAAAAGTTGAATACGTAAACGTTGAATACGTTCAGGATTGGTCAGATGGAGAGAGTATTTCACAAAAAAATGCAAAGAAAAAGTTTAAATGGAAAATAGATAAAAATATTGTTGGAGCTTCAGCGGTCTTAAACGAAATTGGCTCACATGCATATCATATGGCAACTTATATATCAGGTTTAAAAGGTGAAACTATTTTTGCAGATATTAAACAAGTTTCAAATAAAGTTAAAATGGACAACAATGCTCAAGTAATGATCAATTTTAATAATGGAGCTAAAGGAATGTTTTGGACAAGTGTGATGGCTAGAGGTGGAGTTTATGGATTACGAATAAGAATTTTTGGAACAAAAGGAAGTTTGGAATGGGTTCAAAACGATCCAAACTATTTAAAACTTAATCCATCTAAAGGTGCAGTAAAATTTATTGAAAGAGGTTTTTTTAATGCTGAATTGTCTAAAAAATTTTCTAGATTAAAATTTGGTCATCCTGAAGGTTATTTGGATGCATTTGCAAATATTTATCGTGAATTTGCAAATTCTTTGAAAAATAATGCAAAAAAAAGGTATTTTTACCCCAATGAAGACGAAGGACTGGAAACTGCAAAATTTATTGAAGCATGCAAAGTTTCAAACAGAAAAAAAAGATGGGTAAAAATAAAATAAAAACTGCTCTGTTTGGTCTTGGTAGAATTGGCCAGATGCATGCTGATAATTTAAGAAAAAATAGTGAATTTGATTTAAAATATGTTTTTGATTTAAATAAAAATTTATTAAACAAAATTTCAAAAAGATTTAATGCTATTTCAATAAATAATCCAGATATAGCTTTTAAAGATAATGAAATTAGATGTATTTTTATAGCCTCTTCTACTTCTACACATTTAAAATTTATTGAAAAAGGTGTAAAATATAAAAAAGTAATATTTTGTGAAAAACCACTAGATTTAAATTTAAAAAAAATTAATTCATCTTTAACAAAAATTAAAAAACTTAATCCTAAAGTTCAAATAGGATTTAATAGAAGATATGATCCTGGACATAATTTACTTAAAAAGAATTTATTGAAAAATAAAATAGGTAAACTAGAGAAAATTATTATTACTAGTCGCGACCCTGCTCCTCCTTCGTTATCTTATTTAAAAAGTTCTGGAGGAATTTTTAAAGATATGATGATACATGATTTTGATTTGGCAAGATACTACTTGGGTTCAGATGAATTTATATCAGTATTTGCTACTGGCAGTAACATATCAGACCAAAGATTTAATAAAATAAAAGACTATGAACTTGCTACTACAGTGCTTAAGTCAAAAAAAGGAGTGCAATGCATTATAACTAATTCGAGACATTGTAGTTTTGGTTATGACCAAAGAGTTGAGCTTTTTGGAACAAAAGGAATGATGATATCAGATAATAAAAGAGATACAGAAACGAATCTCTTTTTAAAAAATTCGACAAATAATAAATCCCCTCTCCTTCATTTTTTTATAGAAAGATATGCAGAAGCTTTTAGGTTGCAACTATCTGATCTTGCAAACTTTTGCAAAAAAAATATCAAACCCAGAGGGGTTTTTGAAGATGGAAGAAAGTCTATAATTTTAGCTGAAGCTGCACAAAAATCAGTTAAATCAAAAAAATTTGAAAAATTAAAAATAAATTAGAATTATTTATTTTTATATACTCTGAATTTTTTTATCTCCTGCCTTTTTTACAAAATAAATTCCTAAGACAACAGCACATAGGGCAATTAAGATTTTAGATGTTACTAATTCGTTTAGGAAAATAAATCCTAAAATAACACCAAAAATCGGTATTAGATAAGCTACCTGACTTTGGAAAACTAAGCCATTTTTCTTTAAAATCATAAATCTTAATAACCATGCAATTCCTGTTGGAAAAATACCAAGATAAATCAAAGATAATGTGGAGTCTAATGATGGATTATAATTCCATGGTTGCTCAATTATTAGTGATATTGGACAAGCAATTATAGCTCCCCAAATAAGAATTGATGCAGTTACATTTTCATTTTTCTTATTACTTATTTTCAATGTTAAAATTCCTCCAATTACATAAAAAGTGGATCCCAATAGAATCATAAGAGCAGAAAATAAATTTTCGTTATTTATAAGTAAATTTTCTGAGAATAAATAAACAATTCCTGAAAAACCTAATACTATTCCAAATATTTTTATTATGTTTATTTTTTCTCCTTCTACAAAGAAATGTGCAAGTATTGTTGCACTTATAGGTGTAGTTGACATTAAAATTGCTGCTAAGTTACTTTGAACTTTCTGAACCCCGTATGCTATTAGGAAAAAAGGTATTACTAAGTTAATGATACCAATTGCTGCAAACCATTTCCAATCATTAGAAAACGCTTCAATTTTTATATTTTTAAAATAACAAAGTAACAATAATGGTATCATACCAAAAAAAATTCTTAAAAAAGTTATGGTTATTGGTCCATAAGAATATGTTGCAATTTTAATATTAAAAAAGGCTGAAGCCCAAAGTAAAGCTAAAAAAGTAAGAATGAAATAATCAGTAGCGTTTTGAGATTTCATTCAATTATATCTTCTATTGATCCATTTGTTATTTTAATAAGATCATCAAAATTAATTTTAAAAATACAGTTTGGATGTCCTGCTGCTGCAAATAAATCTTTGTATCTGTTCAAAGAACTATCAACTAATATCTGCAAGCTTTTAGTGTGTCCTATTGGAGATACTCCTCCAATTGTATATCCAGTTTGTTCTTTCACATCATTAGGTGATGCCATACTTAAATCTTTACTATTAAAAAACTTTTTTAATTTGTTTAATGAGCATCTTTTGTCACCTGAGACTAAACATAAAAAAAAATTATCACCATTTTTAAAAAGTAAGCTTTTAACAATTGCACCTACTTCACAATTTAAGGATTTTGCTGCATCAACGGCTGTTCTTGCTGTGTTTTCTAATTCTGTGACTGATAAAGTCTCATCGAATTCTTTTAATGCTTTTTCAGCTCTTTTAACTGGTTCTTTATTAAATAAACTCATTATTGCAACTTAGGATTGATTGAAAATTCTAATTTTTTAAGGTTAATATACATGTAAAAAAAGCATAAGTGATATCTATTTAATAGGCATTATTTATCTTTTCTTAACTGATAAGAAAATTAAAAAATTATAGGAGATAATATGAGCGCTAAGGATGTACTAAAATTAATGAAGTCTAAGAATATTGAGTTTGTGGATCTCAGATTCACGGACCCAAGGGGTAAACTTCAACATTTAACAATGGATACAACTATCGTAGATGAAGGAATGCTAAATGATGGTGTATTTTTTGATGGATCTTCAATTGCAGGATGGAAAGCAATTAATGAGTCTGACATGATATTAAAGCCTGATTTAAGTAGAAAAGTAATAGATCCTTATACATCTCATAATACTTTAATTTTATTTTGTGATATTTTAGATGCAGTTAAGAGAGATCCCTACGAAAGAGATCCAAGAGGAATTGCAAAAA
This sequence comes from uncultured Pelagibacteraceae bacterium, assembly GCA_902614055.1. Classification (GTDB taxonomy): domain Bacteria; phylum Pseudomonadota; class Alphaproteobacteria; order Pelagibacterales; family Pelagibacteraceae; genus Pelagibacter. The sequence continues at coordinate 234,507 of CACMJX010000001.1, read as the reverse complement.
AAGCTGAGGCTTATTTAAAGAAAACAGGTATAGGTGATACAGCTTATTTTGGGCCAGAGCCTGAGTTTTTCGTTTTTGATGATGTAAGAATTAAAAACGATATGAATGAAACAAGTTTTTCAATTGATAGCACAGAAGGTCCTTATAATTCTGGAAAATCTTATGAAAATGGCAACATGGGTCACAGACCAGGTGTAAAAGGAGGATATTTTCCCGTACCACCAGTAGATAGCGCTCAAGACATGAGGGGTGAATATCTTAAAGGACTAAGAGATGTTGGAATTACCGTAGAGAAACATCACCATGAAGTTGCTCCTAGTCAACATGAACTTGGAATGTTATTTGGAACCTTGGTTAATCAAGCAGACAACGTCCAACTTTACAAATACGTAGTTCAAATGGTTTCTCACTCTTTTGGTAAAACTGCAACTTTTATGCCTAAGCCAGTTAAAGGAGATAATGGTTCAGGAATGCACACTCACCAATCAATTTGGAAAGGGAAAACTCCTGTATTTTCTGGAAACAAATATGCTGGATTATCTCAAACCGCTTTATATTATATTGGTGGCGTATTAAAACATGCAAAAGCTATTAATGCATTTGCTAATGCTACTACAAATAGTTATAAGAGATTAATACCAGGATTTGAGGCTCCAGTTTTGCTTGCGTACTCTGCCAGAAATAGATCGGCTTCATGCAGAATTCCAATCACATTAAGTAAAAAGGGTGCAAGATGTGAAATAAGATTCCCAGATGCATCTGGAAATCCGTATTTAACATTTGCTTCTATGCTTATGGCTGGAATTGACGGTATAAAAAATAAAATTGATCCAGGTAAATCGTTTGACAAAGATCTTTATGCTTTATCAGAAAAGCAAGTTAAAAAAGTACCTACTGTTTGCGGTTCTTTAAGAGAAGCAATGGAATCATTAAACAAAGATAGAGGCTTTTTAACTAAAGGCAACGTATTTACTGATGATCAAATAGATGCGTACATTGAACTTAAATATGAAGAAATTCATAATTTTGAACATACGCCGCACCCTATTGAATTCGACATGTATTATAGCTGTTAAAAAGCTTAATTTTATGGGATTACCTGAAGTAATAGCAGGTATTCCCATATTAGAATACTAATTTCATCCAATTTTGTTATCAGATAGAATGACTAAAATTATTACAACACTAAAGAATATTATAGGTTACAAAAAACATGAAATTAGAAAACCAAAGCGTAGAAAAAATAAAACCTATTCTATGAATAAAAGAGGACAGTATTGGTTTATTTCCTATTACCAATAATTAATTAAACTTTAAAAGACTCTCCACAACCGCACCTTTCAGTTTCATTTGGGTTGTTAAACACAAATTGGGAAGAAAATTGTTCCTTTTTATAATCCATTTCAGTCCCAAAAAGATACATTACAGCGGCTGGATCAATGAATACTTTTACCCCTTTATCCTCAATAACTTCATCATTAGGATTTATCTCTTTTGTATATTCCATAATATAAGACATTCCTGCGCATCCCCCTGATTTTACTCCAACTCTAACACCAATAGAGTCATTATCAGCGGATGACATAATTTCTTTTATCCTGTCTGCTGCTTGATCGCTTAATGATATAACTTGTTTCGTCATAAGTTTAATTCCAATTTTGCTGCCTCTGACATCATAGATTTATCCCATGGTGGCTCCCAAACTAAATCTAAATCTACTTTATTAACTTCTTCTAATTGCATAATACTATCTTTAACTTCTTTAGGCAAACTTTCGGCCACTGGACAATTTGGAGTAGTAAGTGTCATTTTTACACCGATATTTTTTCCATCTACATTAATATCATAAATTAATCCAAGTTCATAAATATTTACTGGTATCTCAGGATCGTAAATTTTTTTTATTTCTTCAATTACTTTTTCTTTTAATTCCATAAAGTTAAGACTCTGTATTAGTGATTTCCTTTGAGTTATCCATTGCAGATGTAAGAGTATGCCACGATAATGTTGCGCACTTTACTCTCATTGGATATTGTTTGACACCAGATAAACACATTAATTTAGTTTTTTCGTCATCTTTTAAGTACTCTGATTTTAAGTCTGGATTTTCTTTTATCATTCCTAAAAAGTCTTCAACTATCTCTTTAGCCTCGTGTTCATTTTTGCCTTTAATTAAATCTGTCATGATTGAAGCCGATGCCATTGAAATAGCACATCCACTTCCCTCAAATGAAATATCCTCAACTATTTTTTGTCCATTTAATTTAAGATAAACATGAACATTGTCTCCACATAAAGGGTTATGACCTTTTGCATCTTTATTAAACTCATGTACTTTTCCAAGATTCCTTGGATTTTTTCCATGCTCTAAAATAATTTCTTGATAAAGTTCTTTTAAGTTCATTTTAAATTAAATATTTTTTTACAGTTATTAATAGAGTCATTTAACTTATCTAAGTCATCTTTAGTATTATAAATTCCAACTGACGCTCTTGCACTAGCAGGTATATTTAATTTGTCATGTAATATTTGACAGCAATGATGACCTGCTCTTATTGCAACTCCGTCTTCATCAAGAATTGTGGCAATATCATGTGGATGAACACCCTCCAATGTGAAGGATAAAACTCCCCCTTTGTTTTTTGGACTACCAATTAACTTAACAGAATTATTTTTTTGTAGTAGCTCTTGACCATACTCAACTAAATCAGCTTCATGTTTCATTATATTCTCTATACCAATACTCTCCATAAACTTAATTGACTGATCAAATGCAATAACTTGAGCTGTAGCCATGGTACCAGCCTCATATTTATTTGGTAAATCACCGTAAGATATTTTATCTTTTTTGACTTCTCTAATCATTCCACCTCCACCTTGATAGGGTGGCAGTTCTTCTAACCACTTCTTTTTACCATATAAAACACCAAGTCCAGTAGGCCCATACATTTTATGGCATGATATTGCATAAAAATCACAATCTAAGTCTTGCATATCCAATTTAAGATGAGGAGCTCCCTGACAACCATCAATGACAACTATTATTCCCTTTGAGTGGGCAAGATCTGTTATTTCTTTAACAGGCAATATCGCCCCAGTAACGTTAGATAGATGAGTAATGGCAATTACTTTAGTCTTAGAAGTTATTTTTTTTTCAATATCCTCTAGAGAAATGTCTCCATCATCATTTACCTCTGCAAAGTTAATTTTAATATTTTTTGATTTTCTTAAGAAGTGCCAAGGCACGTAATTTGAATGATGCTCAAGCTCTGTAATTAAAATTTCATCTCCCTCATTCAGGTATTTTTGCCCTAGAGTATTGGCTACTAAATTTAATGCTTCAGTTGCTCCTTTGGTAAAAACTATTTCATTTTTATCTTTAGCATTAATGTATTTTTGCACAGAGGACCTGGTGTTTTCATATAAGTTTGTTGCTGCAACTGCTAAATAATGAACACTTCTTCCAACATTTGAAAATTGTTTAGTATAAAATTCATTTATTTTATCAGCTACAACTTTTGGTTTTTGTGATGAGTTAGCGCTATCTAAATAAACTAAATCGTTATTTTGAATTTTTTCATCAAATATTGGAAACTCATCTTTAATGTTCTCTATTTTCATTCCTTGATTCCAATCATATTTTTAATTAAGTTTTTTACTTCAGGGTCAGTAATTTTTTCAACAACGTCTAATAGAAAACCATTTATCAAAAGTTCTCTCGACTGTTGATAATTTAATCCCCTTGACATTAAATAAAATATCGATTCCTCATTGAGACTACCAGATGCAGAACCATGTGAACATTTAACGTCATCTGCATAAATTTCTAACTCTGGTTTAGCATTGAACTCAGAGTCTTTATTTAACAATATAGCTTTACTCAGTTGATAACCATCAGTTTTCTGTGCTTTAGAATTAACAAATATTTTTCCTTGATATACTGCTCTAGAACTATCTTCTAAAACACTTTTTATAAGTTGATAGCTTTTTGTATTTTCTTTTAAGTGATTAATAATTGTTCTAATTTCATGGTGCTTATTATTATTTATAGAGAAAATACCATTTACAAAAGCTGATGAATATTCTCCATTTAAATTACAGTTAATTTCATTCTTACAAAAATTTGACCCCGAGGATAAAATGAACGTTTCAGAGATACTATTTTTATCTTGCTCAATATTATTGAAGGCATACTTAATATTTTTATTTTCAAATTTATCTACTTTGTAATTTTTTAAAATAGAATTTTCTTTTAAATCAAAGTTGTAAAAAATATTTAAGAAATTTTTTTCTGAAGTGTCCCTAAACAAATCAATTAATCTTAGGGAACTATTTTCATATAATTCAAAATTTAATCTTAAATTAATATTTTTAGACCAGATTTTAGAGTTGGTTGTGTGATAGATAATAAGAGGTTTTGTTAATTGATAACCCTTTTTTACCACTATTTTAAAAGACTTATTGGTAAAAGCACTATTTAAGTCAGATAAAGAGCTATTATTATTGAATTTATTGATAGTTTCTGACTGATCAATTATTTCTATTTGGTCTTTTTTTTCATAATCAAAATCAATTTTTTCTATTCTTCCATTAATAAATACTATTTTGTTATGCTCTAGACCATCTACAAATGCAGAAGTATCGACTTTATTTGTAGATGCATAGTCACTATAAAAGCTTAACTCTCCAATATTTTTTTTTATTATTTGGTTAAGATCAGAAAATTTCCAGTCTTCTTCTCGTCTGTTTGGAAAACCTTTATTAATAAAATTATCTAAATAAAATTTTTTAATTTCAATATCTTTTTGAGATAAAGTTAAATTTTTAATAGTATTATCAAAATCTTTTTGTAATTGCTCTTTCATCTAATGAAAATTTTCATACCCCTTTTTTTCTAATTCCAAAGCTAATTCTGCACCGCCAGATTTTATAATTTTTCCGTCCATTAAAACATGGACAAAATCTGGTTTGATATAATCAAGTAATCTTTGGTAATGTGTAATTATTAAAAACGAATTTTTATTATCCCTTAATGTATTTACTCCATCAGCTACAATTTTAAGTGCATCAATATCTAAGCCTGAGTCTGTTTCATCTAATATTGATAACTTAGGAGCTAATAATGACATTTGCAAAATTTCATTTTTCTTTTTCTCTCCACCTGAAAAACCAACATTTAGTTGCCTATTTAATTTTTCTTCATCAAATTTAAGTTCTTTGGATTTTTCTTTCACTAATTTTAAAAATTCTATAGCATCAAGCTCTTTCTCACCTCTTGCTTTCCTCACTGCGTTTAATGACGTCTTTAGGAATATATTTGTATTAACACCTGGAATTTCTAATGGATATTGGAAGGCAAGAAAAATACCTTTATGAGCTCTTTCCTCAGTTTCAAGTTCAAACAGATCTTTTTCCTCAAAAAGTACTTCTCCTGAAACTTCATATCCTTTCTTACCTGATAAAATATTTGATAGTGTACTTTTACCAGATCCATTTGGTCCCATAATAGCATGAACCTCCCCAGGATTAATATTTAGAGAAAATTCCTTTAAAATTTCTTTGCTATCAATTTTTGCGTTTAATTTATTTATTTTTAACATTAACCAACACTACCTTCTAAGCTTATACCAACTAGTTTTTGAGCTTCTACGGCAAATTCCATTGGTAATTGTTGTAATACTTCTTTACAAAATCCATTAACAATTAACCCTACTGCCTCCTCAGCACTCAAACCTCTCTGTTGACAGTAATGTAATTGCTCTTCACTAATTTTCGATGTTGTTGCCTCATGAGCAATATTGGATTCTGAGTTTTTATTTTTAATATATGGAACTGTATGCGCCCCACATTTGTTGCCCATTAATAAAGAGTCACATTGAGTATAATTATTGGAATTAGACGCTTTTGATGAGATATCAACTAACCCTCTATAAGTCATATCTGAGTGACCAGCGCTAATACCCTTTGATATTATTTTACTTTTAGTATTTTTTCCTAAATGTATCATTTTAGTACCAGTATCTGCTTTTTGATGGTTGTTTGTAATCGCTATTGAGTAAAATTCGCCAACAGAATTATCGCCTTTTAAAATACAACTTGGATATTTCCAAGTAATAGCCGAACCAGTTTCAACTTGGGTCCATGAAATTTTTGAATTCTTTCCTTTGCACAAACCACGCTTAGTAACAAAATTATAAATTCCACCTTTTCCATCTTTATCACCAGGATACCAATTCTGAACTGTAGAATATTTTATCTCAGCATTATCTAATGCAACTAATTCAACATTTGCAGCATGTAATTGGTTTTCATCTCGCATTGGAGCAGTACAACCTTCTAAATAACTCACATAGCTTCCCTTATCAGCAACAATTAATGTTCTTTCAAACTGACCTGTGTTAGATGCATTTATTCTAAAATATGTTGAAAGCTCCATTGGGCAGCGTACACCTTCGGGTATGTAAGCAAATGATCCATCAGTAAAAACTGCAGAGTTTAGAGTTGCAAAGAAATGGTCAGTGACTGGTATAACTGAACCTAAATATTTTTTAACTAATTCAGGATGATTTTGTATAGCTTCTGAAATTGGACAAAAAATAATTCCCTGTTTTGTAAGTTCTTCTCTAAATGTTGTTGCAACAGAAACGGAGTCAAATACTGCATCAACTGCTATCCCATTAAGTCTTTTTTGCTCTTGTAGTGGTATACCTAATTTTTTGTAAGTTTCTAAAAGTTTAGGGTCTAAATCATCCAAGTTTTTTGGTTTATCTTTCATACTTTTAGGAGCTGAATAATAATATATGTCTTGGTAATCTATTTTTGGATATTTTGGTTTTTGCCAATCAGGTTCTTTTAACTGTTTAAATCTTTCATATGCTTTTAATCTAAAATCAAGCATCCATTGTGGTTCTTTTTTAACATTAGAGATAAATTTTATCACATCTTCATTTAATCCTTTAGGCGCTCTTGTATTTTCAATATCAGTTGTAAAACCGTACTTATAATCTTTTAAATTATCAATTTCTTTTTGTCTGTTATCCATTTAATGTTCTCTTATTAATTAAATCACTTAATGTTTTTTGCTGAAAAAAGTTATTTATATAATCTTCTAGCTCATCCCATAAATCATGGGTAATACATTTAGAAGATTTACCATTACACCCGCTCTCTGAATGCTTTTCACACCCAACTGTTTTTACTTTTTCGTCGACAGCAATAAACACATCTGAAATTTTTATCTCAGAAGCTTGTTTTGATAATACATAACCACCTTTATTACCTCTGACGCTTGTAACAATTTGCTTTTTTTTTAATTTTGAAAAGAGCTGTTCCAAGTAAACAAGTGATATACCCTGTCTTAAAGATATGTCTCTTAAAGATACTGGCTCTTTTAAATTAAATTTTGCTAGATCCGCTAAAGCCATTACAGCGTATCTACCTTTACTTGATAATTTCATATTTTCCGCAATTTACGGGTCTTATATATACCCGACTATTTTAGTCAAGATTAATTGCTATTTAAAAACTTGCATTTTGTCACTTAATTTTGATAGAAAAAACCTTATCTTTTTTTGAGATTAATAATCAATGGCATCAGTAGATAATAAAATTGTAGAAATATTTATACCAGGTCCAGCCGGAAGACTAGAAGCTAAATACTTTAAAAGTAAAAAAAATACTTCACCAATTGCATTAGTTTTACATCCTCATCCTCAGTACGGTGGGACAATGAACAATAAGATAGTTGTCGATATATTTCAAACATTTGTCGATAATGATTTTTCAGTTTGTAGAGTAAATTTTAGGGGTGTTGGAAAAAGCGATGGTGAGTTTGATAATGGGCAAGGAGAACTCGCAGATGCAGCAGCTGCCTTAGATTGGTTAGAGAGGGAAAACTTTGATAACTCTCAATGTTGGATTTCCGGTTTTTCTTTTGGATCTTTGATAGCAATGCAATTACTAATGAGAAGACCTGAAATAAATAGGTTCGTTGTTGTCTCACCTCAACCTAACGTTTATGATTTTTCTTTTTTATCACCATGTCCTACATCTGGTACGATGATTTATGGAAAAAAAGATGAGCTAGTTCCTATAGAACATATGAATGATTTAAATAAAAGACTTAGCGAACAAAAAGGTATTAAAGTTGAATTTGAGGCTGTTCAAGATGCAAACCATTTTTTCTCTAAAAGTGATTTAGCCTTAATTAAATCCCTTAATAAATACATAAAGAAAGAAACTGCTTTATATTAATTAAGAATTTTTAATAATAGTACCACCAACTGTTGGTATTTTACAATTAGTGGTAGATGGAAATGAAATAGGCAGACCTAAGTAAGATCTAATTGCAAGGAATGCAAATGCTTGCGACTCTACAAAGTCACCGTCAATACTTAAATTATCAATTGAGGAAACTTTATTTTTAATTTTATTTTTCAGTGAATTAATTAAGTATTTATTTTTTCGACCACCACCACAAACATAAATATTATTTTTTCCGATTTTTTTTGATAATAATTCAGATGTTAAATCAGTAATTGTAGTTGTTCCATTTTCTAAGGAAAGACCTTTTGCAAAGGAAATATCAAAATCATTTATATCCAGGGATCTCCTAGAATTAATTTTACTATAAAAATAATTTTCCATGTATTGATCAAAAATAAATTTGTCTATTTTTCCTTTCATTGCAAAATTTCCATCCTTATCATAAGCTTTGTTAGAATTTTTTCTCATCCACTTATCAATTAAGCAATTTCCTGGTCCGATATCTCTACTTGATATTTTTAAATCTTTATCAATTTCAGTTATGTTTGCTATACCCCCAATGTTTAATATTGAAATAGGGATTTTAACTTTACTTTCTTTTAATAAGGTTTTTATAAGTGCAAGGTGGTAAATTGGAGCCAAAGGTGCTCCATCACCACCGTTTTTGATATCGTTTTGTCTGAAATCATAAACTACAGTTTTATTAGTTTTTCCTGATAAACTATTACCTAAACCAATTTGCTTAGAAATTTTCTCTTCTGCATTATGATAAATTGTATGACCATGAAAACCTATAAGATCATAATTAATGTGTTTGGATATTTTAATAGCAATATCGACATGGAAGTCTGTGATTTCTCTTTCTAATTCCTCAATATTAGAGGAATATTTTAGCAGATCTTGCATTTTTGAAATGGTTTCTTTTACTCTATGAATTTTATTTGAAATCTTTGATGGATAAGTATCAAATCTATTATATTTGATAATAATACTGTCTTTACCATTAGAGCTTATAACTGACGAGTCTACACCATCACCAGATGTGCCACTCATAAACCCAAGTGCCGATAAATTTTTTTCCATTCTTATTTTTTTTTATTAAAATATGTATATTGTAAGACTATAGACCTATGAATAATTTTTTAAAAGAATTTAAAGATAGAGGATACTATTATCAATGTACCAATGAATTGGAATTATCAAATTTATTAAATAAAGAAAGCGCTAATGCTTATATTGGATTTGATAGTACTGCTCCCAGTCTTCATGTAGGTAGTTTATTACAAATAATGTGTCTTAGGCTTTTACAAAGACATGGTCATAGACCAATTGTCCTTTTAGGTGGAGGAACAACAAGAATAGGAGATCCATCTGGAAAAGAAGAAACTAGAAAAATATTATCTGAAAAACAGATAGAGAGTAATATTAACAATATAAAAAAAGTTTTTAAAATTTTCCTAAAAACAAATAATCCAAAATTAAAACCTTTATTTGTTAATAATTATAAATGGTTAAGCAAACTTAACTATATAGATTTTTTAAGAGATATAGGAAGACATTTTACAATCAATAAAATGTTAACATTTGATAGTGTAAAATTAAGATTAGAAAGAGAACAATCATTAAGTTTCATGGAATTTAACTATATGATTCTACAAGCATATGATTTTTATGAGCTTAATAAATCAAACGAGTGTTGTTTACAAATTGGCGGATCAGATCAATGGGGCAATATAGTAAATGGAGTTGAGCTAATTAAAAGAGAATCTGGAAATCACGTATATGGTTTAACTACTCCTCTTATAACTTTAGCCTCAGGTGCTAAAATGGGCAAAACTGAAAAAGGAGCAATATGGCTCAATAAAGACATGCTATCACCATATGATTATTGGCAGTTTTGGAGAAACACGGATGATCGTGATGTATTAAAGTTTCTAAAAATGTTCACTGATTTATCTTTAGAAGAAATAAATAATTTAAAAGATAAAAATATCAATGAATTAAAAATTTTACTCGCCAATAATGCAACAGAAATGCTTCATGGGAAAAAAGAAGCTGAAAAGTCAGCAAAACTTGCTAGAAATACCTTCAAAGAAAACTCTTCTGGTGAAAATCTCCCAGGAATCAAAGTAAAAAATGACATTCTAAAGAAAAATATTATAGAGCTTATTTCATTTGTTAATAAAGATATTTCAAAATCTGAAATAAGAAGATTAATTAAGTCAAACGCTGTTAAAATAGATAATATAAATATACAGGATGAAAAATATATTGTTGACCCAATCTTGCTCTCTGACAAAGGTTTTGTAAAGTTGTCTATAGGAAAGAAGAAACACTTTAAAATTATAGTTTAATTACCTTTAATAATTTCTAGCGTCCTAGTAATAAACCTGGGTGTTAAAGTTTTTATTGGATTAACTGAACTTTTTAAATTATTTGGTGGTCCCTTAATTTTAAAGCTAACACCAAACACACCTTCGCCTGTTTTACTGCCAACTAAGATGTTACCAAGTAAAGGAATTTTGGATATTGTTTTATTAATTGTTGTTGCAGGTACTAAAGTTCCTCTTAAACTTGTTACTCTGTCTTTCTCAATGTAGCCTTCCATCATAATTGAAATAGCTGGTCCAAGAGCGTAAAGCTCATCGATTTGTGTTAGATTATTTTTTGTCTTAAAATCCATTTCAAATTCATCAAATCTTATTCCTTCTCCTGTTAAAAGATCAGCAATTCCCTGCAAAGATGCAAGAGTCAGTATTTTTGCTAAAACTGGAACTTCTTTAACTTTAAAATTAGTAATTTTTAAATTTGATCTTGAAGTTTTATCAATCTTCATAGAATTTAATTTTAATTCGCCTTCGTCAAAACCTTTAATAAATTTGTAATTATTAATAAATGGTTTTGGTCCTTCAATGAATATATTTGTAATTTTCTCATTTTTGATTGTTGTTCGATAAGAATAAGAAAATTTTTTGTTATTTTCTAAGATTGCATTAGCCTTGGCTAAGAATAACTTATTTCCCTTTATATCAAATTCACCTATAAATTTCTTAAGGTAGGTATCTTTTTCTAGATATATTTTATCTATGTTCAATATCAATGAAGTATTAATATTGTGAAATAATTTGTAGATTTTATTATTTTTATTTCTTTTCAATAGTCTATCAACTAATTGTTCACCATCAATTTGGCCTCCAATAAAATTATACTTATTTAAATTTTTTTTAATTTTGAAGTTGTTTAAAATTCCACTAGTATTTATAAAATTTACGTCAATTTCATCTACACTTTTTATCTTAAAGTCTGGAGAAATATGTAAATTTTGAGCTAAAATATAATTCTGATTTTCATTAAAGCTAATTTTTTTTAAGTCAAAACCTTTTTTTGATTTATTAAATAAAATTTCTAATTTTGCAGGTATATTATTTTTTTTATAATATTGAATATCTCTTAAGTTTAAAATATTTTTTTCTAAATTCAGTAATGAATAAAATTCAAAATTATTTTCGTTTCCTTCAAATTTAATTAAAAAATTATCTTTTTTTTTATTTAATAAATATTTTCCATCTAATTGTAAATTAATTATATCATTTGAGTAATTAAATGATAGATTTGAATCCCTGATAGATATTTTATTTTCATAATTTTCAAAATATTTTTTTAGAAGATTAGATTTAAAATTAACATCTAGACTATCAACATTTAAATCTGAAGTTACGTCAAGTTTATTTATATTTAATTTATCATCAATGGAAAAATTAATCAAAAAATTAGAGTCTATATTGATAAATTGATCTTCTACTAAACTTTCTTGAACTTTAAAATATTTTTTAAATTCTCTTGTATTAATATTATTGTTTTTAGACTTTAAAAAGATTTCTACATCGCTGATATTTGATCTATTGTTAACTAATTTTAAATTAAAAATATTATTGTCTAACTCATTATTATAGTTTTCATTTAAAAATGAATAATTACTATTCAAATTTATCTTTAATATCTCATCACCAAAAGTTAATTTGGTTTTTATATTTTTTAAATATAGATCATCTTGGATTTTTTTATTGAGCTTTAATTTATCAAAATCAATTTTTGAATTTATGAGGTAATTTTCTACTTTATTCTTATTAATTTCAAATTTGAATTGATTATCTGTTTCAATATTTACACTTTCATCAGCTATTAGATTGTCATCTAATCCTAAAAAATTTAAAAGAATTTTGGTATCTAAAAGTGTTTTTTTATTACTAATATTTCCATATATTTTGATTTTTTTATTATTTTTACTTTTTAAAAACAATTTTAATTTATTGTTTTTATAATTATTTTTTGATTTTAAGTTATTAGTAAATACGAAATTTGATCTTAAATCTGCATTAAATTGCTTATTTTCATACTTAGAGTTGATTGTACCATCTTTAAGAAAAATTAAATTTTTGTAGTTTTTAGACAAGTATATTTCATCAAAATTTATAATTGAGTCAATTTTTATATTTTCGAATTTTTTAAATTTACTCAACCTAAATGAAAAAAAACTTTTACTCGTAATTGGAATATCTATATTAGATAAAAAATCCTGTTTGATATTTGCTAATTTAAATAATACATTCGGATTTATTAATGCTTTAGAATTTTCTATATCTCCTTTTATAGAAAACAAGTCTGGCTTTTCAGCATTAATTTCAATACTTTCTGATACAAAATTTAAATTTTGGTATCTAAAGTTTAAATTTGAAATTTTTGTCAATTTATCTTTAGTATCAAAATCTAAATTTATTCCATCAATACTCTCATAGCCTAATAAATTAAATTTTGCTTCTTTAATAGAACCAGAAAGACTATATGAATATAGTTTTTGATTTATAGAATCAAATTCGGCCTCTAGATTAAAATTAATTAACCCTTTTTTGATTTGGCTATAAAGTATATATCTAGATAGGTCGAAGTTTAAAGTGTTTAATAAAGATGTAACTCTTTTTATAGAATTTTCTGATGATTTTATCTTTATATTTTTAATTGAGTTTTCTTTTTTTATGAATTTTATAATATTTAAATTTATATCTGTATTTAAAATTTTAATTTCGTTATTTTCAGCAATTAAGATTGCATCTTTGGTATTAATATTTATAGAACCTTGAATCAGATTTAACTTAATAAAGACAACATCAAGTTTAAGATTTAATCTAGAATTATATTCCTTAATTTTGGTATTTATAAATGTATTAAAATTATCTGTCTTCACACCATAAGTGCTTAAATAAATTAGAGAAAAAAATAAGACTGTTAAAGTTATTGAAATTATAATTAAAATAGTTTTACGCATTTATTTTATATAAAGAATTTTCTAAAAAATCATCGATCTCACCATCTAAAACTTTATCTGGATTAGAGTTCTCATAATTTGTTCTGTTATCTTTAACCAATCTATAAGGATGTAACACATATGATCTAATTTGATGTCCCCAACCAATTTCAGATTTTGAATTTTCAATATTTTCGCTCTCTTTTTTTCTTTTTTGGATTTCATACTCATAGAGCCTCGCTTTAAGCATATTCATACATGTTTCCTTATTTTTGTGTTGAGATCTTTCATTTTGACATTGAACAACAATTTTACTTGGAATATGGGTAATTCTTACAGCACTATCTGTTGTATTTACATGCTGTCCACCTGCTCCACTTGATCTATAAGTATCTATTCTTAAATCTTTATCTAAAATCTCTATATCTATATCCTCGCTAATTACTGGATAAACCCAAACACTTGCGAAACTGGTATGTCTTCTAGCCCCTGAGTCAAAAGGTGAAATTCTAACTAAACGATGTATCCCAGACTCTGATTTTAAAAAGCCATAAATGTATTCTCCAGAGATTTTTATTACTGAGGATTTTATTCCTGCTTCTTCTCCTTTATGTTCGCTAATTAATTCTACTTTGTAATCTCGAACAGCTGCCCATTTCATATACATTCTTCTTAACATTGCTGCCCAATCTTGACTTTCGGTGCCACCTGCTCCTGCATGAAATTCTAAATAACTATCTAAAATATCGTTTTCATTAGAAAGAAAACATTTAATTTCTAATTTTTTAAATTCTTTTTTTAGATTTGAAAATTTTTTTAAAGTTTCTTGAACTAGTTGTTTATCATTTTCTTCCCTAGCTAATTGAAAAATATCATATAGCTCATTAATCTCTTTCTCTGATTGTTTGTGAGAGTCTAATAAATTATCGTAACCTTTTTTTTCCTTTAATATTTTTTCAGCTTGTTTTCTATCATTCCAAAATTTTGGATCTTCTACAATGACATTTAATTTATTTCTTTTTGTCTCTATATTTTGTGTTTCAAAGAAACTCCTTGACTCTTTGATTTATCTTTATCACTTCAGATTTAAATTTATCTATTTCCTGTTCCATTAATAAAATTTTAAAATATTTTTTTTATAAATATCAGATTTATATTTATCATTACTAATAAATGTCTGATTTTCAAATTTTTCTTTCTTATAAGACTCAATAATTGTTTTATTTGAGCCAAAATCTGCTTTTTCTCCAGTTTCAGCATCTATTACCATCATTTTAATTCCTTTTGATATTTTAAAAGGTCTAGCCTCATAAATATTAACTGCGTTTTTTATAAATTCTTTGAATATTGGCAGTGCTGTTTTAGATCCAGTTTCATATTTTCCAAGTTTTTTTGGAGAGTCATATCCAACAAAAACCCCAACTACTAAATTAGATGTAAATCCTATGAACCATGTATCGGTGTTGTTATTAGTTGTTCCTGTTTTTCCAGCAATTTGTAAATTTAAATCTCGTAGTCTCTTTCCAGTTCCTCTTTGTATTGCACCTTCAAGTATTGAGGTCATTTGATAAGCAGTTTGTGGAGAAAAGATTTGCTTGAAGTTACTTTTTACTACTGGAATATTATTACCCTCAAAAGAAATTTGATCGCAATTTTCACAATATCTTTTTTCGTTATTAAAAATAGTATTACCTTCACTATCCTGAATTCTATCAATTATAATTGGTGTGACCAACTTTCCACCATTTACAAATGAACAGTAGGCGCTCGTAATATCTAATAATGTGGTTTCTGCAGATCCTAAAGACACTGATAACAATTCTTCAGGATTATCATAAATATTCAGTTTTTTTGAAAAGTTGATTATTTTATCTATTCCTAAATCCTGTGATATTCTAACTGTCATTAAGTTTCTAGACTTTTCAACACCAGTTCTCAATGTAGACAGACCATAAAATTTTTTACCATAATTTTCAGGTTTCCACATTTTGAGGTCTTCTCCTTGATCAAGAACGATTGGTGCATCTAAAATTAGAGAGGAAGGTGTATAATTATTTTCTAATGCTAAAGCATATATAAAAGGTTTAAAGGCAGATCCAGGCTGTCTTTTTGCTTGTGATACTCTATTAAATTCACTTTTTTTAAAACTAAATCCTCCTGCCATTGCTAAGACTCTTCCACTATAAGGATCCATAACAACTATTCCACCATTGACATTTGGTAATTGCCTCAAGCTAAAAATTCCATCAGAAATTTTTTTTACATAAATTAAATCATTTATTTTAAAAATTTGATCAAAATTTTTTCTTGTCCAATTTATATCCTCATAATTTATAACACCATTTTCGTTTTTTGAAGTTTGAATTACAGTCTCAAATTTATCTATTCTTTTTACAATTGCTATTTCCCAATCAATAGTTTTCTCTAAATCAAACTTATCTAAATTTTTGTTCCAATCTTTATTCTCTCTGTTATCTAAAGGTCCACGCCATCCTTTTCTCTTATCATACTCTAATAATCCTTTTCGTAATGACTCTGAAGCTAAATTTTGAAGTTCTAAATTAATTGGACTTTTTATATTAAATCCCTGTTTATGAACTTTATCATATCCATAATCTTGAATTACTTTTTTTCTTATATCCTCTACAAAATATCTTGTATCTTCTATAAAAATTCTTTTTCTCTTTTTTAGATTAATTTCTGAATTAATTAATTTATTATATTTTTTTTTGGAGATATAATTATTTTCATAAAGATTTTTGATTACTAGGTTTCTTCTATAAGTTGCTAATTCTTTATTTTTATACGGGTTATATTTACTAGGG
This sequence comes from uncultured Pelagibacteraceae bacterium, assembly GCA_902614055.1. Classification (GTDB taxonomy): domain Bacteria; phylum Pseudomonadota; class Alphaproteobacteria; order Pelagibacterales; family Pelagibacteraceae; genus Pelagibacter. Next base: position 218,115 of record CACMJX010000001.1, on the reverse strand, counting down.
GCTTTAGGTAATGCGGCCAGTAAAGCAGATTCTGAATAATTTAACTCACCAATTGGTTTGTCAAAATATCTAAGACTAGCAGATGCAATACCGTAAGAGCCTTCACCTAAATATATTTGATTTAAATAAAGTTCTAAAATTCTTTCTTTTGTTAAAGCTCTTTCAATTCTAAAAGCTAGAATAGCTTCTTTTATCTTTCTATCTAAACTTACCTCATTGGATAAGAGAAAATTTTTTGCAACCTGTTGAGTAATCGTGGAAGCACCCTCCAGTCTATTTGACTTTATTAAATTAAAAATATTATTTTTAATTGCTCTTAATACCCCTTTGGCATCAACACCCGGGTGCTTAAAAAAATTCTTATCCTCTGAAGATAAAAATGAATAGATTATTTTTTTTGGTATGGCATTAAAAGGAACAAATATTCTTTTTTCAGAGGAAAAATCACTAATTAATACACCCTCGCCTGAATATACTTTACTAGATACAGGCGGTTTATAATTTTTTAAAAACTTATAATCTGGCAATTTATTTGAATAAGTCCAAAGCAATGAAAAAATTGCAATAAAGCTAACTATAGAGAATACAGTAAAAACAAGTAGCAGTTTTTTTATTAAATTGCTCATTTTAGTTTAAATTATTGATTGAATTTGTTAAAGTTAAGGCACCGAATTAAAAAACAAACTAATGAAAAATAATCAAAATTTATGTCAAAAAATTTATACATTGATGCATCGCATCCAAATGAAACAAGAGTTGTTCTTAAAAAAGATAATCATATTGAAGACTATGAATATGAAAGTATAAACAACACATTAATAAAAAATAATATTTATTTAGGAAAAGTAAGCAGAATAGAACCCTCACTCCAAGCAGCATTTGTTGATTTTGGAAGAGATAGACATGGTTTTTTATCATTTAATGATATTCAATCAGATTACTATCAACTACCTCAAAGTGATTTAGAAAAAATAAAAGAAGAAGAGGAAAAAGTAAGAGAAGAACTTTCTAAAGAAAGTGAAAATAGTGAAAATCAAATTTTAGAAGGTAACGAAGAGGTTAAATTAAATGATCCAGTTGAAAAATTAGAAGATGAAAATAAAGAAAAAATAAATAATGAAAAAAAATTTCCATCTAAGAGATACAAAATACAAGAAGTAATAAAACCTAATCAAGTTATATTGGTACAAGTATTAAAAGATGAAAGAGGTTTTAAGGGAGCAGCTCTAAGCACATTTATAAGTATCGCTGGAAAGTATATTGTTTTAATGCCTAATACCGCAAAAGGTGGTGGAATATCAAGAAAAATTTTTAATCCTGTTGATAGAAAGAAAATAAGAAAAATATTAAATGAGATTGAGATTCCAAAAGAGATGGGTATCATAGTTAGAACTGCTGGATCAAATAAAACCAAAAACGAAATAGATGGTGATCTTAAAAATTTAATTACAATTTGGAACTCTATAAAAGACAATGCATTAAATTCTATTGCTCCTTCATTAATTCATCAAGAAAGTGATATAATTAAAAGAAGTATACGAGATATGTACGATGACGAAACACAGAACATCATAGTTGAGGGTAATGAGGGTTATCAAAAAGCTAAAAATTACATGAAAATCATGATGCCTAAACAATTAAAAAAAGTAAAAAAATTTAGAGAAAAAATTCCATTATTTTTTAAAGAGAATATCGAAAAAAAACTTTTTGAAATTTTTAAAACAGAAGTAAAGCTTAGTTCTGGTGGTTATCTTGTTATAAATCCAACAGAAGCATTGGTATCTATAGATATCAATTCAGGCAAATCAATCAAACAGAAAAATGTCGAAAGCACAGCATTAGATACTAACCTTGAAGCAGCAGAGGAGATAGCAAGACAAATAAAAATTAGAGATTTGTCAGGTTTAATCATAATTGATTTTATTGATATGCTTAGCTTCAATAATAGAAAACAAGTAGAAAGAAAACTAAAGGAAAGATGTAGAAATGATAGAGCAAGAATACAAATTGGGAGAATTAGTAATTTTGGTTTACTTGAAATGTCTAGACAAAGATTAAGAGAGAGTAATATTAAATGGTCAATTAAACTAACAAACGAAACCTTGGCATTAAAAATAATTAAACTTATTGAAATAAAAATATTTGAAACAAATGCTAAAATTGTAGATGTATATATTAATGAAAAAATTCTAAGTTTTATTGAAAGATATTTTTCTGAAGATTTAGATTATTTTAAAAAGAAAAATAAGGTTAAAATTAATCTTAGTCTTGGCCAAGACCTAGGTTTACAAGATTATAATATTGAGTTTAAATCAAAATCAGGCAAATCATTGGACAAAGTTGATAAAGTTGAAAATTTGCAAAAGATTTCTGAGGAAAAGCTAGATAAAAATTTAGATTTAAAAAAAGAAAAAAAAACAGGGTTTAAAAGAAAAAAATTTAAAAAAAGAAAAAATTTTAAAAAAAATTTAAATTAGCCCTTTTTTTGTGGTTGAAGGTGATCCAAGAAAATTAGGCATAATCCTTCCAGATAAAAAAGATTTTCTACCTGATATTACTGCATATTTCATTGCCTCTGCCATTTGAAAAGGTTTTTTTGCTTTAGCTATTGCTGTATTTATTAACACTGCATCACAACCCATCTCCATAGCTTCTACTGCATCTGAAGCTTGGCCTATTCCAGCATCAATTATCAAAGGGACTTTTGTTTGATATCTTAAAATTTTTATATTTGTTTTATTTTGGATACCAAGACCTGATCCAATTGGTGCTGCAAGTGGCATGATAGCTGAAGCTCCAGAATTTTCTAATCTCTTACACATTAGTGGATCGTCATTGCAATAAACCATTACCTTAAAGCCTTCTTTTGTTAAAACTTCAGTAGATTTTAGAGTTTCAATCATATCTGGAAATAAATTTTTTTTGTCTCCTAAAACTTCTAATTTTACTATTTTCCAACCTCCAATTTCTCTGGCAAGTCTTAATGTCCTTAAAGCATCATTTGATGTAAAACATCCAGCTGTATTCGGAAGATACATTATTTTTTTTGGATTAATATAATCCATCAACAAAGGTTTAGATCTATCTGATATATTTACCCTTCTAACTGCAACTGTAACTATTTCAGCTCCAGAAATTTTTATTGCTTTTGCACACTCTTGCATGTTCTTATACTTTCCTGTTCCAACGATAAGTCTGGATTTAAATTTCTTATTTGCAATTTTCAAAAAATCTAATTTCATCAACCTCCACCTATAAAATGTACAATTTCTATTTTATCTTTATTTTTTAAAAAAATTTTATTTAATTTTTTTTTATCAACTATTTCTTCATTTAATTCTATTGCTACTTTGTTAATTGGAGTTTTTAGCTTTCCAATTAGATTTTTTAAAGAAAATTTAAAACTTACGGTCAAAAGCTTACCATTGACTGTTATTTTTATTTTATTTTTTTTATTCATATAATATAAAGTTTTAATGACTAAATTATTAATTATTAATGGCCCAAATCTTAATCTATTAGGTGAAAGAGAACAAACTCAATATGGTAGCAAAGACTATAAATATCTTGAAGAAATTTGTCTAAAAAGTGCAAAAGATTTTGATATTGATATAGAAATCAAACAATCAAATGTTGAAGGAGATATTGTAAATATTATTCAAGATGCTCGCAAAACACACGATGGAATCATAATAAATGCTGCTGGATACAGTCATACATCGGTAGCTATTAGAGATGCCTTAAGTATTTTTAAAAAACCTATTATAGAACTTCATATATCAAATATTTATAAAAGAGAGGATTTTAGGCATAAGTCACTTATAAGCGCAGTTGTTACTGGTATAATTTGTGGTTTAGGAATAAATGGCTATATTTTAGCCATAAACTCTATGCATGAAATCTTAAAAAATGAAAATTAACAAAAATATTATTAAAGAGTTAAATGATTATTTGGAGGAATTCAATCTTACGGAAATAGAGTATACTGAAAAAGACATTAAGGTTAAAGTCTCAAAATCTAGAATATCAAAAAATATTGATGCTGTAGTACCCGATAACAAAAAGAAGGTTATTAAAGAAGAGGTTTCAATTAATAACTCTAAAAAAATTACATCACCTATAATTGGTACAGCTTATCTCGCTCCAGAGCCAGGCGGTAAAAAATTTATAGAGATAGGTCAAAAAATTAAAAAAGGTGATACAATTATGATAGTTGAGGCAATGAAAACTATGAATCATGTGCCAAGCCCAACAGATGGAATTGTTAAAGAAATTAGTGTTGAGGATGGTCAGCCTGTTGAGTTTGGTCAGACAATTGCAACATTAGACTAAATTAATGTTTAAAAAAATACTAATAGCGAATAGAGGTGAGATAGCTGTACGTGTTATAAGAGCTTGTAAAGAATGGGGTATTGCTACAGTGGCTATTCATTCAGACGTGGATAGAGATGGAATGCACGTAAGATTAGCTGATGAAAGTGTTTGTGTAGGTCCTCATCAACCATCGTTAAGCTATTTAAATATTCCTGCTATTATGTCAGCCATTGAACTCACGGGAGCAGAAGCTGTGCATCCTGGATATGGTTTTTTATCAGAGAACTATGAATTTGCAAAAATATTAGAAGAAAATAATATAAAATTTATAGGTCCTTCGTCTGATTTAATTAAAATGATGGGAGACAAGATTCAAGCAAAAAAAGTTGCAAAAGAATATGGGCTTCCTGTTATAGAAGGATCAGATGGTGGAATTAAAGATTTGGAAGAAGCAAAAAAAATCTGTGATAATATAGGCTTTCCTGTTTTAATTAAAGCATCAGGTGGTGGTGGTGGAAAAGGAATGAAAATTGTCAATAAGCAAGAGGAATTTGAGGGTCTTTTTTTAACTGCGAAACAAGAAGCAAAAAAATTTTTTAATAATGATGAAGTTTATATTGAAAAATTTTTCCAAAATCCAAGACATATAGAAGTTCAGGTGCTGTCGGGTAAAAATAGAACAGTGCATTTGCATGAGAGAGATTGTTCTGTTCAAAGAAGGCATCAAAAACTTATAGAAGAAACTCCAAGTCCTGTTTTAGATGATGCAGTTAGAAAAGATTTGTTTGAGAAAACAGTTAGTATGGTTAGCAAAATTAAATATGAAGGTGCTGGAACTGTCGAATTTATATATGAAGATGGAAAATTCTACTTTTTAGAGATGAATACTAGGGTACAAGTTGAACATCCAGTAACGGAGATGGTAACAGGAATTGACATAATAAAAGAGCAAATATGGATAGCTTTTTCAGGAGATACAGCACTGAAGCAGAATGATGTGAACCCAAGAGGTCATGCTATCGAGTGTAGAATTAATGCTGAGGATCCGAGTAATAATTTTCAACCTTCACCAGGTAAAATAGGTATGTGTCATCAACCTTCCGGCTTTAGAACAAGAGTTGATGGATCGATATACCAAGGATATAAAATTACACCTTTTTACGATAGCATGGTTTGTAAAGTTATTACACATGGAAGAAATAGAGAAGAAGCTATTCAAAGAATGTTAAGATCATTAGATGAATTTGTAATTGAAGGAATTACTACAACGATTGAACTTCATAAAGTTTTACTTAATAACAAAAAATTTTTAAATTCTGATTTCAATGTTAGTTGGCTTGATAATGAAAAAGTTATTTAATCATAGCACTTTTTTAGCCAAACATCATATACTGGATGATCAAAAGGTCTTATCGATGGACTTGAAGCAAAAGTCCAATCGTTAAAAACAAATACTTTATCATTTTTATTCATTGAGACATCTTTAACTTGAATATATGCTGTAACTTCAGGGTCATCATCAAATGTAGAATTGTAACATTTTAAAACTTTTATACTCAGATTTTGAAAAGAAAATTCTTCTCCAACTTTTATTTTAATATTTGTGTTTTTTGAACTTACTTTATCAAGAACACTTAATTCAGCTATCATCTCACTTTTTGGCATTGTATCAGCAAGAGAAAAATTTGATTTAATTATAAAAAAAGCTGTTAAAAAAAAAAAATTAATTTTTCCAGCTTTTATATTTTTTTTTAATTTCACGATTAAATTTTTTTGGGTGATAGGAGTTGGTAGAACCAGTTTGATTCGATAAATGCTCTTTTTGCCAGGGATATTTTTTTAAGTCATGATTGTTCTCTATTTGATTATTCATATAATGCATCCATGAATACCACTCATTGGGTATTTTTGATGCCTCAACTTCTCCATTATAAACTACCCATCTTCTTCCTGATTTGCTTTCATAGTATTTATTCCCATTTTTATCTTCCCCAACTAATTTTCCTGAAAAAAATATTTGTAATCTAGTTCCAAACGTCTGTTGATTCCACCAGGTAAAAATTTGTTTAAATACTGTCAACATAAATGTTTAATTTTATTTCAATTTAAAATTGTAGAAAATAAATTAGACTAAAATTTCAAATTTTTATATACTTTATAACTTTAAGATTCAATTTTATAAATAAATAAGGAAATTCAATGGCAAAATATTTAGTAGAAACGTATTACACCTGTAGTTTTAAAGTAAGTCATTACCTAGATGATATAGACGAAAAAAACATACAAAATATAGAGAAAAGAGACGATGGTAAATTTGAGATCCTGGACGTAAAACTGGATAATAGAAAAACTAAAAATTTAGAAAAAATTGAAAAAAATAAGATAAATGTTGTTGAAAAAGAGCTTCCTCAAACTCAGCAAAAAAATAGCCTTAAAATTAACCAAGAAACGTTTGCTCAAAACATTAAAGATAAGAATGGTAAAAGATTTAGTATGCCAGACAGAAGAAAAGGATATATCCAAAAAGCATCAATTGGTGATCATAAAGTATATCTACACACAGGTGAATACGAAGATGGAAAAATAGGAGAAATATTTATTGATACAAGTAAAGAAGGTGAGCTAGTAAAAGCGACAATGAACAACTTTGCTATAGCTGTTTCACTTGGATTGCAGTATGGAGTTCCTTTAGACGAATTTGTTAATGCCTTTGTAGATACAAAATTTGAACCTTCAGGAAAGGTATTTGGGAATGACAGAATTTTAAGTGCAACGTCAATATTAGATTATATATTCAGAGAATTAGCAATATCATATCTTAATAGAGAAGATCTAGCTCATACACCATCTATTGGAGGATCTGAAACTTTGGATGAAACTGGCACGGATGAAAATAATGAAGATAAAACTCAATTCTTAAAATTGGTAAAAGATATCACAAGCAAAGGATTTGTAAGAAGTAATTATAAAAAGAAATTAGTTGATCTGTCAGATATAAAAATTAATCTTAAAGGGAAAAAATAATTAACTTTTCTTTTTTAATAACAAATTCAGCTCTTTTAATTGATACTCAGAAATTTCAGATGGTGCATTCATCATTAAATCTTGAGCATTTTGATTCATTGGAAACATAGTAATCTCTCTAATATTTTTTTCATTCGCTAAAAGCATTACAATCCTATCAATACCTGGCGCTATACCTCCATGAGGTGGAGCTCCATAGCTTAAAGCATTTATCATTCCACTAAATTTACTATTAACATCATTTTTTGAATACCCGGCAATTTCAAATAATTTATACATTAATTCAGGAACATGGTTTCTAATTGCACCTGATGATAACTCAATTCCATTGCAAACAATATCATACTGATAGGCTTTAATATTTAAAGGATTAGATAAATCTAATTTATTTATTTCACCTTGAGGCATTGAGAATGGATTATGACTAAATTTTAATTTTTTAGTATTTTCATCAATCTCATACATTGGATAGTCAATAATCCAACAAAATGAGAATATTTCATTATCAATTAAATCTAAATCTTCAGCTATTTTATTTCTCGCAACACTTAATATTTTTTCTACGTCATTTTTTTTTCCACAAGAAAAAAATACTGTATCACCTATATTCGCATTTGTTAGTTTCATGATTTCTAATAAAGCGTTCTCTGAAAAAAATTTTCCAATTGGTCCTTTTGCATAAGTTTTATCATCTTTTTCTAATGAAAAATAAGCTAGACCAGAAGAACCTTGCTCTTTTGCCCATCTATCAACACCATCAAAGAAACTTCTTGGTTTATCCTTTGTATTTTTGGTAACTATTGCCCTAACTAATGAGCCATTTTTTACCAGTTTTTTAAAAATATCAAATTTCACATCTTCTCTTTCAAAAATAATTGTTAAATCTGAAATTTCTAAAGGATTTCTTAAATCTGGTTTATCTGAACCATATTTCAGCATTGCATCCTCATAGGTAATCCTTGGAAACTTTTTATGAAGAATTTTCTTATTGCTGAATGTTTTAAATAATTTTAAAAATAAAGTTTCAATTACTCCAAAGACATCCTCTTGTTCAACAAAAGACATTTCAACGTCTAATTGATAAAATTCTCCTGGACTTCTATCTGCTCTGGCATCTTCATCTCTGAAACAAGGTGCTATTTGAAAATATTTGTCAAACCCAGAAACCATTATTAGTTGCTTAAATTGTTGAGGAGCTTGTGGTAAAGCATAAAATTTTCCAGGATTTAATCTACTAGGTACAAGAAAATCTCTTGCTCCTTCTGGGCTAGATGAAGTTAAAATAGGAGTTTGGAATTCTAAGAAACCAAGTTTTTGCATCTCATTTCTAATAAATGAGATTACTTTTGATCTTAAGATAATATTTTGATGTATTTTTTTGCGTCTTAAATCTAAAAATCTATACTTTAGTCTTATTTCCTCAGCATATTCTTGATCTGAAAAAACTGGCATTGGTAATTCTTTAGTTTCCCCAAGAATATCAATATTATTAATTTTGACTTCTATTTCGCCAGTAGAAATATTTTTATTTATTGTTTCATTTGATCTCTCAATAACCATTCCCGTAATTTTAATTACTGTTTCCAAAGAAAGTTTTTCAATTTTCTTAAAAATTTCATTACTTTTGTCTATAACGCATTGAGTAATTCCAAAATTATCTCTTAAGTCTATAAATAAAAGATTTCCATGGTCTCTTTTTTTGTTAATCCAACCAGATAAAGAAATTTCCATTTCTTTATGTGACTTGGTTAATTCCCCGCAGGTATGAGTTCTATATTTATTCAATTTACAAAATTTCTTTTATAGTTTTAAAATTAATTGGTTTTTTTTTTTTTAAACTTAACTCGTCAATCTTATATATAAATTCATCGATTTTTCTATAAGATCTGTCAATTCTACCAATTATGAAATTTATTATTTTTTTTTCGATTTTAATCTGGCGATCTGAAAAATTCTTTAAAATTATAGCAAAAAGTAATTCATCATCTGGATTTTCAATTTCAGCGTAAAGACAATTTTTTGATCTTGAGGTTAAATCAGGAAGTCTGTATTTAATTTCGTTTATTGGTTTTAATGAATTTATTAACATATACTTACTGTCCTGATCTATTAGATTAAAAATTGAATAAAGTATTTCCTCCTGATTACATTCTTCAAAATCATCAACAATTATACTTTCATGTAATTTAATACTTTTAAAAATTGAATTATCGATCTTATTTCCCTTAACTAAAAATGCTTTAGATTTTAATTTAAAGATATTTGCTAGGTGACTTTTTCCAGAGAATTTTTCACCTGATATATTTAATATTTTTTTATCCCAGTCAGGCCATCTATTAATCAAATTAAATGCATTAGAATTACTTTTCGATAAATAAAAATCATGTTCATTAAAATTAGTTTTATAATCAAAGTCTAGAAGTAATTGATTTAATTCACTCATTCTATTTTCCAGTTAGTCGAAGAAGTGTCAATATTAATCCCATAAGACATAATATCTTTTAAAAATCTTTTTGGGCTACTGCCGTAATTAACTTTATATACAATCATTTTACTATCAAACTTCTCAATATTATAGCTATTAACAAAATCTAAATTACCTAAAGCTTTTTCTAATTTTAATGATTTTTCTGTATTATTTGACTCTACTGATAATCGGATAGGAACAGATGTAGATGGACTCATTTTATTAATAGATTTCCAATTATCTTCGTATTCGTTTTTAATATTAAGTATCATTGAATTTAATTCTATTTGATTTTTTATATTTTTATCTTTAAAATTTTTACTTAATATTTCAAATTTATCATCAAAATTAATTTTTGAATAAAATTTAATATTATTTTTTCTTTTAAAAATTATCATTATTATAAAATTTTCAGAAAAATATTTGTTCAATATTTCTTTGAAATCATAATTTTCAATATCTTGTAAGTTTTTTTTTATACTTAAATAGTCTTCTACATCCTCGTTTGGCATAATATAAGTAATTTGAAAATGATTTTTTTGGATACTTTGCCAATTCTTTGCAAAAATGTTTTCACTTAAATAGTTCAAATTATTTGTTTCTAAATCAACTAGAACTGGTATTAAAAAAACATCTATTTTTTTAGGTAATGAAATAGTTATATTTTTAGAATCTAAGAATTTAATTAATTTTTTTCTATTAAATTCTACTTCCATAATACTTTTATATTTTTGATTTATAAATTTTTCATCCAGTATTGAAAAATTTTCAATTAATTTTTTAATATCATTTATTGGCGTGTTTTTAATTTTATCGAGATCTTTTCTCTCAAGAATCATTTGAGAGATATCTTCAAATGCTTTTTTAAAGCCTCTATCAATAACTTTAAGTTTATTAAAATTAAGATTATATTTTTCCTCAACTTCAATTTTTGAAACAACAAAAGTTTTAGCAAGTACCTGTTTTGTGGAAAACTCTATAAAATTAAAGGTTAAAAATATGAAAAAAATATATAAACAACTTGATATATTTTTTTTAAAAAAATACATAACTTTGTTATATGGCATCAAATAAATTAACATACAGTAAGAGTGGAGTTAATATTCCAAAAGCAGATAGTTTTGTTAAATTCATAAGTTCGTTAGCAAGAAAATCAAGTAAAAGTGGTGATTTTAAGAATATAGGAGGCTTTGGAGCAATCTCTCCAATACCCAGACAACTTAAAGACCCTCACATTGTTACTAGTACTGATGGAGTTGGAACAAAAATTGAAATTGCAAATGATCTAAATAAATTTGATACAATTGGAATAGATCTTGTTGCGATGTGTGTAAATGATTTGATCGTTCAAGGAGCGAAACCTTATTTGTTCTTAGATTACATTTCGATTAGCAAAATTAATTTAAGTAAATTAAAAGACTTAGTTAAAGGTATTATTAAAGGATGCGATATTGCGGGCTGCAAATTAGTTGGTGGGGAGACAGCTGAAATGCCAGGAACCTATACTAAAGGGAAATTTGATATAGCGGGTTTTGCTGTTGGTCTTGTTGAAAAGAAAAAAATACTCAATAAAAAAATTAGAAATAATGATATTATTTTAGCTGTGCCTTCTAATGGACTTCACTCTAACGGTTATTCCTTAGTGAGATATCTCTTAAAAAAAAAAAAAATAAATTTTAAAATAAGCAAATTTCTCAAAGACGAATTAATTAAACCAACTAAAATTTATGTAAAAGAATTATCTCTTATTAATGAAAAAAATTTAATAAATGGATGTGCAAACATAACTGGTGGAGGCTTAGTGGATAATATTCAAAGAATAATACCAAAAAATTTATGTGCTAAAATAGATCTGAATAAAGTCAAAACATTAAAAATTTTTACATGGTTACATAAAATGGGTGTAAGTGAGAAAGAAATGTTAAAGACCTTTAATTGTGGTGTAGGTTTTTGTTTAGTTACAAATCCTAGAAATTTAAATTCAGTCAATAAATATTTTGGAAAAAAATTTAAACCCTATATAATTGGAAAAATAGTTAAAAGTTCAAAAAGAGTAAAATTAAGTGGAACAATATCCTGGTAAAAAAAATACTGCTGTGTTTATTAGTGGTAGAGGTAGTAACTTAAAATCTTTAATAAAACACTCAAAAAAAAAAAATTCTTTAATTAAAATAATATTAGTTATTTCAAACAATGAAGATGCTGAGGGACTAAAATATGCATCTAGATCTAAAATAAAGATTTATGGAATTAAAAATAAATCAAATTTTGAAAATAAATCACTTAAATTACTAAAGAAATATAATATAGATTTAGTTTGTTTGGCTGGATTTATGAAAATCTTATCAGGTAATTTCATAAAAAAATTTTCTAAGCCAATATTAAATATTCATCCATCGCTTTTGCCTAAGTATAAAGGATTAAATACACATGAGAGAGCAATTAAAAATAAGGATCGATTTGCAGGAGCATCAATTCATAAAGTAACAGAAAAATTAGATTCAGGTAAAGTTATTCTACAAAAGAAGGTAAAAATCCTTAAATCAGATGATGTAAGAAGTTTGGAAAAGAAAGTACTTAAAATTGAACATGAGATTTATCCAAAAGCTGTTGATAAGTTTTTAACTAATCTTTAAAAAAAAAATCTAACTCTTTATTTGCGTTTTCAACACTATCTGATCCATGAACAGAATTTTTATCAATTGAGATACCATATTTTTTTCGAATTGTTCCTTCTTCTGCATCTTTAGGGTTAGTCGCTCCCATTAATTTTCTATTTTCTAAAACTGCGTTATCTTTTTGAAGACTCATTACAACAATTGGTCCAGAAGATAAGTAAGCACATAAATCATTATAAAATGGTTTAGACTCATGAACTTTATAAAACTTTTCAGCTTCTTCTTTAGAAATATGAATTTTTTTTTCCTTTAAAATTTCAAATCCATTATTTCTAAATTCATTTTTAATCTGATCTTGCAAATTTCTTTCAACAGCATCTGGCTTAATTATTGATAAAGTTTGTTCAATATTACTCATAATTCTCCTCTATAAATTTATTTAGTAACCTAACTCCATATCCAGTCGCACCTCCAGAATTCAGTGCTCCAGCATATTTAGAAAAAGCCATTCCAGCAATATCTAAATGTGCCCAGGGTGTTTTATTAATTATAAATCTTTGTAAAAATTGTGCTGCGGTTGTAGACCCAGCTCCTCCAACATAATTGATATTTTGCATGTCAGCATTATTTGAATTCATTAACTTATTATAATTTTCGTGAAGAGGCATTTCCCACACCTTTTCCTCAACTTTTTCACCAGCATCAAAAAGTTGTTTCGACAATTTTTTATTATTTGACCATAGACCAGCGTATTCAGATCCAAGCGCTACAATTATTGCTCCAGTTAATGTCGCTAAGTCAATAATTAGACTTGGCTTAAATTTCTCCTCAGTATATGTAAGTGCATCTGCTAAAACTAGTCTTCCCTCAGCATCTGTATTTAAAACTTCGATTGTTTGTCCGCTGTAAGATTTTACTATATCTCCAGGTCTTTGTGCATTTGCTCCAGGCATATTTTCAACTAATCCAACAACCCCAACTGCATTAATTTTAGATTTTCTTAAAGCTAAAGTTTTCATAAGACCTACTACTGTTGCTGAACCCGCCATATCATATGTCATATCTTCCATAAATTTTGCAGGTTTGAGTGAAATCCCACCAGTATCAAAACAAACACCTTTACCAACGAAGGCTAAAGGTTTTGATTTATTTTTATTTCCATTCCACTCAATAGTTGCCATATAAGAACCTCTGATACTTCCTTGTCCGACACCGAGCAATGCGTTAAAACCTAATTTTTTTAATCTCTTTTGGTCATAAATTGTAACTTTCAATCCAAACTTTCTTAATTTAATGATTCTCTTTGCGTATTCATCTGGGTGCAAAATATTTCCAGGTTCAGATACTAAATCTCTAGTAAGAAAAACTCCTTCCAAAAGAGCATTTAATTTATTTCTTAATATATTTTTTTGTTTAATATTACTGCCAACAACGCTTAAATTTATATTATCTTTTTTTTTCTTATCTGTTTTATAAAGATTAAAATTATAAGACTTAAGCTGTGCTCCATGAAGAAACTTTTCTAATTGTGCATTAGTGAAAAAATTATTTTCTACGTTTATAAATGAATGCTCTTTTTTATTTTCCTTTAAAAAAACAAATAGTTTCGAACCAAGTTTTTCAAAATCTAATGAAACTTTTGACTTCGTGCAATTTACTAAAATGTAACTTTTGTTATTATAATCTTTCATAAGGAAATTTTGTTCTAAGAAAAGTTTATTTGAAAAGACTGATTTTGTTAATTCTTTAATCTCTTTACTTTTTTTAACTTTTTGAGTTAGAAGAATAATCTCATTATCCTTTGCGATTTTTGGGACTTTGTTAACAAAATTTAAATTTAGCATTATTTTTTTGAAATATTTATCAGATAATGTTGTATATTTATAAAAACATAAATTTCAATGAATAAATTAATATTTCGTAAATTTTCTCTCGATATTCTTAATTTCTTTTTAATAGCGTCTTTTAGTATTACTTTTATCGTATGGATAATTCAGGCTGTCAACCTTTTAGACCTGGTGTCTGATGATGGGCATAGTTTAAAAATTTATTTTTACTATGTTTCACTAAATTTACCAAAGATATTTAGTAAAATTATAGTTTTTGTATTTTTTATATCAATTTTTTATGTGATTAATAAATACAATAACTCCAATGAATTACTTGTATTCTGGAATAATGGAATTCAAAAAATCAAGTTTATAAATTTTATATTAATGTTTTCATTACTATTTTTAATTATACAGTTAACTTTAAATTTATTTATTGTTCCAAAATCCCAAAACTTAGGAAGACTTTATATAAAAGAGTCTAATATAGATTTTTTACCTAAATTAATCTCAGAAAAAAAATTTATAAATGTTATGAAAAATCTTACAATTTTTGTAGAAGAATATAAAAAAGATGGAAAACTTAATAAAGTTTATATTAATGAAAATATTGACTCAAATAAATCAAAGATCATTGTTGCTGAAAATGGTAGAATTATAAAAAAAGACAATAAATATATTTTAAGATTATTCAATGGTGGAATAACAAATATCAATAAAGATAACGCTTTCACTTTAAACTTTTCTGAAACTGACTATGATTTATCAGAATTTTCAACAAAAACAATTACACGTACTAAAGTTCAAGAATTAGATTCAATACAAATGTTTTTATGTCTTAAAGAAATTTTTCAAAATAAAAAATTCAATAAAGATGAAAGAATAAATAAACCAGATAGTGAAACATGTAATGGCAGAACAGTTAAGTCCTTGAGCGAGGAATTATATAAAAGATCTGTGCTTCCATTTTATACCCTTATAATTTCTCTTATAGCTTCAAGTTTAGTTATTGAGCCGAGATCAAAATATTTTATGAAGTTTCATAAACTAAATCTTTTTTTAATAGGAATTTCTGTAATTATTTTATCACAGCTTAGTTTAAAATTTTTTTTAAATTCTATGAATATTTTATATTTAATATTATTTTTACCAATAATATTAGTAATTTTATATTATATTTTATTACTTATTTTTACTAAATTTAAATTAAATTATCTATGATATTAAAACGTTATGAAAATTATTTGACGAAACTTTTCTTAAAAAATATTTTAATAATTCTTATAGTATTTGTTTTCTTAAGTTTTTTTTTAAACATTTTTGAAGAAATTAAATATTTTGAGGATAAAGAGAATGAGCTATATTATCCAATAATTTTAACTATATTGAACGTACCCTCGATTATATTTGAAATTCTCCCTTTTATATTTTTATTAGGTGTCATGTTCTTTTTTATTAATCTTTATGAAAATGAAGAAATTGAGTTACTTCGAAGTAATGGTGTAAATAATTTCAAAATTACTTTTATAATTTCGATAGTTTCTTTGTTCGTTGGAGTATTGCTGATTTTTGTTTACTATTCATTTTCTGCAAATTTAAAAAGTTTATACTTGAGTATGAAATATAAATACTCAAATGATGGAGATCATTTAGCAGTTGTAAATGAGGATGGTTTGTGGATTAAGGAAAAAAATAAAAGTGGTACGAAAATTTTTATAATAAACGCTAAAACTTATAAATTAAACAATTTAGAAAATGTTGAAATAATCGAGCTAGATAAGAATTATAAATTAACAAATACTATTATCTCAGACAAAGCAAATATAATACGAAAAAACTGGGTACTTACTAATGTAAAGATTTACTCAAAAGACAAAAAAAGTGAAACCTTAGAAAATTATAATTATATGTCCAATTTTAATGGAAAAATAATATCTAATTTATTCTCAAATTTAGATTCATTAAATATTTTGCAACTTAATAAACTAAAAAAAAACTATGAGGCTATTGGATATTCTGCAACTGAGGTTAAGCTTCAAATTAACAAAATATATAGTATACCCTTTTACCTTACACTTACTACAATAATAGGTGCTTTGCTAATGTTTAAACTAAATTTTGTAAAATCAAAATTCTTCTTAATCGTAATAGGGGTGTTAGTTTCAGTTATTTTTTACTATGTCAATTATTTTTCAATTATATTTGGAAAAAATGAAACATTGCCGGTAGAAGCTTCGGTATGGTTACCTCAAATATTAATTTTTTTAATATGCTCTTTAGGACTAACTAAGCTCAATGAAAAATAAACTTTTTATAAATTTTATAACATTTGTTCTGATATTTTTAAGCTCAAACTTGAAAGCAGAAACTATTCTCTTCGACTCAAATAATATAAAAATTGAAGAAAATGGAAATATGATTTTTGCAACAAAAGGACAGGCAAAAATACCCTCGAGTAATTTAATTATAGAAGGTGATAAATTTATTTATGACAAAATAAATTCTGAACTAATAGTTATAGATGATGTCAAATACTTTGATAATGAAAATAATATGTATATTGAAAGCAACAAAATAATTTATAATGAGGTAGACAACACAATATTCTCAAAAAACGAAACATTTATTAAAAGTGAAAATGATTATGAGATAAATTCAATTGATGTTCTCTATGATAGGAATTTGAATAAAATATCAAGTAATAAATATACAAGTGTTAACGATAAAAATTTAAATAGTTTTTTATTTAGAAGAGGTTTAGTTTTTGAACTGGTCCCTGAAATTATTTTTTCTAAAGAGGTTGTTGTAACAGATAAAAATCTTAACAAATACTTCTTTAAAGAGAGTAAAATTAGATTAAATAGCAATGAAATTCTTGGTAAAGAAGTACTAGTAGAGTTTGAAGACTCGTTTTTTGGTAATAGTGAAAATGACCCAATATTAAAAGGGAAAAGTGTAATCTCTGATAATGACAGTACCAAGATTTACAAAACTGCTTTTAGCACATGTAGTAAAGAAAATAAAAATTGTAGAGGTTGGGAGTTGCAAAGTAAATTATTTACACACAATAAGGTTAAAAAGTTATTTGAGTATGAAAAGTCTTGGCTTAAAGTTTTTGATAAAAAGGTTTTTTATATGCCATATTTTAATCATCCAGACCCTTCAGTTAAAAGAAAATCTGGATTTCTGAATCCTTTTTATAAAGGGTCAGATAATTTAGGATCATCAATAACAATTCCTTACTTTTACAGTCTGTCAAATTCAAAAGATCTTACATTTAAGCCAAGAATTTATGCG
The DNA here is from genome assembly GCA_902614055.1 of uncultured Pelagibacteraceae bacterium. Taxonomy (GTDB): domain Bacteria; phylum Pseudomonadota; class Alphaproteobacteria; order Pelagibacterales; family Pelagibacteraceae; genus Pelagibacter. The sequence goes on along the minus strand of CACMJX010000001.1, from coordinate 200,566 downwards.
GACAACGATTTAATTATTCATGCTGAATATAGGGAGGCTTTTAAAAGTTCAGATCTAAAAACAGATTTCAGTCTAAATAGAAATAATAATAATACAAGTTCACATTTTTTTGCAGATTTAAATGGTAAGTTTGATGATAAGACAAATTATGAACTTAAAGTCCAAAATGTCACTAATGATAATTATTTAAAAATACATGATATAAAAAGTTATACACCAATTATAGATAGTGATAGTTTATTAACTTCTCATTTCAGAATTAACAAAGAATTTGACGAGAATACAAATATTACCAGTGCTTTAAGAATTTATGAAGATTTGTCAAAAGCAGACAGCGATAAGTATCAGTATATATTTCCAGATTTCAATTTTAAAAAAAATATTGATTTAGATGAAAATTATAAAGGTCAATTCAAGTTCTTGTCATCAGGTTTTCAAAAAGTTTATAATACTAATATTCACGAAACTAAGATTAATAATGACTTTAATTTTGAATCCTATGATTTTTTCTCATCAAATGGACTTGTTACTGATTATAGTTTTTTATTAAAAAATTTTAATACTTATTCAAAAAACTCATCTGTATATGAAGGTAAAAATGATCATGAAATTTTTGGAACATTTTTACTTAAAACAGAGTTTCCATTAAGAAAAAAACTTTCGGAAGGAAATAATTTTTTAAAACCAGTTGCTCAGCTAAGATTTAGCCCAACTAACGGTAAAAATATCTCATCTACAGGATCAAAAATGGATTATAGCAGTATTTTTTCACCAAATAGGATAGGTAGAAGTGATATGGTTGAGAAAGGTAAATCTATAACACTTGGTTTAGAATTCGAAAAACAAAATTTTAGCAATGAAAAAGTGTTTGGCTTAAATATAGGAAATATATTTAAAGATAAAAAAAATGAAGCTTTGCCAAACAAGTCAAAACTTAGTCAAACAAGATCTGATATTGTTGGAGATATATTCTATAAATTTGAGGATAAATTACGGCTAAATTATAATTTTTCCTATGATAGAGATTTAGATTTTTCGAATTATGATGCAATTAGTGCTAGATTTGGTAGTAACAAGGTAGTTACAACTTTTGATTATATTACCGAAAATCACGAACTTGGAAATTCAGAAATACTAAAAAATAGTACTCAAATAGAATTAAATAAAGAACACTCACTTAAATTTGGTACTACAAAAGATCTAAAAGATGATTTTACACAGTTCTATAAACTTGCTTACAAATATAATACAGATTGCTTATCAGCTTCATTTGAATACGAAAAAAAGTTTTTTAGAGATGGTAGCTTGGTTCCAGACGAAAGTTTATTTTTTTTAATACGATTTATACCTTTTGCAGATATCAGGGGATCAGCAAATACTATTTTTGACAATTAATGAGTAAAATTAAAATAATAATTTTTTTCATTTTTATTTTAACATTTGTTCAGTTTTCATTTGGAGATTCAATAAAAATAAAGGTTAAAATAAATAATGAAATAATTACTAATTTAGATGTTGAAAATGAAAAAAAATATCTTTTATTCTTAAATCCAAAATTAATAGAATTAGAAAAATCTAAGATAGAAGATTTAGCTAAAAACTCTTTGATAGCTGAAATTGTAAAAAAAATAGAATTAAAGAAAATTTTTGATTTTAATAATAATAATCAGTTAGTAAACAAAATAGAAAAACAGTTAATTAAGAAGAGAAATATAAGCAGTGTGGAAGACTTTAAAAAAATTTTGAAAGATAAAGACTTAAATTATTTTATAGTTAAAGAAAAATTACTAATTGAAACTTTATGGAATAAGTTAATTTATGATAAATATAAAGATAATGTAGTTATCAATAAAGAAGAATTAAAAGAAAATATAATAATAAAATTTAATAATAACAAAAAAAAATTTTCATATAACTTGTCAGAAATAGTTTTATCAAAAGACTTCAGCGTATCTTTTGATAAAAAATTATTAGAAATTAATAAAAGTATAAAGGAAGTAGGATTTGAAAATACTGCTACCATTTATAGTATTTCAAGTTCATCAAAAAATGGTGGCTTGATTGGATGGATTAATGAAATTCAAATCTCAAAAAAAATTAATGAAAAAATTAGAAAATTAGGGGTAAACCAAATTACTGAACCTATAGAAATTCAGAATGGATATATTTTAATAAAAGTAAATAATAAAAAACAAATAAAACAAAATATTAATATTGATAATGAGTTGGATAAACTCATTAATAAAGAAATGAACAGTCAATTAAGTATTTTTTCAACAATTTTTTATAAAAAATTAAAAAAAAATATTGAAATAAATGAATATTAAAAAAATTTTAATTATATTAGGAGAGCCAAATTCAACATTTTCTGAAATTTTATTGAAATATTTTAATTCAAAAAATTTTAAAAATATAAATAGTAAGATAATTTTAATTGGAAGTTTTGATTTATTAAATGAACAAATAAAGTTTCTTAAATATAAAAATAAATTAAATAAAATCTTAGATGTAAATCACGCTTTAAGAAAAAAAATTAATATAATAAATGTTAATTATAAATTTAATGAAGCATTTACAAATATTTCAAATAAATCAAATAAATACATAGATGATTGTTTTAAGCTAGCTTTAAAAATTATTAAGAAAAATAAAAAGATGGTATTGATAAACGGACCAATATCTAAAGAGAACTTTTTAAAAAAAAAATTTCTTGGAATAACAGAATATGTTGCAAAAAAAACAAATTCTAAAAATCCTGTAATGTTAATTTACAATAAGAAACTTGCTGTCTCACCTTTAACTACTCACATACCAATAAATAGAGTTTCAAATTTTGTCAAAAAATCAAGAATTATAAATAATGTTACAAAGATAAATGATTTTTATAAATTAAAAATAGGAAAAAAACCAAAAATTGCTGTTTTAGGTTTAAATCCACATTGTGAAAGTGTAGACAAAATTAGTGAAGAGAAAAAACAAATCATTCCAGCTGTAAAATATTTATTAAAGAATAAAATTAATATTTATGGTCCAATAGCTGCTGATACTTTTTTTTTAGATAAAAATATTAGAAAGTTTGATGTAGTAATTGGCATGTATCATGATCAAGTACTGACGCCAGTAAAAACTTTATTTAAATTTAATGCAATTAATATAACAATTGGTTTACCTTTTATCAAAATAACACCTGATCATGGTCCAAACATTGAAATGATTGGAAAGAATAAATCTGATCCCTCGTCAATTTTTTATGCTTTAGATTTCATCAACAAAATTAAATGACTTTTATTGCAAAGAAAAGTTTGGGACAAAATTTTCTCAATGATAATAAAATATTAAAAATTATTGCTGACCTTGGAAAAATTGATCACAATGATTTAATTTTAGAAGTTGGTGCAGGCACTGGTAATCTCACAGAAAAAATATTAGAAAAATCACCAAAAAAACTTTTTGTAATAGAAAAAGATCAAAGATTAGCAATGTATTTAAACAAAAAGTTTGGAGACAAAATAAATTTATTTAATGCAGATATGATGAAATTTGAATACGAAAAATATTCTAAAGATAAACTAATTATATTTGGAAATCTTCCATATAATATTTCAACACAAATATTAGCTAAGTGGATAAGAATTAAAAATTTAGATAGTTTCTGCAAAAAATTCATACTCATGTTCCAAAAAGAAGTTGCAGATAGAATAATAGCAGAAACTAATACTAAAAATTATGGAAGACTATCAATATTATCTAACTGGAAAATGAACATCAATAAGATTATCGACATAGAACCTAGGAGTTTTAAACCAGTTCCAAAGGTAAAGAGTACATTGTTGGTTTTTACTCCTAAAAAAAATTATTATAATTTAAAAGATACAAAAAACCTAGAACATGTGACTAATATTTTTTTTAGCCAAAGACGTAAAATGATTAAAAAACCTTTTAAATTTTTATTTAAAAACTACGAAGAAATTTCAAATAATTTAAATTTAGACCTTACTCTAAGACCTCAAAATCTAAATAATATTACCTATTACAAAATTTGTGAAATATATGAGACTTTAATTTAACAATTTTTTTAAATGATTTTTTATACGTTGCTTATTATATTTTGATTTTTTTTTATTTGTTGTTTGGTTTGCTATAAAACTCATTATTTGTTTATAACATTTTTCAATTTTATCATTGATTACTGTATAATCATAATCTTTCCAATGAGTGATGTCTGTCTTAAATTGTTTCATTCGCTCACTTGCAATTCTTTGATCTTTTTTATCTCTTTTTAATAATCTTTTAAATAGTTCTTCTTTAGATGGTGGAAGAATAAAAATAGTTATTATTTTATATTTTAATTTAATATTTTTAATCTGCTGAGTTCCCTGCCAATCTATATCAAAAATTACATTTTCACTTTTTTCAAGTTTCTCCACAACATTTTCTTTAAGGGAGCCATAATAATTTTTAAAAACTTTTGCATATTCTAAAAATTTTTTTTGTTTTATGAGTTTTTTAAATTCTTTATCTTTAACAAAAAAATAATGTTTCCCATCTTTTTCATTAATTCTTGGTTTTCTAGTAGTATGTGAAATAGATATCTTGAAATTATTTCTAGAGGAAATTTTCTTTACTAACGTCGTTTTGCCTGCGCCTGAAGGAGATGATAATATAACGATTATCCCAGCTTTTCTCTCGGCCATTTATGTAAAAAATTAGTTAGCTTTGTTCTCAATAAATTTTACTGCATCCCCAACAGTTAAAATTTTTTCAGCATCACTATCAGATATTTCAGATCCAAACTCTTCCTCGAAAGCCATTACTAACTCGACTGTATCTAAACTATCTGCACCAAGGTCATCTATGAAACTTGATTCCTCATTAACTTTTGCCTCATCTATACCTAGGTGATCGGCTACTATTTTTTTTACCTTACTTGAAATATCATCTGACATTTTGTTCCTTTAGTTAATTTGTTAATAAATATTTTATAAACTTTGTCAACTAAAATACATTCCTCCATTAACATGTATAGTTTCTCCAGTTATATAATCTGCAAGATTAGAACTTAAAAAAATAACTGTATTTGCCACATCCTCTGGTTTGCCAAATTTATTAAGCGATATCCTTGATTTTAACAATTCTGTATGGTCTTCGCTTATTTTATTTGTCATTTCTGACAATATGAAGCCTGGAGATACAGAATTAATTGTTATATTTTTTTTACCATATTCTAAAGCTAAACTTTTAGACATTGCTATAATACCTGCCTTTGAAGCAGCATAATTTGCTTGGCCAATATTTCCCGAATGACCAACAACTGAGGTGATATTTATTATTTTTCCAGTTTTAGATCTTATCATTTTTCTAATTACATTTTTACTTATCAAAAATGTTGAAGTTAAATTAATATCAATAACTCTTTTCCACTCATCTTCTCTCATTTTTATTGATAAATTATCATGAGTAATTCCTGCGTTATTTATTAAAACATCGATTTTATTTGATAAAATTGAACTACAATCCTCAACAAATTTATCAATATTTTTATGATCAGATAAATCAAACTTCATCACATTTAAATTTTTGTATTTCTCTTGAATTAATTTCAATTTTTTTTCATTTGTGCCTGTCGCTATAACTGTTGATCCTGCAGAAATAAGTTTGTCTAGAATAGAATTTCCAATAACACCTGTGGCACCAGTTAAAATTATATTTAAATTTTTTAAATCAATCATAAATTATCTAGGTTGTTTAGATCTTCAATATTGTTTACTTGAAATAATTCAATATTTCTATCAATTCTTTTTGCAAGCCCTGATAGAACTTTTCCAGGGCCAATTTCAATAAATTTTTTATTACCATGGTTTATCATGTTTATAATACTTTCTCGCCATCTAACTGGCTTTTCTATTTGTTCAATTAAAAGATTTTTAATATTTTCTGGGTTCTCAGATGGTTGAGCTGTGACGTTTGAAACAATCTTATTATTTGGTTCTAAAAATTTAATTTCTTTAAGCTTATTGTTCATAATTTGAGTAGCTGGACTCATCAACATACAATGAAAAGGGGCTGAAACAGGTAACATGATATTTTTTATTTTCAATTTTTTTAATTCAGCCATGAAACCATTTAGATCATCCTTTTTTCCACTTATTACAACTTGGCCATTTGTATTATCGTTAGCTAAAAAACAATGAAATTTATTTCTATTATTTTCTATAATTTTCTTAATATCATTTATATCTTCGCCTAATACAGCAACCATGCCTCCTTCATTTTTTGGTACAGCATTTTGCATTGCATTACCTCTTATTTTTAAAAGTTTAATTGTATCCTTAAAGTTTATTACATTAGAGCAAGCTAAGGCTGAATATTCCCCTAAAGAGTGTCCCGCAAAAAAACTTGCCTTACTAATGTTAAATGAAGTCTCATTTTTAATTGCTTTAAAAATCGCATAGCTAACTAGAAAGATAGCAGGTTGAGTATTCTCAGTTTCATTTAATTCTTCTTTTGGTCCTTCAAAAATCAATCTACTAATTGACATGTTAAGCGTGTCGTCAGCTTCATTGAAAAGGTCTTTTATGTATTGAAAATTGTCGTATAAATCTTTAGCCATTCCCACTGATTGAGAACCTTGTCCAGGAAATAAAACGGAAAACATAGAAAATATAAGTAAAAACCTTATTTTTTGTATTGTAATTAAAAAATTATAATAGTATATCCTCTCTTTTTTAAAAGAATTATTATGAACTTATACGAACATACAATAATAACAAGACAAGACATTAGCCCTTCTCAACTTAAACAAATCGAGGAGAAGTATTCCAAAATTATTGAGAAAAATAAAGGAGACATAGTAAAACTTGAAAATTGGGGTCTAATGAATCTTTCATACATAATTAAGAAAAATAAAAAAGGAAACTATATTCACTTTAAAATCAAAGGAAATGGAAAAATTGTTTCTGAGCTGGAGAAAAATGAAAGAATTGATAAAAATTTGCTAAGACATTTAACAATTAAGGTTAAAAAGTTTGATTTAGATTCAGATTATTTCAAAAAGAACGACGAAAAAGAATTTTCAAATAAATAAATATTCATGAAAAAGAGAAATAATAAAAAAAAACCAAAACAAAGCAACTTTGCGAAATTAAGTATATTCCAAAATCAAAAGTATAAATTTAAAAAAAAATGTCCTCTTTCTGGAAAAGGAGCTCCAATAGTTGATTATAAAAATTTGAAATTATTGAAAAGATATGTATCTGAAAACGGTAAAATCTTGCCTTCAAGAATAACTTCGGTAAGTTTAAAAAAACAAAGAGAATTATCTATATCAATTAAAAGAGCTAGAAATCTAGCACTATTATAAAATGAAAGTTATACTATTAGAAAATGTAAGAAAAGTTGGGTCAATCGGAGAAATAATTGATGTTAAAAGAGGCTTTGCTAGGAATTATCTTATATCAAATAAAAAAGCTCTTTTTGCATCTACTAAAAATATAAAAGAAGTAGAAAAAATTAAGCAAGATCTAAGCAAAAAAGATGAAGAAAGAAAAAAAGAAGCGAAAGTAATAAATGAAAAAATTAAAAACAAGCAATATGAAATAAAGAAACTGAGCACAGAAAATAAAGAGCTCTATGGATCTATAAAACCAACAGAAATTTCTAAAATCTTGGAAGAAAAAGAACAAGTCAAAGTAAACCCATCATTAATTCAACCTTCTAAAGAAATCAAATCAATCGGTGATTTCGACGTATTAATTAACTTACACCCAGAAGTTCAAACACAGATTGTAATTAAAGCCGTTGCTCAAGAAGAAGCAAAGTAATTATACATAATTTTCCCCAACACAATTAAGAAATTGAATAATTTTTTACAGGATATAAGTTTAGCAAGTGTCTCAACCATTTAATTTAGTTAAAAATAAAATTGAAGAACTTCCTAATAATATTGAGGCTGAACAATCAGTTATTGGGTCTATATTGCTTGCTAATGATATCTTTGATGAAATTAGTTTACTAATTAAGAGTGAGAATTTCTATGATCCAATGCACCAAAAAATATTTAGTGCTATAGATAAGTTAATTTCTAAGGGAATGCTGGCAAACCCAATTACTTTAAAAAATTATTTTGAAAACGAAAAAGATGAGTTAAATATTCCTGAATACCTCGTCAAAATTACAAAGTTTTCAACATCTTCCAGACAAAGCATTGAATACTCAAAATTGATTTATGATTTATATGTAAAGAGAGAACTTATTAAAATTTCTGATAACATAATTGATACAGCCAAACTTAATGATTTGAACAACGACGGTAAACAAATAATTGAAAGTTTTGAAAAATCATTATTTGATTTAGCCGAAGGAGGCTCTTTCAGCTCTTCCCTCGTTAAATTTGATGAAGCAATGAAACAGACTATTGAAATGGCTTCTAATGCCTATAAAAATGAAGAAGGAATTGTAGGTGTGCCATCTGGACTAAAAGATTTAGATGACAGACTAGGTGGTATGCATAAATCTGATTTAATAATAATTGCTGGTAGACCATCTATGGGTAAAACAGCTCTCGCAACAAATATTGCTTTCCATGCCGCAAAAAACATTCAAGATAAAGGAGAAAAATCTTGTATTGCTTTTTTTTCATTGGAAATGTCCTCAGAGCAATTGTCTACAAGAATTTTAGCTGAACAATCAAGAATCAAATCTAATGATATTAGAAGAGGAAAAATAACTGACGAACAATTTGATAAGTTTATTGAAACTTCAAAAAATATTGCAGAACTGCCTTTGTATATTGACGAAACACCAGCTATATCTATTGCTGCACTGAGCAACAGATCTAGAAGAATTAAAAGAATTCATGGTCTTGATATGATAGTGATAGATTATATTCAATTAATGAAAGGATCGAATTTTAAGGAAGGGAGAGTTCAGGAGATTTCTGAGATAACACAGGGACTTAAAGCCTTAGCTAAAGAATTATCTGTTCCTGTATTAGCTCTTTCCCAATTATCTAGAGCAGTTGAGCAAAGAGATGACAAAAAACCTCTACTTTCAGATCTAAGAGAATCAGGATCAATAGAACAAGATGCAGATGTTGTGATGTTTGTATTTAGAGAATCTTATTATTTAAAAAATAAAGAACCAAGACCTGCAACAGTTGAACACGCAGAATGGCAAGCAAAAATGAATGAAATTTCACATTTAGCTGAACTTCTTATACTAAAACAAAGGCATGGACCAACTGGTACTATAATGCTTGAATTTGAGGAAATGTTTACCAAATTTAAAGATATTCAAAATAATTAATATAAATTATAAGAGCTAATATTGAATGTTAGCTAATTTTTATCAAAAAAATATTATTGAAAAACCTAAACTTATTTTTTCAATATTGTTATTTGTTTTAATTATAGCTTTTTACTTTTCTAAAGACTTTCGATTAGACGCTAGCTCAGAAACATTATTGTTAGAAAATGATCCTGATCTAATATATTTGAATGAAATTAATGAAAAGTATGGTGCTAAAGAGTTTCTAGTTCTCACCTACTCTCCAAAAAGCAAAATGAATTCAGATGAGTCAATTAGAAACCTCTCTGAATTAAAAAATGAGTTAAAATCACTAGATTGGGTTTACAATGTTGTAACACTTTTAGATATTCCTCTATTAGAAGTAACAGATGATAGTTTAATTGAACGTATTCAAAATTTTAAAACTTTAACAAGTGAGAATGTAGATAAAGAACGTGGATTTAGAGAAATCTTGAATAGTCCTGTATTTAAAAACTTTGTAATTAGTGAAGACGGCAAAACAAGTGGTATCATTGTTTATATAAAACCAAATAAAATAGATAAACAAATAAAAACAAAGAAAGAATTAGAGGCTTTTAAAGATAAGGTTAAAAAAGAGAGAAATCAAAATATTTTAGAAATTAGAGAAGTAATAAAGAATCATAATCAAAATAATCAGATTTATCTTGGAGGTATTCCAATGATTGCAAATGATATGATGACTTTTATAAAAAATGATATTGTTACTTTTGGCATTGGAGTATTACTTTTTATCATATTAACTCTTTGGTATGTATTCAGAAGAATGATTTGGATAATAATTCCAATTTGTAGCTGTTTCTTCTCTGTTATATTTATGATTGGTTTTCTAGGACTAGTTGGATGGAAAGTTACTGTAATTTCATCAAACTTTATTGCTTTAATGTTAATTCTTACAATGGCAATGAATATTCATATGAGTACTAGATTTTTACAATTAAACAAACAGTTTCCAGGAAAGAAAAAATTTGAAATTTTAATTATGACTACAAGAAAAATGATTTGGCCAATATTTTATACTGTCTTAACAACGATATGTGCTTTTATGTCATTAATCTTTAGTGAAATAAAACCAATTATTGATTTTGGATGGATGATGACTTTTGGATTATTAACCTCATTAGTAATTACGTTCACATTACTTCCCACATTGCTAAATTTTGTGCAAAACACAAATATTGCACTATCAAAAGAGAATGACTCTAAGATAACAAGTTATCTGGGAATATTATCAGTTAAAAACAAAAATTACATATTTAGTGTCACTGGAATTATTATATTTTTGAGCATATTTGGTATCTCAAAACTAGAAGTTGAAAATAGTTTCATTAATTACTTTGATAAAAATACAGAGATTTATAAAGGCATGAAGTTAATAGATGAAAAACTGGGTGGTACAACTCCACTAGAAGTAATTTTAAAATTTCCAAAAGATGAGGATGAAGAAACTGATAGTGAGAATGATTGGGGTGATGAGGATGAAAATGACAATAAGTATTGGTTTACTAAAGATAAAATTAATAAAATAACTAGAGTGCACAATTATTTAGATGATATTGATGCTGTTGGTAAAGTTTTGTCCTTTTCATCAATAATTGAGGTTGCAACAAAATTAAATAATAATAAAGCACTTGGAACTTTGGAAATGGGGGTTCTCTATACTAAAATTCCAGATAATATTAAAAAGGAAATAGTAGACCCATATATATCTATAAAAAATTCTGAAGCTCGAATTAGTTTAAGAATAAAAGACTCTTTAGATGGATTAAGAAGAAATGATCTGATTAATCAAATTAATTTTGATTTAGAAAATAAATTAGGTATCAGCAAAGATGAGTTTAAACTTGGAGGTGTACTTATATTGTTTAATAATCTACTTCAAAGTTTGTTTAAATCTCAAATTTTAACTCTTGGTTTTGTGATGATTGGAATATTTGTTATGTTTTTAATACTTTTTAGAAATATTAAAATTTCACTGATTGGAGTAATACCAAATTTTATTGCAGCCTTTTTTATTCTGGGAATAATTGGTTTGGTAGGTATCCCCTTAGATATGATGACAATCACAATTGCTGCTATTACGATTGGTATAGCTGTAGATAATAGCATACATTATATTTATAGATTTAGGGAAGAACTGACTAAAATAAAAGATTATAATAGAACACTTAAATATTGTCATTCAACAGTAGGAGTAGCGATACTAAATACATCTATAACCATTGTATTTGGATTTTCTATTTTAGTTTTATCTAATTTTATTCCAACTATATATTTTGGAGTCTTTACTGGTATAGCAATGCTATTAGCTATGATATCAGTTTTAACATTATTGCCATCTTTACTTTTAGTAATCAAACCTTTTAAAATTAGATAATTAATGGAAGTTCTACAAGATTTTTTTACTGATCTGTATACCTTTGATATTGTTTATTTGGTTTTCACATTGCTATCCTTGATTACATGCACAAAAAAGGGTTTTTTACTAAGCATATTGTCTGCCTCTAAATGGCTTTTAGCTTATGTCGTTACTCTATTTCTATTTCCAAAAGTAAAACCATTCTTTGAAGATATAATTGATAGTCAATATGTGCTTGATCTAGTAGTTGGTCTAGGATTATTTATAATAATTATTTTTATAATTTTATTAATAAATAAAGGAGTTAATAGAGCAGTCACATACTCTGGATTAGGGAATTTAGATAGAATCTTTGGTTTCTTTTTTGGATTTGTAAGGGCTTACGTTATTGTTTTATGCATTTATACAACTATTAATATCGTCTATAACCACAAAAAATGGCCAATTAATTTAGATGACGCTTTTACATATGCATGGGTTGAAAAAGGTAGTAACTATCTTATAAAAGAATTTCCAGATAAAAATGATTATGAGAAAACTAAAGAAAAAGTTCAAGATATATGATCCTAAATTGAAAGAGGAGTGTGCTGTTTTTGGAATAAGTAATAATGAAGACGCAGCAACGCTTACGGCTTTAGGACTTCATGCTCTTCAGCATAGAGGGCAGGAAGGTTGCGGAATTGTTTCTTTTGATGGACTCAAATATCACTCTGAAAAAAGATTTGGGCTTGTGGGAGATAACTTCAATGATGAAAAAGTTTTAAAAAATTTGCCTGGTAAATTTGCAATCGGACATAATAGATATTCAACTACAGGGGGCACAGCATTGAGAAATGTTCAGCCATTTTTTGCTGATACTAACTCAGGAGGTATTGGGGTTGCGCATAACGGCAATTTAACAAATGCAATTACTTTAAGAAATAAAATGGTTCAAGATGGATCAATTTTTTATACTACCTCAGACACTGAAACAATAGTTAAACTGATTGCTAAATCTAAAAGAGTAAAAACAATAGATAAAATTATTGATGCTATATTTCAAATTCAAGGTGGCTATGCACTTGTGATGATTACACAAAATACCCTTATAGGAGTACGAGATCCTTACGGAATTAGACCATTAGTAATTGGCAAATTAAAAAACTCATATGTATTTGCCTCTGAGACATGTGCCTTTGATATAATAGGAGCTAAATTTGTTAGAGAAGTTGAAAATGGTGAGATCGTTTATATTGAAAATGATGAACTGAAAAGCATTAAACCATTTCCACCAAAAAAAGTAAGACCTTGTGTTTTTGAATATATTTACTTTTCAAGACCAGATAGTATTTTGAATGGAAAAACAGCCTACGAATATAGAAAAAAATTTGGAGCACAACTTGCTAATGAGGACAATATAAATGCTGATTTAGTTGTGCCTGTACCAGACTCAGGAAATGCAGCAGCATTAGGCTACGCTGAAAAAAAAGGATTTAAATTTGACTTAGGTTTAATAAGAAATCATTATGTTGGTAGAACTTTTATTGAACCATCTCAACAAATTAGAAGTTTAGGAGTAAAATTAAAATTAAATCCAAATATATCTGTTATTAAAGATAAAAGAATAATTCTAGTTGATGATTCACTTGTTAGAGGGACTACATCGTCAAAAATTGTGAAGATGTTATACGATTCTGGAGCAAAAGAAGTGCACGTAAGAATAGCTAGCCCAGAAATAAAATTTCCTGACTTTTATGGTGTTGATACACCAACAAAAAAAGAGCTTTTAGCTGCCAACAAATCTACAAATGAAATATGTGAATTCATAAAGGCAAAATCGTTAAAATTCTTAAGTTTAAATGGTTTATATTTAGGAATGGGATTTGAAAAGAGAAATGAAAATTATCCACAATTAACAGATCATCACTTTACTGGTGAATATCCAGTGAAAATAATCGATGAGCTTGGTGAAGATAAAGTAACTCAACTTTCCTTATTAAGTACCGCATCAAATAATTAAAATGAAAAAAGTAAGTTTTACAGAGATGAAGAATGGTACTAAAGATGACTATCAACTTTTAGAAAAGTTAGAGAATCAGTATGAAAGAAAAACTGCAGATAGAATTTTAAATTATTTAGCCTCACAAACTACTACACTTGAGGGCTATCAGATAACAAGATTAGAACATTCATTACAAGCAGCAACAAGAGCATATAAAAATGGTGAAAACGAAGAAATGGTTGTAGCCACATTATTACACGATCTTGGAGATGAATTAGCTCCAATGAATCATTCACAGTATGCTGCTTCGGTGATTAAACCTTATGTTTCAGAAAAAACTTATTGGATTATTTTACACCATGGTCTATTTCAAACTTACTATTCTGCAGAACACTTAGGTGGGGATAAGAACGCAAGAGAAAAATTTAAGGATGCAGAACATTATCAAGCAACAATAGATTTTTGTGAAAACTATGATCAGGCTTCTTTTGATCCAAATTATAAGTCAATGACTTTAAAAGAATTTGAACCAATGGTTAGGAATATTTTTTCAAGAAAACCTTATTACCATCACTAAATTGTCAAATATTTTAAAAAACGAAAAAAGCCCTTATCTTCAACAACATAAAGATAACCCAGTTGATTGGTTTCCCTGGAATAAAGCAACATTGGATAAAGCAAAGAAAGAGAAAAAACCTATATTTTTAAGCGTTGGATATGCAAGTTGTCATTGGTGTCATGTAATGGCTCATGAGAGTTTTGAAAATGATGAAACTGCTAAAATCATGAACGAAAAGTTTATAAATATTAAAGTTGATAGAGAGGAAAGACCTGATTTAGATTACGTCTTTCAAAAAAGCTTATCAATCTTAACTGGGGCACAAGGTGGGTGGCCATTATCAATGTTTTTAGATGAAAATGGCGTACCTTTTACTGGTGGCACTTACTTTCCACCAAAGGAAATTCAAGGAAGGCCCGACTTTAAAAAAGTCTTAAACAACGTGCATAACGTTTACAATGAAAATAGAGAAAAAATTTTAGCTCAAGCGCCACAAGTTAAAGAAATATTCTCAAAAATTAATCAAAGATCTGCAGTTTTAAATCAGCCATTGGAGCCATTTGTTGAAAAAATTATTAATTATTTAGATGAAAATAACGGAAGTTTCAAAGGAGCACCGAAGTTCCCCCAATTTTATTTATTTGATGCAATGTTTTACTTCTTTTTAAAGACTAAGAATAAAAATTATTTTAAGCCTGTTGAAATTTTGCTCAATAATCTTTGTTCCAAAGGTATTTATGATCAACTGGAAGGAGGAATTTCAAGATATGCTGTTGATGAAAAATGGATAATTCCTCACTTTGAAAAAATGCTTTATGACAATATCCAATTTATTGATCTCTTAACTAAATTTTATCAAAATACAAAAAACGATTATTTTAAAAATAAACTTTTACAAACAATTCAATATTTTAATAATGAATTTAAAAATAAAGAAGAATTATATGGTTCAGCATATGATGCTGATAGCGAAGGTGTGGAAGGAAAATATTATGTTTGGTCATATGAAGAATTAAATAATCTTTTAAAGGATGATATTAAATTTTTAGAAAATATGTATGAAATTACTAAGAGTGGTAACTTTGAAGGTAATAACATTTTAGTGGAAAAAAATTTAATACCTGATGAAAATAAAAATAACCTAGATCGAATTAAAAATATATTACTAGATGTAAGAAGAAAAAGAATAAAACCATTTTTTGATGATAAATCACAAACTGATTTAAATGCGTATATGCTCCAAGTTCTTCTCAAAACTTCAGTAAATTTAGATGACAAAAATTTAAAAAATAAGACAATAGAAACAATTGAAATACTAAATAAAAAATTGCATCAAAAAATTATTCATTGTTATGAAAATAAAGAAATAGAAACTTTTCTTGAGGACTATGTATATTACGCTCTACTGATGATAACACTTTATGAGGTTAATGCTGATACAAAAGCTTTGGAAAAATCAATAAAAATAATGAATGATACTTGGGAATTATTCTTTAATAAAGAAACTCAGTTGTTTCAGAAAAATATTATTAAAGATAATGATTTGTTTGCAAGTCCACTAGACTTAAATGATAGTAATATTCCAAATGGAAATAGTGTTTATCTATTAATTTCAAATAAATTATATTCAATTACAAATGACAAAATATGGTCTGAAAGAAATGAAGTACTTAAAAGATCATTTCATCAGGTCATAAACTCTTATTATTCTCAAATGTTTAGCTTCATTAAAACCCTTGATATTTGTGATAATAGCTTATCATTCACATTCCATGGAACATCTCAGTCTATTAGGGAAATGCAGGTTTATTTACAAAAAGAATATCTAGGAGTTGCAACATTTGTTTACCAATTAAATAATGATACAAAACCTACCGTTATTATATGTAAAAACCAAACTTGTTCTAACAAATTAACTAATATTAAAGAAGCTGTTGAATATCTAAATAAGAATGATTAAATCATTAATATGGATAAAGGTATTATAATAGATCATTTTAAATCAGGAATTAAGGAACCTATAAATACCAAAATAGGAGTTGAGCACGAAAAATTTCTTTTCTATAAGAAGAATAATAAAAGAATTAATTATTCTACAATTAAAGAGGTTTTCAAAATTTTATATGAATTTGGTTGGAAACCATCCTATGAAGGTGAAAATGTTATAGCGCTAAATAAAGATAGTAAAAGTATAACTTTAGAACCAGGCAATCAAATTGAGCTTGCAGGTGCTCAATTAACTAATATTCATGAAGTTTGTTCTGAAGCTAATAATTATTTATTTGAACTTAAACAAGTTGCTGAAAAATTAGATTTAAAAATAGTAAGTGCTGGATTTGATCCAATATCTGAGTTGTCTGAAATCCCAAACAATCCTAAAAAAAGATATGAAGTAATGACAAAGGATATGCCTAAAGGTGGGCCACTCAGTTTGGATATGATGTATAGAACATCTGGGACACAATTAAATCTAGACTATACGTCTGAAAATGATTTTATTAAAAAGTTTAAATTAGCAAATAGCTTAGTGCCGTTAAGCATTGCACTTTTTGCAAACTCATCAATTGTTGAGAAAAAAGATAGCAAATATTTATCATATCGATCAAAAGTATGGCAAGAAACATCAAGGGGAGGTCTTCCAGAAATTTTTTTAGAAAATGTTGATTTTGAAAAATACGCTGATTTTGTAATAGACTACCCAATACTATTTATTAGAAGTGGTAATAAATATTTACCAGGTAAAAATTATAAATTTTCTGATTATATGAATGGTAAAATTCAAGAAATAAATAAATCTTTACCAAGTGTTGACGATCTTGGATTACATTTAAGTACTATATTTACAGAGAATAGATTAAAACAATATATAGAATTAAGATCTATGGATACTTGTGGTTGGGACTGTATCTGTGCTGGTCCTGCTTTTTTTACTGGACTTTTATATGGTAATTTAGATGGAGCATTAGAATTTATTTCAAAATGGGAAAAGAAAGATTTATTGAATGCCTATAAAGATGCACCTATGAAAGGACTTAATACAAATTTAATGGGTAAAGATATGATTTATTGGATCTCTAACTTGTTAAAAATTGCTGAGAAAGGCTTAGAAAAGAGAGATTTTATTGGAAAAAGCGGTACAAACGAAACTAAATACTTAGAGCATCTAAACAAGATTATCAATAATAAAGAAACAGTCGCCAGTCATGTTATAAATAAATTCTCTAAATTTAAAAATTTAGAAGATTTATATGACAAATAAAATAATAGGTGTACAAGGCGATAAATTAGATAAAATAAATATATCTTCTGATACATCAGTATTTTTAGCGCATGAAGCTCAGAAATTAGGATATAAAATATTTTATTATACTCCTTCAGACTTATCCATCATCAAAAAAAAAACATATGCAAATGGAGTATTTGTAAAATTTAATTATGAGGGGAAAAAATTTTATAAAATTTATAAAAAACAAAAAATCGATGTTGAAAATCTTAAATTTATTTTAATTAGACAGGATCCTCCATTTAATTCAGAATATTTAATAACTACTCTTATTTTAGATGGCTTAAAAAAAGTAAAAGTAATAAACAATCCGACTGCTATCAGAAATGTATCAGAAAAATTGTATTCAAAACATTTTATCAAATTTATGCCTAATACTTTATTTTCAAATAATATTTTAGAAGTTAAGAAGTTTTATAAACAAAATAAAAGTATGATTATGAAACCTATTAATGGATATGGAGGTAACCAAATTCATCTCATTAAAAATAAGTTTAATAAAAAACTTATTAAAAATTTCTTAAATAAAAATGGCCATTCAATGTTTCAAAAATTTTTAAAAAATATTTCTAAAGGAGATAAAAGAGTTTTTATCATTAATGGTAAAGTGTGTGGTGCAATTTCAAGAGTTCCGAAAAAAGGTTCATATTTGAGTAATATGAGCAAGGGTGCTATACCTAAGCTTACTAAACTTACAAAACAAGAATTAAAAATTTCAAAAATTATTGGAAAAAAATTAAAGAATGATAATATTTATTTTGCTGGGATTGACTTCATAGATCATAAACTAAATGGAGATATTAATGTGACATCTCCTACTGGATTAAAAACATACTATGACCTTTCTAAAATCAATCTTGCTAAGATATTTTGGAAAGGTTTAAGAGCTTGAATAAATTATCAGATCAGAAGAAAGGTTCGCTCCTAGCCTTTGTTGCTGTAATGTTCATTACACCTGATTCATTACTTATCAGACTTTCAAACATCGAAACCTGGGGAATGCTTTTTTATAGAGGTGCCATACCTTTCTTTATAGTCTTAATTGGATTATTATTATTTTATAGGCAAAATTTTATTAATGCCTTTTTAAAAGTTGGTACAGTTGGTATATTTTACGCAATCAGCTTCTCTATTTGCAACATCACTTTCATTGTCTCTATTCAAAATACTAACGTGGCCAATACGTTAATAATGATTGCTCTAGCTCCTATGCTTTCAGCAATACTTGGAGCCATATTCTTAAAAGAAATGCCTGGTAAAGGGACTTGGATCGCCATTTTCATCACATTTTTGTCGGCTTTTTTTATTTTTTACGACTCTCTACAAGTTGGTAATCTTTTTGGGAATATAATGGGATTTGTTACAGCTGCAGGATTAGCCGTGAATGCAGTTCTTATTAGATATGCTAAAGACAGAGATCTTTTGCCTTCTGCTGTAATAGGCAAATTAGGAGTTGCAGTATTTGCTTTCTTTTTTGTTGAAAACTTTAATTTAATTGGAACAGATCAAATTTACATACCAATAATGTGTATTATTTGTGTTGCCCTACCTTTTGTTTTAGTAACAATTGCGCCAAGATTTATACCAGCAGAAGAAGTAAATCTATTTTTCTTATTAGAAACAATAATAGGTCCAATTTGGGTTTGGTTAGTTGTTAAAGAGCAGCCAACTTTTGAGACGATCATTGGAGGTGGCGTGATCATAATCACTTTAGGTATCCACTCATTTATAAAACTAAGAGAGACTGAAAAAATAATTAATTAATTTCTTGATTTAATATCAAATCATCCATAGATAGCGAAATTATGGAAAAGATACTTAAAAACTCCTGGGCATTATTCACGGGCATGGGCCTAATTATGATAGCTCATGGATTTCAAGTTTCTTTGCTTGGAGTAAGAGCTGTTCATGAAAGTTTTAGCTTAACAGCAACAGGCTTTATGTTGTCAGGATATTTTGTAGGCTATTTTATCGGAGCAAAAACAGTTCCAATTTTAGTATCAAGAGTTGGTCATATAAGAGTATTTGCTGCTTTTGCTTCAATTGCTTCTATCGTTGTTTTAGTACACTCCATAATCATCAATCCATTTACATGGTTTGTATTAAGAATTGCCTCAGGTTTTTCAATGGTATGTTTATATACAATTGCAGAAAGCTGGTTAAACGACCGAGCAAGCAATAAAAATAGAGGAAGTGTTTTATCAATTTATATGATCGTTCTTTACACATCTATGGCGATTGGAATGTTTTTTTTAAACTTCAGTAAGCCAGAAAATTTTCAGCCATTTATACTTGTTTCTTTATTCATGTCTCTGTCACTTGTTCCAATATTATTAACTAAGAAAAAACCACCAAAATTTAAAAAAATAATAGGAATGAAAATTAAAGAACTTTATGAAGCCTCTCCTTTTGGAATGGTAAGTGCTCTTTTATGTGGAATTTGTCACTCTGCAATGTTTGCTTTAATTGCTGTTTATGCAGCATCAATGAATTTTAGTATTTTTGAAATTTCTTTTGTAACTTTTCTAATTGCTATTTCTGGAGCTATTTCCCAATGGCCTATTGGTAAACTATCAGACATTTATGACAGAAGAACAGTTACAGTATATTCTACTTTTGCATCAGCTTTCTTTGCGTTATGTGCAATTTTTTCAGTTGGAACAATGCATTTACCTGATGGTTTAGCTAGCTCAAAGTTTTGGTTTTATATTTTTACAGGCCTTTATGCTTTCTTTAGTCTTCCTATGTTTGCATTAATTTTTGCTCACACTAATGATTTTATAGCTAAAGAAAAATTTGTCGCTGCAGGCGCAGGTTTACAATTCACCTTTGGAATGGGTGCAATTAGCGGACCTTTTTTATGTTCTATGTTTATGGATTTTATAGGAGAGAATGGTTATTTTATATTTCTAATTATATTTCACTGTTTAATAGGAGCATATGGAGTTTACAGGATGAAAGTTAGAGAGGTTGTTGAAAACCCCGACTCTCAATTCACACCTCTTCCTACAACAATAACACCTATTGGCTTAGAACTTAATCCAGCGACAGAGCCTATCGAAGACCCGATAAAACCAGTAGGAACCGAAGAAACAGTTATTGTAGAGAATAACCCTTCCCAATAATTAAAATCTTATTTAAAACTTTTATTCTGCTAAAATAGTTTATGACTAAAACTATAAATCTTGGAGTATTGGGTATTGATCATGGTCATATCTTCGACATGCTTGATGAGATGCTAAAAGAGGGATGTAGTTGCAATTATTTTTGGACACAAGGTTCTCCATTAACATTAGATGAATTTAACAAAAAATATCCTCAAATAAAAAGAGTGGATAATAAAAGTGATATTTTAAATGACGTTGCAATTGATATGATTTTAATTTCATCAATTCCCAAAGATAGAGCGAATCTATCTATTGCCGCAATGAAAGCTGGAAAAGATGTTATGGTTGATAAACCAGGATGTACAACACTTGAACAACTTAATAATCTAAAACAAACAGTTAAGGAGACAGGAAAAATTTGGTCAATTAATTTTTCAGAAAGATTTCATGTAGCAGCTGTTGCAAAAGCAGAAGAGCTAGTCGCTGAAGGTAAAATTGGTAAAGTAAAACAAACAATTGGTACTGGCCCCCATAGGCAAGGTAATTATGAAAGACCAGATTGGTTTTATGATCGTGATAGTTATGGTGGAATAATAACAGATATAGGCTCACATCAAATTCATCAATTTTTAGTATTTACAAATTCAAGTGAAGCTAAAGTAAATCATGCGTTAGTTGAAAATACGACTAGGAAAGAATTTGCTGGTTTTCAAGATTTCGGTGAAGTTAATCTTACTGGAAATGGTGGTCATGGATATGTTCGTTTAGATTGGTTTACTCCTGATGCGCTTCCCACTTGGGGAGATGGAAGGTTATTTATCCTCGGTGATAAAGGTTTTATTGAAATTAGAAAATACACAGATTTAGCAAAATCTGAAAAAGGAAATCAGTTATATTTAGCAAATAATGACGAAGTTAAACATATTGACTGTTCAGATGTAAAACTCCCCTACTTTGCTAATTTAATTAAAGATGTTTTAAATAGAACTGATACTGCTTGTTCGCAAGAACTTACCGACTTATCAATGGAACTAGCAATTAAAGCTCAAGAATTAGCAGAAAAAAAATGAAAAAATATCAGGTAGCAATAATAGGAACTAATATAGGAGCTAAGCATTTTGAAGATTTTAAAAAAGTATCAGACCGATTTAGTGTTCATACATTATGTGGTTTAACAAGAGACCCGATAAATAAAATATTGGCGTCAAATAATGATACTAAAATATCCTTGAACTTTGATGATGTATTAAAGGTAAAGGAAATAGATATAATTGATATTTGTCTCCCACCTCATTTACACTTTTCTGCGTGCAAAAAATCTCTAGAAGCAGGAAAACATGTAATTTGTGAAAAACCACTGGTTTCAAGTCTTAAAGAAATTGATGAGCTAGAAAATATTAGCAAAAAAACAGGCAAGATAATTTTTCCTGTATTCCAATATAGGTATGGATTAGGATTTTCTAAATTTAAAGCACTAATAAAATCAGGACTTGCTGGAAAACCTTTAATCGCCTCATTAGAAACTCATTGGAACAGAGGAAAAGATTATTATTCAAAACCTTGGAGAGGTACATGGGATGGTGAACAAGGAGGAGCAATTTTAAGTCATTCAATACATATTCATGACTTAGTGAGTATGATATTAGGATCTGTTTCAAATGTATTTGCAAAATTAACAACAAGAGTAAATGATATAGAAGTCGAAGACTGTGCATCTTTATCAATTGAAATGGAAGATGGGACATTGGTAACTAGCTCAATCACCCTTGGTGCAGCAAATGATACTAGTAGACTAAAATTCTGTTTTGATGGACTGACAGTAGAGTCGGGGGCATCTCCAGATAAACCTTATAATCCAGCTGACGATGAATGGGTATTTTTACCAAGAGCTCCTATTTCAAAAAGTCAAATTGAAGAAGTATTGTCAAAAGTCGAAAAACCTAAATCATGGTACGCAGGAATGTTTGATGAAATAGCCAACAAACTTGATGGAAAAGTTAGTGATGAAGTAACTTTATTGGATGCTAGAAAATCTTTAGAATTTGTAACAGCTGTTTACAGTTCATCAAGACAAAACAAAAGTATCAAACTTCCAATTACCAATGATAACCCTTTGTACAGTTCCTGGTTACCAAAATAATTAATAACCTAATTTAGGATCAACTTGATTATGCAAATCTTTTTTCTCAATAAATAGTTTTAAATTCTTGAAAAACTTTTCTAAAACCATCTCTATATAATTTCCTTTACTATCTGAAGATATATGAGGTGTAATTACTAAATTTGGTGTATCCCAAAATTTAGAATTTCTTTTTATGGGCTCTTCTGAAAAAACATCTAAAATAGCTCCAGCAATTTCATTTTTTTTTAATTTTTTTCTTAGATGCTCATAATCCATCACAGATTGGCGACCAATATTAACAATTCCACTCGTAGTTTTAAGAACATCTAATCTTTTCTTATTTATTAATCCTTTTGTTTCGTTTGTTTCTGGAACAGCTAAATAAAGAAAATCAGCCTCAGGTAAGACTTCATCAATCCTATCAAATGTTATAACTTTTGAACAACCTTCAACTGCTCTACCCCTTCTATTAACTCCAATAACTTTTGCTCCTAATGAGCTAATATGTTTTATCATTGACCCACCTAATGATCCAGTGCCTACCACTAAAACTTTTTTACTATCAATTGGGTTACTTAATAAAGTTACAAACTCTTTTTTTTTTTGATTAGTAATTATTCTTGTCATATGGTTTTGAAGCATCAAAACACTCATTAATCCAAATTCACCTGCTTTTTTTGAATGTATTCCACTACTATTTGTTAAAACTAAATCTTTTTTAAGCCAATTAAATGGATAGAGATGATTAACACCTGCTGACACAATATGTATCCATTTTAAATTTGGTGCAATTTTGCTTAAATTATTTGTTGGAAAATTCCATGTAAGCAAAATATCTGCATCTTTCATTGAAGATTTCCAATTATCATCATCCCAATCAACTATGTATGAAATGTTATCTTTTATATCAGAATATTTATTGAGAAAATTCTCAAATAATTCTTTAGGGACACTACTATTTTTTTCGCCTTCTAAATCACATGGCAAAGAACCTTTTTTCCAGTGATTATTTCTTATATGAATTTTAATTTTACCTTTAGACATTTAAAATTAAAATATACTAAAATTTTAAAAATTATGACAATGATTAAAGAAGGTTGTTCTCATAAAAAAATGTAATATTGTATAGAATATTAAAATAATGCCTTCATTTGATGTAATAAGTAAAATTAATTATCAAGAATTTGACAATGCTCTTGCAAATTGTTTAAGAGAAATTGCGAACCGATATGATTTTAAGGGACTTAATATTTCAATTGAAAGAAAAGATAAAATAATAACTACAATAGCGCCAGATGAATTAAAATTAAAACAAGTAAATGAATTATTACAAGTTCATCTTATAAGAAGAAAAGTAGATCCAAGAGTAATAATCGTTAAAAATTCAGAAGGTGCGACTGGTGGAACTATCAGACAAGTCAGTGAATTAGCAGAGGGCATTAGTCAAGAAAATGCTAAGAAGATTATTACTGATGTAAAAAAACTAAAACTTAAAATTCAAATTAAAATTCAAGGAGAAGAATTAAGAGCACAAGGAAAAAAAAGAGATGACCTTCAAGAAGCAATATCCGCAATAGAAGCTATGGATATAGGACTTCCAATTGAATTTATAAATTTTAGAGATTAATCAAGTATGATTGAAATTATTTTAGGTATATTCGTTATTGTTGTTGTAGGTTTTTATTTATTTAGACCTACTTCAAAACAAGAAGAGAAAGATTTGAAATCTAAAAATAATTGGCGTGGCGGATTTTAAAGGTTAAACTAGAACCAGAGCTAGAACAAGGTGAGATAAATTTGTTGAAAAATTTTATTGAATGAGAATTTGTTGAGCCTATATTGGCTTGATTAATTAAAAAAGGAAAAACTATGAACTTTGTTGGAACAACAACATATCAAGGAACTAAAAAAGATGCAGATGAGTTATACAGTATGTTTAAAGATGATCTTGCAAAATGCACGTCATCATTTGAATGGGCACACATTCGCGAAGGTAAAATGATTTTTATTGCAAATGTCACTGATGAAGAAAAATTTTATGCCTTATTTGAAGATCAAAGATCTAAAGACTGGAACGCAAAGTTTAATGCTAAAGATGAAGCTTGGAAACTTGAGAAAATAATATAACTAGTTCCCAAACAAGAACTTTTGATGTGAAACAAAAAAAGTGAAGGTGTGAACAAAGAAAACGCAAGTTAACTTTGGAAAATTATTCAGAAAGCTGGCGATTATTTACGGGATTAGAGGTTCACATTAATTCACATTAAGCTACATTAAACTACAGTACTTATGCAGACATTAAAAAGCTAGCTTGAAATAAATCGCTTAAAGACTCCTAAATTTAACTAAAAAACTTGATACCAAACTTGTAGAAAAAGAGATAAATCAAATAGCAATATTTCAAGCAAATAGACTCGTGGTTCAGGATTTGTTAGTATTATATTATGAAAAAAATTTTGGTTATTACATTATTAATTTTTATCTCAAATACAGTTCTTAACGCAGAAACAATTAAACCAAAAAAAACACCGCTAAAAAAATTGTCCAAACAACTTGGTAATGGAGAATTAATTA
Organism: uncultured Pelagibacteraceae bacterium; assembly: GCA_902614055.1. Taxonomy (GTDB): domain Bacteria; phylum Pseudomonadota; class Alphaproteobacteria; order Pelagibacterales; family Pelagibacteraceae; genus Pelagibacter. The sequence goes on along the minus strand of CACMJX010000001.1, from coordinate 175,257 downwards.
AGATTAATTCATATCAAACTTCTGATTATAAAGGCATTATGGAGGGCTGGTATAAAGAGAGTCCAATAATAGTTGATGCTCTTATTACTTATCCAGAGGGAGAAGGTCCATTTCCTTTATTATTAATCGTTCATAGTAGTGGTGGTGCACATGAATTTACTGCAGATTGGCTAGAGTTTATGAGAGACCAACAAAAACCTTTGTTAGACATGGGTATAGCTACAATGTATTTAGATAATTTTTCAGCGAGAGGTGCAAAACATACTTATTTAGATCAATCAAAAGCATCTTTATGGTCTACTTACATAGATATGTTTATGGCACTGGATTATCTCAGTAAGGATCCAAAAATAAATATTAAAAAAGTAGGTGTCTCTGGTTATTCAAGGGGAGGAAATCTTTCAATTATGGCTGCAGAAAAAAGATTGAGAGATATATTGATTAGCAAAGATCTTTATTTTGCTGCGTCTCAACCAAGATCTGCTGAATGTGGAATTGCTGGAATGTTTAGAAATCCAACTCCAATTAAAGAAACTAAAATTTGGTATGTACATGGTTTAGCTGAGGATTATACTTTACCAGGTCCATGTGTAGAACTAATGGAAAAAATGCAAGCCAAAGGTGCTGATATTGAAATAGATTTAAGAGAGGGATGGTATCATACATTTACCGGAAATTATGGGCCAGAAATTGAAAAAAGAACACAGTATTTTTGGAAGTGTCCTCATTTTTACACAGAAGATAATGGTAATCCTAACAAAGAGTTTATTGATTTAATTATAAAAAATACAAAAATAAAAAGTTTGGATGAATTTAATGAGTTATCACGTAAAAATCCAAGAAAAGCTTTTAAAACAATGTTCAAGGGTCTTAAAAAAGAAAAATGTATTGGAAAAGGTGTTACTGAAGGGGGTAACCATGGAAAAACTTTTATGCCGGAGTATTTAGCTTTTTGGAAGGAAAATTTATTAAATTAATTTAATTAAAAAACTTGATAACAAACTTATAATAAAAGAGATAAATCAAATAGCCATTTTTAAACCAAATAGACTCACGGTTCAGGATCTGTTAATCTTGGATCATGGATCAACTAATACCTGTAGTATATATGATAGGAGTTCTATTGTTGGTTCTACCTGCTTTTTTACAGTCTAATTCTAAATTAAAACAATTATTAACTAATTTTACTATTTGGATTATCATAGTGCTTATAATTTTAACTTTTATTTATTTATTTAAAGATTAATGAAACATTTTCTGAAAATTATAATTATTAGTTTTATATTTAGTAGTACATCTCTTGCTGAAGAAGTGGTTTATTATTGTATTGATGATGAAACAATTGGTTTTGAATACACAAATAAAAAGAGTCAACAGCCATATACTTCAAAAAAATTTAAAGAGGATAGATTTAAATTACAAATTAATTTTGAGGATCAGACAGTAAAAATGGGAAGTTTTGAAATGTATTATAGAGGAGCTGCATTTTATTCTGATAACATAGGTCATTCAATAACGATGCCAGCTACACATGCAATTAAAGACAGAGAAAGTTTTAGCTATGCTAGATCAGGTATATTTCCTGACAACCAAATATATCTTACAGTTGGAATTTGTGAAAAATTTTAAAAATGGCTAAAATAACACTAAAACCATTAAATAAAAACGATCCACTCTTTAAGAAAGGTTTCATAACATATAAAAAAAAAAATACTAAAGTAGCAAAGATAAAAAATAAAAATAAATCAAGAAAAGATAAATGAAAAAACTTTTAGGGATAACTATTATAGGATTTTATAGGATAACTAGATACAAACTAGATACAAAAGAGATAAATCAAGTTTTGAGGGTTAATGACGCCAGAAAACGCAAGTAAACTCTGGAAAATTATTCAGGAAGCTGGCGATTATTTGGAGGGACAACTTCCAGATCATCCTAATCATCCTAACGGTAGAAATCCTTACGCTCATGTCGCAATCTGTGTAAAGAGTAAATTCAATGCAAGTTACAAAGATATTGAGGATGAAAAATTCGATGAAATAGTAAATTATATAAATTTCCTTAAAGAAAATCCCAGCTAAATTAAGATTTAATTATATTTAAAAACGAATCTACATCATCCGGATGTGTATTCCAGGCAGCAACTAATCTAACGGCTTTATCTTCCCACTCATCATCGTTAATTTTGTAACCATTTGAATTAAATTGATCAATTATATTTTTTGGTATTTTAACAAAAACCTCATTTGCATCTGTTGGATATGCTAATTCAATATTTTTGTGTTTCAGTAAACCTTGGCTTAATTTTTTCCCCATAGCATTTGCATGTTTTGCATTTTTTAACCAAACTTCATTTGAAATATAAGCATCTAATTGAGCTGATACAAAACGCATCTTTGATAATAAATGGCCTGCTCTTTTCATTAAAAAAGCTAAATTTCCAACTAACTCTGGTTTAAAAAAAATAATAGCTTCTGCTGCTAGACATCCATTTTTAGTTGCTCCAAATGACAGCACATCAATTCCAGACTTCCATGTCATTTCTGCAGGAGTACAGTTTAACGAAACTAATGCATTAGCAAATCTTGCACCATCCATATGAATATTAAGATCATGTTTATGAGTTACTTCGGATATCTTTTTTATTTCGTCTAAATTATAAGCAACACCTGTTTCACATAATTGAGTAATACTTACTGATGAGGGTTGTGTATGATGAACCACACCTTTTCCAGAGATATTACTATCTAATTCTTCTGCTATAATTTTTCCGTTAATACCATCTAAATTTACTAACTTTGCACCTCCAGTATAAAATTCGGGAGCTCCACATTCATCTACATTTATATGGGAAAGTCTATGACAATAGATATTTCCAAAAGAAGGGGTCATCGTTGATAAAGCCAAAGCATTAGCTGCTGTTCCTGAGGCTGTTGGAAAAACTACAACTTCTTTTTCAAATATTTCTGAAAATTTATTTTGTAAATTTTTTGACAGCTCATCATTACCATATGGAGTTTTGTCATCCTCATTAGCTTTAAGAAGTGCATTTAAGACTTCTGGACATGCACCTGTAACGTTATCTGAAGCAAATTTTACTCTTTCTCTTTTTGTTTTTATCTCAGTCACAATTATTGCTTTGGGAAATAATCTTTTAATTCGCCTTCTCTATAAACATCTGCTGTACAACAATGTAATCCACCGCCAAATGCATAAGCGTCTCTAAGCTCAACAGGAACAACCTCCATTCCTAATTTATCTAATTGTTCTGCTTGGTATACTTCACTTTTTTCTACACACACAGTTTTAGGATCTAAAACTAAAACATTCATTGATAGCCATGTTGAAGAGTAACATAGAGGAGGAGGTTCGTTATGTGCAGGTTGAGCACTATCAATAATTTCCCATCCGTTATTTTCAAATAATTTTCTTTGCTCTTTAGGTAGCCTTCTTTGAGGATTGTTAATTATTAAACCCTCCTTGATAGGTGTAAAAGTTGCATCTATATGAATTGGATAAGGATCGCCTGGAAAATTAACAGCATGAACCCTGTGATCTTTATAATGTCTTTTTAACCAATCAATTCCTTTTAAATTTGTTGTAAAACCATGTTGTACTACTAAATCTTTACCAAATCTTAAAACGTCAGCAGCATCAAATAGCGGCTCCTCTTCAGTGGTTACAAAATATTTATTTTCTGTCCATTCAAGCCTTTTTTGAATTCCTATTTTATCTGATAAGTAGTCTTCTCTGTAATCCTCATCTGTTAACCTAGGTTTAGGAGCAGCTTCGTGTCTCATATTCGGATCTGAATTATAATATTGTTTTAAAAGTGGTCGGTAACATAGATATTCAAACCATCGGCAACGATAACTCATGGTAGCCTCTAAAATTTCATTTCCAACAGTTAGCAAAACATCTCTAGGAGGCATGCATCCAAACATCGTCTCCGCTTGCCAATCAGGTGTAGATGTTTTTTGATTAAAATCAATTGGGTCTGGTCTATCAACTTTAATCCCTCTTTTTTTTAATATATTTGAAAAATTATCTAAAAGCTGATTTGCTTTATCTACAGTATCTTTAGTTCTTGGACCAAATTTTCCCCTCATATCACTGTCTTCTGGAACTTTGGCATCTAATGCTGGCTCAGGGGCAGGAATACAAGTACCATCTGCTTTACCTACTATTACATGTTTCAACGGATCCCATTCATTCCAACTATTAACAATTACTTTTTCATTATTCATTTTAATTTAAACCTATAAACCTTCTATTAGACTGCATAATGAGGCTGTAGTAAAAAATTGACATAAAGATAAAAAATCCACCAATAATAGTATTCGTCGATGGGACTTCATTAATTCCCATCCATGGTAGCCACACCCAGAATATTCCGCCTATTACCTCAGTGAGTGAGAGTAAAGTAAGATCAGCTGCTGGAATATTTTTTGATCCTATTGAATACAAAATCAAACCCATACATACTAAAGTTCCATGAGTAGCAAATAAGGCTTCATTTTTTCCAGTAGATAAAAAATTAGCACCGTTTGACATAAGCATTACAGCAGAAAATATGAAACAGAACAATCCTGCAAAGGCTACAGTAGTAAATTTTGGCGTTTCTTTTCTCCATCTAAGTGAAACAGAAAAAATTGAGAAACCTAATGCAGAAATAAGTCCAAACACAAGCCCTAGAAATGAATTTTTACCAGAATTGTCTAAAGCCATTATACATATACCCGCTGCTGCAACTACAATCGCAATCCATACTGTTAATGAAATTTTTTCTTTTAAAAATAAAAACCCTAATAAAGCTGTTATAAATGGCATTGCCGCAAGGCAGAGTAAAGTGATAGCTGCTGTCGTATTAGTAATTGACCATATAAATGTTATCATTGCGGTACCAAGACCAATACCTCCAATTAGACCCGATATACCCACTTTAAAATAATTTTTATAAAACTCTTTTCCTTCCTCAAGGAACAAATACATATTAAGCAAAAGAAATATAACTATTCCTCTTGTAAATAAATATTGCCAAGGAACTGTTTCTGGCTGATCGATGTGCCTTACGACATATGGACCAAATGACCAAAAAATACCAGCAATTAATACAATTGGGATGGCTACTTTAGGATTTTTTAAGTTTAGCATGTGCTATTTTTTTATTTAAGAAGTATGAAAATATAAATATAAATTTGTATAATAACAATCAAATAAATACTCAAATTAATGGATATTAATATTTTAAAAATAGCTTCTGATACCAAAAACAATAAACATATTCAAAACTTTACTCATTCGATGAAATATAAAAGTCAAATTTGTGGTGATGAGATTGAAATTTTTTTAATCATTAAAGACAATGTTATAAAAGATTTTTCTTATCAGTCTCAATCTTGCATATATTGCAATGCATCTGCAAATTTAGCTACAAAAAATTTTAAGAAAAAAAGTAAAGATAAAATTAAAAATTTTTTAAGATTATTAGATAAGTTTAATGATAAAGAAAATATTTCATTTCCAAGTGAATGGAAAGAGTTTAAAAAACTCTTTGATAAAAAAAATTATGCAAGGAAAGAGTGTTTAACGCTTCCAATAAAAGCTTTAAAAAAAGTAATACAATAAATGAATAAAGATAAAATTTTAAAATCCCTTTTAGCGTTGATTTTTACAACTATAACAATTGGTGTTCTAACTTTATTAACTTATAAAACTAATTTTGGACTTTTTTTAATTGCATCATTTGGGTCCTCGATGGTTCTTTTGTATGGTTACCCAGAAAGTCCATTTGCTAAACCTAAAAATATATTATTTGGTCATCTAGTAACTTCAGCAATTGGAATTCTATTTTATAATTTTATCCCCTTACCAATTTATATATCGATACCTTTAGCAGTAGGTATTGGTGTTGGATTAATGATTTTACTAGATGTAACCCATCCTCCAGCTGGAGGAAATCCTATTATAGTCATATTGGGCTCAGTATCGTTTGACTATTTATTCTCCCCAATATTAACTGGATGTTTAATTATAATAGCCTTTGGAATTATTCTGAATAAATTCGTTGCTAAAAAGAAATACCCCTAATCAACTACTATTCGTTTGATTGATGTTCTTATTTTATGCTACACTTTAATCAGAAAATATCTATAGAGAGATTTTAAAACATAAATATTAGGAGAAAAAATGAAAGTACTTTGCGTGTTATATGATGATCCTAAAGGTGGTATGCCTAAAGCTTACCCTTTATCAGATCTTCCAAAATTAGAAAAATATCCTGATGGAATGACTTTACCTAGTCCAAAAGGTAGGGATTTCACACCAGGAGAATTATTAGGATGTGTATCTGGTGAATTAGGATTAAGAAAATTTTTAGAGAGCAATGGTCATGAGTTAGTTGTAACAAATAGTAAAGATGGAGAAGGATGTGAAGCTGATAAACATATAGTTGATGCAGATATAGTTATTTCTCAACCATTCTTTCCTTATTATTTAACAAAAGAAAAGATTGAAAAAGCAAAAAACTTGAAAATGGCAATAACTGCTGGAATTGGTTCAGATCACGTAGATTTACAAGCAGCAATGGATCACAAAATTGATGTCGTAGAAGTTACTTTCTGTAACTCAAGATCAGTTGCTGAGCATATAGTAATGATGATAGTTTCACTTGTTCGAGATTACCACAACCAACATCGAATCGTAAATGAAGGTGGATGGAATATAGCAGATGCTGTTCAAAGATCTTACGATGTTGAGGGAATGCATATTGGAACTGTAGCAGCTGGAAGAATTGGATTAGATGCACTCAGAAAAATGAAACCTTTTGATGTTCATCTTCACTATTTTGACAGGCATAGATTACCTGAATCAGTTGAAAAGGAGTTAAATCTTACTTTTCATGAAACTGTGGAATCTATGGTTAAAGTATGTGATGTTGTAACAATCAACTGTCCTCTGCATCCTGAAACAGAAAACTTATTTGATGATGAAATGATAGGTAAAATGAAAAAAGGTGCATACATTGTAAATACTGCAAGAGGTAAAATTTGTAATAGAGATGCAATAGCAAAAGCCTTGAAGAGTGGACAATTAAGTGGATATGCGGGAGACGTATGGTTTCCTCAACCAGCTCCAAACGATCACGTGTGGAGAACAATGCCAAACCATGGAATGACACCTCATACTTCTGGAACATCACTATCTGCTCAAGCTAGATATGCTGATGGTGTAAGAGAAATCTTGGAATGTTTCTTTGAGGGTAGTGAAATACGTAACCAATACTTAATTGTTAAAGATGGACAATTAGCTGGAATGGGTGCACATTCTTATAGTAAAGGAAGCGCTACCGGTGGTTCAGAAGAAGCGGCAAAATATCAAAAAAAATAGAGTTTTAAATAGAAATTATTAAAGGTAAGCTATCATTTATTAGATAGCTACCTTTAATGAAAAAATTTTTATCAATAATTTTCATTCTTATTTCTTCAACGAGTTTTGCAAATTCACCAAATTTTGAAAAAGCGTATTTTGCTGGAGGATGCTTTTGGTGTATGGAAGAGTCTTTTGAAAATATTCTTGGTGTTTCAAAAGTTATCTCTGGCTATTCAGGTGGCACTACCGAAAATCCAACTTATAAAGAAGTTACATATGGAAACACAGGTCATTTTGAGGTTATTGAAGTCATATATATTCCAGAAGTAGTTAGCTATGAAAAACTCTTAGAAGAATTCTGGGTAAATATTGATCCATTTGATGCTGTAGGACAATTTTGTGACAAGGGATATAGTTATAGATCAGTGGCATTTTATCAAAATGATGAGCAAAAAAACCTAATAGAAAATAGTATTAAGGAAATAGAGAAAAAATTTAAAAAAAAAGTAGTAACTTATGTAAGAAAATTTGATAAATTTTACATGGCAGAGGCTGTTCATCAAGATTATTACCAAATAAATTTTCTTAATTACTTAAGATATAAAAAAGGATGTAGACGCGAAGCAATATTAAATAGTATTTGGGGGTCTTAAAATGTCTGTGGTTAGTAAATACGTATCTTTAAAAAATTATATTCCAACCGGCTTACCAAAAGAGACAGATTTTGAAATAAAATCAAAAGAAATTTCAATTAATGATGAAAAAAATATTTTAGTGTCAAATTTATGGATATCAGTTGATCCATACATGCGTGCAAGAATGACTGAGAGAAAAAATTATAAACCACCATTTAAAATTGGTGAAGAAATGGAAGGGTATGCAATTGGTAAAGTAGAACTCTCAAATGATAAAGATTTTAGTGTTGGAGATTTAGTATTTAGCAGTCTTGGTATGAGAGATAAATTTGTTTGTAGTTCTAATGAACTAAAGAAACTAAAACCAAATGATATGCCTGTACAGTCGTACTTGGGACCACTTGGAATGACAGGGCATACAGCTTACATTGGACTTTTCAAACATGGAGAATTGAAATCTGGGCAAACTATATTAGTCTCCTCTGCTGGAGGTAGTGTTGGATCTACAGTTTGCCAAATTGCAAAAAATCTTGGTTGTAAAGTTATTGCAAGCACAGGGTCTGATGAAAAAGTTGATTGGTTAAAAAATGAATTAAAAGTTGATCATGCTTTTAATTATAAGAAAGTAGAAAACCTTGTATTACATTTCAAGAAAATTTGTCCTGATGGTTTTGATCTCTATTTTGATAATGTTGGTGGAGACTTTTTAGAGTCCGCTATTTTTCAAATGAAAACATATGGTCGTATTGTGATTTGTGGAAGAATTTCACAGATGAATGCTACAAATCCTGGATCTGGTTTGAAAAATATGGCTTATGTTTTAGTTAAAAGACTTACAATTAAAGGATTTCTTATTTTTGATCACGATAATGAAAGAGAGCCATTTGAAACTGAAATGTCAAAATGGTTGGCGGATGGTAAAATAAAATTTAAAGAAACTATCTACGAAGGAATAGAGAATGCTCCAAAGTCATTTATTGATTTATTAAATGGTAAAAATATTGGCAAAATGCTTGTCAAAATTTAGTTAAGAAATTTTGTGACTTAAAATCGTCAATAAATGATTAAAACATTTCCTTTACTATTTATATTGCTATGGTCATCTGCATTCATCTCGGGTGATATTATAGTTCAGAATGCATCACCTTTTGCAGCACTTGCCTTTAGATTTGGAATTGTAACTATAGGTTTCTTCTTATTTGCATTACTTAAAAAAGAGATAATTTTTACAAAAGTGAGATATATATTAGAAAGCATAACTACAGGTGTATTATTTCATGGATTATATCTTGGTGGTTGTTGGTACGCGTTTCATGTAGGAGTCCCAGCAAGTGTTGTAGCTTTAATAGTTACTCTTCAGCCAATATTAACTAACTTATTATCAGGACCAATTTATAAGGAAGTAATAGGGTGGAGACAGTGGGTTGGTATTATATTTGGTTTTATTGGCTCTTTACTAGTGCTTGGAGTAGATTTTGGAGACGAGTTCCCAAAGGATGGACTTGTAACTTGTTTTATAGCTCTTGCTGCAATTACTACAGGAACTTTGTGGCAAAAAAAATTAAGTGGTAATGTTCCATTATCAGTTAATAATGGATTTCAAGCTTTTGGTGGCTGTGCTTTTAATTTAATTTTAATATTAACATTTGAAACTCCTTATATAAATTTTACAACAGGATTTTTATTAGGAATGACACATCAGATTATTCTTGTGTCATTTGGCGCCTTCACAATTTTAATGTTTTTAATAAAAGCAGGCTCAGTGAGTAAAACTTCAACATTATTTTTTCTTGTCCCACCTACAACAGCTGTGATGGCCTATTTATTTTTAGGAGAAAAGTTATCTAATATTGATATAGCAGGATTTATACTTGCAACAATTGGTGTTTATATTGCAACTAGAAAGTAAGTGAAAATTTTAAATTTTATAAAAAAATTTTATCGGCCTTTTGTGTTAACTTATCTTTTTTTTTCGATTGGGATAAGTTTTTATCCATCCTTTGAATTTTACTCGTTTAAAGGACAATTATTGATATTAGCTGTATCTATATTTAACGGAATACTAGGAGTTTATATTAAAAAATTATAAAACGTAAGGTTCTGGTCTAGCATTGCTTTTTAAAACTCTTTCTACATCAAAAACACTTATATCTATTGATTGATAGCTTCCTGTTGTGATCAATTCAGTTAGAGCCCTTCCAATACCTGGTGCCTGCATCAAACCTCTTCCAGTGAAACCAGAGGCTAAATAAACATTGTCATATTTTGGATGTTTGCCTACAACTGCGTTGTTATCAAGTTTATTACAATCATAAAATCCTGCCCAACCACCGGTTAATTTTAGTTCTTCAAAGGCTGGAACTCTTTTTGCCAGAGCAGGCCAAACTAATTCTTCATAATCATTCCATGCTGGTTCTAAATCTTTCGCATCAAATACAGATATAGGTGAACCTGCTAAGAACTCTTTACCCTCTGGTCTCCAATATACACCTGTTGTTAAATCTCCAGTTAGTGGCATATCAGGAAAATGTTTTGGACATTTTACTCGAAATACGGTGTGCTTTTGTGGTTCAACTGGAATATCCGATAACAATTTTTTAGTCCAACATCCTGCTGCTGAAATGATAGTTTTTGCATTTATCTCAGACAAATTTTTAATCTCACCTTTAAGAAACTCTGCGCCTAACTCAATTGCTTTACTTTTTAAAGCACTATGAAACATAAAAGGATCAATCCAACCTTCACTTTTATTATCAGTATATGTAGCTGTTTCTATACCTTCGTTATTTATATATGGAAAAATTTTATTTAATTCTGAACCTTTAATATTTTTTGTACCGGCATCGCATTCTCTATGATTTTCTAATGCTCGGTATTGTTCCTCTGCATGCTCTGGTCCAAACATTAAAAGGTATCCATTAGGAACCATGCTTGCCGTTGGGTATGGATTTTTTTTTGTTTTTAATAATTCTGGTATTTTAAAGATGAATTCTCTAGCAAATTTACCTAAAAGTATGTTTTCTTTTTGAAAAAATTGTCTTCTAAATCCACCTAAAGATAAAGGAAATGAGGCAGTCTTATATGTAGGGTCTCTCTCAATTACCTTAACTTTTCTACCTTCCATTGATAAAAAGTATGCAGTTGCAGCGCCTATTATACCTCCACCAACTATGACGACATCATCCATAAATTTTAATATATACTATTTTCTTTGCATTAACCATAAAGCATCTTGAGATAAAAAATAAATTTTTCCGTTAGAGGGATGCACTTGAATGTCTCTAATTCTTCCAATTTTATTTTTAAAAATAACCTCTTCTTTTACATTTGATAAGTCATCAAATATCAGTTTTCTTAAGGATTTATCTTTTAAAGAAGTGATTAAAGCATGACTATTCCACTCATTAAACTCGTCACCTTTATAAATAGTTATTGCGCTAGTTGCTATTGAGGGTACCCAATATTGAATAGCTTTTGTAAATCCAGGTTTCCATTTTGGGCCAATTGGAATTCCAGAATAATTTGTTCCTCCCCATCCTAAAATTTTCCATCCATAATTTTCACCTTTTTTAACTTCTCCAAACCAATCTCCACCTTTTGCACCGTGGTTACTCATATAAACTTTTCCATCAAATTCGGAAAGTGCCATCCCTTGAGGATTTCTAATTCCAATTTGAAAAATCTCTGGTAACCAATCTACCATTCCCTCAAACTTTGGATTATCTTTTGGTATACTTCCATCTAAATGAATTCTTATAATACTACCTGGATGCTTTGATGCGTCTTGTGCAATCATACCTTGTCCTCTCTCACCCGCAGAAGCAAATATAAAATTATCTTTGATAACTAATCTTGATCCAAAGTGATAACCAGAGTCTATTGGGGGATTTGCTTGGAAAATATTTTTAAAGTTCAATTGTTTCTTATTAAATTCTGCTCTTGCAATAGAAGTGCTTGTTTTATACCCACCTCTATCTTCAGTATATGAAATCCAAATATAATTGTTTTTATGAATAATATCTAATAAGCCTCCTTGACCATGGACAACAAAGTTAAGTTGATGACTAATTTCTTGAACTTCTCTAGATAAAATATTTACAATTTTTATTTTGCCACTTTTTTCTGTAATTATTATTTCATTACTATTAATAAAAGAGGATCCCCAAGGTGAATCTAGGTTAACTAATTTTTCTAATTTAAAGTTTTGTGAATACGATTTTGAGGCAAATACGAAAAAAAGAATTAAAACGTATATTATTTTTTTCACTTTATGAAAGTTTTGATCTTCCACCATCAACTGCAATTATTTGACCCGTTACCCAGGAACTTTCCTCGGTAAGTAAAAATTTTGCTAAAGCTGCTCCATCTTTGCCCTCACCTAGTCTTTTAAGTGGGTGGGCTTTAGCTATTCCTTGAGCAATTGCTGTATTTTTTAACATTGGTTGAGCTATCTTAGAATTAGTTAAACTTAGAGCAACACTATTAACTCTTATGTTTGGAGCAAATTCAGCTGCTAATGATACAGTTAGTCCCTCAATAGCCGCTTTGGTTGATGCTATTATTGAATGATTTGTAAAACCTCTTTGAGCTGCAACTGTTGAAAATAAAACAATTGAACCATTATTTTGTTTTAGGTTATCTTGATATCCTTTGATTAAGTCCACCGCAGAATAAAAATTAAGTTTCATACATTTATTGAAATCATTCTCAGTTGCCATCTTTAAAGGCTTCAAATCTATAGATCCAACACAATATGCTACACCTTTGATTTCTGATATGTCTGATTTAATTGTATCCACGAACCCCTCGTGTAATACATCTGCCACAGTATAAGAAGAGTTCAATTTCTCAGCTAAATTTTTAAGTTGACTTTCATCTCTTCCAACTAAATGAATTTCTTTACCAGAAGAATACATTTGCTCTGCTAAATTGGATCCGATAGAACCTGTCGCACCGACAATTAGATATTTTTCTGACATATAATAATTAATGAAATTATTTTTTATACTTGGAAATCAGTTATTTCCATTAAAAAACCTCGACCGCTTCAAAAAAGACCACCTATTTTTTATGTCAGAAGACTACCAATTATGTACATATGAAAGACATCATAAATTAAAAATTCTACTATTTTTATCTTCAATGAGATCTTATGCGGATAAATTGAAGGAAAATAAATTTAAGCTTAATTACTCAAAAATTGATTCTACTGATTTTAAAAAGGACTATACGAAGAAATTAGAAAAATTGTTAAAGATGAATAAGATAAAAGAAGTAACTAGTTTTGAAATAGAGGATAAATTTTTTGAAACAAAAATAAATAATTTTTTAAAAAAACAAAATATTCATTGGAATATAATTCGATCACCAATGTTTTTAGATAGTCGTGAAGATTTTAAAAAATATTTATCAAAAACAAAAAAACCCTTTATGGCAAAGTTTTATAAAGAAAAGCGAGAAAGATTAAATATTTTGTTAAACAAAGATGGTACACCAGAGGGAGGAAAATGGAGTTTTGATGAGGATAATAGAAAAAAACTGCCAAAAAATATCTTAATACCAAAATTTCCAGAAATTAAAGAAACTAAACATACAAAAAGTTTAAAACCAATTATTGAAAAATTATTTAGTAAACATCCAGGTGATACCAAAAAATTTTGGTTTGCAACTGAATATAAAGATATTTCAAAATTATTAGATTTTTTTATTAAAGATAAGTTAAACCTATTTGGTGATTACGAAGATGCAGTTGATCAAAAAAATAATATTTTATTTCACAGTGCTCTTAGTCCGTATTTAAATCTAGGTTTAATAACTCCAGACATTATCATTCAAAAAATAATGACTTATCACCACAGTAAGAGTGTGAGACTAAATTCTTTAGAAGGTTATATAAGACAAATAATTGGTTGGAGAGAGTTTATGAGAGGAATATATCAAAATTATAGTAAAGAAATGGAAAGTGGAAATTTCTTTAAACATAATAGAAAAATGAAAGATACATTCTATGATGGCAGCACTGGTTTAGATCCTTTAGATCATGCAATTAAAAATGCTGACAAATTTGGTTGGTCGCACCACATTGAAAGATTAATGATATTGTCAAATATTATGAATTTATGCGAAGTTGAACCAAAATCAGTTTATAAATGGTTCATGGAAATGTTTGTGGACTCATCTGATTGGGTTATGGTTCCAAATGTTTATGGAATGGGTTTGTTTAGTGATGGTGGAATTTTCGCAACTAAGCCTTATATCTGTGGATCAAGTTATTTTATGAAAATGATGGATTTTAAAAGGGGCAATTGGTGTAATGTTATGGATGGACTTTACTGGCGTTTCATAGATAGAAATAGAAAATTTTTTTTGAAAAATCCAAGGTTGTCTATGATGGTAAGAATTTTTGATAAAATGAAAGAAGATAGAAAAAAATTAATATTATCAGAAGCAAACAAATTCATTAAAGATAATACTCATGGGAATTAAAGTTTATTTTAACGATTCTTGCAATATTTGTAGAATGGAAATTAATCATTATAAAAAAATTGCAAATAGTGATTTGGAGTGGATAGATATTACAAATAATGATGAGGCTATAAAAATAACATCTAAGTCGCAAAAAGAGTTGCTCAGAAGGTTGCATGTAATCAATGATGGTGAAGTTATTGGGGGTGCTAAAGCATTTATTATAATTTGGTCAAAAATACCAAAATATAAAATACTATCTAAGATTTTTTCAATAAAACCCTTATTTATTATTTTTCATTATATATACGAAATTGCTGCATTTTTCTTATTTTTAAAAAACAGAAAACAATTAAATGAAAAAACAAAACCTACCAACTAAGGTATGCAAAGTTTGTAACAAGCCTTTTTCTTGGAGAAAGAAATGGAAACTTAATTGGGAAAAAGTTAAGTATTGCTCTAAGAGATGCGCCTCTAATAATTAATTATTGTGTTTTGCTGTCTCTAGGATCTTTAAGTGATTTTAAAATTTTTGATAGCCCTGTAATTTTTAAACTATAGTAAATCACATAAATTAAAGTTAATCCTAAAGCCATTGTAGATAGAAATACAAATATTGCTGTCAAAATTTTTTCTTGGAACCAGTTCTCAACCCCAGAGTTAGAATAATAAAGAATATTCCAAAACGCGACGAAAATTAACTCATATATGATTATAATTTTGAACATGTAGTTGATATAGTTCTCAATATAATTAATACTATTCAATTCTTGTCGCATGTCGATAAAAATTTATGTGATAAAACAATGAAAAATAGATGAAAAAAGTAATTTGGATAACCGGTGGAAGCAGTGGAATAGGAAAAGCAGTTGCATTAAAGTTTGCAAATAAAGGATGGCAGGTAATTATATCATCAAGACGTGAGGAAGTCTTAAAAGATATTTCAGATAAAAATGAAAATATTGATTATTTGAAATTAGATATTGTTGATTATGAAGCATGTAATTCAGTTTTTAAAACAATCGTGGAGAAATACAATAAGGTTGATATTTGTTTTTTTTCTACTGCAATTTATGAGCCTGAAAAGGAGAAGGATTTTGATCTTCAGAATATAATTGATGTTACAAATGTGAATTATATTGGAACCATAAATTGTATTAAAGCTGTTGAAAAATATTACAAAGAAAAAAGGCAAGGAGTTATTTCTATTGTATCTTCTACTGCAGGATACAGAGGATTGCCAAATTCAACTGCCTATGGGCCTGCAAAAGCAGCTCTTATTAATTTAGCAGAAAGTTTATATCTTGATTTTCAAAGATATGATGTTCGCGTATGTCTAGTCAGCCCTGGATTTATCAAGACAAGACTTACGGATAAAAACACATTTAAAATGCCATTTTTAAAAACCACACAATATGCGGCTGAACAGATTTATGATGGTTTAATAAATAAAAATTCATTTGAAATAGCTTTTCCTAGAAGTTTATTTTTAATATTAAAATTTTTCAAGATTTTGCCAAATGGTATCTACTTATATTTGATAAGAAAAATGACGAAGCTTCAAAAAAAATAAATTTAATCTTTTACAAACATCACAGTTAATTCTGCAACTTTAATACCAAACTTAGTCATTTTTGCTCTATTAATTGCTACTCTTTCATCTTGCATAAAGATCCAATCATCAAAAGTTATTTTCATTTCTCTTCCTTTGACAGGAACTAACAGTACATATTCAAATTTAAATGCAGGACCATAAGAAAAACCTTTTGCAGTACCAACTACATCTCCAGCAGTGCCTTCATAGTTATGTTCATCGAATTTATTGATTGTCCATTGCCTATTTTGAATTTCTCCATCGTTCCAAACAAATTTTTCGTCAAGTATTAATTGTTTTCCATCCCACTTTCCATCTAGGTCTGCAGAAAATTGTCTTGTTACTTTACCTGATCTATTTTGTAAAATTCCCCATGCTTTTACATTTCCAGATAAATACTCTTCTATTATTAATCTAGGTTTTTGGTTTTTGAAATCTTCTGGTTTCATTGCTTGGTTTGATGAACAACTTGTAATCAATACTGAGATTATTATCAATAATAAATATTTAATTTTCATAGTATTATTTATTTTTGAAGAGCAAATTGAATTAAGTCTATATTTTTTGATTTAAAACCGGCTTCACAATAAGATAAATAAAAATTCCACATTCTTTTAAAAGTATTGTCAAAACCTTGGGATGAAATTTGTTCCCATTTTTCTAAGAATTCTTCTCTCCAAATATTTAGTGTATTTGAGTAATGATCACCATAAGAATTACAATTCTCAAACTTAAGTCCAGATTGGTTTGCAAGATTTACTAACTCATTTTTACTAGGTAAAAAACCACCAGGAAAAATATATTTTTGGATAAAATCAGTTTTACTTTTATATCTATCATATATAGAGTCATCTATAGTAATTGATTGTATGGCTGCTGTACCTCCTTCGACTAAGTTTTCTTTAATAGTATTAAAATAATTTTTTAAATAACTCTGTCCTACCGCTTCTATCATTTCTATAGAAGCTATTGAGTTATAATTATTTTTAACATCTCTAAAATCTAACATTTGTATATTTATTTTCTCATTCAAACCATTTTTGTGAATTCTTTCTTTTGAATATTCGTATTGTTTTTTAGAGATTGTTATACAATCTAACTTTACGTCATAATTTTTTCCAATATATTCTGCGAATCCTCCCCACCCACAACCAATCTCAAGCATCTTATCGCCTGATTTAGGCTTAACAAGACTCGAGAGTTTTTTATATTTATTTATCTGTGCTCTTTCCAAATCATTACTATCGTCAAAAATTGCACTAGAATAAGTTAGGGTTTTATCAAGCCATAATGAGAAAAATTCATTACCTAAATCATAATGTTTTCTAATGTTTTCTTTACTCCTAGATTTATTATTTTTAATAAACAAACCTTTGATTTTATTAAATATTGAAAGATCGAAAGAGCCAGAAAATTTATGAACTATTTTTATATTTTTTGCCGCTAGTTCTATAAGATTAGTTAAATTATTTGTCTCAAAATAATTATCCATATATGCTTCTGCTAGACCTACACTTCCATTTTTGATAATTTTAAAAGTTAACCCTGGTTTATTTATTTTTAGATCAGCATTTAATTTTTCATTAACATTTCCGAAGTTATATTCTTTTCCATCATGGTTTATTATTTTTAAATTTCCATGTTTAATAAATTTTAGTGAGTTAAAGACAATCTTGTCTGATAATTTATTCAAATTCACTTTTTTCTACCGAGCTATTATTTTTAATATTTATTTTTTTTTTAATAAACTTTATTCCTTTTAACCATAGTTTAAATG
The DNA here is from genome assembly GCA_902614055.1 of uncultured Pelagibacteraceae bacterium. Lineage (GTDB taxonomy): Bacteria > Pseudomonadota > Alphaproteobacteria > Pelagibacterales > Pelagibacteraceae > Pelagibacter. Next base: position 157,415 of record CACMJX010000001.1, on the reverse strand, counting down.
CCTCATAGTGGATTGCGACAATAACTTTAAATGTCATCAAGGGGTGAAAAATATAGGAAACGAATAGATTTTTATTACTAAATTCTTTTGCGGTACCGTCCTGAGATGCGAATAAAAGTTTTCCATCATTATCAGATTGGTCAATTATAACTGATATTTTGTCTGAGGGCTTATTTACTCTAAATTTGTAATTACACTCCATATCTATGAAGGGTGATACATGAAATTTTTTTACACAACTATTTTTTAAAGTTTCATTATCTTCTGCTTTGAAAATGTATGTGTGTTGTTCACCAAATGTATTTTTAACCTCATAAAATAAAGAGATTATCTTGTCGTACTTATCATATATAAAGAAAACACTTAGAGGATTAAATACGTAACCTAATATTCTTGGATAACAGAATAATTTGATTTTAACCTCTTTATTGTCAATACCGATATTTTCTAGTTTTTTTTTTACCCAGTTTTTTAAAGAGGTGCCATCTCTATCCCCATGGTCTTTGTCAAAAAAACTAATTATATTGAACTTATTATATGAAAATAATTTAATTTTATTATCAATTTCATTTAAATCATCTAAGTCTATCAATAATGAAAAAACCCTATATTTGAAATAATGATTTTTAGGTTTAAATCTTCTGTGTATTACTTTTCCTACGTATATCTTAGAGTTTTCAGGCATTAATATACTTAATCATATCTATTGATGATTTAATACCATCTTCATGAAATCCATATCCAAAATAACTACCACAAAATAAAATATTATTTTTATTTTGAATTAGGTGAAGATCTTTCTGACTATTGATTGCATTTTGATCAAAGTAAGGGTGTGTAAATATAACTTTTCGGATTATTTTTTCTTCGGGTATCTCTAAGTAAGGATTTAAAGTTAAAAAAATATTTTTACTTATATTCAAATTTTGTAATAGGTTTAACCAATAAGTAATTGAATTTTTTTCACTATTCTCAGACTCGATCGAGGAATTCCATGAACACCAAGCACTTTCATTTTTTGGCATATAACTTATATCCTCATGGACTATGGCCTCATTTGTTTTATATTTAAAATTACTTAAGATCTTATTTTCTATTTCTTCAGGATTTTCAATTAAAGAAAGAGCTTGATTAGCATGAGTAGCCAATACGACTTTATCGTAAGTAAAATATTCATTTTTATCTCCGTAATAAACCTGAACTCCTGATCCAATTCTTTTAATTTTATTGATATTGTAATTTTTATAATATTCACCACTGATTTTGCTTAGAATTTTATCTACATATGTTCTACTTCTTTTGGAAACTGTGAACCATTGCGGTCGATCTTTTAATTTGAATAACCCATGATTTTGAAAAAATTTAAAAAAAAATTTCAACGGCATTTGTTTTGCCTCATACGGGGGCATTGACCATATAGCTGATACCATAGGAATAATATGGAATTTGATAAAATACTCTGATAATTTTAAATTGTCTAAATAGCTGCCTAAAGTAATATTTTCGTTAATTGAATCTTGGTTTTCACTTTGTTTATAAAAACTAATTATAGTAAAAAACATCTTCAAAAATTTTATATTTAACAAGTTTAATTTATTGCTAAAGATTCCAGAAAGACCTTTTCCACAATATTCTATATTTGAGTCTCTAACAGATACTGAGAATGACATATTACTTTCTTCTATAGCAATATCATTTTCTTGAAAAAAATTTATTAAATTTGGATAGGTTTTTTTATTGAAGACAATAAAGCCTATATCAACAGGGACTATATTATCTCCAACATTAACATCAATAGTATGAGAATGACCTCCAAAATGGTCTTCTTTCTCAAATAGATCTACTTTATATTTTTTAGATAAACTATACGCTGCACTTAGACCTGATATACCAGAGCCTATAATAGCTAATTTCATTATTGAGGATTATATTTATTTTCTTTTGTAAAGGATGAGACAAATTGTAGAAAAACTGCAAAAATTATAATGCTTCCTCCTATTAATACGTAGAATGAAGGGTTTTCATTTACAAATAGCCAAGCCCAAAGAGGACCAAGTATTGCCTCTGTGAGCATTATTATGCCGACCATAGCTGATAAAGTTTTTCTTGCACCAATTGTTATTAAAATAAAGCCAAGTCCTATTTGAAATGTCCCAGACAAAAATGCCAAAAACATGTCATTTAAAGATATAAAAATTTTTGTTGAAGCTAAAAAACCTATTATCATTGCAACTATTCCTGCAACTAATTGTAGGGGTACCATATCCACATGAGGATATCTTCTTACAATTAAAATTAGAGTTGCAAAGGTAATTGGCATAACAAAGGCAACAATATTTCCAGACATTTGTCCACTTGATAGAGTATTTCCTAGCATTAAAATTAATCCAGAAATTGCTAAAATAATAGAAGCTAAAGTAATTTTTGAAATTTTTTCTTTCAAAAAAAAATATCCAAATATCGCTAGGAAAATTGTTTGTGTTTGTATTATAAAATTTGTATTTGCAACGGTAGTATTGTACATAGCAAAAACATAACTGCTAAATCCAATACCCAATATAATTCCACCAATTAAGCCAGGAATTCCCGATATGTAAATTTTTTTAAATACCTCTTGTTTGTAAGTTACAATTAAAAAAATAGTTACCACAATTATAAAAAAAACCTGTCTCCAAAATAAAATTTGCCATAAAGTTGATCCTTCAAATGATTTAACAATCAACCCACCAAAACTAAGACAAAATGCGCCAAAAAAGATTAATAATGGACCTGGTATCTTTGAAATAAAATTCATTTAATATTGGAAATCAAATTTTGAGTTTCCATCTCATACAACTTAAAAATAGTTTCTGCATCTTTTAAATTAATTTCTTTAAATTTAATTTTTGATCCTGAAGGAATTTGTACTAGTTTGTCATAATCAGCACTTATTACAACTCCAATCTTAGGGTAACCCCCTATTGTTCCATGATCAGATAGCATAATTATTGGATCCCCATCCGCTGTGATTTGGATAACACCCTTCACTAATCCTTCTGACTTTATATTTGTATTTTTAATATTACTAATCTTAGGTCCTTTAAGTCTTATTCCCATACGGTCACTTAATTTGGTTACATTAAATTCATCACTTAAAAATGAATCTATTGCATTCTTTGAAAAATAATCAAAATGGGGTCCTTTTATTATTCTAATATTTTCAATTTTAGAATTTAGGTATTCTATTTTATTTTTTGGCAGGATTTTTTTTATATTTTTTAAATGAATTATTTGTCCTTTCTCAAGTTTTTTTCCACTATTCGCGCCAATTTTAGCCTTAGTATTTGTAGAACAACTATTTAAATAATAATCTACCTCAAATGTACCTCCAATAGATAAATAACCATATACTGATCGATTGGTAGACAGTATATCTAAGCAATCATTATTCTCTAAAATAATATTTTCATAACAACTCAATTCTAAATTTTTGTTTTTTCTTATTATTTTAAAATTAACATCTCCAGTAACATTGATGGAGATATTTTTTCCTATATATTTCAATTTTGGACCTTGATATGCAAATTCTAGGACCGGATTATTTATTTCATTGTTTGAAATGGTATTTGCTAATATAAAATTCCTATTATCCATTGCTCCACTAAAAGGTATGCCTATATGATAAAAATTATTTCTACCATTGTCTTGAAATGTAGAATTGATACCTGGTCGTAATACCTCAAAATAATTTTTATTCATATTTTTTTTCATACTCTAGTTTAGAAATCGGATAAAATGATATTGTATCACCTGGGTTGATTAGATTAGGTTCAGTATTTTTTTTATTATCAAAAATATCAACTGGTGTTTTGCCAATTATATTCCAACCACCTGGACTTTCAAAAGTATAAATATTACAAAATTGCTCTGTTATACCTATGGAATTTTTTGGGACCTTAACTCTTGGTGTTTCTAAACGCTTTGCAAAAAGAGATTTATCCATATCTCCTAAGAATGGCATTCCCGCAATAAAACCTGTCATATAACAATAATAATTTTTAGAAAAGAATGTTTCATAAATTTTTGCTTCATTGATCTTTAATAATTTTTGTAAACGTTTTATATCTAGTGCAAATTCCTCTGCACAACAAACTGGGATTTTAATAAGATTATTTTTTGAATTATTTTTTTTTTTTAACTCTAGATTTTCAACTTGTTTTTTTAATTTAGCAAAACTCGTAAGTTTTAAATCGAAACTAATTACTAGTTTATTATAACTAGGTGTAATATTTGTAATACCTAAAAAATTACTATCTCTTAAATTGTTAAAATAATTTATAACATTTCTGTTAATTTGTTTATTTACCTCAGTACCAAAGTCACAGTACAATGCTGCGTCACCAAGATTTGATATATTTTTAATCATGTCATGTTATACTTTAAGCTTTATAGTATGGAAATTAATTTAAATTGTGATTTAGGTGAAAAATCAATGCATCATTCAAATGAAAATGATCCCGATTTACTCAAAATAGTAAACTCTGCAAATGTGGCTTGTGGGTACCACGCTGGAGATGAGGAAACTATGAGAGAAGTTGTAGAGATTTCAAAGCAAAATAATGTAAGTATTGGCGCGCATCCATCATTCAATGATCCAGAGAACTTCGGAAGAAAACGGATTAATCTTGGTGCTGATGAGATTTCTAAGCTTGTAATAGATCAATATGAAATTTTGCAAAATATTGCCAATAAATTAGATGAAAAGGTTTCTCATATTAAACCACATGGAGCCTTGAATAATATGGCTTGTGAGGACCTTGAACTGGCAACAATTTTAGCAAAAACTATTTATAGTATTGATAAAGATATAATTTATTTAGTACCAACAGGTTCAAAAATGGAAATTGCAGCTAAAAAATTAAATATGAAAATTGCATGTGAAATTTTTGCAGATAGAAATTATGAGGACGATGGAACGCTTGTATCAAGAAGTAAGGATAATGCCCTAATAACCGACCCTGAGCGAGCTAAAGAACATGTATTCAGCATGGTAAAAAACCAAACCCTTAATTGTCACAGTGGAAAACAAATACCTTGTGAAATCGATTCAATTTGCATACATGGAGATAACGCAAGTTCTCTTTCTACTGCAAAACAAGTAAGAGAAAACTTGATAAAAAATAATTTAGAATTAAAGCCTCTAAATAAAATGAAAAAATTTATATAATTATGATTAAAAAAATATTTACTCTTTTCATATTCTTTTTTTTGACTGTTGAAACTTTTGCTGCTGGAACAAGTTCATCAGATAAAAAACCGAGCTATAAAAATGCTGTAAAAATAATTGAAGCAGCTAAGAAATATGAATCCAAAAATAAAATGGATAAAGCATTAAAAAGATACGAAAAAGCTCAAAAAATTTTATTAAAACTCGACAAAGAAAAGCCCTTACAAGCTGATACACTAAACTACCTGGGTTTTACAACTAGAAAACTTGGGGACTTTGAAGCAGGAGAGAAATATTACTTACTAGGTTTACAAGTTGAACCAAATCATGTTGGAATAAATGAATACTTAGGTGAGTTATATGTCGTTACAAACAGAATAGATTTGGCAAAAGAAAGACTAGAAGTTTTAAAAGGTTGTAATTGTGAAGAGTATCAAGAGTTAAAAGAAATTATAGAAGGATCAAAAAAATCAAAATATTAGTTTATATTTTGAATCATTTGCTCAGGCATCCATAAGGCTATTTGAGGAAACAAAACAATTAGGATTACCGCAAATATCATCAACAAGAATAACGGAAATGCACTCTTGGCGATGTAGCCCATATCTTTGTTAGCCATACCTTGCAAAACAAATAAATTAAAACCAACTGGAGGGGTAATTTGAGCCATTTCAACAACTATAACTAAAAATATACCAAACCAAATCATATCAAAACCAGCCTGCCTTATCATAGGTTCGATAATAGCCATTGTAAGTACAACTGCTGATATTCCATCAAGAAACATCCCTAAAATTATATAAAAAATCATTAATACGAAAATTAAAACATATGGTGATAATTCCATATTTTGTATCCAAATTGCTAGATTTCTAGGAAGACCAGTAAATCCCATAGCGAGTGATAAAAATGTTGCTCCAGCTAATATGAATGCAATCATGCACGAGGTTTTTGTTGCACCAAGTAAAGATTCTTTAAAAGTTTTTAAGTTCAGACTTTTTTGAAAATAAGAAAGTATTAAAGCACCCACAACACCCAGAGATGCTGCTTCAGTTGCTGTTGCAATTCCAGTATAAATAGAGCCAATTACACCAAGGATTAATAAAATTACAGGTATTAACTGTTTTGATTTAATTAATTTATTTAAAAATGAATAATTTTCCTTAGTTAACGGCATTTTATTTTTATTTAACAAAGACCAAATGATTACATAGCCCATAAAAATAAGAGCAATCATTATTCCAGGAATTATTCCAGCTATAAATAGTTTAGCAATAGACTCTTGAACAGTTACTCCATAAATAATTAAAATAATTGAAGGAGGGATTAGTAATCCTAAAGTTCCAGAGCCCGCAAGACTTCCAAGTAAAATTTTTTCAGGATATTTTCTTTTTCTTAATTCTGGAATTGACATTTTTCCAACCGTAGCGACTGTTGCAGCTGAGGATCCAGATATAGCTGCAAACAATGCACATCCAACAACATTGACATGTATTAAACCTCCAGGAAGTTTCTGTAACCAAGGAGCCAGTCCCTCAAATAAATTTTCAGATAATTTAGTCCTAAATAAAATTTCTCCCATCCATACAAAAAGAGGTAAAGCAGTCAGAGTCCATGATGATGATGCACCCCAAATTGTTGTGGCCATCGCATCTCCAACTGGTCGAGAAGTAAATAAAATCATTCCAATAGAAGAAACACCAATCATACTTATTGCTACCCATATTCCAGAGCCTAAAAAAAGTAGTAAAACTGTAATAAAAAAAATAGCTAATAAAATTTCAATCATTATTAGAAATTTTTAAGATTAGTAGATGAAAGGCACATATAAAAAAAAGTGTTGCCCCAATAGCTACGCTACATTGAGGTATCCATATTAAAATTTCATCAGCACCTTCACTTCTTTCCTCAAACTCGTATGAGATTTTTAACATTTTGATAAAATAATATGACATATAACCTGCAAATATTGTTGTGACGACTAAGCTCCAAACTTCTAAAAATTTTTTTTTAAAACCTGTAGACTTTTCTAAAAATAATGTGATTCTTATATGACCCCCATTAATGAATGTATATGAAAGAGCAAAAAAAGATGAGGCAGCCATACAATACCCTGAGTATTCAGCTAACCCCCTTATGTAAAAACCAAAAATTCTAGATGCAATTCCGGTTAATATAAAAACTGCAATAAGAATTAAAAAAACTGCAGCTATATATCCTGAATAATTATAAATATTATTTAATGACTTATTTAATTTCTGTAACATAAAAAAGGCTGTTTTTTTAAACAGCCTTTTTTATTATATTTTTTTTATTTGTATGCGGCAAGTACGCTAGCACCTGTTTTGCCAGCTTTTTTCTTCCATTCTTTTGCCATTTTTTTTCCAACTTTTTGGAAATGTTTTTCTAAATCAGAATTTACTTTGCCTACTACCATTCCTGCAGCGGCTAGAGCTTTTTTATCTTCTATATTTCCAACTCTAGAAAGCATCCAACCTTTTTCTTCTGCAGCAGCAGCTTCTCTTTTAATTAGCATTTGAGTATCAGCATCTAGTTTATTCCAAGATCCTCTATGTGCAACAACCATATTTTTTGGGAACCAAGCAGCGATGTCATAGAAATATTTAACACCGTTCTCCCATATTTTGCTATTTTTACCAGTTGTTGGTGATGTAATCATACTTTCAACTGCTCCAGTTGAAAATGCTTGACTGATTTCAGCCGCCTCAATTTTAGTTGGAGCCATACCTGTAAGCTCTGCAATTCTAATTGTTGCAGAATTATAAGCTCTAAATTTTAAACCTTCTAGATCTGAAACACTATTGATTTCATTTTTGCTATATAGTCCTTGTGCAGGCCATGGCACAGCATATAAAAATACTAATCCTTTTTGGTTTAAACTATCAATGATTGCTGGCTTTGAAGCTTGATAAAGTTTCATAGCATCGTCATATGAAGTTGCTAAAAAAGGTTGTGAGTCAATTTCAAGAATAGGGTCAACTTTTCCCAATGCTGACATAAATCTTTCACCCATCTGTGCTTGACCAGTTCTTACCGCTCTAAAGATTTCTCCACCTTTAAATAATGATCCACCAGGATGTGTAACTATTGTAAGCTTTCCTCCACTTTTCTCTGAAACATTTTTAGCAAATTCTGCTGCATTTGCTGAGTGAAAGTTGCTCGCACCATAAGCTAAAGCCATATCCCACTTTTCAGAAGCATTTACATTTGCTATTAACAAGACAGAAAATAAAATAGAAAACAAAGTTTTTAAAATTTTCATTAATCCTCCTTAATTTTTAAAAAATACATCTCATTATGTATTATTTATTAAATCAATAAAAATTTTCCCATGTTTTATTGAAAAATTTGAAATTGTTACTATTATATTGTTATCTTGATCGAAGAGGCCCTTATTTTACTGCAAATTATCTTTATAGATATTATATTGGCAGCTGATAACGCCATAATAATTGGTCTAATTGCAGCTAATTTTGTCCCAAAGAATAGAAAAAAAATCATATTTTGGGGAGTGGTCGGAGCTTTAATTTTTAAAGTTTTATTCGCAGTATTTGCAACCTATTTATTCAAATTTTACTTCATAAAAATTCTTGGAGGTTTGCTTCTAATTTGGATAGTAAATGATCTTAGAAAAGATCTTTTACAAGCTCAGAGACAAATTAAATCACCAACAAAAAAATCCTTAGAACCTTCATTTGCAAAGGGTATGTATAAAGTGCTTTTCGCAGATATAACAATTAGTTTTGATAATGTTATAGGTGTTGTTGGTGCTTCTAAGGGTAACTTTGGGTTTATGATTTTTGGTTTAATTTTATCTGTAGTCCTCACAGGTGCTATGGCCACTTATTTAGCAAATTATATTCAGAAACATTTATGGGTCGTCTATATTGGAATAGCAGTTATTCTTATACTTGCAATACAGCTTATTATTGGTGGACTTGTTGACTTAGAAATCTTAAAAATTAATGAGGAATTTAAAAAGTATTTTTAGTAAGAATGCTTTAATGATGGATATGAACCTCTTTTCACATCTGACCCAAATTTTTTAACTGCATTTCTAATATTACTTTTAAAATTAGCATATTTCTTAACAAATTTTATTTTACTATTAGTCAAACCTAATAAATCGTCTAAAACTAAAATCTGACCATCACAAAACTTTGATGATCCAATTCCTATTGTTGGAATTTCAATCGTCTCAGTAATTTTTTTTGAAAGTTTTTTCTCAATACATTCTAGTACAATAGCAAAAACACCTGCCTCTTCTAAGATTTTTGAATCTTTTAATAAATTTTTTTTTTCTTTTTCAGTCTTACCTTTATATCTAAATCTACCTCTTTGAGATTGTGGAGTTATACCTATGTGACCCATTACTGGAATTTTATTATTTACTAAATGTTTGATTATATCTTTGATCTTACTACCTCCTTCTAATTTGACACCATCACATTTTGTTTCTTTAATTATTTTTTTACAATTTTTTAGCGCCTGCAATTTATTTTTATAAGTATTAAATGGCATATCTACAATCATTAAACTTTTTTTTACTCCTTTTCTTACACTTTTAGAATGTTCAATCATCATAGATAGATTTACTTTTCTTGTTGTATCAAAATTATATAAAACAGAACCCAAGGAATCTCCAACGAGTACAAGGTCTGTGTATTTATCAACTTCTTCAGCAATATTTTTTGAGTAGGCTGTTAAGCAGACTATTTTTGACTTATTTTTTTTTTTTAATATAAGCCTACTTATTTTCGAAGGCATAAATATTTATTACCAAGTGCCTGTATTTTCCATAGATTTCCATGGCTCTATTGGTTCCAAGTAGCCATCTTGAAGTATTTCAACAGAAATTTTATCTGGAGATCTAACAAATGCCATATGACCATCTCTTGGTGGTCTGTTGATTGTATAACCCATGTCTCTTAATCTTTGACAAGTCTCATATATATTTTCAACTCTGTACGCCAAATGTCCAAAGTTTCTTGAACCATCACCCAAACTATCTCCATCCCAATTATATGTTAATTCAATTTCAGCTTTCTCATCATCTGGAGCAGCAAGAAATACTAAAGTATACCTGCCCTTTTCACTGTCTTTTCTTCTTGTTTCTTTAAGACCTAACCCTTCACAGAAAAATCTTAATGACTCGTCTATGTTTGAGACTCTGATCATTGTGTGTAAATATTTCATAAAGGTTACTTATATAGTCTTATTATTCCAATTCAATAGTACTCGGTGGCTTAGAAGTAATATCATAAACTACTCTATTAATACCTCTTATATTATTTACAATTTGATTAGATACTGTTTGCATGAAAGATTTATTAAATTGAAAGAAATCAGCTGTCATTCCATCTTCTGAGGTGATTGCCCTTAAAAGACAAAGAAACTCATAAGTTCTATTATCTCCCATTACACCGACTGTTTTTACAGGAAGTAATGCAGCATAAGCCTGCCAAATCTTGTTATATAGGTTATTTTCTTTTAAAGAATTGATAAAATAATTATCAGCCTCTTTTAAAATGTTTATTTTTTCTTTAGTTATTATACCAGGCATTCTTATTGCCAGACCTGGTCCTGGAAATGGATGTCTAGAAATTATTTCATTACTTAATCCTAGTTCTGATCCTAATTTTCGAACCTCATCTTTAAAAAGATATTTCAGTGGTTCTACTAATTTAAGTTTCATTTTTTTTGGCAAACCACCTACATTATGATGTGATTTAATTTTTGAAGTTTGACTTCCAGTCACAGATTTACTTTCAATTAAATCGGGATACAAAGTTCCTTGAGCTAAAAATTTTACATTTTTAATTTTATTTGCATATTTTTCAAATATTTTAATAAAAAGATTTCCTATAATTTTTCTTTTTTTTTCTGGATCAGATATATTTTTTAATTTTGATAAAAATAAATTTTCAGCATTCACATAAATTAGATTAATCTTAAATTTCTTTTTGAATGTATTTACAACTTGCTTTTCTTCATTTTTTCTAAGTAAGCCAGTATTAACAAAGATGCATGTTAATTTTTTTCCTATTGCATTTGATAATAATTTAGCAACTACACTACTATCTACACCACCAGATAAAGCACAAATAACTTTAGAATTTCCTACACTATTTCTTACTTCATTTATTAACTTTGTTTTCTGATCTTTTGGTGACCAATTTTTTTTAAATTTACAAATAGAAAATAAAAAATTTTTTAGTATTAATTTTCCTTTAATTGTATGACTTACCTCTGGGTGAAATTGAATACCAAACATTTTTTTTTCTATATTTTCAATTATGCACATCTTAGAATTGTTACTTTGAGCAATTATTTTAAAGTTTTTTGGTAATTTTGTTACTTGATCTGCATGGCTCATCCAAACATTATTTTTTCCTTTAGAAAAAAAATTTTTTGTTAACTTACTTTTTTTAATTTCTTTTACCTCTGCTAGTCCAAATTCTCTATATTTTGAATTTCTTACACTTCCGCCCATTGTTTTTGAAATTATTTGATGTCCAAAACAAATACCTAGTACAGGAGTCCCTAATTTAAGAAGTTTACTATTAAACTTTACTTTTTTGCTTTCATAAACATTCAATGGGCCGCCAGATAATACAATACCTTTGATATTTTTTTCAAAATTTTGGAACTTTTCTATTTTTTTATGACTTATAATTTCACAATAAACTCCCAGTTCCCTTATTTTTCTTGCGATTAATTGTGTAAATTGAGAACCAAAGTCTACAATAAGTATCTTATTGAGAGTATCCTCAAGACGCATCTTTTCTTTCAAAATCCTTTAATCGACTTTCTATTGAAGCAATTTTTTCACACATATCTACACAAATTTTCTTAAAATCTTCACTTAATTCATCTGCTTTTGAAAAGTTAGATCTTTCTAACTCCATATCAATTAAAAGGTACATTGCTTCTTCGTTCTTAGGATCTAAAAGTAGAGTAGTTCTTATATTTTTTTCTTCTTGTCTTTTATCATCTTCAATTTTAAAAATTTTAGCTAAATAGAGGTAAGATTCCGAGTCTTTTGGGTTGTAAACAATATTTCTATGGAATAAAAATTTTGAGTCTTCATATTTTTTCTTGTCAAACAAGTCTTTTGCTTCATTAAAAAAATTATTTTCATTTGCTTTAGCAAAAATACTAAATAAAAAAAATATAAATATTAAAATTAGGTGTTTCATAATTATTTTTTTATTACATCTATATTATGTACCATACTTTCATAAAAACCTGCTTTAGTAATTTTTACAAACTGTGGTTTTTTTCTTAAATCGATCACTTTCCTAGCTCCCATATAGCCCATGGAAGATTTCAAGCCTCCAACTAAGTTATAGATTATTTTATCAACGTTACCCTTATATTTAATATATCCCTCTACTCCTTCTGGTACATATTTTGATGTATCCTTTTGTTTTGATTGAAAATATCTATCTGCTGATCCTTTATTCATTGCACCTATGGATCCCATTCCCCTAAAATATTTATATAATTTACCGTTTTTTTTTATTTTTTTTCCAGGTGCTTCATTAGTTCCTGCAAATAATGATCCTATCATAACTGCATCTGCCCCAGCTGCTAATGCTTTTGCGATATCGCCAGAAAATTTTATTCCCCCATCAGCAATTAGTTTTGTTTTATTCTTTCCAATTCCCTTTTTAACATTTAATATTGCACTTAATTGTGGGACTCCTATACCCGCTACTAGTCTTGTTGTGCAAATAGATCCTGGGCCTATCCCAACTTTAATAATATCTACACCTAATCTAACTAAAAATTTTGCAGCCTCTGCCGTGGCTATATTTCCTGCACAAATTGCAGTTTTTTTAGGTCGTAATTTTTTAATTTTTTTAATTATATCTGCTACTTTTTTGGTATGACCATGTGCGGTATCAATTACTATTAAATCTAAATTCTCTTTTAATATTTTTTCAGCTCTCTTTAATTCTTTTTCACTTGCTCCAACTGCAGCCCCTACTAATATTTTTTTTGACTTAACTTTTCTAATTTCAGTAATTTGTTCATCAATATTTAGATTTCTATGAATTATTCCTAATCCTCCAGCTTTTGCCATAGCAATGCCCATGGATGATTCTGTAACAGTATCCATTGCTGAAGATAAAAGTGGTATTTCTAACTTAAGGCTTTCTGTTAAGTTAATCGAAGTATTTACTTCACTAGGTAGAATTTCTGAATAATTTGGAGCTAAAGTAACGTCATCAAATGTTAAAGCTTCATTAATAGTTTCCATGTCCTTATATAAATGATTTGTAAAAAAATTAAAGGATAACTATCTCAAATTTCTACAAATTATAAAATTTTCCTTTGAGTCTTTCCTGCTTGAAGGTGGTTTAAAAATATTAACATTTAAGAATGATTCTTTACCTAATGCGACAATCTCGTGAAAAGATGATCCCATAAAAAGTTTTGATACAAAACTTCCTTTTTTATTTAGTATTTCAATTGCAAAATTCATTGCTTCTATACATAATTCACCAGTAACAAGTGAATCTACACTTTTGTTACCTGTAGTATTGACAGCCATGTCTGAGATTATAAGGTCAACTTTTTTTCCGAAATAATTTTTAATATTTATTTTATGTTTTTCATCTGTGAAATCTCCTTTTATATGCACTAAATTCTTAATTGGCTCAATATCTTTCAAGTCAATTGAAATTATTTTTGAGTTATTGAAATTTCTGGAAATGAACTGAGACCAGCTACCTGGAGCTGCACCAAGATCTATAACTAGATTATTATTTTTAATTAACTTAAATTTATCATTAATTTCTTCTAATTTATATACTGCTCTTGATCTATAACCCTCTAATTTTGATTTTTTAACGTAAACATCTCTTTTTTGCTTAATTATCCAATTCTTAGAAAACTTATTCTTTTTCAACTAATTCTCAAATCTTAAGGATTTTTCAATTATATCACCGTCCAATGTTTCAATTTTGGAAATATAATTTTTATCGTTTCTTATATTGTCATTATTTTTTCCTGCAAGATGGATAATTCCTATTTCATGGTTTGGCAAATATGGTTCAACGAAGGTGCCAACCTTTTTGTCAAATTTCATTGCAGCTATATGTGTCCAATTACAATACGCAGGCAATATTTCTACATCTAACTTATCAGAGTAAATTGCAATATTCATCGCTATCTGCTCAGAGCCCCATATTCTTCCTGAAGATAATGCTTTTCTTAAATTTTTTTGCCATATGTCCCAATGTGGAGCATTTTCTTCCAAAGAAAATAATCCTATATTTAAGTGAGGCTGAAGAGCTACATCTCTTGCAACTTTTTCAGAAAATCCTGAAGATTTAGCATGTTTGTAATTCTGTGATCTTATTCTAGCCAAACTTCCAAATATCCATTCTGCTCTCAGAACTCTTCCGTATGATCTATCCGCCGATGTTGCTATAGCTAGTTTTTTATTTTCACATCCCTTAAAATATAGTTCTATCGAGTTCCAAGAATTTACCCAAGCATCAGCGTCTATCCACAAATATTTTTTATAACCTGGAAAATAATTTGGTAAAAAAGCTCTTGAAACTTGACTCTTCAACCATTCTCTTCCTTTAACCTTTGAATTTGGTACTTCTATATCCCACTCTGCTTTTTTAATTTGAAATACTTTTTTTTGTAAAATCTTGATTTGTTCAGTTGTTAATCCAGCATCCATTATGCAAATATCTATATCTTTACTTTGTTCAAATCTATTAATCGAGTCTACTAATTCGTTTAAAAGATTGAAATAATTTGAATCTGCTAGTGAAATTATTGTTTTTGCATTCATTTATAGTACATCTTCATGATGATCTGCATTCTCTGTGATTGTTTTCTCATTTTTTTTAATCATAAGATAATGCATTGAGCTAATAGGGACCATTAATAAATAAATCACTCCTGAAATAATTATTGCATTAAATGTGTAAACAAGAATTAAGCCAAAATATAAAATTATTCCAAACAGTAAAAATATTGATGTGCTTCTTGGAACTACTATCCTTTTAAAAGAATAAGTAGGTATTTTGCTTATTAATAATATTGAAACAATAATAAACATAATAGGTACAATAATTTGATAGCTCAAGTTTAAAAATTGAAATTCACTTATGCTTAATATTAAAGGCATCAAAACCAGAACTCCACCCGCTGGTGAGGGAATACCTTCAAAAAAATTATCTTTCCAAGAACTTTCTTCGTTTGATGAAACATTATACCTTGCAAGTCTAAGTGCAACACAAACAACATAAATTAACGAAATTAACCAACCAACTCTTCCAATTTCGGATAAGGCCCAAAAATACATTATAAAAGCAGGCGCTACTCCAAAACTTATAACATCGGTAAGTGAATCTAGTTCTTTGCCAACTTTAGAAGTTCCTTTGATCAATCTAGCAATTCTACCATCTAAACCGTCAATAATTGCAGCAACTATAACTGCAATAATTGATAATTCAAACTTACCGTCAAATGCAAACTTTATTGATGTTAAACCAATACAAACTCCAACAAGCGTTAATATATTTGGTAAAATAACCCTTGTCTTTTTATTAGAAACTAATTTAATATTTTTACTTTGTTGCTCCATGAAACTATTTTTTTGCTATTAAAGTCTCACCAGCTATTGTTTTTTGATCAACTTTTACTAAAGGTGTATAATTTTCAAAATATATATCGGCTCTACTTCCAAATCTAATCATTCCTATTCTTGAACCTTGTTCTAAAAGTTCATCTTTAGAAACTTCTGTTACAATTCTTCTAGCAACAAGTCCTGCTATTTGAACAACAATTATCTCTTCTCCATCAGAATTTTTTATTTTATAATAATTTCTTTCATTATCTTCGCTCGCTTTGTCTAATGAAGCGTTAAAAAACTTTCCTGGTTTATACAATATTTCTGATATGGCTCCTGAACAAGGTGACCTATTTACATGACAATCGAATACATCCATGAAAATACTTATCTTTTTCATTTGTTTTTTTTCTAAACCTAGTTCTTTTGGACCATTAGTATTCAATACTTGTAACACAACTCCATCAGCAGGACTTGTAAGAAAATTATCATCTCCTATAGATATTCTTTCAGGATCTCTAAAAAAATAGTAACACCAAATGGTTAATACTAATCCGATAAAACCAAGAAAACCATTAATGAAGTAGAGAATTATAGTTGCGATGGCAAAAATAATAATAAATTTGTACCCTTCATTGTGAATTTTTGGAAATATTTTACTCATGACAATCCTATAATTGATAATTTTGGATTAATATGTATACAAAAAGAATAAATTCAACTATTAAGATATATCGAAAAAATGAGTAAAATAAAGGTTAAAAACCCCATTGTCGAACTTGATGGTGATGAAATGACCAGAGTTATATGGGACTTCATAAAAAATAAGCTTATTTTAACTTATTTAGATTTAAAAATTGAGTATTACGATTTGGGGATGGTGAGTAGAGATAAAACTGAAGATAAAATCACCATTGAATGTGCTAATGCAATTAAAAAGAATGGTGTTGGAATTAAATGTGCAACTATTACCCCTGATGAGGCCAGAGTAAGAGAGTTTAATTTAAAAAAAATGTGGAGATCTCCAAATGGCACTATTAGAAATATTATTGGAGGAACTGTTTTTAGAGAACCAATAATTTGTAAAAATATTCCAAAACTTGTTCCTTCTTGGACTGATCCTTTAATCATAGGTAGACATGCCTTTGGGGATCAATATAGAGCAACTGATTTTACTGTTCCTGGTAAAGGTAAATTAGAAATTAAATGGACTGCTGAAGATGGATCTGACGAGAGAAAATATGAAGTATTTAATTTTCCCGGACCTGGAATTGCTTTATCAATGTATAATTTAGATAAATCAATAGAAGACTTTGCAAGGTCTTGCTTTAATTATGGATTAATTAAAAAATGGCCAGTTTATCTTTCTACCAAAAATACAATTTTAAAAAGATACGATGGAAGATTCAAGGATATTTTTCAAGAAGTTTTCGAAAAAGAATTTAAAGATAAATTTGAGCAAAATAAAATTACCTATGAACACAGATTAATTGATGACATGGTAGCATGTGCAATGAAATGGCATGGTAAATATATCTGGGCATGCAAGAATTACGATGGAGATGTTCAATCAGATACTGTAGCTCAAGGATATGGATCATTAGGTTTAATGACAAGTGTTTTGCTTGCTCCAGATGGTAAAACGATGGAAGCTGAAGCTGCACATGGAACAGTAACTAGACACTTTAGAATGCATCAACAAGGTAAAGAAACATCAACAAATCCAATTGCATCTATTTTTGCATGGACAAGAGGGTTAGCTCATAGAGGAAAATTAGATGGAAATGAGGAATTAATAAAGTTTGCTGAAACACTTGAAAAAGTATGTGTTGATTGTGTTGAAGAAGGCTCAATGACTAAGGATTTGGCTATATTGATAGGACCTTCGACAAAATATCTAACAACTAATCAATTTTTAGATACTTTAGATGGTAAGCTGAGACAAAAGCTAAATTAAAGTCTTAATTTTTTCAAAAGCCTCATCAATTTTATCTTTAAATTGGCCTCCAGCTTGTGCAAAATCTTTTCTACCACCACCACCTTTTCCTCCAATTATTTCAGATCCTGTTTTAGCAAATTTGACTGCATCATACTTATCAATAAGCTCATCTGTTATCCCAACTGCTAGACCTACTTTGTCATCTAAACTAGCAAAAACTATCACAATTCCTGTTTTTAGCTCTTTTTTTCCAGCATCAACTAGTTTTCTAAGTTCTTTAGGCGGAAGATCTTCAACTTTTTGAAATCTCACGCTCACATTATTTATCTTAGAATTTTGAATTACATTTTTTGAATTATTTTGCAAAATTGAGCTAAATTTTAATTGCTCTAGTTGTTTTGATAATTCTTTAATTAAAATTTTATTATCATCATTTTCAAGATTTGGTTTACCCCCCAATTTAATTATCTGTTTTGATAAGTCATTAATCATTTCTTCATCTTTTTGTGCAGATAAGTCAGATAATTTCTCTTTATTTTGTAAAAAATTATTTAATTGATTTTCTCTAAGAGCTTCTACTCTTCTAACACCAGCTGCAATTGAAGATTGGCTAATAATTTTGAATTTTCCAATATCACCTGTATTTCTTACGTGTGTACCACCACATAATTCTGTAGAAAAATACTTTTCTTTCTCATCTCCCATGGATAATACTCTTACCTCTTCCCCATATTTTTCTCCAAAGAGTGCAAGTGCTCCATTTTCAACTGCCTCTTTAGGTGTCATGATCCTTGTTTTAACTTCTGATTTTTTTTGAACCATAGAATTTACATGACTTTCTATTTTTTCAATTTCCTGATCTGAAATAGGCTTCATATGACTAAAATCAAATCTTAATCTGTCAGGTGCAACTAACGAACCTTTTTGTGTTACATGAGTTCCCAATACTCTTCTTAAAGACTCATGTAAAAGATGGGTTGCTGAATGATATGCTCTAATATTATTACGTCTATCAATATCGATTTTCATCTCAACATTGTCTTTGATTTTTATACTTCCTGATTTAACTTTGCCATAATGTACAAATAAATCGCCTAATTTTTTTTGGACATCTGTGATCTTAAACTTAAAGTCTCCAGATATTATTTCACCAGTGTCTCCTACTTGTCCACCTGACTCACCATAAAAAGGAGT
This sequence comes from uncultured Pelagibacteraceae bacterium, assembly GCA_902614055.1. Taxonomy (GTDB): domain Bacteria; phylum Pseudomonadota; class Alphaproteobacteria; order Pelagibacterales; family Pelagibacteraceae; genus Pelagibacter. The sequence continues at coordinate 138,455 of CACMJX010000001.1, read as the reverse complement.
TTGGTTTAAAATAATCATTCCTTCATCATTTTCATTTAGTTCATTTACTTCTTTATTATCTTTTAATAAGGATAAAATAATACCTTCAGCTTGGTCTGTCTCATATCCTAGGAATTCTGAAGGACCTAATCTATCTTTTATCGAAAACCAAATATCATCTACCGCACTATCACCTGAGCCTTTCCAATTTTTCTTAGCAAGTTCTTTGCTTTCTTTCATTAAACTTTGAAATTTATGGTTGTCTATTGTTAATGATTTATTTTTTAAGATGTCTTGCGTAAGATCCAATGGAAAACCATAAGTATCATAGAGTTTAAAAGCTACTTCTCCAGGTAATATCTTGTCTATTTTAGTCATTTCCTCATTTAATATTTTAATACCTCTGTCTAAAAGAATTAAAAATTTTTCTTCTTCCATTCTTAATGTTTCTTTAATTAAAGACTCAGCTCTTTCTATTTCTGAGTAATTACCTTTCATCTCATCTTTTAAAGTTTTAAAAATATTATAAAAAATTGGTTCTTTAGAACCAAGCAAGTGGGAATGCCTCATTCCTCTTCTCATAATTCTTCTTAGTACATAACCTCTTCCTTCGTTTGATGGCAAAACTCCTTCAGCAATTAAAAATGAACTTGCTCGTAAGTGATCTGCTATTACTCTAAAACTTGCTAAATTATCGTTATTTGGTTCGACTTTTAAAATTTCTGCAGCAGAGTTTATTATTTTTTTAAAATGATCTGTTTCGTAGTTGTCGTGAGTTCCTTGAAGCAATGCAGCAATTCTTTCTAATCCCATTCCAGTATCAACTGATGGTTTTGGCAGATTAATACGCTTATCTTTTGAAATTTGCTCATACTGCATAAAGACTAAATTCCAAATTTCTATAAATCTATCACCATCCTCATTTTTTGTTCCTGGCAATCCACCTTCTAAGTGGTCTCCATGATCATAAAATATTTCTGAACAAGGTCCACAAGGTCCAGTTTCACCCATAGACCAAAAATTATCAGATGTTGCTATCCTTATGATTTTATCTTCACTTAACCCAGCAATTTTTTTCCAGTAATTAAAGGCTTCGTCATCGTCGTGGTAGACTGTTACATAAAGCCTATTCTTATCTAAACCAAATTCTTTTGTTATTAAATTCCACGCAAGTTCAATAGCTCTTTCTTTAAAATAATCACCAAAAGAAAAGTTTCCCAACATTTCAAAAAACGTATGGTGTCTTGGAGTATAACCAACATTTTCAAGATCGTTATGCTTGCCTCCTGCTCTTACACATTTTTGAGATGTTGTAGCTCTTTGATAGTCTCTCTTTTCCAGTCCAGTAAACACATTTTTAAATTGGACCATTCCAGAATTGGCAAACATCAATGTTGGGTCATTATTTGGGACTAAATTACTAGACTCAACTATTTTATGATCATTTTTTTCAAAATAATCTAGGAAAGCTGACCTTATATCATTTAATGTTTTAGCCATATTTAACCAAAATACAGCATTTTTATATGATGTCTACACTTCTGAAGGGAAAAAAGGCGCCCAATAGAGCGCCTTTTTTTAATAACTAAAAGTTATCTGCTAATTCTTTTTAGTAGGAACTTCCTCCTCTTTCTTCTGCGCTTCAAGCTTTTCTTCACTTAAAGGATTGCCTTCAATCTTCTTTGAAATAACACCAGCTTTTTCTCTAACAGCCATTTCAATTTCAGCAGCAGCTTTTGGATTTTGCTCAAGGTAAAGTTTAGCGTTCTCTCTACCTTGACCAATTTTTTCACCTTTATAAGCGTACCAAGCTCCAGATTTTTCAACAATCTCAGCTTTGGCACCAAGGTCGATTAGTTCCCCTACTTTACTAATTCCTTTTCCATACATTAAGTCAAACTCAACAACTTTAAATGGTGGTGCAACTTTGTTTTTAACAACTTTTACTCTCGTTGTATTTCCAACAATCTGATCTTTATCTTTTATTGCTCCAATTCTTCTAATATCCATTCTTACTGAAGAATAAAATTTCAAAGAGTTTCCTCCAGAAGTTGTTTCTGGACTTCCAAACATTACACCAATTTTCATTCTAATTTGGTTAATAAATATAACCATTGTATTAGTTCTTGAAATTGATCCTGTTAATTTTCTAAGTGCTTGAGACATTAGTCTTGCTTGAAGACCAACATGATGGTCTCCCATGTCTCCTTCAATTTCTGCTCTTGGAGTTAATGCTGCAACTGAGTCGACTACTAAAACTGACATTGAACCAGACTTAATTAAAGTATCTGTTATTTCCAATGCTTGTTCACCGGTATCTGGCTGTGAAATAAGTAATTCTTCAGTATTAACACCTAATTTCTTTGCATAAACTGGATCCAATGCATGTTCTGCATCGACAAATCCACAAATTCCACCTGCTTTTTGGGCTTCAGCAACAACTTGCAATGCTAATGTAGTTTTACCAGATGACTCTGGTCCATAAATTTCAATAATTCTACCTTTTGGCAATCCCCCTATTCCAAGTGCTAAATCCAAACTTAAAGATCCAGTAGAAACGGACTCTATATCCATTGCTTTTTGTTCTCCAAGCTTCATCACAGAGCCTTTTCCAAAACTATCTGTTATTTGGCTGATTGCAGCATCTAGTGCTTTATTTTTTTCTTTATCTTCCAATTCTTTATCTTTTGCAGTTTTCACCACTTTTAAGTTATTTTTAGTCATTTTTTGCCTCGTTTTTTTCATTTATTAACATTCGAATCATGAAATTAAATGTACACATTTTGTTCTCATTGGCAATATTTTTTTAAAATTAGGCCTAGAAGTCGCTATTTATCTAAGTTTGAGGTATTCGCTATTTAATAAACCTGCAGACTTTAACAGTCTATATTGCGCTAATAAGTAATTTCTTTCAGCTTCGGCAAGATTAATTTTAGCATTTATAAGATTTGATCTTGATTGAAGAACATCAAATGTAGATCTATTCAATCCACTCTCATACTCAAAAGTAATTCCCTCATTTGCAATTTCTGCAGCCTTAACTTGCGACTGCACAGCCCTTAAAAGACTTTTTGAAGACTCTAAAGTAGACCAAGCTGCGGTGACTCCTTGTGTATTATTTCTAAATGCATTCTCAAGTAATAATTTTTTCATTCCTTTTACTTGAAGATTTTTATTTATATTAGATTTGTTCTTTCCTCCAAACTGATACGGCCAACTTACTGTTGCTTGTAGTATATCTTTTTCCCTTTCATCATAAGTTGCGCTTAGATCGTCAGTATATGATCTTTCGAGTGAAAGTTTCGCTGTCGGAGATAGATCTGATCTTGCAATTTTAACATCCAATTCAGACTGACCATATTCTATTTCAGCAATTATAAGATCAGGGCTTTTTTGCTCAGATATCTTTTTTGCATCAACTAAACTTGAGGGTAGTGGAACTTCAGAGTTATAAATTTTTTTTAATTTTTCATTGCTGTTGATTGGTCCAATTATATTTTCATAAGCTAATTTACTCGTGATAATACTATTTTGTGCGCCAATATAACCTGCCTGTGCCCCTGATAAAGAAGACCGGGACTGTGCTAAGTCGGTTGCAGTTATTTGAGCTCTAGACAGTCTTGCATTATCTATTTCGAATTGTCTTTGAAGTAGGTTAACATTTTCTTCATTAATATTTAGTTTTTCATAAGCAAGAATTAAACCTGTATAGGCCTCAATTGCTTTCATAAAAACATCTTGTTCTTTTTTAATAAGTTGTGCTTCAGATAAATTTAATCCTAACTTACTTTTTTCATATTTTGTGCCACGTTCACTACCATCCAAAAGTGTTTGCTCTAACTTTATAGAAGATGTCATTGGATTTGTATTAGTTATTGAAGCATCAGTGCCATCTTGATTTGTAAGTTTATTTGTATCTTCAAAACTTTTAGTACCTGAAAGAGTTAAAGTTGGAAAAAAATCACTTTTAGAAATATTTAGGACTTCCTTTTGAACTTCTAAGTTTTTTCGCTCAGCTTGTAGTTCTAGATTATTTTGAAAAGTAATTTTTAATGCATCACTTAACGTTGCTGCTGTTACGGATGTTACAGAAAACAATAAAAGCGAGGAAATAAGAAATAAATTTTTCATTTATTATATTTTATGGATTTAATTTGATGATTACTATTTAAATTTAATACAATTGAGGAATATTTTGGCGCAAATTTGAACATGTTTTGTGTGACCCTTTGGTAGGTCTGCATAAATGTTAATACCTCATTTTTGCTCATAACTTTACTATTTGCTTTGTTTTTTGAGTTTAATTTAAGTAACGCCTCCTGTTTAAGTCTCCAGCTCTGCAATAATTTGAAATTACCTGCTTTTAAAAATAACAAACAGTCTAATTTAGAAAATAATTTTTTATATTTTGTTTTTAGTTGACCATTTACATATTTTCTCCATCTTAAATTTTTGTCTGCTGTTCTTTCAAGAGAATTAATCGATTTTTTTAAAGTTATATTTTTTTCTGCCCTAGCCCCTACACACCATCCTTCAAAAATTATTATATCTGGTACTTTTTTTACTAAATACCAAGACTTTCTTTTTAATCTGTCATCTATTGCCTTGTTAAATTTAGGAAGTCTCTGTTGATTAAATCGCTTTCTCTTTGTTTTTTTAAGAAGATCAAAGATAAAATTTATGTCGTGAGTGCCTGGAACACCTCTGGTCATTAATAAGGGATGAATTTTTTTAGATAATATTATTCTATCTTTTCGGGTTTTATATAAATCATCAATTGAGATTTTAAAAACATTTAACTTAAAATATTTTGTTAGAATAATTTTTATAATAGAACTAATCGTTGTTTTACCAGTACCTTGACCTCCTGCTAAGCCTATTAAATAAGGTTTAGATTTTTTTGTTCTATTATTGATCCAGAAACTAATTGGAATTAGAAAAGATTTTATCATCTTTTCTTTATTTCTAAATTTTTCTTTTGAAGTTTCTTGAGATCTTATAAATTTAAAACAATCTTTATTAACTTTTCTATAACACTCAGCAATTAATTGCATAAAAAATTTATTGTTTTTGATCTAGTGGATGGTTTTTGCCATCATTGACTGGTACATCTTCAATTTCAAATGGTTCCACACCTTCTATACAAGCAATATTAACACCAAATATTTTTGGATTACTTCTAGGTCTGTTATGAGTGTGAATTCCACAAATTGAGCAAAAGTAATGTTTAGCAGTATTAGTATAAAACTGATAAAGTGATAACTTATCTTCTCCTTTTGTAAGTTTAAAATCATCAGGACCAAGCACTCCTATAATATAACCTTTTTTTTTGCATATTGAACAATTGCAACGCATGATTTTTTCAATACCACCCAAAGGCATCTTAACTTCTGCTTCTACTGCACCACAATGACATGATAATTTTTTCATATTTTAATCTCCTAAAAATTTATCTTTTATTTTCTTTTAAATAATTTTTATATCTTTCGTAACTTTCTTTTGGCCAAGTTTTTTTCATATCATACATTTTTTCAAAACAATTTATATCATCAGTAAGTTTTAGCCATGGATCTTTATCTTTTGTAAATATATGCGCTTCAGGAGGAAAGTTTTCGGAATTATCTAAAGTTTTAGTTCTAACTGTTGATCGACCAACCGCCGTAGCATAATCTGTATAAATATAAGTACCACATTTGTTACAAAAATAAGCTCTTGAGGTAGCTCCACTACCTGTTTTAAGTTCAGTTGACGAAATCTCACCCTCTATAATTAATGTATTGTCTAGAACGCTCGTATTAATAACATAAGAAGACCCAGTTATAATTTTACAATCTTTGCAATGGCAAGCTTGGGTGAATAGAGGCTTCTCGGTAATTCTATATTTAACCTGACCACAAATACATCTTCCTGTTAAGCTTTCGTTTTTTTTCATTTTTTATATTTAAACTATTTATGGTTAAAGTTATCCACAAGTATACTAAATATAGTTTTGATGTTCACGTTTTGATTCACTTTTGATTCAGTTACAGACTCAAAATACAACCTAATTGACACTATTGAATAACTTGGATATTAATTAGAACAAAATAAGAACATTTATGAAGCTAACTATACCTTACTATTTACATAAAGCTGGCGCGGGTTTTCCGTCCCCTGCTACTGACTATATTGAGGAAGATATCGATTTAAATGTTCATTTAATCAAAAATGTTCCAGCAACCTTCATCATAAGAGTTCAAGGAAAATCAATGGTGGATGTTGGAATTAATGATGGTGATCTATTAGTTGTTGATAAAAGTTTAACACCAAAAAACTTCTCAACAGTTATTGCAAATGTTCATGATGAACTAGTTGTCAAAAGTTTAGTTCAAGAAAGAGATAAAAAATTTTTAACATCAGGTTCTAAAGAATTTACAGATCGAATTTTAATTAATGAAGATGAAGATATATTTATTTGGGGAGTTGTAACTTATGTCATCCATTCAGTATACTAAAAAAATAGCACTTATTGATTGTAACTCTTTTTATGTTTCTTGTGAAAGATTATTCAATCCTAAAATAAGAAAAAAACCTGTTGTAGTTTTATCTAACAATGATGGTTGTATAATTTCAAGATCAACTGAAGCAAAAGCTTTAGGTATAAAAATGGGAGAGCCTTACTTTAAAGCAAAAGATATTATTGTTAAAAATAAAGTTGAAGTTTTTTCATCTAATTATTCTTTATATGGAGATTTATCTAGAAGAGTGATGAGAACATTAAAAAGATTTAACTCTGCTATCGAAGTATATTCTATCGATGAAGCGTTTCTAGATTTATCAAATTTTCCAGATAATGAAGTCGAAAGTGTTGGAAGAGAAATTAGAGAAACAGTTTTAAAGTGGACAGGTATTCCAACTAGTATTGGTATCGCTAAAACAAAAACTTTAAGTAAGGTTGCAAATCATATTGCAAAGAAAAAAAAATCAGGTGTAACAAGTTTGATAGGAATTGAAAATATTGATCCAATATTAGAAAAAGTTGAAATTAACGATGTATGGGGTGTTGGAAGACAGTTAACAAAATTTTATCATAAAAATGGAATTTATAACGCGAAGCAACTTAAAAATAAATCTAATACATGGATAAAGAAAAACTCCAATGTTTTAGGCTCAAGAACTGCAATGGAACTAAGAGGAGTTCCTTGTATCGATTTAGAAACAACACAAACAAAAAGAAAAAGCTGTGTTGTATCTCGTTCTTTTGGCCAAAGAATTGAAAAATATCAAGAATTAAAAGAAGCAGTTGCAAATTATTGTTTGAATGCGTCTGAAAAAATTAGATCTGAATCTTTAATTGCAAAATCAATTACAGTTTTTGTTAGAACAAGTCCTTTTCAAAGTAGATTTGGATATTATTCAAACTCAAAGACAATAGATTTTGCAATTTCTACGAACAATAGTATTGAAATAGTTAAAACTGCTTTAGTTGCTTTAGACTCTATTTTTAAAAATGGCTACCGTTATCAAAAAGCGGGCGTAATGCTTACTGGTTTATCCAATGAAGATCGTAGTAAGAACCTATTTTATTCTGAAAAAGACGAGAAAATAAAGGGGTTAATGAGGTCTATTGATAATACTAACTATCGATATGGAAGATCTACGTTAAGTCTTGCTAGTGCGGGTGTTCAAAAGAGATGGAACATGAGAAGAGAACATTCTTCTAAAATAGATACAGCCGATTTTTACTTACTGCCAACAATTAAAGGTTGATTAAGATTAATTTTAAAAAGTTTAGCTGCATTTTTATATGCAATCTTTTCTTGTACATCTGGGCTTAAAGATCCAATCATCAAACGAACATGCTTCATATAGTGTTCAACAAAAACATCATGTGCTGGGCTTTTACCTAATTTATGATCAGAACCAAAAAAATATCTATCGGAATATTTTTCCATCGATTTTGCCCAAACCTCATGTAATTTAAATCTATAATCATTTGGGATATGCAAATCCTCAAAGCCCCAAAGAGAAGACCAATGAAATGCTATTTTCCAGTCAGTATATGTATTAGGACAATAATCAAAAATTTCTTCAAGGTCTTTTGTTGGCATCATTCCTGTATGAGCTATCACAATTTTTGCGTTGGGGTATTTTTCACATTTTTTTTTATAAAAATTTTTAAACTCTGTTAATCTATCTATCCCATCTATTTCATGAAAAGGCTCCAAGTGTAAATTAATCGGCATACGGTGTTCATTGACAAATTCGAACGCCTTATCAATAATTGGGTGCTTAAGATCTAAATCTAATGGCGGTTGATACCCACCATAAGGGGGATTTTTTTTCTTTTTATTATAGTGAACTAGTCCAGCTTCTCCCAATCCATAACATTGTCCTTTTTTAAATCTTTTAATAGTTTCTTTAAACTCTTTATTAACTTCTGAGTTCTTATATTTTTTTTTATTTGCTGACATTCCAATAAAATTGGAATGACAATTAGTTAAAACATTCTGATGCTCTGCTGCAAAATCATAATAATAATTCCAATTATCTTCTGATTTGTAAGTATTTGGAGTTCCCATAATTACAGACATAAAAACATTTGCCTTATTTGTTAACATTGGCAAATCTTCTATAAAATACTCAGTACCTATATCTAAAGCTTTTCCGGTGGATTTTCTAGGATGTGCATGACCATCTATTATAGGTCCTAAATAAGGTTTATTTGTATCTCTTACCTCAAGATTATTAAGTTTATAGCTGTCTAAAAGTTTTTTTGCTTCTTCACGACTTTCAGTTTTTCCAAACATAATTCTTTCATAAGCCCAGTGATCGAATCTATAGTGTTCGTCAAAACTGTTGGCAAACGTTGGTAAAATTAAAAAAATAAATAACAAAATTTTTTTCATTAATTCATACACTTTGGTTCAAACCCAAAGTTTCTATCTACAAAATAACCTGACTTTTTAGATTTCCACATCCTATCATTTGCAACAATAGTATGATCTCTGTCTGTGTACTTCTCAATTAACCAGTCTAGAGAAATGGCCATCTGGTGTACATGATATGTTGCATGTGCTTGATTTTTTGTAAAATTCTGCATTCCTGATGGGTCTTTACGTTTTCTATAAGTTTTAATGTCTGTCAAACCCAGGTTTAGAACATCGACAGTTTTATCTATTTTTTTCTTTAATTTTTTTGGAAACTTATTGTATCCCCACAGCTCAGCTATAGCATAAAGCCCGAGCAGATTGTTTACACCTTGTGAATGATACCAGACATCTCTAACACCCCTGAAACTATTATTATGAATGTAGCCGTCTTCGTATATAACTTTGTTAGCTTTACCAATTCCTTTTTTAATCCATTTTGCTACTTCCTCTGGTTTATCTTTCCAAGCTAAATATGATAATACAGAAATTGTTCCATCAGCCATTTGAATAAAACCTCTCGCAGATTTTTTTGTTGTTAATTCTTTTGTAGCCCACGGCTTGATATATTTTTTGTATAAAGTATCAATATATTTATCAATAATTTGAAATTGTTCTTTAGTAAATTGATCCTTCATTAAATATGCTTGTTGAATATAAGTGGCTCCATAAATTTGAGCTTCATGTGGTCTGTGAGAAATACAAGGTTTGTCACCTTTTGCTTTGCCACCACCGTAACATAGTTTATCAACTTTGCCTTGATCTTTTAGTATACTAATTTCTTTAGAAGTTAATGTATTTAACATCACACCAGCTTCAGCCCAGGCTGCCATTACTTTTGCAATAATTGGACCATGTTCATCCATTTTGTTATTTACGATTGCATAAATAATAGTTCCGTGTAATAGCGCTAACCGGTTAGTATGTTTTTCATGATTCACATATATACTGTTTGATCTAGCTTCATGATCTTTGTTCCAATTATATTCCGTAAGTTCCATTAAATGATCATAATTATTTCCTTGAAGTTCAGGATTTTTTTTTTTACTTACATGTGTTATAGCAAGATCCATTTCCCAATATTCTTTACCCCAACTGCCTTTACCATGCACACCCTCTAGTGAACAAGTTTCTTTTGTAAGCTCGTTAGCAAAGAAATATTTTGGAATAACAATATCATTTTTCTTTGCGTAAGCACTACCACTCAACAACGAAACTAGAACCACGATCCCTAAAAGTTTTTTCATTTCAAAAATGATTTTGAAACCTTAAGAATGTGGCTAGGATTAAATTTTTTATCATTTTTTCTATATGAATAAACTTCATATTTTTCAACATTTTGTGACACAAGCTTTTGACATTCAGATTTATTAAACAATTTTTCACATTTTTTTTCAGATCTTACCCCATCAAAAAAAATAATTCTTTGAGGCATTTTATTTGTCTCAAATATATTTTTATATCTAGACATAAAGCTATTATATAATCCATATCTTAAGCTTTGCTCTTTACCTTTGCTTGGATGATTTGAGATACCCTTAAAATCAATCTTTAATTGTCCATCTATCCAGACCCTCATGAAACCCTTATCGGGGTCAGGGTGCCAATTAGTATTAAAAATAATTTGAGTCCAATTACCTAATAATTCTTCATTTTTTTTTAATAGTATGTACGAGTCTCTAAATGTATCTCCATTTCTATTAAAAGTTAAACCGGCATGCATATGCTGAAACATTACTAATACTTTTGAAGGTTTGTGCCTTTTCCATTGTATTAAAGACATTTTAGATGGTGCAACTGAATTGTAATCTTTTGGTAAGAAAATATAAAATTGGTACCATCTCTCATATTTTGAAGGATATCTTTTGTAATATAATTCAGTTCTTTCTCTATCATTTTCACAATCACTCCATTTTGGTTCATAACCACATTCGCCGTCATTTAGTTCAAATCTAATTGATTTTTCTCCAATAATAGAAAAATCAGATACAGAAACAGGGTTAACTGCATGTCTTGCATTTAGAAAATGAAATTGTTCAGGAATTGCTTTTCCATATTTATCTTCTTTTAAAGCTTTCTTGACTTGCGAAAATTTTGTTTTTGCAAATGCATTGCTATTAACTAAAAATCCAATTATTAAAAAAATTAAGAAATTTTTCATTATTTATTTCATTTTTATTTCGGGTAATGGCTTGTCCCATTTTATAGACTTTGAGATTTTTTTTCCATGAGTACTATCACGCCATGAGCTTTTTTTAGTTTTAACATAAGAAATTGATTCTCTAGTACCAGAAGAATAAGAACATTTACCCTCGTCTAAGATCTGTTCACAACTGTCACTGAAACCAAATTCTTTTACAGTTACGGATTGAGTCGGAATTTTATCTAAAGCCATTTGCTCTAACCATCTATAAAACCCCCACTTAAAAGTATAACCATTGCCAATAGTAAAATTTGGTCCGTATACCTCAAAAATTCTTTGATTGTCTAACCACCCAATTATTTCTCCATTATCTTTTTTTGAAGCCAATATTTTCAAACTCAAAGTTCGATAGTCCTTATAATCCTCCACATATCCAAGGTAAAATTTGTAACCAATTTTATCAAAATTAGAATTATCTGGGTCCCCCTTTAGGTAAAATACCTCTTTAGTAAAATTTATTTGATGAGCGATCCTATCATCAGAATATTGAAATTTCATCCAGGGTAAAAGTCTAGAATTACCTTTATTTGCTATTACCTGAAATAAAGAGCCACCTAAGCCATACTTAATTGGAAATTCATTTAATTTAAATTTATATTTAACATAAACCGGCTTTTCAAATTTTCTAGGCTTTTTCGCATTTGCCATCTCCCATCTTTGATTTCTTTGACCAGTTCTCTTCCAATCATCTTTATGACCTTTAAACTTTGTATCTAAAGTAATTTTAATTGCTTTACCGTTTTTATCCTCAATAATTGATAAAGCTTTTTTTTTTGATATTGATCTGGTATCATTAACTAGTTCTTTTTTAGCTTTTCCTATTAGAATTTCTTTTTTTAAAAATTTGTAGGGATTTTCAGATGCGTTAGAAATTGTAGATAAAAAAATAAAAAAATAAATAATTAAAAATAATTTTTTCGTCACGCTTTGAACAATTTGTCAGAGAGATTATCTAATTTTTCTCCCCAAAAAACTTCTTTTTGTATTCTGTTGAAATCAATGTCAAAAACAGAAGACATGGCTGATGCATAAACAGATCTAGCATCTAATGTTACATTAAGATCTCTGCCATCAAAAAGCTCTTTCTTTTTTAAACCTGGCCAGTCTGTGTGCACTTGGCTTTTCTTAATTAATCCACCAGCCATAAATATTGCTGTTCCATAACCATGCTCAGTTCCATTACCACCGTTTTGTTTTATGGTTCTTCCAAATTCAGTAACAGTTAGTATCAACGTATCTTTATATGATTCTTTAAGTTCGACTTTTAAATTTTTTATAATGTCATCCATTTCAACTAAACATTTCGTATGAGTACCGTTCACTCCACCTTGGGCCGCATGTGTATCAAAACCATTTACCTCAAACACAGCAACTCTTGGTCCATTTGGTTTTCTTAAATATGCAGCGGCTTGTTTTGAAAGATTATTATTTTTTCTTTTATCCCAATTGCTTGAATATCCAGCCATCATCTCTTCATTTTTTCGTTTTTTTATGTAATTCATCATATCCATTAGCTCTTCTTCTGAGCTATCAGCATATATAGATTTTAATAAGTTTAATGTATCTTCTCTTGGAAGTTTTCCATCTGATGGAAAATAATTATTATTTTTAGGAACTCCTCTTAATAAAAGTGGCATTGGCAAAGATAATGCCAACCCTTCTCCTTGAAGTTTAGCTAATTTCATTGTTCTTCCTACCCAACCTGTCTTCTCTTTGTATGGCGTTCTTCCACCAGACTCCATTAAGTTTTGACCTTCAAAGTGAGACCTTGCTGTATAAGGAATGCTAGTAGCATGAACTATGGCCCCTGTGTTTTCCTGCCAACAGCTATGAAAAGTTTTTAGTTTTGGATGCAAAGCAAAATCTGAGTCTAGCTTAATTGTGTTTTCGATTAAAATATTCTTTCTTCTTTTTTCAAAATTTTTGTCTCCGATTACAGGAACTGCGCAAAGTCCATCCATTCCTCCTCTAAGCATAATAACAACTAGATTTTTCTTTCTAGATGAAGAGGCCAGGACAGGAAAATTAAATCCTGCTAAAAACATAGTAGTTGCTGCTGAACCTTTTAAAAAATCTCTTCTTGATATCTTCATGCTTTTAATACCTCCGGTAAATTAAACAGAATCATATGTTTTTCTTCATTTGTTTTAGCTCTTGCTACAATTTTTAAAATTTTATCAGGATTATCAAAGTTAGTACGTATAATTCTTTCATGAATAGTATCATCGATTTGATCACTTATTTTATACTGATGAAATGCTTTTTTGGCGTACATTAATCTCCTAATAACTAGCTCTGTCGATAGCCAGTCCTTTTCTAAGTCTGAATATCCGTTTGGTTGTTTTTGCTTATAAGGATGACACCCAATATCTTCCAATAACCAACTTGGAAATCTCATTTCATGAGATGGTTTAAAACCAAATACAAATTGATTCATTTTATATTCACTAACAGGATATTTATAATTAGAACCTGACATATTGATTGTTGTTAACCACCAATTTTCTGGATTTTGAAATTTTTTATATTTATCGTTGTATTCAAATGCAATTTTAATTGCAGCTTTGTGAACTTCTGGAAGGAGCCCATCTGATTTTTCCCAAGCTTTTATAACTGGTGCTATCATTTCAGGCGTAGGATTATCAGTAATTAAATATTTGCATAGTTTTGTAGCAATAAATTCTCTGCAAGAAGGGTGGTTAACTAAATCTTTTATTGCAAGATTAATACCTTTCTTTCCACTTCTGTAAACTTTTCCTAATACTTTTTTCTTACCTGGCTCATGTCTTTCTCTATCAAATGATACATCATGACCATGGTCTCTTCCCTTTGTCCATTTCGGTCTCCAGCCAGTCATAATTTTAGCAAGTTCTATAACATCCTCCTGAGTGTAGCCTCCATCTGGAGAGATAGTATGAAGCTCCATTAATTCTCTAGCATGATTTTCATTTATAGTTGCTGGCTTTTTTTTTCTTTTTCTCCATTCATCTTTTCCACTGATAGATTTTGGTCCAACATTATCCTTATTATCAAGATGCATTATCATAGGCCAAGCAAGAGTAGCTTCATTTACCATGGTCTCAAATGTCTTATTCATATTGGATCTTATAAATTCTCTTTGATAAGCTCCAGTTGAAAAAGAAGACAAAGTTTGAGTATCACTTATTGTAAAATGGTTTCCCCAAAAGTACCATAGCTTTGCAAGAACTGGGTGGTCACTTCTTAAAGCTTCTGCGTGTCTTATACAAATTTCATTATTTGGCCAAAATTTTTTACCAACATCATTTTCTAGTTGACGTTCTGCTTTTCTAAATCCTTCTGGGTCATTTTTATATTTTTTTCTTAATGTAGTATTTTCCTCTACTCTCATCGTAATCCAATACTTTCTCATCTCTTTTTCAGACAAGATATATTTTCCTTTCCAATTGAACTCAGGAATAGTTTCAACTTGTTTTTGAGCCCAAACTAATGGATCAGATGGAGCTTTCTCATCAGGTTTTAAACCAAAAGCAACTTTTCTAAAAAAGTTTTTCATCTCTAATAATATAAAAAAATTATTTTACTTTTTCAATATTATGTATATTTGTTAAAGAATTATTAAATTCATTCATATTTTCTCTTCCTGAGATTTTTAAAATAACTAAACCAAATATAATGATTAAAGCTAGAGGAATTGCTGTAATTATACTTATATAATCAGCAATTATTATCAAGTATATTGCGTAAAAAGCTATTGATCTAAAAATTACACCTGACTTAAAGACAGCAATTATAGCTAAAGAATGCTTTATCAAATTAATAAAACTCATCTTGGATGGACCAAAGTATCTTGAACCTCTTATTGATGGAGATTTAATTAGATTATTTTCTGTTTTGGCTAATGAACCAGAAAAACTACTCCAAGTTGCTTTCTCTTCAATTAATTTTTTAACAGTTTCTTTTGTAAGGCAAGTGAAGTTTCCAAATTTTATAAATTTTCCTGTAAATGTATAAGTAATTATTTTGTGCAAAATATAACAGATTTTAAAAATTAAACCTTCTGATCTTTTTACTCTTTCTCCAACAATACTTTTTTTAGGATTATCCTTAATCTTTTCTACAAAGTTTATTATCTCTTCAGGCCTGTCTTCTCCGTCACCATCCATTGGAATTACATAGTCAAAATCTTCATTTTCTAAAATATGTTTAAGCCCTGTCGCAATACAACGTGCATGTCCTTTATTATTTCTCATATTTATTAATTTTAGTGATTTAATATTATTTAAATTTTTAGTTTCTAAAATTTTTTCCTCAGTTGAAGCATCGTTCACTACTATTACTGAAAACGCTGCTTTAAGCTCAGAAATATTAATATCAATTTCTTCAATTAATTTTGATGCAGATTTAAAGTCATTAAAGACTGGAATTAAAATTACTATTTTCATTAACTTACTGAGCCTATCAGTCTAAATAGAGAAGCAAAAAACCATAACCCGAGAGTTCAATTAAAACAACAATTCCGATAATGAATAAAAGTCTCTTGTTCTTTTGGTTTAATTGAAATTTCATTTATACGTTAAACATTTCATATCTTTGTTACACAATTGGATTTCAGTTGAACTATAAATCCATTTTGGTCTATCTGTAAGATGGTATGATATATTTCCTGCAATCCATTCATTACCTTTAATATATTCCATTTTTCCAAGATCCTCACCTTCAGTTTCATAAAAAACTTTAGCCTGCTTAGCTAAATTTTTGCCGTCAAAATCAGTTCTTTTATCCGTTTGAGTAATTGAAATATAAGAGTACAAAATCGGAGATAGTAGGAATAATACTAAGAATAAAGAGGTAAAAGCTCTCATTTTTCCAAAATTAATTTGTGATTTTAAAATATAAACAAATAACAAGCCAAAGCTTATATAAAATGGCGTCATCCACATAGTTCTAATTTTTACACCCATAGTAAATGATGTAAGAAAAATAAAAAAAATTGGAATTAAATTAATTGATAGTAAAAACAAAAGCTTTTCGTTATTTAAATTAATATTTATTTTAAATTTTTTAACTAAAACAAAAATCATTAGTAAAAACGGCAATAATATACCAATTTGCTTAGCTAAAAATATCGTAGGATGTTTTATATGGTTTAAAATACTTGCTTCTTCTGAACCTGTTCTGAGAAGTCCATAAGTAATGGTTATATAATCATTTTCAGTTAACCAAATAATATGTGGTAATAAAATTATTATAAATGGGACGAAAGAAACTAGACATTTAAAATTTAATCTTTTTGTATAAATCATGTAAATTAAAAGTACGTCTATTGCTAAACCTAAATAAATAAATAAATATTTTGATAGAAACCCAAGTCCAGCAAATAGACCGAGTAATAACCAATCTAATATTTTATTATTCTTAATTCCTCTCCATAAATAAAAAACTGAAAGAGACCAGAAAGGAATTAAACAAACATTTACATTAAATTCAGGTGTAGTGAAGTTGTAAAAGTATATTCCTTCCAATAATAAAACAGATAGTAAACAATAAATTTTGTTATCAAAAAAATCTTCAGCTAACTTAAAAACTACTAGGAACGAAACTACGATACAGATTTGACTCAACAAATAATAAGCCCAGTCTTGGGGTCCAAAGATTTGGTAAAATATTTCAGGTAAAAATGCACTCATTGGTGGATGCTTATTAAATCCCCAGTCTAGGTTACTACCCCATGCTAAGGCCTCTATTGTATCAAGTGGTAAATTGTTATTTGTTAAAGTTGGAACCAATGTCCAGATGAATAAGTGAGCTGTAACAAAAATAAAAAATATATTACTTATATTCTTTTTATAAATAGCCATTTTCATTAATTTATACAATTAATCCATTCTTGACACTCAATAAATGATGAATATATTCACCAAACTCATAAATTTAGACATGGTAAAGATCTCCAAAAAATATATCCCAAAAGAAACTGAAAAATATATGTGTGCAAAACATCTTGCGTATTTCAAACAAAAATTAATAGAGTGGAAAAAAGATCTTAAGAGAACAAATAATGAAGCAATATTTAATGCTTCAATGGATGACAATAGTGCATCAGCGGATATTGTAGATCAAGCAAGCTCCTACACTGAAAAAAATGTAGAAATGAGAGCAATCAATAGACAAATAAAATTAATTACTAAAATTGATGGTGCTTTAAAAAAAATTCAAGATGGAACTTATGGTTTCTGTGAGGAAACAGCAGAACCAATTGGTCTTAAAAGATTAATGGCAAGACCTGTTGCAACTTTATGCATAGCAGCACAAGAGAAACACGAAAAAGAAGAAAAAGTTTACGCTGATATTTAAGGGTAATCTATTTCAGCATCTTTGTTTAATACTTTAAATCCTTTAATAACCGCGGGACGTTTAGCTATATCAACATACCATCTTGATAATCCTTTAAAATTTTCTAATCCAATGTCATGTCTTTTATGTCTTGCTATCCAGGACCATGTTGCGATATCTGCAATTGAATACTCTTTACCTGCTAAATAATCACTTGCAGAAAGCCTCGCTTCTAAATCTTCATAAAGTTTTCTTGTAATCTTAAAATATCTTTCTTCTCCCCACTCACTTTTGCCTTGATGATAAAAGTGAAATTGATGATGCTGTCCAATCATTGGGCCGATTAAACCCATTTGAGCCATTAACCATTGATTTATCTCTAACCTATTCTCCTCAGGATA
Organism: uncultured Pelagibacteraceae bacterium; assembly: GCA_902614055.1. Lineage (GTDB taxonomy): Bacteria > Pseudomonadota > Alphaproteobacteria > Pelagibacterales > Pelagibacteraceae > Pelagibacter. The sequence goes on along the minus strand of CACMJX010000001.1, from coordinate 120,648 downwards.
AAACATGTTACTTTTTTCACCCAAATACATCAAAATTGCTCCTGACTCGAAGACTGATTTATTATTTTCGTGATCTGTAATTACAGGAATTTTATTAAAAGGACTAATTTTTTTGAATTCTGGTTTATGTTGTTCTCCTTCGCTTAGATTGACTTTTGATATTTTATACTCAAAATTTATCTCCTCGAGCATAATACTAATTTTCCAGCCATTTGGAGTATCGGCAGTAAATAGTTCTATCACTACTTTACACCCAATCTATCTTTGATAGTGTTTGATGCTGTTGTAAATTCAAATCTATATTTTTCGTTTGGTCTTGCGTATTTAAAACAGCCTCTCGCTGCTAAGGCGCCTTCATGAAACCCTGAAAGTATTAGTTTAAGTTTTCCTGGATAGTTGCAGATATCTCCAATTGCAAATATGCCTTTCTTATTAGTTTCAAAGTTTTCTGTATTTACTGGAATTGTTTTTTTATCTAAATTAAGACCCCAATCAGCTATTGGACCAAGTTGCATTATCAAACCAAAGAAACCCAAGGCATAATCTGCTTTTAATATTTTGCTCTCCCCTTTTTCACTTTTAATTTCTATTTCTTCTAAAGATCCATTTCCTTTAACATCTTTAATTGAGTATTTAGTAAACAGACTAATTATATTTTTTTCACTTAATTCTTTTATTTTTTGAACACTGGCAGGTGCGCCTCTAAATTCATCTCTTCTATGGATAAGTAAAACTTTAGAAGTATTAGATAGTTCAATTGCCCAGTCCAGTGCACTATCTCCACCACCAAATATAGCTACAGATTTATCTTTAAAAATTGTTTTGTCTTTAATTGAATACAAAACAGAAGTTCCATCAAACTTTTCTGCACTTTTTGTAGGAAACTTTCTTGGTTCAAATGATCCAACACCTCCAGCAATTACAACATTTGGTGTTTGGAATTTTTTTCCACTAGTTGTAGTAACAATCCAATTATCGTTTTTATTTGTAAGTTCTTGAACTCTATCATTTAAATGAAAATTAAATTTAAATGGTTTGATTTGTTCTATTAAATTATTTGTAAGTTCTTCTCCCGTACACTCTGGAACTGCAGGAATATCATAAATTGGTTTGTCTGGATAAAGTTCAATACATTGACCACCAATTTTATCCAGGTTATCAACTATTTCACATTTCAATCCAATAATTCCAAGTTGATGTGCACAAAATAATCCTGTTGGACCTGCACCGATAATAACAACTTCAGTTTTAATCATTAAACTTGTTTCTCCGGCATATAAACACTCAGACCATCTAAGTCATCTGAAACCATAATTTGACAACTTAATCTGCTTTTTGAATTCGGTTCATAAGCTTGGTCCAGCATATCATCTTCGCCCATTTCTTTTTTTGGTAATTTATCATACCAGCCCTCTTTGACATAAACATGGCATGTAGCACAAGACATACTTCCCCCACAATCTGCATCAATACCAGGAATATCATTTTGAATAGCACCTTCCATAACTGTAAGCCCATTTTGGACTTCAACTACATGCTCTTTTCCATTGTATTCAATATATTTGATTTTAGCCATTGCTTTTATATAAGAATAAAAAAAAATAGGGCAAGTAATCAAACTTGCCCTATTTTATATATCGTAACTAATTGTTACTACGCTCTTCTTGTAGAGTTAGATACTGCACAAGACCAGATAATTAAACCAAATGCGATTTTATTAACAAAGTCTGCTAAGTTATAGATAACGTTTAACGCATTACCATCTATTCCACCTGTTAGGTAACCAAAAATGTAACCTAATGGGTAAATAGCCCAACCTACAGTAACAATCATTCTTAAAGCTCCAAATGCAGTTACTAAAGATTTATTTCCAGATTTAGCAGCAACTTTTCCTGCTTCTCCTGAAAAGATTTCATAAAGAATGTAAATCCATCCAGCCATACCGATTATGAAACCTAGTGTAGCGTTAATGAATCCAGCTTCTCCAAGATATCCACCTATTAACATGACTAGTGAACCAATTAAGATTCTCCAGAATATGTTTGTGTCAACTTTTCGTACTGCTGAAAGAATTAAGTAAAATTCTACTAGCTGTAGTGGTACAGTAATTAACCAGTCGATGTATCTGTAAACAGTTGGAGTATCACCTGTTTCGATCCATACTGCTCTCATATACATATAGTGAATAAATGCTATACCTGTTACTAATCCAGCTACGTTTACTGATTTTCTCCATTGTGAACTGACGTTAGCCTGTTCCATAAAGAAAAATGCTGTAGCTGCTAACATACCCATTGATATTAACCAAAACGAAATACCTACAAAATCATCTGTGGCTAAAAAGGCAGTTGCTGCGTTAGCTGCCGTAGTTGCTCCGAAAAGCACTGCTGCTAATGCTAACATTTTCATTGTCTTCATAAAAAACTCCCTCATAGTTAGTTTTTTTTAGTTTAAATTTAAACTACAGAACATTCTAATGAATGATCTAAAGTTAGAGGTTAAATAACAAATAAAATAAGTTTGTTGAAGAGTTATTTTGAAGCAATAAGTATTGATTTTATTAACTTTATGAAATTAAATACAACCTGTTATATAAAATCATTATAAAAGTGAGTTAAAAAACAAATCACTATGAAATATAGTTTTAACGAAATTTACGAAAAATCTATACAAAATCCTGAGGAATTTTGGAAAAATGTGTCAGATGATATCTTTTGGTTTAAAAAACCTACCAAGATTTTAAACAAATCTAATCCTCCATTTTATAAATGGTTTGAAGATGGCGTTACAAACACTTGTTACAATGCAATTGATGTTCATATTGATAATGGCAGTGGTGATAAGACTGCTTTAATCTATGAAAGCCCTATAACTAACAGTAAAGCAAAATTTACATATAGTGAATTAAAAGAAAAAGTATCAAAATTTGCTGGAGCGCTAGATAATCAAGGAATTAAAAAAGGTGACAGAGTAATTATCTATATGCCGATGATACCTGAAGCAGTAATAGCGATGCTTGCTTGTGGAAGAATTGGTGCAATACACTCAGTTGTCTTTGGTGGATTTGCTTCAAATGAACTAGCAACTAGAATTGATGATAGTAAAGCAAAAATTCTAATCACTGCCTCTTGTGGGTTTGAACCTGGAAGAACTGTTGATTACAGACCTTTAGTTGATGGAGCATTAAAGCTTGCCAAGCATAAAGTTAAAAAAGTAATTCTCTTTCAAAGGAAAGACCACGAAGTAAAACTTAACTCTCCGCTTGAAATTAGCTGGGAGGAAGCGCTTATTAATGCCAAAAACAAAGATTGTGTTGAGATTGGAGCAAATGAATTTGCCTATATTTTATACACATCTGGAACAACAGGTATACCAAAAGGAATAGTCAGAGATGTGGGAGGTCATATCGTTGCTCTCAAATGGACAATGAAAAACATTTACAATATCAATGAGGATGATGTTTGGTGGTCAGCCAGTGATATTGGTTGGATTGTGGGACACTCATACATTGTTTACGCTCCGTTATTCAAAGGATGTACTACAGTTTTGTTTGAGGGAAAGCCTGTTGGTACACCTGATGCAGGAGTATTTTGGAGAATAATTTCAGAGTATAAAATTAAATCTTTGTTTACCGCTCCAACAGCATTTAGAGCGATTAAAAAAGAAGACCCAAATGGAAAGTTTTTCTCAAAATATGATTTAAGTTCTTTTGAGTCTTTGTTTTTGGCAGGAGAAAGAGCTGATCCTGATACAATTAAATGGGCTGAAAATCTTTTAAACGTTCCTGTTATAGATCATTGGTGGCAAACTGAAACTAGTTGGGCAATAAGTTCAAATTGTACTGGAATAGAAATGCAAAAAACTAAGTATGGTTCAGCATGTAAAGCAGTTCCAGGTTATGATGTAAAAATAATTAAACCAGATCATTCTATCGCAGAACCAAATGAGATGGGTGATATAGTTGTTAAATTACCTTTGCCACCAGGTACTTTTCCTACACTTTGGAATGCTGATAAGAGATATGAAGAAAATTATATGACTAATTATAAGGGTTATTATCAAACTTATGATGCAGGTCATATAGATGAAGATGGATACATATGGATTATGTCACGGACCGATGACATTATTAATGTTGCTGGTCATAGATTATCAACGGGTGCAATTGAAGAAGTATTATCTGAACATCAATCAGTAGCTGAATGTGCTGTTCTTGGAATTGCGGATAAGTTAAAAGGACAATTACCTATTGGTTTAGTTGTTTTAAAATCTGGAGTAGAAAAAGACAACGAAACTATTTCTAAAGAATGTATTCAAATGGTCAGGGATAAAATTGGACCAGTTGCTGCATTTAAAATTGTTGTAGTTATAAAAAGATTACCTAAAACAAGATCAGGAAAAATATTAAGAGGAACTATACGTAAAATTGCTGACAAGGAAGATTACAAAATGCCGGCAACAATCGATGATCCAGCTATTCTCGATGAGATTACCAAAAGTTTAATAAAAAATAAAATTATTACCAAATAAATTAGGCTAATTATTAAACTTCAAGGGCTTACCTGATGCTTCACCAAGGATTTCTCCATCTTTCATTTTAATTTCTCCATTTATGATTGTATAAACTGGAGTTCCCTTAAACTTATACCCATCGAAAGGTGACCATCCACACTTACTCTCAATTTTTTCATTTTTGATTTCTATAATTTTATTCATGTCCACAATCGTAAAGTCTGCATCATGGTCTTCCTTGATATATCCCTTACCTACAATACCAAAAATTTTCGCTGGATTTTCACAGACGAGATTCATCAATTGGACTAAAGTTAGTTTTCCATCATTTACATGGTTCAGCATTACAGGTAACAAGGTCTGAACCCCTGGCATTCCTGAGGGAGTATCTGGATATTCTTTGTCTTTATTTACTCTCAGATGAGGAGCATGATCTGAACCAATAGTGTCATTATAATTATTTCTTACAGCATACCACAGTCTATCGTAATGACTTTTTTCTCTAATTGGTGGATTCATTTGAGCATAAGTTCCGAGTTTATCGTAACAATCAGGAGCAAACATTGTTAAATGTTGAGGAGTAATTTCAAAAGTTATGTCTCCCTTATTCTGGGATAAAAAATCTATCTCCTGTTTTGTAGTAATATGAAGTATATGAGCCTTTTTTCCAAGTCTTTTTGCAATTTTAACAATTTTTCTAGTTGAGGAAATGGCACATTCCTCATCTCTCCATATCGGATGAGAATGAACATTTCCTTTCTCTCTTAATTTCTTTCTTAAATTTAAAATATCCTCATCTTCTGAATGAACTGCAACAATTTTAGATGTACTTTCAAAAACTTTTTCAATGTCTTCTTCTTTATGAACTAGCAAAGTTCCAGTAGACGAGCCTGCAAATAATTTCACTCCACAACATCCATCTAAACCTTTAAGATCAGCTAATTCACTTTGATTGGTTGGAGTAGCTCCAAAATAAAATGCATGATTACAGTACATTCTATTTTTTGCTAAATCTATTTTTCTTTGAAATTCTGTATTATTAGTAGTTGCAGGATTAGTATTTGGCATTTCAAATACTGAAGTTATACCTCCAACAATTGCTGCTCTACTTCCTGAAGCTAAGTCCTCAGTATCCGTTGAGCCTGGTTCTCTAAAATGTGTTTGAGTATCAATGCAACCAGGAAGAACGGTGAGACCAGTTGCATCAATTGACTGACTTGCATCTTCATCTAGCTTTCCAATTTTTACAATTTTACTGTTTTGAATACCTATATCGACCTCTTCTAGATTTTTATCGATATAGCACTTTCCATTTTTAATTATAAGGTCTAACATTTATAAAAAAAGTACTTATATCATTTGTTATAATATTACAACATGAACAAAAATAATGTTTACATACTAGAAGATAGAGGTCTTCTTTATATAAATGGAGACGATGCTAAAGAATTTTTACAAAATATAATTACAAACAATATTGAAAATATATCAGACGATAGAAGTTGTTTTTCAGCTCTCCTAACCCCACAAGGAAAATATCTTTATGATTTTATAATTATAAAACATAAATTGGGTTATTTTTTAGACTGTGAAAAAAAAATTATTGAAAATTTAAATAATCAGTTAAATTTATATAAACTAAGATCTAAAGTAGATATCTTAAATCTAAGTAATGAGTTTGTAGTTGCTAATTTAACAAAAGAAAAGTTTTTGGAATTAGAAAATTCTAAAGATGAAGTTGGTTTTACAATTAAATTTAGAGAAGATCCTATTCTTTTAGATCCTAGATCTGATAAGTTAGGGGCTAGACTGGTTATTAATTTAGAAAAATTATATCTTTCTATCAAAAAATTGGGGTTGAATGTATCTGATGCTAGTGAATATTACAATTACAGTCATGAATTAGGTATTGCTCAAATTGATACAAATAATCTTCAAAATAAATTATTTGGTATTGAATGTAATTTTGAAGAACTCAATGGAATTGATTTTAGAAAAGGGTGTTATGTAGGGCAAGAGAATACGGCAAGGATTAAACTTAAAGATAAACTTAATAAAAGACTATTTGCAGTAAAAGTTCAAGAAGGTGAAATCACTAGTGATGAAATAACATCTGATAATAAAAACATTGGTAAATTATTAATCAATAATGAAAACCCATTTGCTTTATTAAAACTAGAAAACAAAAAATTCAATTTTGATGCAGATCTAAAATGTGGTGATGCAAAAATTAAAGTATTAAAACCAAATTGGCTGTAAACTATTTTATAAATTTCGATAAATCTGGTTTAAAATAGTCTGGTCCTTTCATAACTTTTCCAGACTCATTGAATATAGGTTTTCCATCTTTACCCAGTTTACTCATATTAGATTTTTGAACTTCGTCAAAACAATTATCCAAATTAATACCAAACGCATGTCCTGCGCCATAGGTGACATACAAAATATCCGTTAATGCATCAGCAACCTCTGTTAAATTTTTTTCAGATATTGCTTGTTTAAGCTCCTCTAACTCTTCATTAATTAGTGAAATTCTAAGCGTATTAATTTTGTCTGTGCTCAGACTTGATGAATCTTTAACATCTTGATTAAAAGTTTTCATGAACACACCAACTTTTTCAAAATTTGTCATTTTACTCCTATATGATTTTATAATTTTTTAATGTATAAGTGATTAAATATACCCTCAAAATTAAAACTATGAAATTTAGAAAAGAATATGACAGCATAGGTTCTATAAACGTGCCTGTGGATAAGTATTGGGGAGCATCTACAGAAAGATCGAAAAAATACTTTAATATCGGAGATGTTTTAGTGGGATCAAAGTTAATAAAATCCATAGCTATAATAAAAAAAGCAGCTGCTATTACAAATTATAAAAATAAAGATATTAGTTCAAAAATTTATAGATCAATTGTGCGTGCTTCAGAAGAAGTAATTAAGGGAAAATTAGATAGTCACTTCCCCCTTAAAGTTTGGCAGACTGGCTCTGGTACTCAAACAAATATGAACGTGAACGAAGTAATTTCGAATAGAGCTATTGAAATGCTCAAGGGGAAGAAGGGCACAAAAAAACCTGTACATCCAAACGATCACGTAAATAAATCTCAATCTACTAATGATGTATTTCCAACAGCAATGCATATAGCAATAGCAATGGAAACTAGGGAAAAGCTATTGCCAAGCTTAGTACTGTTGAACAAAGAATTAAAAAAAAAAATAAGAGATTTTAATAAAATAGTTAAAATAGGACGAACGCATTTGCAAGATGCAACTCCATTATCTCTAGGTCAAGAATTTTCAGGTTATCAATCACAACTAGAAGAATGTATTAAAAGAATAGAAGTATCACTAAATGAAATTTATTACTTAGCTCAGGGTGGAACTGCCGTTGGTACTGGTATAAATACAAAAAAAAATTTTGATAAAAAAATAGTTAGTGAAATAAAAAAAATAACTAAATTACCTTTCAAGCCAGCTAAAAATAAGTTTGCAGCACTTGCCGCTCATGATGCAATCGTAAATTATTCAGGGACATTGAATACTACAGCAGTGTGTTTGATGAAAGTGGCAAATGATATTCGATTTTTAGGCTCAGGACCTAGAGCAGGATACGGAGAATTGATATTACCAGAGAATGAACCTGGATCTTCAATTATGCCTGGTAAGGTAAATCCAACTCAATGTGAGGCTGTTACTATGGTTTGTGTAAAAGTAATTGGAAACCATAATGGAATTACTATGGCTGGATCACATGGTCATTTCGAACTAAATGTATTTAAGCCTTTAATAATTCACAATGTGCTACAATCCATTCAAATTCTATCCGATAGCACTAAAAGTTTTGCAAAATATTGTATTTCCGGACTTAAAGCTGACAAAAATAGAATCAAACATTTAGTAGATAATTCTTTAATGTTGGTAACTGCCCTATCTCCTAAAATAGGTTACGATAACGCCGCGAAGATAGCTAAGAATGCATTAAAAAATAAAACTACTCTTAAAGTTGAAGCAATGAAATCAGGTCTAATAAACGAGAGAGATTATGATAAAATTGTTGATCCTAATAAAATGATTGAACCTGATTAAGTGGTGATAATTTTTTTCATTAATGATTTCAGCTCTTGAGAATTTCTAATATTATATTTTGATTCACTGTTATTCTTATCTTTATATTCTACTTTATTAATTTTTATGTCAAATATTGATACTTGTCTGGTATTAATATTTTTCTCAACTTTAAAATAAATCTCATTTAAATCCTTTACTTTTTCAGGTCTTACTTGGAACTTTTTAGCAAACTCTTTTTTATTTTTAATTAATAAAGAGTTAGATGAAGTAAAAATTATATCTCCATCTTTTTCATTGTATTTTATTTCAGAGTTTATTTGAGCAATATCATCAATATTAAATAAAACTTCTCTCAAATTAATTGTATTTTGACTTATATTAAAACTTATTTTACCACTTCTTAAAAGTTCATGCTCAATATTTGTTAGCAGCAGTTCAATATCTCCATTAATATTACCCAATAAATCAGGTTCCAAATTCAATAGCGAAAATATTAATTCATCAATCATAAAATTCATATTTTGCCTATTCAAAATAATATTTGAATTTAAATAAAATGGTTTTAACTCAATTGATGCACCAATTTTTATATCATTGGGTTTATTAGGTGATGATAAAGTAATTTTATTATTTTCTAAGACATAATCAATTTCAATATTTTGATTAAAGAAACTAAGCAATGTTGAACCGTCGAGACTGGAACTATTATTATAATTTAATCGATTTTTTATTAAAAAATTTGGTTCCTTAAAATCTACTTCTATTTGAGAATTCATTTCAGAATTGTATTTTTTTTTCCATAACGATTTAAAATTCAGATCAAATAAAATTCCTTTAATATATAATTTTTTTACGTTATCTTTTTTTGATGTAACAAAATTTATTTTTTCAACAGGTGATATAACTAATGTTTCATCTTTTTCGTCAACTATAAATATTTTACTTTTTTTTATATGAAATGGTTTACTTTCGCTATTGTGAAAATAATGTCTTAAAGTTACATATTCTTTTTTTTTTAAAGTAAAATTTGTATTTTGTATCTCAAATTTTTCAAAATTAATTTTTGATTTTGGATATAAGCTATTAGAATTCATGAAAACTTTTAAATTCTTAATATCAAAGGAAATATCTTCATTGTTTTTTTCACTTATTGATAATGATGAATCACTAATTAATAAATTAGGCTTTGGGAGTAATTGATACTTTATGTCACCATTTATATTTAAGTTAATATTGAAATCAGAATAAAATTTTCTTTCGATGATGTTTTCTATGCTTTTATAATTAAATAAAACTGGTATTGATAAATAAATGCCTAATGTAAAAAACAACGCTATAAATAAAAAAATGCCTTTAGTAAATATTGGTATTTTCATAGTTTTAATTATTCAATTAATATCGCTTAAATTAAAAAAAAATACAGGATGAATTTAGATTATTTAACAAATCTAAACGAAAGTCAGGAAGAGGCAGTTCTACATTTAAACGGACCTCTTTTAATCGTTGCAGGAGCAGGGTCTGGAAAAACAAGAGTGCTTACTTCTAGAATTGCCCATATTGTTAAACAACATAAAGCGTTTCCTAATCAAGTTTTGGCAGTAACTTTTACAAATAAAGCTGCAAAAGAAATGCAAATAAGAGTTTCTAAATTCTTAAGAAAAGAGGCAACAGGTCTTCCTTGGTTAGGAACTTTCCACTCAATTAGTGCAAAAATATTAAGAAAACATGCTGAAGCAGCTGGTTTAAAATCAAACTTTTCAATTATTGATCAAGATGACCAGGTAAGACTAATAAAAAATATTTGTAAATCTGAAAATATAGATACAAAAAAAATATCCCCAAGATATATTTTGGCAGTAATTGATAAATGGAAAAATAAAGGTTTTTATCCTGACGAAGTTGTACTTAAACATAAAGATATATTAGAAAAAAGCTTTCTTGGAATATATAAAATATATCAACAAAAATTGATAGATTTAAACGCTGCTGATTTCAGTGATTTAATACTTCATTCAGTTAAAATTTTTGAAAAACATAAAGATATATCAAAAATGTATTCTCAAAAGTTTAAGTATATCTTAGTTGATGAATACCAAGATACAAACTTTATTCAGAGTGAATGGCTAAAATATCTCGCTGAATATAATCAAAATATTTGCTGTGTGGGTGATGATGATCAATCAATATACAGTTGGAGAGGTGCCGAAATAAAAAATTTTCTTCAATTTGAAAATGTGTATGAGAATACAAAAATAATAAGATTAGAGAAAAATTATAGATCAACCCAAAATATTTTAAGTGTTGCATCTAATATTATTGAAAATAATCAAAACAGAGTTGGAAAAAAACTTTTCACAGATCAAGAAGATGGAGAACTTGTTACATTAAACTGTTTTAGAAATGTAAAGGATGAGGCAACTGAAATTGGTTCAAACATTGAAGATTTCAAAAATAAATTTTCATTAAATGAAGTTGCAATTCTTGTAAGGGCTATTTTTCAAACAAGAGAATTTGAGGAAAGGTTTTTAAAAATTGGTGTTCCTTACAGAATTATCGGTGGTATAAAATTTTATGAGAGAGCTGAAGTAAAGGATTGTATTGCATATCTAAAAACAGTTTTTCAACCTCAGGATGACTTGGCATTTGAGAGGATTTTAAACGTCCCAAAAAGATCAATTGGGGATACAACAGTTAAAGCTATAAATGATTTTGCTAAATTAAATAAATGTTCTTTAGAGGTTGCCTCAAAACATTTAATTGAACAAAACAAAATCAAACCTAAAACAAAAATAGGTTTAAATTCTCTTCTAAATCTTTTGGCTAAATGGAGAAATGATTTAAATAATAAAATTAACCACAATAAATTGTTGCAAATTATTCTTGATGAGTCTGGATATAGCGAAATGTTAAAAAATAAGAAAGACTTAGAAAATGAAAATAGATTAGAAAATATAAAAGAATTATTAAATGCGATGAAAGAATTTGATAATTTAGAAAGCTTTTTAGAGCATGTCGCTCTTGCAACATCTTTAGACCAAGATTGGCAAAGTGAAAAAGTTAATTTAATGACAATTCATGCATCAAAAGGACTAGAATTTGATGTTGTATTCTTACCAGGTTGGGAGGAAGGTCTATTTCCTCATCAAAAAAGCATTGAAGAAAAAGGAGAAAGTGGATTGGAAGAGGAAAGAAGATTAGCTTATGTTGCAATTACTAGGGCAAAAAAGCTCGCTAAGATATCATTTTCAATGAACAGATTTTATCAAGGAGACTGGATAGACAGTATGGCATCAAGATTTGTTGATGAGCTACCAGATGAATATATTAAAAAAAATAATAATTTTATAGATGAAAAAGAAGAGGAATTTGAATTTAACCAAGATATAGACTTCGATAGTGATAGTGAAATTCGGAGCCCTGGGTGGATACGCTATCAAAAAAAATTAAAATGAGTACTGAAATAAACAATATTATTTTATCAAACAATTTAGATGGGTATATCTTACCAAAAAATGATAAGTATTTTACTGAATACTCAGAAATAAACCACCTTAAATCAATTACAAATTTTACAGGTTCTTCAGGATTTGCAATTTTCTTAAAAAATAAAAATTATTTATTCGTTGATGGTAGATATACTATCCAGGCTGAAAAAGAATCTGGAGAAAATTTTAAAATTTGTGAAATACCATATATATGGCCTAAAGATATTTTAAAAAATCAAATCAAAATTGGATTTGATCCAGATCTTTTTACATGGGGAACTCTTAACAAATATTTTGGGGATAATTACAAATTAGTTCCTTTAAATTTTAAATTTAAAAGCGAAAGAAAAAATAAAAATAGTTATCCTTTTTTTAGCTTAGATCCAGTTGTGGTAGGTGAAAGTGTAAATAAAAAAATTGGTCGATTAATTAAGATTATGAAAAAAAAGAAAATTGATTATTCATTCATAAGCTCAGGTGAAAATATTTGTTGGCTTCTGAATATAAGAGGTAGAGATCTTCCAAATTCTCCTATTGCAAATTGTAAAATAATCATAACAAAAGAAAAACAAATTTATTTTTTTTCAAATATAAAAAAAATAAAAAAAATTAAACTAAGTCTTAAAAAATTAAAAATACAATTTTTAAAAGAAAATAATATTTTAAATTGCTTAACTAGATTAAAAAGTGGTAATTTTTGCATTGATAGTAAAACTTGTTCAGTTTTCGAGGAAAGCTTAATTAGTTATAAATTTAAAATAATTGGTAGGGGAGACCCTATTTATGATTTTAAATCTTTAAAGAATAAAATTGAGATTAAAAATATGGTTAATGCCCATATTGAAGATGGTGTAGCTTTAACAAAATTTTTATGTTGGATAAAAAATCATAAAATCAAAGATCTTACAGAGAATAAAATTGAAAAAAAACTAGAGAGCTTCAGAAAAAAAAGTAAAAATTATTTATATCCAAGTTTTGATACAATTGCTGGATCTGGACCAAATGGAGCGATCATACATTATAGATCAGATAAATTTTCGAACAGAAAATTAAAAAAAAATGATTTGTTACTTCTCGACTCTGGGGGTCAATACAAATGGGGTACTACAGATGTAACGAGAACTTTATGCTTTTCAAATGTTTCAAATAAGGTGAAGGATATATTTACAAGAGTTCTGAAAGGTCATATTGCAGTTGCATTATCAAACATAAATAAAGAGAGAAATGGCCACAATATTGATAAAATTGCCAGAAAAAGCCTCAATTCAGTTGGACTTGATTATCGTCATGGCACTGGTCATGGAGTAGGAGCATTTCTTAATGTTCATGAAGGACCACAAGGTATATCGAAAAATAACTATGTAAAATTAAAAGAAGGTATGGTTTTAAGTAATGAACCTGGCTTTTATAAAAAAAATGATTTTGGAATAAGAATTGAAAATTTAGTTTTTATTAAAAAAATAAAATCAAAGCTTTTATTTGAAAATTTGACAATGGCACCGATTGATAAAGACTTAGTTAACTTTAAAATGCTTAATAAAGAAGAAAAAAATTATTTATTTAAATATCACTTTGATGTTTACAATAATATTTCACCATATTTAAATAAAAATGAAAAAAAATGGCTAGCTAAATTAATTTAGTATATTAAGCCATTCTTTTTCAGATAAAATTTTGATACCCAGCTCTTTAGCTTGTTCCACTTTTCTGTTTGTGGGCTTGTCACCAATTATTAAATATTTTAATTTTTTATTAACGGAGCTTACAACTGATCCTGAATTTTCTTCAATTAAAGATTTTGCTTCAGCTCTACTCATGTTTGATAATTTCCCAGTAAACATAAATGAATTATTCAAGAGTTTACCATTCTTATTTAATTTTAAATCAGAAATATTTAGTATAGAAGATAATTTTTCAATTATTTTATAATTAGATTTATTTTCAAAAAACTTTTTTAATGAATTAATTTGAGTGTCTCCTATTCCATCTATATTTAAAAATTCGTTAATTTTTTTATTTTTAATAAAGTTTAAAAAGTTTGATATTGATTTTGTATATTCTGCCAACAATTTTGCATTCTCTATACCAATATGTCTAATACCGATAGAATAAAGAAATTTATCTAAAGAAACTTTTTTTGATTGATCTATTGAAAATTTTAAATTTGAAACTGAAAGATCACCCCAACCTTCTAATTTAGAAATTTGAGTATAATCTAAATTAAAAATATCTTGTGGAAATCTTATTAATTTAAGATCCCAAAACTTTTCTACTACTTTTTTTCCAAGACCATCAATATTAAGAGCTTCTTTTGAAATAAAATGTTTGATTTTTTCTACTGCCATTTTTTCACACTCAAATCCTCTATCTGGACATCTTCTTACTGCATCAAATTTTTTAGTTACTTTATTAAATTCTTTTGTTGTATCAAAACCACAAGGACATTTTTTTGGAAAAACAAATTTTTTCGAACTTTTTTTTCTTTTTTTAAGATCAACTGAAATAACATGAGGAATAACATCGCCTGCTCTTTCTATTTTTACGGTATCATGAAGTCTTATATCTTTTCTAATTATTTCATCCTCGTTATGGAGTGTTGCATTAGAAACTACTACACCACCAATATTTACTGGTTTTATTCTTGCTACAGGTGTTAAAGCACCTGTTCTACCAACCTGAATATTTATGTCTATTATTTGAGAAAATGCGCTATCTGCAGAAAATTTATGAGCTATTGCCCATCTTGGAGAATTTGCAGTAAATCCTAATCTTTTTTGAAGCTCTAGACTATTTATTTTATAAACTAAACCATCAACATCATATTCTAAATCAAATCTTTCTTTTTCAAATTTTTTATGAAAATTTATCAAATCATCTATACTGTTTAAAATTTTATTGTGTTCATTTGTCTTAAAACCCCATCTTTGTAAGGAGTTTAAAAAATCTGATTGTTTTCTTATTTCGTCACTTTTGAAATAACCGTAAGTATAGGCAACGAAATTAAGTGGGATTTTTTTAGTTTCATTTGGATTTTTTTGTCTTAGGGATCCTGAAGCTGCATTTCTAGGATTTGCAAAATCATTTTTTAATTTATCAAATTCACTTCTCTTAATAAAGACTTCTCCCCTTATATCTATATCTTTGGGAAAATCCTTAGAATTAATTTTATGAGGTATATCTTTAATTGTTTTTAAATTTTCAGTTATTACCTCACCTGTTGTTCCATCGCCCCTAGATGTACCCATAATCAGCGAACCATTCTTATAAGTTAATGAAGCTGAAATTCCATCTATTTTTGGTTCTACGCTGTATTCGAGTGCAATTTTTTTATTTAAGTAATTAAATATTTTCTTCTCAAAATTTTCTAAGTCCTCAAAATCAAAAGCATTTGATAAAGACAGCATTTTAACTCTATGTTTAGATTTAATAAAATTTTTAGAAGGGGTATAACCTAAAGAAACAGATGGAGAAGAATTATCTTTTAAGAATGAAAATTTTTTTTCTAAGTTTAATATATCTTTTTTGATTTTATCATAATCCTTATCAGATATAATTGGAGCACTATCTTCGAAATAAAGTTTATTGTGCTTTTTTAGCTCATTTATTTTTTTTAAATAATTGCTTCTTATTTCGCTTTCCTTCATTTTTTATTATTTAAATAAATCTTTAAATTTTTTTAATAACGATTTTTCTTTTTCCATATCTTTATTAATATCCAATCTTTTATAATTTCTATTTAAAATTTTATAAGAGCTATCATACCATTCGCTAGATTGATAATTGTAGCCAAGGACTGCTGCGTATTTTTGAGCTTCATCTGATAAACCTAATTTATAGTTCAATTCAACCAATCTATACAAAGCTTCTTCAATATAAATAGTGGTGTCATAATCATTCACTATTTTTTTAAATCTATTCATTGCTGGTATCCACTTTTCTCTATCTAAATAATAGTTTGCTAAATATAACTCTTTTGACGCTAAGATTTCCTCAATCAATTCGAGTTTAAACTTAGAATCTTCAGCAAAATCAGTCGATGGAAAATCTTTTATTATAATCTGAAAATAAGTTTTAGCTTTTAGTATTTCACCTAAATCTTTTTTTTCATCTACTATTTGATTATAATGACAAATGGCTAACAAATAATAAGCATAGTCTGTATTTTTATGATTCTTATATTTATCCAAAAAACGTTCTAGCTCAATGATTGCCTCATTAAAATATAGTTGAGAATAATAAACATATGCTGCCATCAAAGTTGATCTCGGAGCCCATGAAGATTGAGGATATAAAAGTTCAACCTCATTAAATTTTTTAGCAGCAAAAAAAATATCTCCTCTATTAAATTCTTTTAATCCTTCATTATAAGCTTCGATCATTTGCATTTCTAAGTTGTCTTCCTTAATCAATGATATTTTTTCTTCTTTCTTTGAGCAAGAAGCTAAACTGATAAATATTAAAACGATTATTAAAAAATTGAATATTTTCATTTAGAAATTTTATCAGAATATTTTAAAATTTCTAATTTTTAAGCAATAGATTTTAAATTGTGACGATTATTTAACAATGAATGAGGTAGGTTCTTTCCTTTAATCTCAATCAAAGAGTAATTTTTAGTATCATTAAATACTTTTCTAAGCAATTTATTTGTTAAGCTGTGACCTCCATGACTGCATTTTATAGACCCAATCATTCTGTAACCAGTTAAGTATAAGTCTCCCATACAATCAAGAATTTTATGATTTACAAATTCATTTTCGTTTCTTAATCCATTCTCATTTAATATTTTATCATCTTTAACGACAATCACATTTTTTAGAGATCCACCTTTGCCTAAACCAATCTTTTGAAGTTTTTCTACATCTTCATATAAACAAAATGTTCTTGAATTAAAAATATCATCTAAATTATCTTCAAATACACTAACTTTATTTTTTTGATTTTTTATAACTTTATTCTTATAGTTAATCTCGAATTCAATTTCCAGAGTCGTATTTGATTTATTTATTGAAATACATTTATCTCCATCTTCTAACTCAACATGATTATTAATTTTTATTAATTTTATTGGAACATCACTATTTTTCAGGCCAGTTTCTCTCAAAATTTTTACAAAATCTCTTGCTGAACCATCAAGAATAGGCACCTCTTGTGAATCTAGTTCTACTATTGCATTATCTATTCCTAACCCTAAAAAAGCAGCCATAAGATGCTCAATTGTGGAAACTTTTACACCAAATTGATTTGATACCGTTGTACAAAGCGTAGCATCACTAACATTTGCAAAATTTGGAATTACAATGTTGTTTTGGTTTAAATCTGTTCTTTTAAAAACTATTCCAGAATTTGGTATAGAAGGCAAAACACTCATTTTGACTTTGTTGCCTGTGTGAATACCAACTCCTGAAAAAGATACTTGTTTAGCAATAGTCGATTGAGAAAGAACTGGCATTGTGGAAATATATTAAATTACGAAAAATTTAATATTCAAGTAATGTTACAGTAAAATACGATTATTTAGAAAATAAGTTAAAGAAATTCTCAAAAAAGCCTAATTTCTTTGACTTTTCCTTTGTTTTTATATGAAAACTCTCATTACTTTTATTATAATTTAGACCTGTCTCACAGACTAATGAATCATTTTCATCATAATAGACTAGTTCAGCGAATGTTTTGTTTATTCTCAGATTATACTTGTTTGATAATAACTTAGATCCTCCTCCAGCAACTATTAATTTATGTTTTGAATGGGGATTAAAATTTTTAATAAACATATCATCAAAAATAGACAGTTCAATAATTTCATCTAACCTAGCCTCAATTATTTGCTTCAGAAGATCAATAGATATATTTTTTTCAATAGTTTCGCTGAATGGATTTGTTTTGTTAGTAGAATTTTTAATAAAAGAAACATCATTTTCAGATCTATTAAATTTTATTTTTAAATTCTCTGAATATTCTAGGCTTAATTTTAAAATTTTTGAAATATCTTTAGTAATATGATTACCTCCAATAGGTATTGATTTAAAGAATTCAAATTTACCATCATTGAACACAAAACCACTACTTCTTTCAAAACCAATATCTATGAAAAACAGAAAATCTTTAGAAATTAATTGCTTTTTATAAAAATAAATTTTTACATAACTTGTACAATATAAATTTGATATTTTTAAATTATTATTTTTGAACTTATTTGTTATATTTTCAATTAAAATTTTATTCAAACAAATAAATTTAATCTCTAATACTAGAGATTTGATTTTGATATCATTGGTAATTTTATCTAAAGATTTGTTTTCATCCACAATAATATTATTAATTATTAAGTGTATTATCTGATCTTTAAAATTATTCTGTGAAATTATAAAATGGGCTTCTTGTATTAGATCGTTATAAATTTTTTTTATTGATGTATTATAATCGAGTACTTTTTTAATAGAAATTTCTAATGAATAATATTTTGGAGAGTCATATAAAACAACAACATCATCTATATGCGATGATAAATATTTTTCTGCATCTCTTATTAGGATATTTAATGATTTTTCTAAACTATCATTAATTTTTTGTTTAGAAGAATAAATACTTTTATCCTCGTTGTTAAAAATACCTAACTTTAAATTCTCAGATCCCACATCTATAACAGCTTCAAAATTATTCATTGTAATTCGTTAGTATAATTTGATTTGTTATTCTAAGGTCAATGATTTTTTTATTTATTAAAATATCACTTTCTAATAATTTTTTATAAATTTTTATTGATTTGACTACATTTTGAGAAGGCAACATTAAAGTTAATTTGTTTGAAAATAATAGGTCCCACCTTTTATTTTTATAATAAAAATACTTTTCAATGTTTTGTAAATTCACCTCATGCTCACTTAATATATTTTGTAAATCTATATATTCCTCAATTCTGAATTCTCCAAATACTGAAGGTATATTAATAGTTTCATTCAGTTGATTAGATTTTATGAAATTTCCATTTTTGCCAATATAATAATGTTCTCCATTTCTTAATGTTTTTCCAATAATGAGAGTTTTTGATAAATTAACCGTTATTGTTGATGGTATTACTTTATTTACATAAATACTTTCTAAAAAATTAAATTTTTTTAGTGTTTTTAAAACCCTATCTTCGCTCAATTTAAAAATGTTTATATTTTTTAATTTATTAAGTTCAATTTCAATTTTTTGTTTTTCGTTATTAGATAGCCCATGAATATATATTTTCTTTAAGCTAAATTTTTCTTGATAATTATCTAAGAATTTAAAATTAAATATTGATGTCAAAAAAATAAAAAAAAACAAATAAAGGTAAAGTTTATATTTATTTATTTGTAGAGGCATCTTTCATTATTTCTTGTATAAGTTGTATAAAGCTAATATTATTATAATTTGCAATTTCAGGTACTAAAGACAGCGAAGTCATACCAGGCTGAGTATTTAGTTCTAATAGATAAAATTTATTTTTATAAAATCTGAAATCTGATCTCGACACACCTCTACACTTTAAAAGCTTGTGTGCTTTCATAGCTAATGAATTTATTTTATTATAATTTTTTTGAGTTATATCAACTGGAATTATATGCTCAGTTTTAGCACTTGCGCTGTACTTTGCTTTATAATCATAAAATTTTCTTTTAGGTTTTAACTCTATTACACCCAATTTCTTATTCCCTAAAACAGCTGCTTGAATTTCTCTTCCAGGAATATATTTCTCTATTAATATTTCTTTAAACTTTTCTAGCTTTAATAAATTATAAATAAAATTTTTTTTGTTAGTTATATATACCCCTACACTAGAGCCTTCGTTGATAGGCTTAAGAACTACAGGGAATTTAAGCTTTTTTTCAATTTTTTTAGTTATATTTTTGTAATTGGTTTTTTTTTTAAAAACAAATTTGAAAAAGGGAGGAGTGAGAATTTTATTCTTAATAAATATTTTTTTTGATATTTCCTTATCAATTGCTAGAGACGAGGATAAAACTCCAGAATGTGTATATTTTACTTTTTCTGACTCAAGGATAGACTGGACATAGCCATCTTCGCCATATCTACCATGTAAAAGATTTAAAACCAATTTTGGTCTAAATTTTCTTAGTTTTTTAATGAAATGTCCGTTCGGCTCAATTGTTAAAAGCTTGTATTTCTTATTCTTTTTTAATTCTCTAGTAACACTTCTAGCAGTTATTAAACTAATCTCTCTTTCGTTGGAATACCCTCCAGCTAATATTAAAATTTTATCCACTATTCAACTAACACAATTTCTAGTTCTAATTTAATTCCAGTCTTATCTTTAACTTTTTTTTTAACAAATTTAATTAGTGACTTCATATCTACAGATTTTGCATTTTTTTTATTTACAAAAAAATTAGCATGTTTTTCTGAAATTACTGCATCTCCATAGTGTGTTTCAGTAGGTACACTCAATCTAATTAACTCCCAAACTTTTTTATCTGTTTGGTCAATGGGATTTTTAAAAGTACTACCACTTGTTTTAATTTTGGTTGGTTGGGCCATATTTTTAATTGCATTTAACTCATTCATATAATTATATATTTCTTCTCTTTTTTTTTCTTTACCTTTGAAGGTTGCACTTAAAAAAATTAAATCTTTTGGCAATTCTATTGACCGATAATTGAAATTAATTTTATTTGTAGGTATGCTTCTTACAACGCCTTTAAAATCTACCAGCTGGATAGAAATAAGGACATCTTTAAATTCTTTTTTAAAACATCCAGAATTCATTCTAATACCACCTCCTATTGACCCTGGAATACATGACATAAATTCTAACCCAGAGATATTATGGTCTTTTGCAAATTCTGAAACCTTTTTTTGTGATACTGCTGCTCCAGCTATGATTGTTTCTTTATCAAGTAAAGTAATATTTGAAAAATTTTTTCCTAACTTAATTATAGTACCTTTGTATATATTATCATCAAACAACACATTTGAACCATTTCCTAAAATAAATATTTTACCCCGTAAGGCATATAGTTTTAGATATTCTATTAAGCATTTTAAAGAGTTTGGTTTAAAAAAAATTTTAGTTTTTCCACCAATATTAAACCAATTAAGATTTTTTATACTTTGATCGAAAAAAATATCTCCATCTATTGATAATGCTAATTTTTTTATGTCTTTAGTTTCCATTAAAAAATATTTTTCAAATTCTTCATCCAATTAGATATAGATCCTGCACCCATGCCTATATAAATTTTTTCACCAAACACATTCTGTTTTATAAAATTTTGTAATTGTAATTCATCTTTAACTTGTATTAACCTGACGTTTGAATTTTTTATTATTAATTTTGCGAAGGAATGATATGTAAAATTAAGCTTAAGTTTTTCATTAGCTGTATAAATGGGACATAATAAAACTGTATCTGCTTTTTTAAAACATTTTGAAAACTCTTTTTTCAAACTTATTACTCTTGAAACTCTATGCGGTTGAAAAACACATACAATTTCCTTATTTTTGTAAACTTTTTCAACTCCACTTAAAACTGAACTTATTTCTGTTGGATGATGAGCATAATCATCATAAAAACTTATCTTATTGTGATCAAATAAATGAGAAAACCTTCTCTGCACGCCTTTAAAATTGTGTATTCCAGCTTTGATGCACTTTTCAGGTAATCCTATTGTAAATGCTAAAGAAATTGCAGCTGTTGCATTCTGAATGTTATGAGTTCCAATCATTGGAAGCTTAATTCCTTTAATAATTTTTTTTTTGCTTGGAATATTTATTTTAATATCAAAACTAGAAAAATTAGACGTTTGATTTATATTTACTATTTGAAAATTTGACTTTTTATCTTTACCGTATGTATAAAAATTCTTATTTTTTGTTTTTTTTATAATATTTTTTAGATTTTGATCGTCATTACATACAAAACCCTTACCTACAGATGGTATTTTTTCTATAAATTTTATAAAACATTTTTTTAGATTATTTATATTTTTATAAAAATCTAAATGTTCAGAGTCTAAATTTGTTGCGATAGAATATGTAAAGGGGATTTTTAAAAAACTTCCATCTGACTCATCAGACTCAGTTACACACCAGTTGCTTTTGCCTAATTTTGCAGAATTGCCAAATGAATTTAATACACCACCATTAATAATAGTTGGATCTAAATTACCTGATGTAAAAATACTTGATACCAACGATGTTGTTGTTGTTTTTCCATGCGAACCAGTTACAACAACATTTCTCATAAAAGATACAATATGACCCAACATATCTCCTCTTTTATAAATTGGTAAATCTTTTTTCATTGCCTCTATAACTTCAGGGTTACTTTTTGTAATTGCCGATGAAATCACTAACATGGTAGTTTTTTTAATATTTTCTTTTTTATGTTTGATGAATACTTTTATTTTTTTTTCGCTCAATCTTTCAATATTTCGATTGTTAGTAATATCGCTACCTTGAACTTTGTATCCCAATCCGTTCATTATTAAAGCTAAACCACTCATTCCTATACCTCCAATGCCAACAAAATGAATAAGTTCATTTTTTCCTAAATCAATTTTCATTTATAAGTTCAATCATTTTAAATTTATTTTTTTCCCAAGTATTCTCTTTTGTTAGTTCAATCAAATTTTTTTTTTTAGAAAAATATTCATTTTTATTTTCAAATATTTTATTTATTAAATCTATAAAGTTATTTTCATCAATATCTTTTTGGGTTATTAACCAACAACATTTATTTTTTTCATAGAATACTGCATTGTAATATTGATGATTATCTTTAGCATACGGAAATGGAATTGCCACAAATGGAATATTTAAATAAGCTAATTCTGAAATTGCAGATGCTCCACATCGTGTTATAGCTAAATCATAATTTACAGCTTTAATTAATAATTTATCATCAAAGTCAAATAGCTCATGTTCTATAAAATTTTTTTGATACAAATCTTTAATAATTTCTTTTGATTTTTGATCAATTACTTGCTGTAAAACACGAATATTCTGTGTTTTTGGAAGTTTTATAATTGTTTTAGAAATGAATTCATCAAAAAATTTTGCCCCTTGGCTTCCTCCAATTATTAGTATTTTTTTTTGTTTATCTAAAATTGTTTTTTCATTTTTTTGATATTTATAGATTTCTTTTCTTAGCAATGGGTTAATTGGGTAAATCTTACTTAAGAATTTTTTAGAAATACCTTTTAAATTTTTGTCATAGCAAATGACTTTTTTGGCAAAGCTAAGTGTTAACTTATTTGCTCTACCTATAACCGAGTTTGGTTCAAAAATGTAAGTTTTTATATTCAATAAATTTGATGCTAAACATAAAGGTACTGACATATACCCTCCAGTACTAATTAAAGTATTATAATTATTTAATTTTAAGTATTTATAAGATTTTAGAATTGAAATGCAAAATTTTATTAAATTATATGGAAGTAATAATAAATTTGAAAATAAATTTGGTACATCTATTAGTGAAAAATTATAATCTTTATTATTAATATATTTTGATCCTCTTAAATCTGTTACAATTTGTACTTCAAAATTTTCTTTTAAAATATCATATATATTTAATGACGGAATTACGTGACCACCAGATCCACCAGTTACGATAAGTATTTTTTTCATGTTTTTAGTCTATTTTTCTTTTTGTTAAATTTAGAATTATTCCTGACACAATTGCAGTGCTAACTATTGAAGAACCACCATAACTCAAAAACGGTAATGTCATGCCTGTAGTTGGTAACAATCTAATGTTAACACCCACATGTATAAATGTTTGCAATAAAATCAAAGAGACACAGCCAATCAAAATTAGTTTCAATAATTCTTCATTTAATATTTTAATTTTTTGAATTATTTTATATGAGAAAATAAGGTACAAAAGTAATATTCCAATAACTATTATTGCGCCAAATTCTTCAGCTATAACTGAAACTATGTAATCAGTATGGGCTTCGGGAACTCTGGAATTCAGTGTGCCTTCTCCAATTCCCTTTCCAAAAAATCCACCATTTACGATTGCATCACTTGCCTTTTCAGCTTGATAATTATTACCCAAGTTTGAATCTAAAAAAGCCAAAAGTCGAATTTTTATATATTCAAATTTAGAAACAAACATAACTAAATAACCTACAGCTGATCCAACCAAAAAAAAGAACACAAAAAAAATAAATATATTTATGCCAGATACAAAAATTAAAGCTAACCATATCATTAAAATTAAAAGTGTTTGTCCAATATCTGGTTGATAGACAAGCAACATTAATATAGGAAAAATTAATAAAGTGCTTAAGAAATATTTAAAATATAGTCTTCTATTTTGAATAGTTAACATTAAAGATAATGTTACAATAAAAAAAGGCTTAATTATCTCTACTGGCTGAAATCTTGGTAAAAAGATCAAATCTAGCCATCTTTTTGAGCCTTTTACCTCAATACCAATAAAAGGAACTAACATTAAACTTAAAAATGCGATCAAGAATAGAATTAACGAAAATTTTGTTAAAATTTTTTGATTTAAAAACGAAAACACAATTATGATCACAATAGCTAAAATTATATAAACAGAGTGTTTGAAAAAAAAATAATAGGATTTTGTATCTAATTTATCAGAAGCTATTAAAGATGTTGAAACTAATGAAAAAAAAAGACCTAGTAAAAATAAACCTAGAATTATGAAAAGTAGAATTTTATCTATATTTTTCCACCAATCATAAAAACTATCATAATATTTGTTCATATTTTATTTTGTTTTAATATATATTGAATGTTTTTATTAAAAAATTTTCCTCTTTCCTCAAAATTCTTAAATTGATCAAAAGAAGCAGCACAAGGACTAAAAAGAATTACTTTCTTTTGCTTGTCATTTTGCATGCTATTGTTTAAATTTTTAATAGTCTCTTTAAGTGTTAATGAACTTTTGTAAAAAACTTTACTTGGTAAGGAATTAATTAAAAAATTTCTATCCTTGCCATACACATATGCTTTTATATTTGAAAAATATTTTCTTTTTAATTTGAATTTGTCACCTTTTTTAGCCTCTCCTCCTAATATCCAATAAATATTTTCATGACTTTCTAGTAATGGAACTGTTGATGAAAAACTAGTTGATTTAGAATCATTTATAACTAATAATTCTTTTGATTTATAAATTATTTCTTGCCTATAATTCAATCCTTTAAATTTATTTGCAATGTTAATTACTTTTTTTAAATTTATATTTAATATCTCAGCAATTGCCAAAACATAACTAAGATTCTTTCTGTTGCTAGAATTATTAAAGTAAATATTATCTATTTTTCTAAAATATTTTTTATATTTTATATAGTTTACCTTTATAATCTTTGATTTTAATCTATTTTTTTTTATTAATTGGATTAGAAATTTATTTTCATTATCTAGAAAAGTATAGTCATTTTTTTGTTGTGATTTGACAATCTTAAATTTTGCCTCTGCATAATTTTTAAAAGTTCCATGCCTCTCTAGATGATCTGGACTTAAATTGAGTATCACTGAATACTTAGATCTAAAATATTTACTATAATCTAGTTGATAAGAGGATGCTTCAATTACAAAAATCGTATTTTTTTTAATTCTTTTCTCCATTAACACTGGATATCCAATATTACCAGTTAGCCTTACATCCATTTTGTTATTTTTTAGAACTTCGTAAAGTAGCTTTGATGTGGTAGATTTGCCGTTTGTCCCAGTAATGGTAATTTTATTTATTTTTGGATAACTAATTTCAAATATATCAAGTTCTGTAATAATTTTTGACCTATTTTTGAGTAAAAAATCAGAAATTTTACATTTTTTGATATCAATACCTGGACTTAGAACAATGTAATCAAAGCTAAAAACTGGGAATTGACTTAATTTTATTAATTCTTTTCTTAATTTAAATGGGATACTTTTTTTATTATCATCAAATATTTTGCAGTTGTTGTTTTTCTTTAAAAAATTAAAACATGATATTCCAGATTTGCCAAAACCATATATTAAAATTTTCTTATTTTTAAAATAAACTTTTCTATCATTCATTATCTTAGTTTTAATGTTGCCAAACCTATCATCGCTAAAATAATTGATATAATCCAAAATCTTACAACCACAGTTGACTCTGGCCAGCCTTTTTTTTCAAAATGATGATGTATTGGAGCCATTTTAAAAATTCTTTTGCCAGTGAGTTTGAATGATATCACTTGTGCAATTACCGAGACAGCCTCTAATACAAACAGACCACCTGTAATTGCTAAAACAATTTCATGTTTGGTAATAATGCCAACTGCTCCTAATGATCCTCCTAATGCCAAAGATCCTGTATCACCCATAAATATTTTTGCTGGTGGAGCATTAAACCATAAGAAACCTAGACAAGATCCTATTATTGCTCCACAGAAAATAGATGCTTCTCCTACTCCTTCAATGTATGTAATTTGTAAATATTCTGAAAAGACTACATTTCCTGTTACATAACTAATAAATGCAAAACAAGCTGCAACCAATATCACAGGCACAGTAGCTAATCCATCAAGCCCATCAGTTAAGTTTACTGCATTAGATGATCCAACAATAACAAATAAATAAAATGGAATAAAAAACCAGCCTAAATTAATTATTAAATTTTTAAAAAATGGAAAATACAAATTTTCAAGTTCATTAGATCCACTGTAAAAATAAAGAATTAAAATTCCACCAAAAGCTAAAATTATTTGGATTATAATTTTTAATTTTGAACTTATACCGTTTGAATTATTTTTTTTTATTTTTTGAAAATCATCATAACCACCAAGTAGTCCAAAAGATCCTGCTATATAAATTAAAAACCAATTATAAGGATTAGAAAAATCGCCCCATAAAAGAACACCTGAAAAAATACCCAATAAAATCATTAATCCTCCCATTGTTGGAGTTCCTATTTTTTTGATGATATGTTCGCTTGGGCCATCTTCTCTAATTGGGTCATGAATTTGATGAGATGAAAAATAATTAATAAGTGGTCCGCCAATTAAGAAAACTACTATCATTGATGTAAACATTGATAGACCTGTTCTTACAGTTAAATATTTAAAAACATTTAAAAAACTAAAGATCTCAACTAAACTTGAAAATAGACTAAAAAGCATTCAATTTGCCTATTTTTAAGCTTTGACTTATTTTATTTAATCCAGTCGAGTTTGAACCTTTAATCATTAGATATTCACCATCCTTAATATCATTACTTATAAAGTTTAAGATATCTTTTTTTGAATATAATATTCTTCCTCTTTTTTGTGGTCTAATTTTGTTAAATGTTTGGATAACATCTTTGCCATATACATATACTCTGTCAATTTTAGTATCATTAATGTTTTGAGCAACCTCTGAATGAAGCTTTTTGGAATATTTTCCAAGTTCTAACATATCTCCCAACAGAATAAATTTTCTTTTAGATTTTGTATTTAAATTATTTAATTTATTTAATGCAAATTGAAGAGATAAAGGATTTGAATTATAACTTTCATCAATAAAGTTGATTTTTTTTTTATTAATCTTAATTAAATTTAAATCTCCTCTTCCTTCTGGAAATTGATAATCATTAAAGAAAAATTTATCTAATTTTCCTAAATCGTGATATACTGATATTACTGCTAAAGTCGACAGAATATTATAGATATAATTTTCTAAATTTTTCTTAATAACAAATTTCAATTTTTTTTCATAATTTTTTATGTAAATAACAGATGTAAGTTTTCGTTTTTTTATCTTAATTAATCTTACATCTGATTTTTTTTTAATCCCAAATGAGATTATTCTTAACTTTTTTTTCATAGCTTTGGATTGAAAAAAACCATAAAAATTATCATCAGCATTTAATATAATAGATCCATGTTCAACAATGTTATTTATTATCTCTGATTTGGCTTGAGCTACACCCCATAAATTTTTAAAATTTTTAATATGTGCATAAGAAATATTTGTAATAACACCAATATTAGGCATTATTTTTTTGGTCAAAAAGTCAATTTCACCTTTTTTATCCATCCCAACTTCAAAAATTCCAATTTTATCTTCCTTATTTATGTTGAATAAAGAAATTGGTACACCATATTTATTATTAAAAGATTTTTTTGAATAAGATGTTTGACATAGTTTACCTAGCATTTGGCCCAACATCTCTTTTAAAGAAGTCTTACCTGCAGATCCTGTAATTGCAATAGATGAAATATTAGAAGATATTCTTACCAGTTTAGCACATTCAGAAAAAATTTTTAAAGAATTTTTTACATAAAATTTATTTTTAACCTGATTGACTGATTTATTTTGATTAATTGCAATTGAGGCTCCATTATTTAAAGCTTGATAGACAAATTTATTTCCATCAAAGTTCTTTCCTTTAACACCAAAGAAAATATTATTTTTTTTTGTTTTTCTTGAGTCAATTGAAGCTTCATTAATATTAATATTTTTATCTATTTTCTTTTTAATTATTTCTGAAATAATATTTGTTTTCCAATTTCTATTTAAAGATTTATTTTTAATCCTAATAAATTTTTCAATACATTTTTTATCTGAAAAGAATTTTTTAGAGACATATTCTTGGTAAACTTCATGCCCTTTTCCTGCAATAATAACTATCTCGTTTGACCTAATATCCATAATTGCTGATTTTATTGCCATTTCTCTTGATGGTATTTCTAATACTTTACTCTTTGAAATATTAGACTTGATATCTCTTCTTATTTTTTCTGGATCTTCACTTCTTGGATTATCATCTGTTAAATATATTTTATCACAATATTTATCAGCGATTTTTCCCATTATTTTTCTTTTGGGCTTGTCTCGCTCACCTCCACATCCAAATACTAAGTTAATTTTTCTCAATTTAAACTGTTCCTTCACATTTTTAATGCAGGTCTTTAAAGCGTCTGGTGTATGAGCATAATCAAGAATAACAATTCCATAATTATTAAGATTTCCTAACTTCTCTAATCTTCCATTTACTGACTTTATTTTTGGTATAATTTTTAAAATTTTTTCTAATGAAATTTTACTTTTCATTGCTGCCATAATAGCCATTAGTAAATTTTTAATTTGGACTCTTCCAATTAGTGTTGTCGAAAAAGAATATTTTTTTTTATCAAATATGAATGTTATTTTCTGTTCATCTTTCAAAAATTGATGATCAATTATTGAAAAATTCGATTTAGTATTTCCTAAAGTAAGTTTATGGATTTTATTTAATCTAGTAATTTTATTTAAATTAGAAGAAATTTTTAGATCATTATCATAAATAGCATAAGACTTTTTTTTTAATAATTTTTTGAATAATATTAACTTTGAATTTAAATAATTTTTATAAGTTTTATGATAATCTAAATGATCTCTTGTGAAGTTGGTAAATATACCAATATCAAATTCTAATCCATCTAATCTATTTTGATTTAATCCATGACTCGAAGCCTCCAAAATAACATTTTCAATTCTTCTTTCTTTTAATTTTTTTAAAATTTTGTTTATTTGAATAGTATCAAATGTAGTATTAGAAAAATTTTTTTTAACTTTTAAACCAGTAACCCCCAATGTACCAATTGAGCCTGCTTTAATTCTGTTAAGAGAAAGAATTTGAGAATAAAAATTTGCTATCGATGATTTACCATTTGTGCCAGTAACACCTATTAAGTTGTTCGGTTTTTTGTTAAATATTTTAGAGCTAAATTTTGCTAGTAAATTTCTAGGATTTTTATCATTTAAAAATAAAACGTTATTTTTCCAACCATTTATTTTAAATTTGTCAGTGATAATAATTTCAGATCCTCTTTTAATAGCATCTTTTATAAAGAAATTTCCATCTGTATTGTT
The DNA here is from genome assembly GCA_902614055.1 of uncultured Pelagibacteraceae bacterium. Taxonomy (GTDB): domain Bacteria; phylum Pseudomonadota; class Alphaproteobacteria; order Pelagibacterales; family Pelagibacteraceae; genus Pelagibacter. The sequence continues at coordinate 90,745 of CACMJX010000001.1, read as the reverse complement.
TCCTTTAAATGCAAAAAAAACGTATCCCTTTTTAACTTCTTTAGAATTAAAAGCTATTCCTTTAAAACTTAATTCATGATATTTTTTATGTAAATTTGGAAAGTAGTCTTTGAGTAACATGATTTACGCTCTTAATATTTTGTGGCTAAAATTGGCCCGATCTTTTCTATTATCTGACCGGCTATCCAAACAGTGGTCCAACCCGCTGTATTTCTCCAATTCCCCTTATAAGGATATCTATCATCTCTATAGTGATAGACAAATTCTCTATTTGCTTTGGGTTCATCCAACATTACCGCTAATACAAATTTTGGGTCTGAGGTTGGAAAAACTGATGCAAAAGTGTTAACTTTCTTTTTAGAATACCCGCCCATTGAGGGTTGATCGGCAGTGCCCGTTTTTCCGCCTATTTCGTAACCTTTTACATTAGCAAAACCTGCTGTTCCTTCTTTTGTTGATACAATTTTTCTAAGAATAGGATTAATTCTCTCTGATAAGTTTTCATTAAGTATTCTTTGTCTTTGTAATTTTTCCTTCTTCAATAATGTAGGTGTTATTTCATATCCTCCATTACTTATTATTGAATAGCCTTTTGAAAGTTGTAATAAAGTTGTAGCTATCCCATGGCCAAATGCAACTGTTGCAAGTTTACATTTACCCCATCTACCTAATTGAGTTGTGCCTACTTCCTGTATATCGAATTCTAAATTTGATATAATCCCGATAGTTTGAAGAAACTCATTATAATTTTCAATACCAACTTTTTCAGCTATTCTAACAGATCCAATATTGCCTGATCTAATAAGTATCTCTTCAGCCGTTAAATCTGAGGGTATTTTGTCATCATATTCAGATATATAATTTCCTGCACATGCAATTTTTTTTTTAAGGTCTTTAAATTCAGTTTCTGGTTCAACAACACTGTATTGTAAACCTGCGGCTAAAGTAAAAGTTTTAAAAACAGAACCAAATTCATAAACACCTTTTGTTGCTCTATTGATATATTTTACATCATCTATTTTTTCTCTTTTATTAAGATCAAAGTCTGGAAGAGATACCATAGATAAAATGTTACCATCATTAATATCCATTAAAATCGCAGCACTTCCAATATTTTGAAATATATCCTTGGATTTTGATAACTCTTCTTTAATTAAATATTGAAGATCTTTATCAAGGGTTAATTTTAAAGGTTCTTTTGTAGTTGTTAGCTCATAATCAAAAGTTTTTTCGATTCCAGATATACCATTATTATCATTATCGATTTGACCAATTACATGACTAAATAAATTTCCATTTGGATAAACTCTTGCTATGCTATCCTCTTGAATAAAGGATTTGTCTCCTAAAAGAAGAATCTGCTTAAGTTTTTCAGGACTTATTTTTTTTTTAACATAAAAGAATTTTTTCCCATATATTTCTTCATCAAAACTTTTATCAGGAAAGATCAACTTAAGAGAAATTAACAATTTTTCTTTGTTAATTACTAAATTAGGGTTAATCCCTATATTAACTACTGGAACGCTTTTAGCCAAAATATTTCCCTCATTATCTAAAATACTAGATCTGAAATTATCTTTTTTAACTATTTTTTGAATTTCGGGGATTTTTTTTATACTCAATAATATTACTTTAGATGAAAAAATTACTGCTAAAATGAAAAAAATAAAAAAAATAAATGCTATTCTTTCAAAAGATATTTTAAGATATGATTTATTTTCTTTATATGAAAAGCTATCATTATATTTATCAGAATTTTGAGAGTGATTATCTAATTCACTCATCATTTCTAGCCATTTTATTAATTTTTAAATTATCACCTAAAAATTCCATTTTGCTCAAATTTTCTATTTTCTTTTGAATAAATTTATCCTCAAAGAAAAATTGATGATACTCCATTAGTTTTTTTGGTGAAGTTAAAATACTATAATCAAGTAAAGTCAGTTCATAACGATCTTCTAATATTCTAATATTTTCTTTTAATTCAAAAATTTCTTTATCAAGTTTTTTTGTTGAGTTTTTAGTTAAAGTTGTTGCAAACATTAAAAAAATTATAGGTGCCAAAAAAAATAATTTTTTCATTTAATTATCTCAGATCCTCAATATTTATTAAATTTCTAAATTTTTCTCTAAATTCACTAAAATCGCATTTATCATTGGTTTTAATTCCATACCTTAATTTAGCTGATCTTGAAGGTGGGTTTTTTTTTATCTCACTTAAGCTTGGAAAAATAGGTTTTTTATTAATTAATTTAAAGCATTTTTCTGGGATCTCTGTTTCGGGTAAATATCTTGAGAAATTTCTTTGCTCAGAATAGTGTTTAAAAAAAAATTTGACAATTCTGTCCTCTATTGAGTGAAAACTAACTACGGCTATAATACCGCCTATAGGAATTAAATTAAATGAATTAATCAAGCCATTTATTAATTCACTAATTTCTTTATTCACTAAAATTCTTAAAGCCTGAAAAACTTTAGTGGAATTATGTATTTTTGTTTTTTGATATTTTTTAACGTTATCTATAATTTGAACTAAGTCCTCTGTTTTTATAATTTTATCTTTTCTTTTTTCTACTATTTTTTTTGCTATTTTTTTTGAATATTTTTCGTCGCCAAATACTTTAAATACTTTAGCAAGATTATTTTCATCCATATTGGATATAATCTCATTTGCTGAAAAATCATTTATACCCATCCTCATATTTAGCTTTCCTTTATCAGAAAATGACAAACCTTTTTGGGAATTTTTAATTTGGTTAAATGAATATCCTAAATCAAAAATAATTCCTTTTATTTTATGATTTTTTAATTTGATTTGATCTAATTGTGAAAATTTAAGATTATAAAATTTAAATCTTTTATCATATTTTTTCTGGAGTTTTGATGTATTGCTTAAGACATCTTTGTCCCTATCTAACGCAATAATATTGTTTTGTTTATTTTCAAGAATTTTTTCTGAATATCCCCCTTGACCAAAAGTACAATCAATAAATGTGCCACCATAAAGAGGGGAAATAATGCTAATTAATTCTTTTAGCAGAACTGGAAAATGTTTGTTTTCCAGATTTATGGTGGCATTCATTTATTTTTTTAAAGACCATTAATTTTTTTGTCTTCTCAAAAATGCTGGAATTTCTAAATCGTCCTCTTCTTCTCTTGTTGTACTTGTCTCCGTTAATAATGAAGTTTCTTCTTCAGTTTCACTACTTGATCCATCAGAGTTAAATAGCTCAGGTGTTTCTTCATCAAAATCAAAATTCTCCAATCCATTTGAAGGAGAGGAGTTGCTTTCATCTGTTTCAAAAGACTGATCGGAAGCTGTGGATGATTCGTTCTCTACATCATTTGTTTCATCCATAATATTTGTCGAACTTATTAATTCTTCTGAATTATCAGTTTCAGATGTTGCTTGACTTTCAGTTTCATCTTTAATCTCTTCCTCTATTTTAAGAGCATTTGCCCCATTAGTCATGATTGAGCTATTTTGGTTAGAGAATGTAAACGCTTGAGAAGAACCTGTATTAGAAAAATCAGAATATCCAGGATTTCTATTTTGTATTCTATGAACCATATTAATCACTGATTTCGGCTCTGGTTGTTGCCCATCCAAAGAAGTGGCTACGATTGAAACTCTCATTATACCATCAAGATTCTCATCTGTAATTGCTCCAATTATAAGTTCTGCTTCTGGATCTACTTCAGCTCTAACCTTGTTAACAGCTTCATCTACTTCAAAAAGTTTAAGATCCTTTCCACCAGTGATATTGACTAGTAAGCCTTTAGCTCCTTTTAACGTGTAGTCATCTATAAGAGGGTTGTTTATAGCCATCTCTGCAGCTTTAACTGCTCTACCTTCACCTTCAGCTTGACCAGTACCCATCATGGCCTTACCCATTGAACTCATGACTGTTTCAACATCAGCAAAATCTAAATTTATTAATCCAGGTCTAACCATAAGATCAGTGATGCTTTGAACTCCATGCTTTAATACATCATTAGATAGCAAGAATGATTCTTCAAATGTAGTTTGTTCACTTGCAATTTTGAATAAATTTTGATTTGGAACTACAATTATAGTATCTACATGTTTTCTTAATTCCTCAAGACCTTGATTTGCTTTTCTCATTCTTGAAGGACCTTCATATAAGAAAGGTAGGGTAACAACTCCAATAGTTAGTATATTTAATTCTTTAGCAGCACGAGCAATAACATGTGCAGCACCAGTTCCGGTTCCACCACCCATTCCTGCGGTTATGAAAACCATGTTAGACCCTTGAAGAACATTAACAATTTCATTTAAGGATTCATCAGCAGCAGCTTCACCTATATCTAATTTTGCTCCAGCACCTAATCCTTTTGTTAAATTTAATCCCATTTGGATTTTAGTTTGTGCATGACTTATTCTTAAATCTTGAGCATCGGTATTTACAGCTATAAATTCTACCCCTTTTAAACCTGACTCTATCATTCCATTTATTGCATTACCTCCTGCTCCTCCGATCCCAAGAACTAATATTCTTGGTTTCAACTCTTTTATATCTGGTGCTTTAAAATTAATTGTCATTTATCCCCCGTTAGTTATTAAGTTTTTGCTCCCATTTAAGGTTAGCCCTATTAATGTTAGATTTTTTTCTAGAAGTGACCCTAAATTTTTCAAAACTTGTTGGTTCCCATATTTGGAAGGTTTTTCCTTGACCAACAAACAACATGCTATTTTTTATTTTTGCATGTCTTAACAATTTTTCTGTAATGAGAATTCTTCCCTCACTATCAAATTGTAAGTTAATACTTTCTGATAGTATTGAGGTTGCAAAATAATCTTTCTTGTCCTCAAATGGATTTAAAGAATCTATTGCATTTGAAATTTTTTCAATTCTATCTTGAGGCCAAGCCTCAATTGAATGATTATTAAATGATGGAAAACATACGATTCCGTTGTATCCCGTATTAGAGAGATAGCTTCTAAAACTAGCAGGCACGGACACCCTTCCTTTTTTGTCTAATTTGTTTTCGTAAGTAGATAAAAACATAATCCATAAATTCCATATTTGGGATTTTATGGGATATTATGGGTTTAAATTTAAATCGTCAACACTTAATATTATATTCGAGTATTCTTGATTTGTTCTGAATTTCTTTAATTTAGCAAAATAGAAATTTTGATTTAATTTAATAAAAGATAAGAATTAAAAGGATATAATTTTGCCAGATAAAATATAAGCCGGGTTCTGTCTTTTAAACTTATCATTTCTCTAGGCCTTAAATCACTTTAAGGCTCAAGCAACTAACCCAGATGACTAGCCAAAGACTGCTTTTCGTTATTTCTAACAGTGTCATCTCTACTCAGTCTTGCTCTCAGTGGGGTTTTCCATGCGCTAGCTGTTACCAACATAGCCGGTGTGCTCTTACCACACCTTTTCACCCTTGCCTTGATAAGGCGGTTTATTTTCTGTGGCACTATCCCTAGGGTCGCCCCCGCCAGTAATTAACTGGCACTGTGTCTTTGTAGAGCCCGGACTTTCCTCTTTAATAAATTAAAGCGATAAGTCTTTTATCTGGCAATAGAAGAATATAAATTTTTTAATATAATTCAATAAATAATTATTTAATATTATTAAGGGATTTTGCAATATTAAAGCATTCAAGATCTAGTTTTCCATTTACTAGCTCAGGTCGAAATCTCATTTGAAAAACTTTTATAATTTTTTTAAGCTCTTTCAGATTAGAGTAATCAATAATATAACCTACTTTTTTTAAATAATTAATAAATTCACTTAAATTTTCCTCAGAATTTTTTTTTCTTAATGATTTAAGTTTTTTAGAATTAACATTATGCCAGATTCCAATTTTTTTTTTGTTTAAAAATTTCCAAGGAAATTTTTCCCCTGGATCTATTTTTCTTAAAGGAGCTATATCTGAATGGCCTAAAATTTTATTTTTATCAATATTGTATTTTTTAATTATTAATTTTGAAATTCTAATTAAACATTTTATTTGGTTGTCACTAAAATTTCTGTACCCATTTCCATGACCAGGATTAGAAATTTCAATGCCTATTGATTTGTAATTTATAGACTTATCATTATCCCAGTACGACTCTCCAGCATGCCAAGCAACATATAAATCAGGAACCATTTGTATAAGTTTTCCTGATTTAGTTATATAGTAATGACAACTTACATTAGAATTAAAATTTGTTAGCTTTTCAATTGCTGATTTATCATTTTTCATTCCAGTATAATGATAAATTAAATACCTTATTTTTTTTTTATCTCTTTTCTTGAGATCAAAATTAGGTGAGTAATTAAGGGTCATTTTTCTAACATTTTTCTGCATTATTTCGAACAATTAAATCTTTTAATAAATAAAGGATATAATATAAACATCATTTATGAAAAAGATTTTAACAATATTTATTATTGCAATAATCTCTCAAGTTTATACCTTGCATTCACATGCAGGATCAGATGGAGCTCTAAAAATAAATAGTAAGACTAAAGAAAAAAGTGCTGAAGTTAAAGATTGCTTTGAGACTGTTAACAGAGGAATTTTTGCATTTAACCAGGGGTTAGACAAAATTTTTTTCAAACCAGTCGCCAAAGGTTATAGATTCTTGCCTAAACCAATAAGATCTGGAACAAGTAATGCTTTAAATAATTTATCCAATGTAGTGACAATACCAAACAATATCTTACAGGGTCAATTTAAAGAAGCTGGAATAAATACATTAAGATTTTCTATCAATACCACACTTGGGATTGGTGGAATTTTTGATGTAGCTTCCTATTATGGATTAAATAAACTTGATAAAGAAGATTATGGACAAACTCTTGGAACTTGGGGAGTGAAAGAAGGATGTTATTTTGTATTACCAGTTCTTGGTCCGACTACATTAAGGGATACACTCGGATCAATTGCAAATTTTAGTGGTGGTGACGCATGGTACAATCTTACAGTAGCAAATGACACTAAATACTTTGAAAATTCTGATTATTATTATTCTAGATTAACTGCTGGTGTAGATTTTAGAGCAAAAAATTTAGAGGCTTTTGATAGTCTTGAGAATAATTCAATTGATTTATATGCTTCAGTTAGAAGTTTATATTTACAAGACAGAAAAAGAAAAATTCTTAACTCAGATGAAACCACTGAGACAATGAATGATAATGATTGGGAAGAAATAGATACTCAGTAACTATTAATGACTAAAATAAAAATAATTTTTTTTTTTTTTATTTTACTTTTAAATAATATTACATTCGCTAAAGAGCCAAGTAAATTAATTAGTGAGATAGTTAATGAGGCATCAGTCATTTTATCAAGCTCTGATCCAGTTGAAGCAAAAATAATTAGATTAAATAATATCGCTGAAACTAGCGTCGATATTAATGGTATCGGAATGTATACCCTAGGAAAATACCGTAAAAACCTTAGTGAAGATCAAAAAATTAAATACAAAAAGCTGTTTAAAAGCTATTTCTTAAAAAGTTTTTCTAGTAGATTAGTAGATTACTCGGATCCAAAAATAAGTGTGGTATCTAAAAAAAAAATTAATGAAAAATATACAATTGTTAGTACTGTTTTAGAAGAAACATCTAAAAACCCAGAAATAAAAATTGATTGGAGAATATATACAAAAAATCCAGAAAGACCTTTAATAAGAGATCTTATTGTTGAAGGGTTAAGTTTAGCTAGAACTCAAAAAGAAGAGTTTAAATCTATATTGCAAAATAATGAGGGAGATATTAATTATCTCTTTAAATCCTTAGAGGAATTTATAATTAAGTAGATGGTGGGCCCGCCAGGACTCGAACCTGGGACCAATACATTATGAGTGTACTGCTCTAACCAACTGAGCTACAGGCCCTAAGAGATATTCTTAATTATATCATTTTTTAATACTTATCAATTATAGATAATAATTAAAATGGTGGGCCGTGTTGGTTACGCTCCAACTACCCCTGCAATGTCAATGCAGTACTCTACTATTGAGCTAACGGCCCTATTAACTTTCTAAGAAACTTTTTAATTGTTTTGATCGACTAGGATGTTTTAATTTTCTAAGTGCCTTCGCCTCTATTTGACGAATTCTTTCTCTTGTTACAGAAAACTGTAAGCCAACTTCTTCCAAGGTATGATCAGTATTCATGCCAACTCCGAACCTCATCCTTAAAACTCTTTCCTCTCTCGGGGTTAAGGTTGAAAGTATCTTTGTTGTTGCCTCACTCAAATTTGATTTTATTGCCTGCTCAAGTGGTGCTAGTGCTTTTGTATCCTCAATAAAATCTCCTAAACTACTATCTTCTTCATCTCCAACTGGCTTTTCAAGCGATACTGGTTCTTTTGAGATCTTTAACACTTTTCTTACCTTTTCAAGTGGCATTCTCAATTTTTTTGCGAGCTCTTCTGGTGTGGCCTCTCTACCAAACTCACTCAAAATTAGACGTTGAGTTCTCACAATTTTATTAATTGTCTCAATCATATGGACAGGTATTCTTATTGTTCTAGCTTGGTCTGCTATAGATCTCGTTATCGCTTGTCTAATCCACCATGTTGCATATGTAGAGAATTTATATCCTCTTCGATACTCAAATTTATCCACAGCTTTCATCAGTCCTATATTTCCCTCTTGAATTAAATCTAAAAATTGCAAACCCCTATTTGTATATTTTTTGGCAATAGAAATAACTAATCTTAGATTAGCTTCAACCATCTCCTTTTTTGCAATTCTAGACTCTTTCTCACCTTTTTGAATTCTACTAACCATTAATTTATAGTCAGTGACTGATATCCCAAGCTTATTGCTTATTTCAATTAGTCTATCTCTAATTTCATTAAATTGAACTTTATATTTTTGAAAAAATTTCTTCCATATATCATTGGTGTCTAAGAAACTTTTTAAATTTGGGTTGATTTCATTTCCAACATAAAATTTTATGAATTCATCTCTAGAAATTTTTTCATTAATTGCAAACCTTAAAAGATTTCCTTCTAAAGAAATTATTTTACGGTTTTCTATATAATGTTTTTGAACCAAATTTTCTAATACTGAAGGAGATAATTGTAATGTTTTAATATTCTCTAGAATATATTCTACAATTTTTTTGTAATTTTTCTCTTTTGAAGGAGAAAATGGTTTTGAATCTAATACACAATCTAGTTTTTCTTTCTGATATTTTATAAGTTTATTATATTCTTTAGTTAAATTATAAATAGTTTGTAAAACTTTGGGTTTAATCTCTGTTTCCATAGCAGCAAGTGTTGGATTAAATTCGTCATCATCTGTAGCATTATTTTGGTCATCAGTACTTTCGTTGTCATTTCCATCATCTGATTTTTTTTGTTTTGCACTTTGACCTGTGTCTTCATCTTCCATATAATTAGTATCAATATCGATTATTTCTCTAACCAAGATTTCATCATTTTGAAGTTTAGTATTCCATTCAAAAAACTGTTGAGCTGTAATGGGACTTTGTGAAAGTGCGTTCAACATTACATCTTTTCCAGCTTCTATTCTTTTAGCAATAGCAATTTCACCTTCTCTGGAAAGAAGCTCTACTCCTCCCATTTCTCTGAGGTACATTCGGATTGGGTCATCACTTTTTTCTATAGACTTACCCTCCTCTTTGGAGCCATTGTCTTTCTTTCTAAGAACTTTAAAGTCTGATTTTTTTTCAACTAATATGATTTTTTCGTCAAGAATATGTATAAAAGCTTGCTCTAAATTGTCGTTTGACAGATTTCTTTTTCCTAGAGATTTGTTTAATTCTTCGTAGGTTATGAAACCCCTATGGACACCCCTGCCCATTAATCTCGCAAATGATTTTGTAATTATACGTTCCACAATAAAAAAGTTCAGAATGTATATAATGCCAAAATTAAAAAAATCTATTGTATTCTGATTTTAATTTAATTGATTTTTTGTTGTTTTTTAAGCTCTTTTAACTCGTTAAATGTTGTCTCACTTAAATCCTTAGAAAATCTTGATTCTAAATCCATTATTCTTAATTCAAGTTCATAATTTTTCAGATCTCTTATTAGCTCAGATAAAATTTCAAGAATTTTTTGATCATCATTAAAGTTTTTAAATAATATATGCTTGATAGATGCATATTTTAAAATCCTCTGTATCAAACTCTGGTCAATTTTTAAATTCTCTAAATTAGTATTTTCAAAATTATTTGTTTGATCAATAATTTCATTAAGTAATAATTTATTTTCACTACTAAATAGTTTTACATTTTCAATTAAATTAAAATTATCTTTTATAAGCTCTGGTTTTTTTAGCAAAATAAATAGAAAAGAAAATTCTTTAATATCAATAGCTGATAAAGACTTTGTTTCATTATAATAATTCTGAGTTGATTTGAGTGATTTAGTAATTTTGGAGTAATTTTTATTGTATTTAAAGTTTGTATTTGGTGTTAATTCAGAAATTTTTTCTAAGAAATATTCAAGCACATACTTTCTAATAAACTCATCTTTAATTGTTGATGAAATTGATCTTAATTTTTTTTCAAAAATAGCTCTTGATGAAGGGTTATCATTCATTTCTTTAGAATAGTGATTAAATATAAATTTATGAATAGGGACAGAATTATTTTTAGAAAAATCTTCAAAAAAATCCTTTCCCTTTTCATTAACGTAGCTATCTGGATCATGTTTGTTAGGTAAAAATAAAAACGAAATTTCTTTTTCCGGTTTTAATTCAATAATAGAATTCTCTGCTGCTCTTAAAGCTGCTTTATATCCACTTTCGTCACCATCAAAACAAACAGTGATATGTTGAAAAAATTGGTTAAGAGTTAATACTTGTCTTGTAGTTAAAGAGGTGCCCAGATTTGCAACTACATTTTCCACTTTATTTTTACTAAGACCAACCACATCCATATAACCTTCTACAAGAAATATGTTATCAATATTATTTGAAAGCTTTCTTGTAAAATCTAGATTATAAAGATTGGATCCTTTTTTGAAAAATGGAGTCTCTGGTGAATTAATATATTTCGCAAGATACTTATTAACTTTTAATGTTCTACCTCCAAGAGCTATTGGATCACCTGAAATATTATTTATTGGAAAAATTATTCTATCCCTAAACCTATCTACATATTTTTTTTTATTTTCGTCAAAATAAAATAATCCTGTTTCTTTGATTTCACTTTCATTAAATTCCTCAAAAATCCCTTCTTTAAAGTTTACATCATTTGAAACATATCCAATTTTAAATTTCTTTACTTCTTCAACAGTTAAATTTCTATTTTTTAAATAATCCTTTGCTTCTTTTGCTAAAGGGTTTTTAAAAAGATCTTTATGATAAAATTCAACATATTTTGCGTATATCATTTTATACTTGTTCCACTTTTCCTCTCTTATCTCATCCTCTTTTGAAAATGTATAAGGTCTCATCCCTGCTAAATTTGCTAAATATTTGACTGACTCACCAAATTTAAGATTTTGAGTCTTCATTACAAAATCAAAAATATTTCCATGCTCTGCAGTACTAAAGCAATGATAAAATTCCTTTTCATCATTTACTGTAAATGATGGTGTTTTTTCGGTCTTAAATGGTGAAAGGCCAACATATTCCTTTCCTCTCTTCTTTAAACTTACTGATTTTGAAACTACAGTTGAAATTTTTAATCTGGTTTTTATTTCTTGTAAGTACTCTTTTGGATATTTCATTTTTGATTTAATAATTCTTTTATAATTGCTCCTGCTTTTGAAAAATCGATACTATCAGCATTATTTTTCTTTAATTCACCCATAACTTTTCCCATATCTTTAATTGTGTTTGCTCCTGTTAATTTAATTACCTCTTCACAAATTTTCTTAGTATCCTCCTCGCTAATTTGTTTAGGCAAATATTGACTAATTATTCCAACTTCTTGTTCTTCTATATCCTGAAGATCCTTACGATTGTTTTTTTTATACAATTCAATCGATTCGTTACGCTGTTTAATCATTTTTTTTAATAACTTCTTAATATCTTCATCATCTGTTTCTTTTTTTTCTGCCCCAGATCTATTGTTAATATCTAAATCTTTAATACCAGATAAAATTAACCTATAAGTTGATATTTTAATTTTATCTTTAGATTTTAAAGCTGTTTTGTAGTCTAACTCTATACTTTCTCTTAATGACATATTTAATTTTAGCGTATTAAAAATATTCTTCAAAAAGAAAAATATTTTTTTTACAAAATATACATTAGATGTGTTGCGCAAAAAAAGGTTTTATTGTATAGACCTTTAACTTATGAGTTGTAATTGATCAAAAAACAAAAAAATAAAATTGCAATTAATCATCAATTTCCAACAGGTATTTTAGTTCTAGATAACAAGCTGGTTTTTAAAGGTATTGGGCTTGGATATGAAGGAACTTCAACTGGAGAGGTTTGTTTTAATACATCTTTGACAGGATATCAGGAAATCATATCAGACCCATCTTATGCTGGCCAAATTATAAACTTTACATTTCCTCATATTGGAAACGTTGGAACCAATAATGAGGATTTAGAATCAGATAAAATTTGGACGAAAGGTGTAATATTTAATTCCGAAATTACTTCTCCATCAAATTATAGGGCATTAAAGACATTAAATGAATGGCTTAAAAAAAATCAAATAGTTGGATTAACTGGTTTAGATACTAGAAGCTTAACAAACTTTATTAGAGATAAGGGTGCTCCAAAAGGTACTATTTCAAATAATAAAAAAGGTAAATTTAATATTAAAAAACTAACTAACATGTCAGTTAAATGGCCTGGCTTAAATGGATTAGATCTTGCTAAAGAAGTATCAACAAAAAAAACATATATATGGAAAGGGTTTAGAACGTGGAAAAAGGATATCGGATATAAGAAGAATACAAAAAAGAAATTTAAAATTATTGCAGTTGATTATGGGATAAAGAAAAATATTTTAAGATATTTCTCAGATTATAACTGTGAGGTAAAGGTAGTCTCTTGTAAATTAACTGCTGATGAAATTGTGAAATTAAAACCTGATGGTATTTTTTTATCAAATGGACCAGGAGATCCAGCAGCTACTGGAAAATATGCAATTGATACAGTTCAAAAATTAATTAAATTGAATTATCCTATATTTGGAATTTGCCTTGGTCATCAAATTTTAGCTTTGTCTTTAAATGCAAAAACAAAGAAGATGAAATTAGGTCATAGGGGTGCCAATCATCCAGTCAAAAGTTTAATAAATAATTCAGTTGAGATTACTAGTCAAAATCATGGATTTGTTGTTATAGAAAAAAGCTTATCTAAAAATATTCAAATTACTCATAAGTCACTCTTTGACGATACTATTGAGGGAATTAAACTTAAAAACAAACCTGTCTTTTCTGTTCAGTATCATCCAGAGGCAAATCCTGGACCTCAAGATAGTCAATACTTATTCAAAAACTTTATTCAAGATGTAAAAAAACATGCCAAAAAGAAAAGACATTAAAAAAATATTAGTTATTGGAGCAGGCCCAATAATAATTGGACAAGCATGTGAATTTGATTATTCGGGTACACAAGCTTGTAAGGCTCTTAAAGATGAGGGTTTTGCGGTAGTTTTAATAAATTCAAATCCTGCAACTATTATGACTGATCCTGGTGTTGCTGATAAAACCTATATTGAACCAATCACACTTCCTGTTTTAGAAGAAGTTATTAAAAAAGAAAAACCTAACGCAATTTTACCAACAATGGGAGGACAGACAGCATTAAATTTAGCAATAAGTGCTGAAAAAGCTGGACTACTTAAAAAATACAAAATCGAATTGATAGGTGCAAAGTCTAAGGCAATTGAAAATGCTGAAGATCGTAAAAAATTTAGAAAAAATATGTCTGACATTGGTTTAGATCTGCCAAAATCAAGAATTATAAATCACTTTAAAGATGCAGCTAAATGTTTGAAGGAGATAGGATTACCAGCAATAATTAGACCATCTTTTACTTTGGGTGGTTTGGGAGGGGGAATCGCTAAAAACAAAAAGGATTTCTTTAAACTTGTCAAAACTGGGATGAATGAGTCCCCTCAAAATCAGGTTTTAATCGAAGAGTCATTGGAAGGCTGGAAAGAATTTGAAATGGAGGTTGTAAGAGACAAAAAGGATAACTGTATAATAATTTGTTCAATAGAGAATGTCGATCCAATGGGAATCCATACTGGGGATTCTATCACAGTTGCTCCTGCATTAACCTTAACCGATAAAGAATACCAGGTCATGAGAAATGCATCTATTGCCTGCTTAAGAAAAATTGGAGTTGAAACTGGTGGATCAAATGTTCAGTTTGCAATAAATCCAAGAAATGGAAGAATGGTTATAATAGAAATGAATCCAAGAGTATCAAGGTCCTCTGCTCTTGCATCAAAAGCAACGGGTTTCCCAATCGCTAAAGTAGCAGCTAAACTTGCAGTGGGATACACTTTAGATGAATTAAAAAACGAAATTACAAAAGTAACTCCAGCTTCATTTGAACCAACAATTGATTATGTTGTTACAAAAATACCAAGATTTACATTTGAAAAGTTTTCAGATACTAAAGCAATGCTTGGAACTTCAATGAGATCTGTTGGTGAGGCAATGGCAATTGGAAGAAATTTCAAAGAATCTTTTCAAAAAGCTTTGGTATCTTTAGAAACTGGACTTTCTGGATTGGATAATTTTTTTAACTACTCAAGAAAAGATATTATAAAAAATTTAAAAGTTAATATTCCAAATAGACTATTATTAATTGCTGAAGCTTTTAGAAAAAATATTTCTTTAGACAAAATATATAAATTATCAAATGTTGATCCTTGGTTTTTAAGTCAAATTAAGGATCTCGTAGATGAAGAAAAAAATATAAAAAAGAAAGGTTTACCTAAAACATATAATGGATTTAATAGAATAAAATCTATTGGCTTCTCAGATAAAAAGTTATCGAAGATCACTGGAATAAAAGAACAAATTGTTAGATCTAAAAGGGTTGCGCTAAAAGTTTTACCTGTATTTAAAAAGGTAGATACTTGTGCAGCGGAATTTAAATCCTTTACTCCATATATGTACTCCACATACCAAAGAAATTTTTCATTAAATACAGAGTGTGAGTCAAATCCTAGCAATAAGAAAAAAATAATAATACTTGGAGGGGGTCCAAATAGAATTGGACAAGGTATAGAGTTTGATTATTGTTGTTGTCAGGCAAGCTTTTCTCTTAAAGAAGCTGGATTTGAAACAATAATGGTTAATTGTAACCCTGAAACAGTGTCAACAGACTATGACACCAGCGATAGACTATATTTTGAGCCACTGGTTGAGGAATATGTTCAAAATATTATTCTAAAAGAAAAATCAAAGGGAAATCTTATAGGGATTATTGCTCAATTTGGAGGCCAAACTCCTATTAAATTAGCAAAATTTTTACACGAGAATGAGCTACCAATACTTGGTACTCAATATACTTCCATTGATCTTGCAGAGGACAGAGATAGATTTAGAGATCTATTAATTAAATTAAATTTAAAACAAGCAGAAAGTGGAATTGCTAACAAATTTGATCAAGCAATTAAAATAAGTGAACAAATCGGACTGCCTGTTGTTGTTAGACCTTCATATGTTTTAGGTGGAAGAGCAATGGAAATTGTTCATGATAAAAGCCAACTTAAAAAGTTTATTAATGAGGCTTTTAAAGCTTCAGAACAAAATCCTATTTTAATCGATAAATTTATAGATCACGCTATGGAAGTTGATGTGGATGCTATCTCTGACGGTAAAGATGTTTATGTTGCTGGTATTATGCAGCACATTGAAGAAGCGGGAGTACATTCTGGAGACTCTGCTTGTTGTCTACCTCCAGTTTCTATCAAAGATAATATTTTAAAAGAAATTAAAATACAAACGAGAAAATTAGCTTTAGCATTAAAAGTTAAAGGACTTTTAAATATTCAATTTGCAATTAAAAAAGATGAAATATTTGTTATAGAAGTAAATCCAAGAGCAAGCAGAACAGTTCCATTTGTATCGAAAGCTAATGGGATTCCATTGGCCAAAATTGCATCAAGAATAATGGCAGGTGAAAAACTTTCAAAATATAAGTTAAAATATAAAACAAATAAAAAATTTGCTGTTAAAGAAGCTGTATTTCCATTTAACAAATTCCCAGATAGTGATCTATTACTTGGACCAGAGATGAAATCAACAGGTGAAGTGATGGGATTTGATGATGATTTTGGAATGGCAATCGCTAAAAGTCAAATTGCAGCAGCAAACTCATTGCCTACCAAAGGTTTGGCATTTTTATCAGTTAAAGACTCCCACAAACAAGAGATTATTGGTGTTGCTCAAAGATTAACAAAACTTGGATTTACTTTATCAGCTACAAGTGGAACTGCAGATATCTTAAAAAAAAATGGAATGAAATGTAGAAAAATCAACAAAGTAAGTAGTGGTAAACCACATATAGTTGATGTTTTAAATTCTAAAAAAATTGCTTTAGTTATAAATACAGGTGGTGGAAATAGTGAAAGCAGAATTAATGATGCTGTAGCTTTAAGACGAGGAACTTTAGCAAATAAAATTCCTTATTGTACTAACATGTCAACCGCATACTCTTTTTTGGAAGCAATAAACTCTCTTAAAACAAAGAAAATTAGAGTTAAAGCACTCCAAGAAAATTAGGTATCGACGACCATAGTATCTTTAGATCCTCCACCTTGTGAGCTATTAACTATAGTGCTTCCTTTTCTCAATGCAACTCTTGTTAGTCCACCTGTTGTTACATAAGTTGATTTACCATTTAATACAAAAGGTCTTAAATCCAAATGTCTTGGCTCAATTCCATTTTCTGATATAGTTGGTGTTGTGGATAATATCTCTAAAGGTTGTGCCACAAAATCTCTAGGATTTTTTTTAATTTTCTTTATAACTTCTTCTCTCTCTTTTTTGGGGGCCTTAGGTCCTATCATTATTCCATAACCTCCAGAAGCATTTGCAGGTTTGACTACTAATTTTGAAATATTTTCAATTACATGCTGTCGATGAACCTTATCTTCGCAAAGAAATGTTTCAACTTGGTTTAATATTGGTTGTTCACCTAAATAATAGACGATCATTTTATTCACATAAGAGTAAACCGCCTTATCATCAGCTACACCGGTTCCAAGTGCATTAATTATTCCGACGTTCCCTTTTTTCCAACATTTAAACAAACCAGGGACACCGATTAACGAATTTTTATTAAATACCTTAGGGTCAAGAAACGTGTCATCTAATCTTCTGTAAATACAATCAACTTTTAATTTTCCTTTAACTGTTTTCATATAAACATAATCATTTTCAACGAATAAATCTTTACCCTCAACTAAAGCTATGCCCATTTGCTCAGCTAAAAAGGAATGTTCAAAATATGCTGAATTATAAATTCCAGGGGTTAAAACTACCATATGAGGGTTATCAGTTTTTTTTGGTATACACTCGATCATGCTTTGATAAAGTTTATTTGAATATTGATGAACGGATGCAACCTTATATCTTGTAAATAATTCTGGAAATACATCACGCATCACCATTCTGTTTTCTAACATATAAGAAACTCCAGATGGGACACGTAAATTATCTTCAAGAACTAAATATTCTCCATTTATATTCCTAATTAAATCTACACCTGAGATATTAGCCCACGCTTTAAACTTTGGAGATATTCCATCACATTCTTTAAGATAATATGGTGAGTTAAAAATTAAGTCTTTTGGTACAATTTTATCTTTAAAAATTTTTTTCTTATTATAGACATCATCAATAAACAGGTTTAATGCTTTTACCCTTTGAACTAAGCCTCTAGAAATTTTATTCCATTGTGTCTTAGGAATTATTCGAGGAATAATATCTAATGGCCATTTTTTTTCCTCAGCTCTATTGTTTGCCGCATAAACTCTAAAATTTATTCCTCTAGCACTTATCGTACTTTGACAATTTTTTTCAATTTCTTGAAGTTTTTTAGTTCCATGTCTTTCTAAAATACCAGACATTATTCTTGCGTGTTTTCTGAGCTTATTATCCTCCGTTAAATATCCATCATAAGCGGATTTAGCATCGTAGTTTTTCCAAAACGAAGTAACCATATTTAAGATTTTTTATTAAATAAATTTGCAAAACAAATGCTAAAATTAAATATCAGCTATGACATAAAAGGTTTGAAAAATATGGCTTTTTTAAATAAGAATTGGTCATGACATATTGTATAGGAATTAAAACAAACGAAGGATTAGTATTTGCATCAGACTCTAGGACTAACGCTGGTTTAGATAACGTAAATATATATTCTAAAATGTTTACACATGATGTTGGGGATAGAACAATAGTAATTGTTACATCAGGAAATTTAGGAACATCACAGGCAGTCTATAAATCAATCGAAAAAGATTTAGGTAGTTCATCTGGAATAATGAATTTAAATACTTGCAAAGATTTTGAACAAATAGCTTCTTATGTAGGTTCATTAAACATAGAACATTCATCTCCTCAGGGAATTAACACTGATAATGTGCTTCTAGGTTCTACTTTTATAATTGGTGGACAAATTAAAGGTCAAAGGCCAGAGTTGTATTTGATTTACCCACAAGGAAATTATATACGACCAGCAGACAGTAAACCCTATCTTGTTATTGGAGAAGTTAAATATGGAAAACCAATACTTGATAGAGTTATAAAACCGAATGTTTCAATTGGAGATGCATCTAGGTGTGCTTTGATTTCAATGGACTCAACATTAAAAAGTGACCTTACTGTGGGCCCACCAATAGATTTTGCCATATATAAAAAAGATGAAAATAAATTAGCTTCTTTAAAATGTTTAAGTTTAAATGATGAGGATTATTCGAAAGTTTGTAATACCTGGTCTGAGGGGATTTTTAAAGTTTTTGATACATTTCCAAGGTTCGATTGGGAAAATTAATTATCTACTTTCCAATCTGTTTCAAAAGTAACATAATTTACTTGTAAACATCTTCTCTCTTTGATTATTTCTTTTTTTTCCATCCCATGCCAAGTATCAGGACCACTTGAAAAAAAATATCCATAATTATCTTTATAAGGCAATGTTTTTATGAGTTTTAAATTATTATCATAAAAATCTGTTCCCAAATCCTCACTTTCATTATGTTTATTTACAAATAGTAAACAAGACATAAGTTTCTCTTTGATATCACAATGTGGTTTTAACCAGAAACCTTCTCGATCACAAATTACTTCGACTCTCACATATGAACTTGATAAATCTTTATTGATTAATTCTGATATTTTTTGATAAGTTTTTTTACTCTGAAGTTCTTTAATTAGATTGGTAAGTCCAGGGAATTCATTTGAATTTTCCTTAGTTACAAAACATCTAAATTTTAAGGCCTTACCTCCATCTGAAATTCCTTCTCTAAATTTTCCTTCTCCTCCATCAATTGCTCTAGTGCCGTCGTAATTAAGATTATGTTTTGAAGGATCAGAAATATCTGCTGTTATTATCTCATTTATTTGAATATCAGTGAGGGGTTTATTTAATTCCCAATGTACAAATGGACTATCAAATTTTTTTGAATTATTAATTATCGAATTTAAATAGGACATCAATTATTTATTTTCTCTTTAATAATTTTCGCAACCCTATTAGTTTCGTCAAGTTTTTCATAGGTCCAGGTTTCTATTTCTTCTCCAAGATTTCTAGTGATATTTAATTCTCTAAATAAATTTCTAAATCTTTGAAATCTTATATCATTTTTTCTGGGTAAAATGTTTGCAATATAAACAGGTTTACCAGTTAAGGCGGCCTCAGAAATCATTGAACTAGAGTCGCAAGTTACTATTATATTCTCAGATATAGCCAACGCAGATAAGTAAGCTTTTTTATCAACATTCATTATAACTGTATGATTTTCACCAAAAAATTCTTTTGCATAATGAATAGTATTTAATGGTGTTCTCATTGATGGGATAACAACAATTTGAAAATCATGTTTTTTTAAAAGTTTATAAAAAATTGAAAAAATATGTTTCATATTCTTAGTTGAATAGTCGTAATATTTTGTTGGTCCACCCATTATTAAACACCAAATTTTTCTATGGTCTTTTTTTATGAAAGCGTTTAGATAATCCTTACTCTCTAATATTTCATCTTCTGAAAGGTAATGGAGAGCTCCTTTTGTAGTAATAACATTAGATCCATTAATTCCATCATGCTCTGGTGCAACTATAAAATCAAAGTAATTAAAGTTTATTTTTGGGTCTTGAATATGAATATTAGAGACTTTTTTATTTGAAATACTTTTCAAATGAATAGATGGAATTATACTTTTTCTTCCACAAGATATAATTAAATCATAATCTGATTGATTAATTTTTTTATAAACTCTTTGAGAAATTGGCGTAAATTTTGGTGGAATTAACTTCCATAAATTATTTAGTTCAACCTTATGGTGAGTAAAATCTATATCCAAAGCTTTAGCTAAGCCTTCAACCTGGCTCAGCATTCCGTGCATACCCTCGGTCAATAAAATACCTTTTAATTTGCTCATTATTAACTATATAGACCTCTATGAGTGAAAAACCAACTAAACATACAAAAGTGTTAATAATTGGATCTGGTCCAGCAGGTTACACTGCAGCTGTTTATGCTGCAAGAGCAATGCTGAAACCAATGTTAGTTGCAGGTATGCAACCAGGCGGTCAACTTACAATTACAACTGATGTTGAAAACTATCCAGGATTTGCTGATGTAATACAAGGACCATGGCTAATGGAACAAATGAGAGAGCAAGCAAAAGCAGTGGGAACAGATTTAGTTGAAGATCATATACAATCTGTAAATTTAAAATCTAAACCTTTTGAAGCAATAGGCGATGGTGGGCAAAAATATACTGCAGACTCAATTATAATTTCAACAGGTGCACAAGCAAGATGGTTAAATATTGAGTCTGAAGAAAAATTTAAAGGATTTGGAGTCTCGGCATGTGCAACATGCGATGGTTTCTTTTTTAAAGATAAAACAGTTGCAGTAGTTGGTGGTGGTAATGCAGCAGTTGAGGAAGCAATGTTTCTTACAAAATTTGCCTCAAAAGTACAGTTAATTCACAGAAGAAATGAACTAAGAGCAGAAAAACTTTTGCAAAAAAAATTAATGGAAAACAAAAAAATTGAAATTATCTGGGACTCGGTTGTTGAAGAAGTAATAGGCGATGAAGAACCAAAAAATGTAAAAGGTTTAAAAATCAAAAATATTAAAACTAACGAAATGTCAGAGTTAAAAATTGATGGTTTATTTATTGCTATTGGTCATGACCCTGCTACTTCACTATTTAAAGATCAATTAGAAATGGATAATACAGGTTATCTAATTACAAAAAGTGATTCTACAGAGACAAATGTTCCAGGTGTTTATGCTGCTGGAGATGTCAAAGATAAAATTTATCGACAAGCTGTAACTGCAGCAGGAATGGGCTGTATGGCTGCGTTAGAAGCTGAAAAATATTTGGCTTCAAATTAGTTAAATATCATCTATAAGGGAGAAATGGAAAATATTGTAAAGCAGATACAATTATTAGCCTTAGTGATAATTCTTGTGGCAACGATAATTGCATTTGGTATGGAAGTTTATCAAATGATATCTATTCAAACAGTTACGCTAGCTGATTTATTGTTGCTTTTTCTATACTTGGAGGTACTTGCGATGGTAAGAGTATTTTGGGAAAGTCAATCTATTCAAATTACACTTCCATTGTTTATCGCGATTACTGCTCTTTCTAGATTTATAATTTTACAAGGCAAATCCATTAATCCAGAGGTGTTATTATATGAAGCTGGCGCTATTGTTTTAATAGCTATTGCAATTCTTGTTTTACGGTTCAGAAACTCTCCATTATTTGGTTTAGAAAAAAAGAAGAAAACTAAATAAATTTTATATAAATGATTGATAAGGTATTGTTAACAGGAATAAGTGGTTTTGTAGCAAAACATGTAGCTATAGAATTGTTGAATTCAGGCTATGAAGTTTTAGGCACGGTGAGGAATAAAAACTCAATAGAACAAACTAAAAAAACATTAGAAGAAAATAACGTTTCAACTGAGAAATTATCATTTATAGAATTAGATTTGCTAAGAGATGATGGTTGGAATGAAGCTGCAAAAGGTTGTAAATATATCATTCATGTTGCCTCTCCTTTTCCATTGAAAGTTTCAAATGACAGAGAGTCACTTACTCCAGCTGCAAAAGATGGAACTTTAAGAGTTTTAAATGCTGGAATAAATGCAAATGTAGAACATATCGTAAAAACTTCATCTATAGTTTGCATGTATAGAAAACCAAATAGAACAAACCCTTATACATTTGGTGAAAATGATTGGACAGATTTAGAATGGGATAAAACTACAGATTATTTTGTATCTAAAACCAGAGCCGAAATAGCTGCTTGGGAACTTATGGAAAGTAAAGGTATTAAAAATAAACTCACATGTATCAACCCTGGTTTTGTCTTGGGAGACTTTTTGAATGAGAAAAATTGTACATCAATGGAATATATTAAACAATTACTTCAGGGTAAATACCCAGCGGCTCCAAAATTTTCAGTCATGATATCTCATGTTAAAGATATTGCTAAAGCACATGTTTTATCTTTAAATAATAAGAAAGCTAAAGGTAGAAGATTAATTGTTGGGTCCGGAGTAAGATCTATACTAGAATTGTCAAAAATAATGGCTGAAAATATTCCAAGTCATGCAAAAAAACTTCCTAAAAAAGAATTACCTAATTTTATGGTTAAAATTATAAGTTATATAGACTCAAGTGCAAAAAATTTGGTTCCTGATCTAGGACTTAGAATGCAGACAAACTCAACTTATTCTGAAGAAATTCTTGAAATGAAATTTATAGAACCAGAAGTTTCAGTAGTTGATGCAGCAAAATCAGTAATTAGACTAAATTTAGCCTAAACTTTCACAAAAACGCTTAATTCGATCCATAGCAATCTTTAATTTTTTCATTGATGTTGCGTATGAAATTCTAAAATAACCATCAAGTCCAAATGCAGAACCTTGGACTACAGCTACATTCTGTTTTTCAAGAAGTTTTTGTACAAAATCTGTATCATTTTTTATTTTTGTTTTTTTTCCAATTAACGCTTTACAACTTGGGAAAACATAAAACGCGCCTTTTGGCATTAAACAAGTAATCCCTGGAATACTATTTAAATAATTCACAACAAAATTTCTTCTGTCACTAAAGGATTTAGCTCTTTTTCTAATAAAGCTCTGAGTTCCGTTCAAAGCTTCAACGGCAGCTGCCTGACTTATAGATGATGGATTAGAAGTCGATTGCGACTGGATTTTTCTTATTGCAGCTATGATATTTTTAGGACCAGCTGCATAACCAATTCTCCAACCAGTCATTGCATATGCTTTGCTTACCCCATTCATTGTAAGTGTTCTATCTTTAAGTTTCCTTAACTGTGCAATTGTAAAAAATTTAAAATTATCAAATTTTACATGCTCATAAATATCGTCACTCAAAATTAAAATATTCTTATTTTCTAATAATATATTTCCTAAATTAATTATTTCTTTTTTTGTATAAGCCGCACCAGTTGGGTTTGAAGGGGAATTTAAAATTATCCATTTGGTTTTTTTTGTAATAGCTTTTTTAAGTTTGGTAGGCGTTAATTTAAATCCATCTTCTTCTCCACATTTTATAAATTTTGGTTTCCCCCCAGCTAGCAAAACCATATCTGGGTAAGATACCCAAAACGGGGCTGGAATAATAACTTCATCACCTTTATTTAATGTTGCTACAAAAGCATTATACAAAACTTGTTTTCCACCAGTACCTACTGTTATCTGGTCTGAGGTATAAGTTAAGTTATTTTCCCTTTTAAACTTTTTAATTACTGCATTTTTAATTGCAGGTGTTCCATCAACTGGCGTATATTTAGTATCCCCTATTCTAATTGCTTTAACTGCTGCCTTTTTTATATTGTTAGGTGTGTCAAAATCAGGTTCACCTGCGCCCAAAGCAATTACATCTTTACCTGCAGCTTTCAATTCTCTTGCTTTCTGAGTGACTGCTATCGTTGGTGAAGGTTTAATTCTTTTTAAACTGTTTGATATTATGCTCATTGAAAATTGTTTATATTCTATTACTTTATTTAATATATGGAAAATACTTATCAAGATTTAATTACAGATATTCAAAGTAAAAATCCAAAAATTGGTGGAAAACTTGAAGGTGGAAAGAAATTCAAAATTAAATCAGATTTTAAGCCAGCTGGTGACCAACCAGAAGCTATTAAAAATTTAGTAAAAGGCGCTAAGAAGAACGAGTTTAATCAAGTTTTATTAGGTGTTACTGGATCAGGTAAAACCTTCACTATGGCTAAAGTTATTGAAGAAACAAACAGGCCTGCCCTAATACTTGCACCAAATAAAACCCTTGCTGCCCAACTCTATGGTGAGATGAAAGGGTTTTTTCCAGATAATGCTGTTGAATATTTTGTGTCCTATTATGATTATTATACTCCAGAAGCATATGTACCAAGGTCAGACACATATATAGAAAAGGAAGCATCTATAAATGAACAAATAGATAGGATGAGACACTCAGCTACTAGATCACTTCTAGAAAGAGATGATGTGCTAATTGTTGCAAGTGTATCCTGCATTTATGGATTAGGATCAGTTGAAGCTTATAGTAAAATGACTTTAACTCTTCAAAAAAATTATGATTATAATAGAGAACAAATAATCAAATCCTTAATTGCGCTTCAATATAAAAGGAATGACCAGAATTTTTATAGAGGAACATTTAGAGCTAGAGGTGAATATTTAGAAATTTTCCCTTCTCACTTGGAGGATAGAGCTTGGAGACTAAGTTTATTTGCAGATAAACTTGAGAAAATTGAGGAATTTGATCCTTTAACAGGTGATCTTGTGAGAGAATTAAATTTAGTTAAAGTTTACGCTAACAGTCACTATATAACTCCAAAACCTACAATCGAACAGGCAGTAATTAATATAAGAAAAGAGTTAGAAATAACACTTAAAAAACATAAAGAACAAAATAAATTGCTTGAGGCTCAAAGATTAGAAGAGAGAACAAAATTTGATCTTGAAATGATAGAAGCAACAGGTTCATGTGCTGGCATTGAAAACTATTCAAGATTTTTATCAGGAAGAAAACCTGGCGAGCCCCCTCCCACTTTGTTTGAATATTTTCCTGACAATACACTAATATTTGTTGATGAGTGTCACGTCACGGTACCTCAATTAAATGGAATGTTTAAAGGAGACAGATCAAGGAAAAGTACTTTGGCAGAGTACGGATTTAGACTTCCGTCATGTATGGATAATAGACCATTAAAATTTGAGGAATGGGACATGATGAGAACTCAAACAGTTTTCGTCTCTGCTACACCTGGTCCATGGGAGTTAGAACAAACAAAAGGAAAATTTATAGATCAGGTAATAAGACCTACTGGACTAATAGATCCACCAGTTGAAATCAAACCTGCTAAAAATCAAGTCGATGATCTAATGCATGAATGCAAAAAGACTATCGAGAAAAATTATAGAGTATTAGTCACGACATTAACTAAAAAAATGGCTGAAGATCTGACAGAATACCTGCATGAAAATGGTATCAAAGTAAGATATTTGCACTCAGACATAGATACACTTGAGAGAATAGAAATTATGAGAGACTTAAGGCTAGGTGTTTTTGATGTTTTAGTTGGTATTAACCTATTAAGGGAAGGACTTGATATCCCTGAATGTGCCTTAGTTGGAATATTAGATGCTGATAAAGAAGGATTTCTTCGATCTGAAACATCCTTAATTCAAACAATAGGAAGAGCAGCTAGAAACTTAGATGGTAAAGTTATTTTGTATGCTGACAAAGAGACCAAAAGTATAAAAAAGGCAATAAAAGAAACTGAAAGAAGAAGAAATATTCAACTTGAATACAATAAAAAAAATAAAATTAGTGCTTCTACTGTTAAAAAAGAGATTAGCGATGTACTGGAGAGCGTCTATGAAAAAGATTATGTTACAATTGGTACAGGAGCAAATGTTGGTGGTAATTTAAAGAAACATATCAAAGCACTTAACAGGAAAATGAAAGAGTCAGCTACAAACCTTGAATTTGAGGAAGCGGCCAAAATAAGAGATGAAATTAGAAAACTTGAAAGTACTGAACTAGAGGTTACACTTAACCCAAAAGTAAAACAATACAATTTGAAAAATAAAATCTATCCAAAAGGAAGATCTACCATGGGCATGCCAGGTACAAGAGCTCAAAAAGGTAAGAAAAAATGGAAGCAAATAAAATAATTATTACAGGTGGAGCTACAAGAATTGGAGCTGCTATAGCTAGAAAGCTTTCTGGCAAAGGAATAGAAATTGTTATTCATTTTAATAAATCGAAAATAAAGGCAGAAAATCTTAAAAAAGAACTATCACAAAATGGTACAAAAGTTTATTTAGTCAAAGGGGATCTAAGTATAGAAAAAGATGTAAATAAAATTATTAAGTTTGCAAAAAATAAACTTAAATATTTTGACTGTCTAATAAATAATGCATCACTTTTTGAAAACGATAAATTAGAGAATTTTACAACTGATAGTTGGGGGTATCACTTAAGAACTAATTTAAGAACACCTGCTCTTCTATCTAAAGAATTTGCTAAAAATATTAGAGCAAAAAATAACAATATCATTAATATAATTGATCAAAGAGTATTTAAACTAACACCATACTTTTTTTCTTATACTATCAGTAAAACAGGTCTTTATACTTTAACCAAGACTAGTGCAATGAGCTTAGCACCAAATATAAGAGTTAATGGAATTGCACCTGGTCCTACAATTAAAAATAAGAGACAAAGTGAAAAGCATTTTAAAAAACAATACATGGCTACACCTCTAAAGAGACAAGTAGATGTTGACCAAGTATGCAATGCAGTTGATTTTTTTATAAAAAATATATCTATTACAGGACAAGTCTTAGCTATTGATAGTGGACAAAGCTTAAATTGGCAAACTCCAGATATAATGGAGGGGAAAGAATGAAAAGTTTATGTTTATTTTTATCAGTGTTTATTCTGACAATATCATCTTCATTAGCAGACAGTCATAATATTAAGAAAGACGGATTTTTATCAAAGAAATTTAAAGTAACAAAATTATCTACAATTGAAGATCCAGATAATAAGATAATTTTAATCAATAATCATGGTCAAAGTAATTTTGATGGAAAACAAAACTTTTGTACATCTATTGACCAAATTAGAAACCGTGTTTCATTAATAGATGAAGAAATAAATGGAAAAAAAATCATGCTTTATAATTTGTGTGCGCATAAAATTGCAGGTGACATGGGAAAAAAGTGGTGGTTTTCAAAAAAACCATATGAGGGCAAGTCAAAATTAGATAAAAGAGTAGAACAAAATTTACAGTTGATAGAAAAACTCGTTTCTTTTGGTGTTCCTAGAAAACAAATATTTGTCACTGGACATTCTTGCGGTGGATTAACAACACTACTATTCTTTTCAAGACATCCTGATAAAGCTGGAGGAGGAATAGCCTATATGCAAGCGTGCTTTGATAGATTAAGCAAGAAGTATAAGGTAGCAAAATTAGGAGTAGATGCAGGTTTGGCAAAATTTAAAGAAAAGAAACCTGCACAATACGAATTAAGGGCACAGTATAATGATGAAATATTAAATAATTTAAAAGTTCCATTATTGGCTTTTACTCATCCAAAAGACCCTTTTGAAGGATTGACTTCTGATTGGTTGGATCAAATTGATGGCATGAAAAGAGTCGTGATATCTAAAGATTACACAATTGATGGAAAAAAATGTTTTAAATTAGGGAAACAAAAATCAGATAAATTTAAAGTTAAAGATGGACATAGTATGGATCAGGCAACCTGTTTTCAATATTACAATCCAGTTATATTAGAATATATAGAATCGAGAATATGAAAAGAAATAATTTAAAAATTGTTAAGATAGATAAAAATAAAAAACTTTTCAATTACGAAAAAAAAGTACTTATTAAAGAACTTATTTTAAATTTGAAACTTGGATATTTTGATTTTGAAAAAGAGGCTCCCCAAAAAATTAAATTTGATTTAGAAGTAAACTACGAAGATAAAAAACCTTCAAATGATAGGGATATAAAATCAATAGTAAATTATTCAAAAATTGTAAGATTAATAAAAAAACTTGTTAAAAATAAACACTATAATTTTCTTGAAACATTAGCGGAAGATGTATTCGATGAGCTATTCAAAGATAAAAGAATTGATAAAATTAGCCTTCAAATTGAGAAATTAGAAATTATGAAAGATTGTTCTTCAGTAGGTATTCAAATTTCAAAAAAAAGAAGTCATGATAAGTTCTGATATAGGCAAAGAGGCAATTAAAAAAGAGCTACCACTTATACCCAAACTTCCTGGTGTATACAGGATGTTAAATGAAAAAAATGTAATACTTTATGTTGGTAAAGCAAAAAATTTACCCAACAGATTAAAGAGTTATGTTTCAGAGAAAAATCACATTATTAGAACTGAGAGAATGCTATCTCAAACAAGGAAAATTGAAATCACAAGTACTTCAAATGAGAGTGAGGCACTTCTCCTAGAGGCAAACTTAATAAAAAAATACAAACCTAAATTCAATATACTTTTACGAGACGATAAATCGTTTCCATTCATTTTTATTGGTATTGAAGATAAATGGCCTCAGATTAGACGTCATAGAGGAAAAAAAACTAAAGAGGGCTTTTATTTTGGACCTTTTGCCTCTGCTGGCTCTGCAAACTGGACAATCAAAATGATCCAGAAAATTTTTCAGCTAAGAGTTTGTGACGATACTGTATTTAAAAAAAGAGAAAGACCCTGTATACTTTATCAAATTAAGAGATGTTCTGGGCCTTGCGTTGGTTATATTGAAAAAAATGATTATAAACTATCAGTAGATAGTGCAATTGAATTCGTATCTGGTAAATCAAGAAAGATACAAAAGAATTTGTCAGGTCAGATGGAAAAAGCAAGTTCTGATTTAGATTTTGAAAAAGCTGCGATATTAAGAGATAGAATAAAGTCTTTAAATATTATTCAGTCATCACAAAGAATTAATGAAGCTAATTTAGTAGAAGCAGATGTTATAGCTGGCTACAAAGAGTCTGGAAAAACTTGCATACAAGTTTTTTTCTACAGATCAAAACAAAACTGGGGTAATCAAGCCTTTTTTCCAAAACATGATCCAGATGATAACATAAAAGAAATTCTTAATTCTTTCGTATCACAATTCTATGAAAACAAAAGTGTACCAAGCTCAATAATCTTAAGTGAAGATATTAAAGAAAAAGTTTTAATTGAAAAAACACTTTCACAAAAGGAGAATAAAGAAATAAATATATCAGTAGCAAAAAAAGGATCTAAATTAAAAGTTATAAATCAAGCACTCAAAAATGCAAAAGATAGTTTAAATAGAAAAATTTATGAGAGCCAAAATAATAAAGAACTTTTTGATAATGTTTCTAAAAAATTTGATTTAGAAAATAATATTAATTTAGTTGAGGTTTATGACAATAGTCATATTCAGGGAACTAATAGTGTAGGCGCACTAATTACATATGGTGAGGAAGGTTTTATAAAAAAAAGATATAGAAAATTTAATATTAAGATTAAAAAGAATGAACAAGATGATTATGGAATGATGCGAGAAGTTTTAAATAGAAGATTTAAAAGAGCTGTTCAAGAAAAAGACAATTATTTAACAATGCCAGACCTAGTAATAGTTGACGGAGGGAAAGGACAATACTCAGTAGCTAGAGAAACACTTAATGAATTAGGTTTACATGATATTCCAATGATCGCAATTGCAAAAGGTAAATTTAGAAATAGTAGTAATGAAACCTTTTTTCATAATGGTAAAGAGTTTAAATTTGAAAAGAATGATCCTACTCTTTTTTTCTTACAAAGATTGAGAGATGAGTCCCATAGATTTGCAATAAGCGCTCATAGAGCTAAGAGAAAAAAGGGTATTAGTAAGTCTTTACTTGATCAAATTGATGGAATAGGATCGATAAGAAAAAGAGCTCTTTTAAATCACTTTGGATCAGCAAGAGCTGTTGAATCAGCTAGCTTGGATGAGATCAAAACAGTTGAAGGAGTTGAAGAAAAAGTTGCCAAAAAGATATATAATTTCTTTCACGAATGAAAATCAAAATTCCAAATTATCTAACAATAGGTAGAATTATTATTGTTCCTATATTTGTTTTTACTTTTTATTTACCAGGATTTTATGGAGATATAATTCCGTTTGGTTTATTTGTCATTGCTTCATTTACAGACTTTTTGGACGGATTATTAGCAAGAATGTTCAAGGAGGAGTCCAAACTTGGCGAATTATTAGACCCAATTGCTGATAAAATTATAGTAGCTACTGCATTAATATTGCTCGTCATGGATGGAACTATTAAAAACTATGAGGTTATTGCTGCAATAATAATACTTACAAGAGAAGTATTAATTTCTGGTTTAAGAGAATTTTTAGCAAAAGGAAGAGTTAAACTTCCTGTCTCAAGTTTAGCAAAAGTAAAAACATTTCTTCAAATGTTTTCAATTTCTATTTTACTAACTGGTGAAACAGGAAATAAAATAATTAATTTTCAAGACTATAATGCTCAAACAATTGGCATAATTTTATTATGGCTTTCTGCTTTTCTTACTTTATATACTGGATATGAATATTTAAGAAAAGGTATTGACCATGCAATATCTGAAGATAATAAAAGTTAAGCAGCAGCTCTTTTTTTTCTTACTAGTTTTCCATAGCTAGACAATAAGTCTAAAATAGCATCACAAACTTTGTAATTGTTTTCTGCAATTTGTGATATTGGTGTAATTTCAGCAGCTGTGCCAGTTAAAAAGCATCCTTCAAAACTAGATAATTCATCTGGTTTAATTTTTCTTTCGTGAACTTTAATATTTTTTGATTTAGCTAATTCAATTACAGTTTGTCTTGTAATACCATTTAAAAATGAATCAGGAATTGGGGTATGAAGTTCTCCATTTTTATCTTTAAAAAATATATTTGCACTTGTTGACTCTGCAACATTATCTTCATGATCTAACATTAAGGATTCACTATATCCTTGTCTCTCTGCTTCATGCTTAGAAAGTGTACAAATCATGTATAAACCTGCTGCTTTACTATCCCACGGTATAGTATTTGGTGCTGGTCGTCTCCAGTTAGAAATATTTAATTTAATTCCTTCAGTTTTCAACTTAGGGTCGAAATAGTCACCCCACTCCCAAGTAGCGATTGCAACATTAATTTTTGTTTTTTGAGCTGAGACACCCATCATTTCACTTCCTCGCCAAGCAAAAGGTCTTACGTAACCATTCTGAACGTTTTGTATTTTAATTATTTGATTGCAAGCTTTGTTAATTTCTTCTTTTGTGTAAGGAATGTTCATATCCATTCTTTTCGCCGAATGATATAATCTATCTGTATGTTCTTGTAGCTTAAAAATTTCACCATCATACACTCTAACACCCTCAAAAACTAAACTTGCATAGTGCAGTCCATGACTAATGACATGCAGCTTTGCATCCTGCCACTCAACAAGATCACCATTGTACCAAATTTTTCCGTCTCTTTTATCGTAAGGTATCATTTGATTTATTTTTTAGAAAAAATATCTTTGTATATATAATATGTCAATATAACTTACCATTATGAAAAAACTTTTATATTTAAAAGATCATCAATTAAAGGAATATATCGAAAAAATATTCAATGGATATAGAGAAACTGTCGCTGATGCTAAAAAGGTTTTGGATAAACATGCTCTAGGAACTGCTCACAATAAAGTAATTCACCTTATATCTCTGTATGAAGGTATAACTATTTCTAGTTTATTAAGAAAGCTTAAGGTCACTAAACAAAGTTTAAATAGAGTTCTCAATGATTTGGTAGAGATTAATGCTATAGAATTTAAAAGAGATGAAATAGATACAAGAGTAAAGCATGTATATTTAACTGAAGAAGGAAAAAAAATATTTGATGAAATTTTTTCTGCACAAAAGAAAAGAATTTATGATGCATTTTTAAGTTCAGATTCTAACGATGTTATAAGTTTTGATAAAGTACTTAAAAAAATTATTAATGAAAAATTTTAAAGCCCATATATTAATTGTAGATGATGATGATAGAATAAGAGATTTAGTAAAAGAATATTTAAACCAAAATAATTATCTTGTTTCAACTGCCAAAGATTCAAATGATGCTTTTGAAAAGACTAAAGTCGTTAAATTTGACTTAATAGTACTAGATATTATGATGCCAGGAAAAACTGGACTAGAATTTACTCAGGATCATAAAAAAAAAATTAATACACCAATTTTATTATTGACAGCTAAGGGAGAGCCATCTGAAAGAATTGAAGGACTTGAAGTAGGTGCAGATGATTATTTGACAAAACCTTTTGAACCAAAGGAATTAATTTTAAGAATAAATAATATTTTAAACAAAACTAAATCACTAGAAATAAAAAGAGTTATTGAATTTGGCAATATAAAAATAGACCTAAAAAAGCTATTTATATTTAAAGATGACCAAAGACTAAAAATAAATAACACAGAAAAACTAATTTTAGAAAAAATGATAAATTTTCCTGGCAAAATTTTTACAAGAGATGAAATTGCAAATTTAATAGATTTAAGTAAAGAACGATCAATAGATGTTATTGTTACTAGATTAAGAAAAAAGATTGAAGAAACTCCTAAAAGTCCTAAATACTTGCAAACCATAAGAGGAGAAGGTTATGTCCTTTGGATTGAGTAGAATTTTAAAGAACATGTTGCCTAAAAGATTATTTTATAGAGGATTACTAATTGTTGCTGTCCCTATATTAATTTTACAAATTACAATCTCTTTAGTTTTTTTTGACAGTTTATGGATTAAAACTAATAAAGGCTTAACAAAAGCGCTAGTGAGTGAAATAGTTACTATTATCGACATTTATAACAATGAAAATGAATATAATAAAAAAATAGTTACCGACCTTTACAATAAAAATTTTAGCTTTTCAGTAAGGTTTTTAGACAATGAAAAATTACCAGACATAAAAGTTGAAAGATGGTTTAGTCCTATGGATAGGACTTTAAGAAGAGAATTGAAACCTAAAATCGGTCAACATTGGTTTAATACTATTTCATACAAGGAAGTTGTAGATTTAAGAATAAAATTTAGAGATGGAGTTTTGCAAATTTTTTTTCCAAAAGAAAGAATACAAGCATCCTCTATCAGAATATTTGCCTTTTGGATAACTGTTCCAGCAATTTTGATGATAGCAGTAGCGATGATTTTCTTAAAAAATCAAACTAGACCTATAACAAAATTAGCTCAAGCATCAGAAAGGTTTGGTAGAGGTGAGGATGTTGAGGAATTTAGGCCATCAGGAGCTTTGGAAATAAGAAAAGCAGGTCTGGAATTTGAAAAGATGAGAAAAAGAATTCTAAGACATTTAAATCAAAGATCTGAGATGCTATCTGGAATAAGTCATGATTTAAGAACACCTCTTACAAGAATTAAACTACAACTTGCTGTTATTAAGGACAAACAACTTTCAGAAAAAATATCAAAGGATGTAGATGAAATGGAAAAAATGCTAAATGAATACCTTCAGTTTGCAAGTACAGGTGCTAAAGATAAAACTGAAACTTTTAATATATCAGAACTTTTGGACGAAATTATTCTTAAGTATGAAAATCAAAATATTCAGAAAAAAATAAAGAAAAACACATATTTCAATGGAAGAAGAAATTTAATCACGAGGTGTATCAATAATTTAATAGATAATTCAATTAAGTATGGAGAAAAAATATCAGTAAATTTAGAAAAAAAAAATTCAACCATTCTCATATCAATTGATGATGACGGCCCTGGAATTAAAAAATCAGAATTTCAAAATATTACCAAACCATTCTATAAAATTGATAAAAGTAGATCTAAGTCAAAATCAAGTGTTGGTTTAGGATTATCTATATCATCTGATATTATAAAGTCTCATGGTGGAGATATTAACTTTAATAAGTCAAAATTAGGTGGTTTGAAAGTAACTATTTCTTTACCTTACTAGTTTTTTTTCTTTTCTTTTTTTCTGCTAATTTTTTTTCAAGATTGCTAATTCTCTTGTTCAAAATATCTACTTCTTCTTTACTTGCTAGTTTCATTTTAAATACAATTTCATCTCGCTTTGATTTTAGTATTGAAATTACTTCATCGGATATATCTTTGTAATTAATCAGACCTTGTTCAATTAGTTTTGCAAATTTATCGAATACGAATCTTGATTTTGACATAATAATTATTTACTAAAATTATATTTAATAACTTATAATAAATTTTACAAATGTTTACTAATAATTTTGACCCAGTAGCTTTTGAAATATTCTCTTTAAGTATCAGGTGGTATTCACTAGCATATATTTTTGGTATTATTTTTGGCTGGGCATATTGTAAAAAAATACTAATTAAAGATGATATAATTCAAAAATTATTTGAAGATTATATTTCATATTTAATAATTGGAATTATCATTGGAGGAAGGCTAGGGTATGTATTTTTTTATAATTTTACTTATTTTTTGAATAATCCAGTTGAAATTTTTATGATATGGAACGGAGGCATGTCATTTCATGGGGGTTTAATTGGTATAATAATTACTAGTTATTTATTTTCAAAAAAGAATAAAAAAGATATTTTTATTTTTTTAGATTTAGTATCTATTACAGCACCAATAGGTATTTTATTTGGTAGGATTTCAAATTTTATAAATGGAGAATTAGTTGGAAAAGTTACAAATTCTAATTGGGGAGTTTTATTTCCTAAGTATGATGATAAATTAAGACATCCTTCTCAGTTATATGAAGCATTTTTAGAAGGTATTATTTTGTTTATTTTAATGAATTTAATTTTTTTTAATAAAAATTATAAAATTGGAACTTGTTCATTCATGTTCTTAATACTTTATGGATGTTTTAGAATTACCTCTGAAATTTTTAGAGAGCCAGATATACAAATTGGATATTTATTTGGACATGTAAGTATGGGAATACTTTTAAGCGCCATAATGATTTTATGTGGGTTTTTAATTTATTTTAAAAGAAATGATGAAACCAAATCTCAAAAAATTTAAAATTACGTCAAAAAAACCTTTACCTGTAGATGATTTTATTGAAAAAATTCTATATGAACCTGGAATAGGTTATTATTCTAGCAAGGATCCATTTGGCAAAAATGGAGACTTTATAACATCTCCTACTATTTCAAACCTATTCTCAGAAATTATAGGCATATGGTTGATTTCTGCCTGGGAAAAAATGGGTAAACCTAAAATATTTAATTTTGTAGAACTTGGACCAGGAGATGGAAGTTTAACTAAAGTTATAATTAGTACCTTAAAACAGTTTCCAGAATTAAATAAAGCTATAAAAATTTACTTATATGAGAAAAGTTTATTTTTAAAAAAATTACAAAAGCAAAATATAGATAATAACCGAATAAAATGGATCAAAAACTTTAACTCAATAAAAAAGGGACCAGTTATTTTTTTTGGTAACGAGTTTTTTGATGCAATACCAATTAAACAGTTTTCGAATATAAATAATGAGTTATTTGAAAAATGTTATTCAGTGACAGATGATATTGATATTAGTGAAAAGTTTATAAGAAGTAACAAAAAAGATTTTGCTCAAATAATGACTTTTGGAACATTAAAAAAACTTAAATTTATTGAATTTCCTAAAAAGGGATTAATAGAGTTAAATCCAATAATAAAGAAAATAAATAAACTTTCTGGGGGTATTTTACTTATAGATTACGGTTATTTGAATAGTAATAATTCAAATACAATTCAGGCAGTGATGGGTAATAAAAAAATTTCAACTGAGATAATGTTAAAAAATCTTGGTAAAGCAGATATAACTTCACTAGTAAATTTTAATTTATTAAAAGAGTATTTCCTTAAAAATAATCTTAAAGTAAAAAAAGTAGTCACACAAAGGTTTTTTCTAGAAAGAATGGGTATAGTTGAAAGAGCGCAGATTTTACAGAAAAAAAAGACTAATAAAGAGCAGATATATATGAAAGAAACTTTGTCTCGGCTACTAGAAAAAAAACAAATGGGTAGCCTCTTTAAAGTAATTTTTGGATATAAAAATAAAAATAATAATTTTTTTGGCTTTGAATAATGTTTAAATCAAAAAAACTTTCTAAGTTTAAAATGATAAGACATGGGTTTTTTAATCGAATTGGAGGTGTCTCAAAAGGTATTTATAAAGGTTTAAATTGTGGTATAGGATCTGAAGATAAAACTAGAGATGTTAAGAAAAATATAAAAAAAGTTTGCCAAAAAATTGGCTGTAATAAAAATAATCTCGTATTATTAGATCAAATTCATAGTAATAATGTTTATAAAATAAGTAAAATTCCAAAAAAAAAATTAAAAGGTGACTCATTAGTAACAAATAAAAAAGGTATCGCTTTAGGAATTTTGACAGCCGATTGTGCTCCTGTTTTTATATATGACCCGGTTAATAATTTAATTAGTGCGCTACATGCAGGATGGAAAGGAGCATACAAAAAAATAGTATCTACTACATTAAGAAAATTTTCGTCAAGTGGTAGTAATTTTAATAATTTAATAGTTGTAATTGGACCTTGTATAGGAAAAGATAGCTATGAGGTAAGAAATGATTTCTTGTATAAATTTATTAAACAAGAAAGATCTAATAAAAAATTTTTTAAAACCAAAAGAAATAAAATTTATTTCAGTTTAACAGATTATATTAAAGAGCAACTTCTGAAATTTGGAGTTAAAAACATTGAAATTATCAAAAAAGATACATATTTACGAAGTAACAACTTTTTCAGTGCTAGGAGATCAATTAAAAATAAATTAAATGATTATGGTAGAAATATTTCTGTAATTATGATTAAATAAGATATTCTCAAAAAATGAAGATTCTCACTGGAAATAGCAATAAACAGCTAAGTAATAAAATTTCTAAAAATCTAAAAAATAAATTAGTAAATACCAGTATTAGAAAATTTGCAGATGGTGAGATTTATATTGAGATTAATGAAAATATAAGAGGAAATAGTATTTTTATAATTCAATCTGTATCCTCTCCAGCAAATGATAACCTGATGGAATTACTTCTTTGCATAGACGCACTTAAAAGATCATCTGCAAAAAATATCACTGCAGTAATTCCATATTTTGGGTATGCGAGACAAGATCGTAAGGTTGTACCGAGAACTTCTATTTCTGCAAAATTAGTATCAAACTTAATTACAAATGCAGGAGCTGACAGAGTGGTAACAGTAGATTTACATGCTGGTCAAATTCAAGGTTTTTTTGATATTCCAGTTGATAACCTTTTTGCTACACCAATCTTTGCAAAGCATATTAAAAGGAAAATTAAAAGTAATAATATAATTTGTGTTGCACCTGATGTGGGAGGAGTTGAAAGGGCAAGAGCTTTAGGAAAAAAATTAGATGTTGGATTAGCAATTGTAGACAAAAGAAGACCTAGTCCTGGAAAATCGCAAGTTATGAATGTTATTGGAAATGTTAAAAACAAAATTTGTATTTTAACAGATGATATAATTGATTCTGGAGGAACAATTGTTAATGCGGCGGACGCTTTAGTAAAAAGAGGTGCAAAAGAAGTTCACGTATATGCAACTCATGGAGTTTTTAGTGGTGATGCGGTTAATAAGATAAAAAGTTCAAAAATTAAAAACTTAGTTATTACAGATAGTATTGATAGTTCAGACAAACTTAAAAAAGTAAGAAATATTGAAGTATTATCTATATCAATATTGTTGGCTGAAGCTATTAAAAGGATTTCTAATTCAACATCTGTTTCAGATCTATTTAAATAAATCTTGTAAAATTACCAAACTGCGGTATAAAACCTGCAATTTATGAGCACAATTCAGGCAACAATAAGAGATACAAAAACTAAAGGTCAAGTCAACGACTTAAGAAGTAAAGGTAATGTCCCAGGTATAGTTTATGGTGGAGAACAGCCAAATGAAAAAATCTCAATTACAACTAAAGAGTTAAAAAATTTAATAAATAAAGAAAATTTTTTATCTAACGTAATTTCTATTAATTTAGATGGAAAAGAACAAAAAGTTTTAACAAGAAGTATTGCTTTTGACACTGTCACTGATGAGCCTATTCATTTCGACTTGATGAGAATTGTTAAAGGTGCAAAAATTATTTTAGAAATACCTGTGAAATTTATAAACAATGAACTATCACCAGGACTGAAACGTGGAGGTGTACTAAATATAGTAAGACGTAAGGTAGAACTGAGATGTCCAGCAGAAAATATTCCAACTGAGCTTGTTGTTGATTTGGAAGGTTTAGATATTGGTACAAGTATAAAAATTTCTTCAATTAGTTTACCTGAAAATGTAACCCCTACGATACAAGGGAGAGACTTTGTGATTGCTACAGTTGCAGCACCTACTGTAGTTAAAGAGCCAGAAAAACCAGCAGAGGCAGCTGAGGGCGAGGCTAGCGAAGCAACAGAGGCAACTGCAGAAGGTGGTGATAAAACTTCAACTGATGGTGATAAAGCTGAAGGTGAAAAAGCTAAAGAAGAAGATAAATCCTCATCAGATAAAAAATAATAAATAGTGAAATTTTTTTTCCAGATTTGATTTGATATGTTGTTACTTGTTGGTTTAGGAAATCCGACTCCTAATAGTCAAAATAATAGACATAACATTGGTTTTAAGATTGTGGACGCGATTAACCAAAAATTCGGATTATCTAAGCAAAAACCAAAGTTTAAGGGATTATTAACTACTGGGAATATTGGTGATAAGAAAATATATGCAATTAAACCTCTCACATTTATGAATAATTCAGGAATTTGTATTAGAGAGCTACTTGAATACTTCAAAATAGATGCAGAAGATGTGATTGTATTTCATGATGATCTAGATATTGAATTTGGAAAAATTAAAGCAAAGTTTGGTGGATCAAGTGCAGGTCATAATGGAATAGCATCAATTGACAAATTTATAGGCAAGGAATATTCAAGAGTTCGTATTGGCATTGGAAAGCCAGAAAATAAAATATCTGTCTCTGATTATGTGCTAAACGACTTTAATGAAGATGAACAAGTTCATTTAGACTCAATAACAAGTAATATAATAGAGTCTTTAACTATATTGATTGATAAAAAATTAGATTTATTTTCTAGCACTGTTAACAACAATTAAATGGGTTTTAAATGTGGAATCGTTGGATTGCCAAATGTTGGTAAATCTACTTTGTTTAACGCTTTAACAAACTCTAATAAAGCACAAGCAGAAAATTTTCCTTTTTGCACAATTGATCCAAATATTGGCATTGTAGCAGTTCCAGATGAAAGACTTGACAAACTAGCTAAAATTTCAATTTCAAAAAAAAAAATTAACACTACAATCTCATTTGTTGATATCGCTGGTCTTGTTAAAGGAGCCTCTAAAGGAGAGGGATTAGGTAATAAATTCTTATCCCACATCAGAGAAGTTGATGCCATTATTCATATGATCAGATGTTTTGACTCGGATGACATTCAAAATGTTAACCCAACCATTGATCCTGTCAGAGATTTGGAAATTATAGAAACCGAAATGAAGTTAGCTGATTTAGAGTCAATTCAAAAGAGACTTGATAAAAAGAATAAAAAAAATGTTAATATTGAAGAGCTTAAATTACTTCAGGAAGCCCAAAAGATAATCGATGAGGATGGAGATTTAACACTTATCACAAATAAATTTGATACAAAACTTTTAAAAAATAGCGGACTTCTTAGTACTAAACCAAAACTTTACGTGTGCAATGTAGACGAGGAGAGTATTAAGTTAGGTAATAAATATACTGAGGACTTTATAAAAAAATTTGATGAAAAAAACACATTGGTAATTTCTGCAGATATAGAAAATCAGATAAACCAATTAGAAGATGAAAATGAAAAAAAAAATTATATGAAAATGATCAATATGTCAGAGACGGGACTTAATTCATTAATAAGAAAAGGATATGAACTTTTATCCTTACAAACTTTTTTTACATCTGGACCAGAGGAGACAAGAGCTTGGACTATTACAAAGGACTCTACAGCTCCAAATGCTGCAGGAGAAATTCATTCCGACTTTGAGAAAGGATTTATTAGAGCTGAAACAATTGCTTATGAAGATTTTTTAAATAATCAAGGGTGGTTAAAATCTAAAGAAGCTGGAAAAATGAGATTGGAAGGCAAAGAATATATAGTTAATGACGGAGATATTTTAAACTTTCGTTTCAATACGTGACCAGATTTTTTTCATAGTGAAATAAACTAAAATTGTTAAAACAGATAAATATATTATTACCCTAAAACCTAGTTTGTGTCTTGTTTCTAAGTGAGGTTCTGCAGTCCATTGTAAAAATGTTGTTACATCCTTAGCCATTTGATCTACTGTTGCTTTTGTTCCATCAGCGTACTCTACAATGTCATCATCTAAAGGAGATGACATTTTAATTTTATTACCATACATATATTTGTTGTAATAAACACCATCATCTAGTTCCATACCTGCTGGTGGCTCATCATAGCCCATTAAGACTGAATAAATGTAATTTGCTCCACCTTTTCTAGCTTTTACAAGAACTGACATATCTGGGGGATATGCTCCACCATTTGCTGCAATTGCTTCTTGAACATTTGCATAAGGCATTACAAATTTATCTGACAATTTGGCTGGTCTTTCAAACATTTCTCCGTCACTATTTGGTCCATCTGTTACTTCAAAATTTGAGGCAATTGCTTTGGCTTCAAGCTCTGTAAACTCTGGTCCACCCTTTTCTGCAAGATTTCTATAACTTAAATGTTTAAGTGAATGGCACGAAGCACAAACTTCTGTGTAAACCTGATATCCTCTTTGAAGGGAAGCTCTATCAAATTTTCCAAAGAAGCTTTTAAAAGACCAATCTACCTCTAATAGATCATGCTGTTCTCCCGCTGCATTTGCTTTTGTAAAAAATAAAGATGAAACTAAAATTAAAAAAAAAGATAATTTTATTAATTTTCTCACAGTTTTTCTTTATAGTTAGAATTATTTCTAGCCATTGCCATATCTGGCGATCCACCTAAAATTGGTTCAGTTATACTTAGCGGTAATGGAGTGGTTTTTTCCTTCAAACCTAAGAAAGGTAAGATTATTAAAAAATGTGCAAAGTAATATGCTGTTGCCACTCTTGCTATTAATAAGTATAAGCCCTCCGCTGGCATTGCTCCCACATAACCAAGTATTAATACATCGGCAACTAAAAACCAGTAGAACTGTTTGTATATAGGTCTGAAAACAGTTGATCTAACTTTGGAAGTATCTAACCAAGGTAAAATTACGAGCACAAATATTGCAGCAAACATTGCGATTACTCCAAGCAGTTTATCAGGGACTGATCTTAAGATTGCATAAAAAGGTAATAAGTACCACTCAGGCACAATGTGAGCAGGCGTGACTAGCGGGTTTGCCTCAATATAGTTGTCAGCATGACCCAGAATATTAGGTGAAAAGAATACAAAGAAAGCAAATATTAATAAAAATATCAAAAGTGCAAATAAATCTTTTATTACTATATACGGATGAAATGGAACAGTATCTTTAGATGGTTTTTTTATGTCTATTCCAATAGGGTTATTGTTTCCAGGAACATGAAGTGCCCAAATGTGAAGAACTACTAAACCTAAAATTAAAAAAGGAAACAAATAGTGTAAACTAAAAAATCTAGTTAAAGTTGGATTGTCAACTGAGTATCCTCCCCAAAGCCAATTCGTGATACTCTCCCCTACTAAAGGAATGGCGCTAAATAAGTTAGTAATTACTGTTGCACCCCAAAAGCTCATTTGTCCCCATGGAAGGACGTATCCCATAAATGCTGTTGCCATCATAAGGAAATAAATCAACATACCTATTATCCAAATTACTTCTCTTGGTGATTTATAAGAACCATAATACAAAGATCTAAAGATATGGATATATACAGCTAAGAAAAACATTGATGCACCGTTCGCATGCACATATCTTATTAACCAGCCATAATTTACATCCCTCATTATGTGTTCTACACTTTGAAAAGCTAAGTCAGCGTGAGCTACATAATGCATGCCTAAAACAATTCCAGTAATTATTTGAGTAATTAAGCAAAAAGTAAGAATTCCTCCAAATGTCCACCAGTAATTTAAGTTCTTAGGAGTTGGATAATCTGTTAAATGGTTTGCAAGTGTTAGTAATGGAAGTCTATCATTAAACCATTTTCCAACTTTTGATTTAGGTGTATATTCGTGATCACTCATAAAATTTTTTATCCAATCTTTATAGTATTGCTGTTTACAAATTCATATTTTGGCACTTCCATATTAGTTGGTGCTGGTCCTTTTCTAATTCTTCCAGATGTATCGTAATGTGAACCATGACATGGACAAAACCATGCACCATAGTCCCCTTTATCAGTTAAAGGCACACATCCAAGGTGAGTACATACCCCTAACATCACAAGCCACTCAGGATTTTTTGCTCTGTCCTCATCCTTTTCGGGATGTTTCAGTTCACTTAAATCAACTGCTCTTGCACTGTCGATTTCCTCTTTAGTTCTTCTTTTAATAAAAACCGGTTTACCTCTCCACAAAACTGTGATTGATTGACCAGGTTCTACAGCACTTATGTCTACTTCTGTGCTTGCTAATGCCTTTACAGATGCATCAGGGTTCATTTGATCAACTAAAGGCCAAACAACAGCACCAACGCCTACTGCACCTGCAGCAGTTGTTGCTGTCACTATAAAATCTCTTCTATTTGGCTTCTTTTTTTCTGAGTCGGACATTTATTATTTTAATTTTTTCTTAATATATGATTTCATATATGAAGAAAAACGTTATTTTTCCATGGTAACAATGACACACAAAAAAACTAAATCGATGCCTAAAATAGCACTTTACGAGCCTGATATACCGCAAAATACGGCTGCGATAGCTCGAACTTGTTCTTGCCTAGGAGCTGTTCTTGAGATTATAGAGCCTTGTGGATTTTTACTAAATGACAAGCGCTTTAAAAGAGTTGTGATGGACTACCTGGATGAAAAATTGATGAAGATTTACAAAAGTTCTAATGAATTTTTTGAGGAAAAGAAAAATGATAGAGTAGTTTTGATGACCACTAAGGCCAGTAAAATTTATACTGAATTTAAATTTAGATACAATGACACATTACTATTTGGAAGAGAAAGTGCTGGTGTTCCAGATGAGGTTCATAAAAGGCTAGAGAATAGGATAAAAATACCAATGATTGAAAAAAAAAGATCCTTGAACCTCGCATCTTCAGTTGCAATAGTATTGTCAGAAAATATAAGACAATCAAATATCTATGGATCAAACGATTAAAAAAAAACTAGCTCGAAATTGGTTTAAGACTTTACAAGAAGTAATTTGTCAAGAAATTGAGGAATTAGAAGCAAAAAAAAATATCTTCAAAATTAAAAATTGGGAAAGAGGTAAAAACTCAAATGAAGGTGGGGGCCAATTTAGAATTTTGGAAAATGGAAAAATTTTTGAAAAAGTTGGTGTAAATTTTTCAGAAGTGTATGGAAAATTTTCAAAAGAATTTAGAAACAGAATTCCTGGGGGAGATAAAAATCCAAATTTTTGGGCAGCGGGTATATCGGTCGTAATGCATATGAAAAACCCTCATGTTCCTGCTATGCATTTTAACACTAGATATATTTATACTTCTCATGGATGGTTTGGTGGAGGGATGGATGTTACA
Organism: uncultured Pelagibacteraceae bacterium; assembly: GCA_902614055.1. GTDB lineage: Bacteria > Pseudomonadota > Alphaproteobacteria > Pelagibacterales > Pelagibacteraceae > Pelagibacter. Next base: position 46,839 of record CACMJX010000001.1, on the reverse strand, counting down.
CCTTGCCTGAAAGATAAAAGTTTAGAAAAATGGTTTCATAATGAATTAAAGAAATCTTGTGACAAACACAATAAAAATTTTTATAAAAAATATAAAAAATGGTGTGATGAATATTTTTATTTGCCACATAGGAAAGAACCAAGAGGTATAGGGGGAATTTTTTTTGATTATAAAAAAGAAAATTGGGAAAGAGATTTTAATTTTGTAAGAGAGGTAGGAATAAGTTTTAAAAATATTTTTAGAGAAATAATACTAAAAAAATATAAAAAAAAATGGTCAAATAAACAAAGAGAAATTCAATTAGAAAAAAGAGGTAGATATGTTGAATTTAACTTACTTTATGATAGAGGTACAAAGTTTGGTTTACAAACGAATGGTAATGTTGAAGCTATTTTAATGTCATTACCTCCTGTTGCAAAATGGAAATAAATTATGGAAAAAGAACCAATCACAGTTAGAGGTTTGGAAAAATTAAAAGAAGAATTAATTTTCTTAAAAGAGAAAAAAAGACCAGAGATAGTTGCAGCTATAGCCGAAGCAAGATCACATGGGGACCTTAAAGAAAATGCCGAATATCATGCTGCAAAAGAACAACAATCTCACAATGAGGGAAGAGTTCAAGAAGTTGAGGATTTAATTGCTAGAGCAAATGTTATTGATGTTTCTAAATTGGATAACGATGGAAAAGTTATATTTGGTTCAACAATAATGCTACAAAATTTAGATACTGATGAAAGTGTGAAATATAAAATTGTTGGAAAAGATGAGGCAGATTTAAAAGAAAAACTAATATATTTTAAATCGCCAATTGGCATGGGTCTGATTGGTAAAAATAAGGGGGATTTAGTTGAAATTAAAACTCCTGCAGGTGTAAAAAATTTTGAAATAAAAGACGTTAAATATATTTAATTTCTAAATACGTTATCAATTTCCTTATTACTTATTTTAAAGCTTTTATTTAACCACATTTCCTCGAGTAATCTAATTTTTTGTCCAAATTCTTTGCCTTCTTTTAATTTGTATTTTTCAAGTAAATCCTGGGCTTTTAGTGGAAAAATAGGTTTCTCAAACTGTTCAAAATATTTTTTTAATTCAATTAGTTTTTTTGGTGCTGTCTTAGAGTTAAAAATTTTTAAATCTAACAAATCAATAACATATGATTTATTATAAAAATAAAAAATTCTTTGAAGATTTTTCTTATTGAAGTAATCTTTTTCAGAAAATAATTCATGATTTTCAATAAGAAACTTTACTCTTTTTTTATCTTCATTTGATAAATTATATTTAAATAAGAAATAATTGGCATTATCAGTTTCATCTATAATTAAGTAAGAAATTAAAAAAATAAATGTTTTTTTGTAAAATATATTTTTTGAGTATTCATTTATTTTTTCTAAATTATTAAGATTAACAAGCTGAGGAAAAATTGTTGTTAAAATTTCTAATGAAAAAGAGTCTTTTGATAATTGTAAAAAATTTTTAGATAAAATAATTTTTTTTAATTCGCTTATTAATCTTTCTTTTGAAAGATTAGCTACACCAGCAATGTTTTGTTTGATTGATTTTTTAACTGATGAATTATGGGTATGATTACTATAACTTATAAAGAATCTAATATATCTCAAAATTCTTAAATAATCTTCCTGAATTCTTTTATCTGCATTACCTATAAATATTACCCTACCCTCTTCTAAATGTTTTACGCCTCCATTGGGATCAAACAAATTGCCATCTTTATCCGCATAAATAGAATTAATGGTGAAATCTCTTCTTGATGAGTCTTTTAACCAGTCTGTTGTATATTGAACTTTTGCATGTCGTCCGTCGGTATCTACATCTTCTCTTAGTGATGTAATCTCAAAATTTTTTTGACCTATATTTGCAGTGATAGTCCCATGTTTTATGCCAGTTTCAAAGAATTTAATGCTGTTTGATTGCAAACACTTTTTAATTTGATTTGGATTTAGATTTACAGCTAGATCAATATCATCAACATCCTCCTGATTTAAAATTTTTCTAACACATCCACCTACATATCTAAGTTCACTAGTATTGTTAAAATTTGATATCGCTTCAAAAAGTTTTGAAACTTCTGTGTTTTTATATATGCTTAAAAATGAGCTATCTTTTGATGTAAGTTTTTTGTTTGATTTAAAGATTTTTCTAAAAAAATTGTACATAAGTGGCTGGGGTGCTAGGATTCGAACCTAGGATGGCGGTACCAAAAACCGCTGCCTTACCACTTGGCTACACCCCAAAATTAATTTCATATATCACAAAAAAAAAGCTTTATATAGTTTTTGATAAATTACACCAATAATTTTTATAATTTTTTCCTAATAATTTCTTTGCGTTTAGTGCGGCTTTTTTGGACTTAAAATACCCAACGATTGTTGAACCAGATCCTGTCATTCTTACACATGAATTCTTATCAATATTTAAAAAATAATCTCTAAGTTTCTGAAGTTTAGGATATTTTTTTGTAGATATGATCTCTAAATCATTTTTTAACTTTGACATTAAATTAAAGTCAATATTTTTTGACCTTATTTTTGATAATTGTGGTTTTGAGTAATGTCTAACTCGGTTAAAAATACTTTTTGTCGAGCAACCAAAATTTGGCTTAACCATTAAAGTAAACATTTTTAAATTTTTTTTAATTTTTGTAGTTTTTTTTTTATAAGAAATAATTAAATTTTTTTGATCAATGCCTAAGATTACATCCGACCCTATTTTTGAACATAAATCATATCTCTCTTTTAACGTTAAATTAATTTTATTTTTTTTTTCAAAGTAATTTATTAAAGAGGCCGCGTTCATCGAGCCCCCACCAAGTCCAGCTTCTTGGGGAATATTTTTTTTTATTAAAATTGAATATTTATTATTTTTTAATTTTTTTTTTTTATCGAGAATATTTAGCAAATTACTAACGGTATTTATTTTTGGCACTTTGTTAGAGAAATCTCCTGAAAATTTTACTATGTGATTTTTACTATTTATTCTTTTTATAAAAATTTGATCATGTAAGTCGACAAAAGCAACTAGAGTTTCTAAATTATGAAGTTTTGATTTTCGTTTTCCTAGCACGTTAAGAGATAAATTAACTTTTGCGTGTGACTTAATCTTTTCAAATCTCATTAATTATGATTTTTTTAATCCCTCTAATAACTTAGATTTTATTTTTGATTTCATTTTATCTTCTGTTTCCTCTAGATCTAATACAGCCCGCCAATAATAATTTGCTTGTAGTTTTTTATTTAGTTTCCAAAGAACATCACCATAATGATCGTTAACAATTGGATCGTCTGGCATAAGCTGCAAAGCTCTTTTTAGGTATTTTTCAGCATTAATATAATCACCAATCAAATAATATCCCCAACCAACAGAATCTGTTATATATGGATCATCTTTTTTTTGTTTATAGGCCGACTGTATCATTTCTATTGCTTCATCTATTTTGTGATTTCTCTCTAGCCAACTATAAGCAAGATAATTCATAGTATACGGTTCATTAGGATATATTTTTAAACTCTCCAACATATCTTTGTCCGCTTTTTCATAATTTCCCATCCTTTCATAGCTGCTTCCTCTTCTGTATAGGATCCTGGAGAGTGCATAAGAATTCTTTTCAACTTTTTTCATTAATTCGGTGTAATATTCAATAGCAATTTCATAATTTTCAAAACCCTTATTAATATTCGCATAGTCATAAAGGATTTTTAAGGTTGGAGACTTTATAGAATTGAAATGCTTTTTAATATAAATTGCAGCTTCTTCTTCTGATTTATCTTCAGATAGTATTCTCCCAATCTTTTTTGTTTTATACCAAAAATATAATTTATCTTTTTTTTTGAAATCTTCTAAAATTCTATTAGCTTGGTAATTATTCTTATTTAAGTAATAATTTTCAGCAATCAAAGTCCGATTGAAATAAAATTTAGGATTAAGGTATTCTGATATTCTTAAATAAAAATTTGATTGATCAAAAATATTTTGAGTAGAAAATAAATTAGATACTAAATAAAAAATCTCAGCCAAAATATCATTTCCATTATTACAAGAGAAATGAGTTTTAAATTTTTTATAATCTTCATTATCGATCCAATCTTTGATTTGATGTAATAATATACTATCTCCTAAAGGTTCAATTCTTTTAGATACTTCATTAACTTTTTTAAGTTCTTTATTCTCAATCAGATTTGCAAAATAAAAAAACATGTATCTCGAATAATCTCCCTCAGAGCTATTTAATAACCTTTCAAAATATGAATTTGTTTTTTGTGAATTTAAATAACAATTCTGAAAAGCAGTTGAAATTAAACTTAATGATCCATATTTGTTATCTTCAACTGCCTCTTTTTTAAGAAACAGATAATTAAAATCTTTTAAAATTTTGTAAATTACATATTCGTAAGTTCCATCATCTTTGTTCATTTGAAATTCTTTGATTCTTTTATTGGCTTGTTTAAAATCTTTTTTCTTAAAGCTATCAACTAAAAGGAGAAGGTTAAGCTCAAAGGTGTTTGAATTAATATCATTTTTTGAAATTTTTATTTGGTCTATTCCTTTTTTAACTTGTCCATTTAAAACTAGTGAAAATACATACTTTTTTAAAAAATCATCATGTTTTTGGATAAGAAATTTTGAAGAATTAAAATAATCAAGTGCTGCCTCATTTTTTTGATTACCTGATGAAACTAAAGCAGAAAAATAATTAGATAGATACTTTTGATTGAATTTATTATCTTCAGAAGTACTTGAATATGTACTGGTCTGCAGTGCTAAAAATGATAAAATTATTAGTAAAATTTTCATATTTAAACTTATGACTTTAAATCTCAAAAATCAAAATGACATATTAAACCTTGAAAATCTTAACTCAAATGAAATTGAATATATATTTAATGATAAGCCAATTAACAGACTTAAAACTAAACCACAGCTAGAAGATAAAAAAAAACTTCTTTTAGAATTAAAGAATGAAATCGAAAATATAGATAATTGTGAACTAAAGAATAATGCAACACAATTAGTATTTGCTGATGGGAACAGCGAGAGTAAAATTATGGTAATCGGTGAAGGTCCAGGCCAAAAAGAAGACGAGCGAGGGAGGCCATTTGTGGGAGACGCTGGGGTATTATTGAATAAAATGTTACAGGCTATTCAAATAAAAAGAAGTAATATTTATATAACTAATGTAGTTAACTATCGGCCACCAAATAACAGAAAGCCTGAACCTTCAGAAATTAATAGATATTCGAATTTTCTTCGAAAACATATTTCAATTATTGATCCTAAAATTTTAATTCTGATGGGTAGTACAGCCATGGAATCACTTTTTGGATCTAAGATAAAAATTTCTAAAGAAAGAGGTGTTTGGAAAGATTTAATCATTCATAATAAAACATACTTGACAATGATCACATTTCACCCAGCATATTTATTAAGGCAAGCTGAACAAAAAAAATATTCTTGGGCTGATTTAAAACAAATCAGGAAGAAAATTGATGAATTAAGAATATCAGTCTAACTTTAAGATGATAGAAATACATAAAAAATATATAAATTGGTGGAGAGAAAAACTTAATCTTTCAAATTATGGATTATTGTGGATTACTTTTATTAAAGGTTTGATTGTTGGAGTACTTTTATATCATTTTTTTGTTACTTAATGAAAAAAATTATAGCTGGAGTTGATGAAGTTGGTAGAGGAAGTTTAATTGGTCCAGTATATGCTGCAGCTGTTATTCTTAAAAAAAATATTAAAAAGAAAGAGATCAAAGATTCAAAAAAGTTAAATATGATTGATAGAGAAAAATTAGCAAAATATATAAAAAAAAATTCTACTTGGGCAATAGGATCTGCCTCAGTAAAGGAAATAGAAAAACTTAATATTTTAAATGCAAGTTTATTAGCCATGAAAAGAGCTATAAGAAAACTAAAAGTTAAACCAAATTTAGTACTTATTGATGGAAATAAATCACCTGAATTAAGAAATTATCTTGTTAAAACAATAATTAAGGGAGACCAAAAAATTAAAGAAATATCAGCAGCATCAATAATTGCAAAAGTTTCAAGAGATAAACTGATGTTCAAAATGTCAGAAAGTTTCAAAAAATACAAATGGGACTCAAATGCAGGTTATGGAACCAAAGATCATATTAACGCTATTAGAAAATATGGAATAACAAGATTTCATCGAAAAACATTCAATCCAATACACAACATATTGAGTCTTAAAAAAAAATAGTAACAATTAGACTCAAAATAATTCAATCACAGGTTGACGCAGACTCTTCTCTGGAGTCTAATTAATATTTAAAAATGAGTGTTAAAACTTTAAAAAATAAAATTATTAATGGAGACAGTTTAAAGGAATTAAAAAAAATTCCTGACGAAACTTTTGATCTTATATTCGCTGACCCTCCCTATAACCTTCAATTAAAAAAAGAATTAAGTAGACCAGATAGGTCTAAAGTGGATGCTGTTAATGATAAATGGGATCAATTTGAAAGTTTTAAAAGCTATGATGAATTTACTTTTGAGTGGTTAAAAGAATGTAAAAGAATTTTAAAAAAGGATGGAACAATTTGGGCTATAGGTAGCTACCATAATATATTTAGAGTTGGCACTACGATCCAAAATCTGGGTTTTTGGATACTAAATGATGTAATTTGGAATAAAAATAACCCAATGCCAAATTTTAGAGGAACGAGGTTTACCAATGCACATGAAACGCTTATTTGGGCCTCAAAGAGCGAAGGATCTAAATATACTTTTAATTATCAATCATTAAAATGTTTAAATGATGACCTGCAGATGAGATCCACATGGAGTTTCCCAATCTGTAACGGAAAAGAAAGATTAAAAAATAATGGAAAAAAAGTCCATTCTACTCAAAAACCAGAAGCGTTACTCCATAGAATAATATTAGCCTCATCAAATAAAAATGATTTTATTTTAGATCCATTTTTAGGATCGGGTACTACGGCTGTTGTTTCTAAAAAATTAGGTAGAAAGTATTTTGGAATTGAAAAAGAAAAATATTATTTCGATGCTGCAAAGGAAAGATTAGAAAATACAAATATCATAAAAGATGAATATCTGGATACACTTCAAAATAATAGATCTAAACCAAGAATTCCTTTTGGATCATTAGTTGAAATGGGCTTAATTAAACCTGGAACAGAAATTTATGATCAAAAGAAAAAAGTAAATGCTAAAATTATGGTGGATGGAAGTATAAAATATCAACAATCAGAAGGATCAATCCATAAAGTGGCAGCAAAAATTATTGGTACAGATAGTTGTAATGGATGGACATTTTGGCATTATAAATCAGGCAACTCTCTAAAGCCTATTGACGAATTAAGAAATAAATTGAGACCATCAAATATCTAGAATTCATTTCCATTACTTTGAATTAGTTTTATTTGGTATAGAAATAAGTCTTATCAATGAATAATATTAAGTTATACGTAATAATTCTGACCATTTGCGGAACCTTGGCATCATCAATAATGTTCCTAATTATTAAATATTTATCATCTGAATTAAACACTTACATGATTGCTTTCTTTAGAGCTTTTCTTGGCCTGATAATTCTCTCACCAATAATTATCAAAAGTAAAATTAATGTTTTTAAAACAAAAAATTTAAAAATTCATTTATTGAGAGGTACTATTAATTCAATATCGATGCTATTAACTTTCACTGGTATAAGCCTTATCGCATTAGAAAAAGCAGCAGCTTTAACTTTTGCTGTTCCATTATACGCAACAGTTTTATCGATTATAATTTTGAAAGAGGTTATAAAAATTCACAGAACGATTGGTCTTCTAATTGGATTTATCGGAATTTTAATTGTTTTAAGACCAGGTTTTATAGAATTAGAATTAGGCTCACTAATAATTATAACAGCAACATTTATGTTCGCATTTGTAATAATAATTGTTAAATATTTGACCAAAACAGACAGCGTAATTACCATAATGACCTATGGATTAACTATTATAAGTCCAATTTTATTTATTATAGCCTTATTTAATTGGCAAACTCCAAATTTCAATCAATCACTATTATTAGTTTGTATCGCTTTATGCGGAACCATTGTTATGTTTTGTTCAAATAAAGCTTTGGAGTTAGCAGAAACAAGTTTCGTAATGCCATTTAGGTTCACTAAGTTGATATGGACATCAATAATTGGATATACAATATTTTTAGAAATTCCTGATGTATGGACTTGGATTGGAGGTATGATAGTAATATTGTCTGTTAGCTATATAGCATACAGAGATGCCTTAAATAAAAATGAGAAGAAATTTAAAGATGATCTTCAAAATTGATTTTCTAAAATACACTTAAATTTCTTTTTTTTACTCTAATTTGAATATTTTTAAGATATCTCAAAGAGTAAATGTAAGTTGATAAACTAATAGATTTGCTGTCACCTAGATAATCTAATGGATTTAGAAGTTTTTTAATTTGTTTATTATTTATATATTTATTAATCTCTTTATTTTTTAATAACTCACTCATAATAGATTTTTTATTATAAATTGAATTTTTTATTATTTTATTAATTAATGCATGAGATCTTTGTCTGCCAATTTTTTTACCCAACTTGTACATTATATTTTCAGAGGCGATATACTCTTTTTCTTTGATCAAATTTTCTAACATTTTTTTTTTGTTAATAATTAATTTGCTTAACAATAAATTGAAATTTTTTAATAAATTAAATGATAAAATAAGTGAGTCCTTCAAAATTTCTTCTAATACGAAGTCGTTTTTTGAGTCTCCCTCAAAAAGCGTTAATGCGCTATCTGATAAACCTGATGCCTTTCCTCTTAATAAAGATGCATCCCTTAAAACCTGATATATAGTATAGGCATTTACTTTATGAGGCATAGTGGAGCTGCCTATTTGATTTTTACCCTGCTTTTCAGATAGTTCGTCAATGCTTTGTTGCATGAGCATATATATATCATTTGAAATTTTACCAATAACAACACCAAGAAATGATAGTGAATTTATAAAATCAATACTTGTTTCTAAAGATACTCTGTTAGGAACTAACGAATTCGAAAATCCTAAATTTTTAGCTAATTGGTTTGTAAATTTTTTACCTTTATTTTTATATCCATGCATAGCGCCAACCGCTCCACCAAAAAATAAAGTAAAATAATTTTTTTCAGCACTTATAAATCTTTTATCTAATCTGATTAAACTTTCTAACCATCCAGCTATTTTAAATCCAAAACTTATAGGTAATGCATTTTTTGCCATTGTTCGCGCCATCATGGGTACGTCTGAGTTTTTTTTACATATAATCGAGAGTTTTTTAATGGAGATTGATAATTCTTTAAGGATTGATCTATGTATCTCTCTAAATATAAGTTTATTTCCTGTATCAATGATATTACGTGTTGTGCCACCCCAATGAACATATCCACCAAACTCTCCACTTTTTTTTGATAAAACTTTAACAATTGATAAAATAGTTTTTTTGTTTTTTTTTTGTAATTTTTCAACTTCTGTAAAATTTTTTTTTGAAAAATTAGATTTTTTTTTAATGATAATTGCAGCCTGTTTTGGAATAATTCCAACTTGACTCTGAGCTATAGCCATTTCAGCCTCAACGTTTGCGTAACTTTGCCACAAGTTATTTTTAAGTAGCAAATACTCTGGCTCAATATTCTTTATATTTTTCATTTTTACAAAACTATTAATTATTTCATATAAATATAACAAAAAAAATAAAGTAATATTTTAATTTTTCTATTTTGATGTTAACTTATAAGGAATTGAGGAGGAAATATGAGTAAATTAAAATCATTAATATTAACATTATTAATCTCATTAATGTTTCCAATTAATGTTTTTGCTGACAAATCAGATGATACTTTTGTTGCTGCATTTTCAAGGGAGTTAACACAATTAGATTATCATTATGGAACAAAAACAGAGTTTTTAATTTTAGGAGACATGATTGATAGTGGACTATTCTATGTCAATAGAGAAGATTTATCTTATGTACCAGATATTGCATCTGACTATAAAATTGTAGACGATACTACTATAGATATAAATTTGAGAAAGAATGCAAAATTTCATGATGGATCTAATGTAACTGCAGATGACGTAGTATACACTTACAATTTTATTGTAAAAAACGAAAAAAACAGAAGAAGTAAAAAAATAAAAGGATGGATGGAAAGTATTGAAAAAACAGGAACACATTCAGTTAGATTTAAATCTAAGTATCCATATGCAAATCTTTTTAATGACTTGTACCGAATTAAAATCAGAAAAAATGGTATTATGGGAACTGAGGGTAACTGGAACGATAGTGCTCAGTTAAATGAGTTAAACGGAACTGGACCTTATAAAGTGGTATCGTTTGATCCTGGTGTTGAAGTAGTACTTGTAAGAAACGATGATTATTACGGTGGACCAAAAGGTAAGCCTGCAATTAAAAATGTTATTATTCGTTCAATTCCTGATATGGGAACTCAGCAAGCAGAATTGATGAGTGGTGGAATTCATTGGATGTATAATGTAAAGAAAGACATTGGGGAAGCAATGGCTAAAACTGGGAAAGCTGACTACCAGCTTGGTCCAAGTTTACGTGTTGGTTTTTTAGTTCTTGATGCAGGAGGATACTCAGGTGAGGGAAATCCTATTACTAAACTTGATGTAAGAAGAGCAATGAACCATGCGATTAATAGAGATAGTATCGCAAAAAACCTTATAGGTGGCCCAGCAAAAGCAGTGCATACAGCTTGCAACCCTGTAGTATTTGGGTGTTTTCAAGATGTAAAAAAATACGAATATAATCCAGAAGGAGCAAAAAAACTTTTAGCTAAAGCAGGTTATCCAAATGGATTTGATCTTGATTTGTGGTCATATAGAGACAAAGAAGCTGCCCAAGCAATGGCTGAAGATCTTGGTAAAGTTGGTATCAAAGTCAATTTAAAGCACGGAAAACTCTCTGCATTAAATAAAGCAAGAAAAAATAGAGAGATCAGAGCTTATTTTGGAACATGGGGTTCAACTGCATCTCCAGATACAGCAACAATTTCTAACATACATTGGAGAGATCCTGCAAAAGGAGACAGAAATCTATCTGGAGATCCAAAAGTAAATGAGTTGATGCTTGGTGCTGAACAAACTTTAGATGTGGAAAAAAGAAAAAGTTTATATGCGCAAGGTCTAAAGCTGATTGCTGATCAAGCTTATTGGGTACCTTTATGGTCGTATTCTGAAGGAGTTTTATCTAGCAAATCAATTGACTTCAAACTGGATCCTGACGGATATCCAAGGTTGTGGAATATAACTTGGAAATAGAGTTGTCTATTTACAAGCAAAATATGTAATAATTCCGGCAATAAAAAAATAACAAATGTTAAGATTTATTGCCGGAAGATTAATTGTAGGTTCGAGTGTTGGTCTAACACTTTCAATTGTTACTTTTTTTTTACTTAATTATGTAATTGATCCGGCTCAAGCGATAGCGGGTGAAGATGCTTTATTTGAAGAAATCGAGCAAATAAGAGAACAATATGGATTCGATAGAAGTATAACAGTTAGATATTTTGAATGGTTCTCTGGAATTTTTCAAGGAGATTTAGGGATAAGTTATTACTGGAACAAACCAGTAATTTCTTTACTTATAGATAGGGCGCCAGAAACAATAACTTTAGCATTGATGTCTGTGAGCGTTACAATTTTAATATCTATACCATTAGGAATTTTGGCAGCATTAAATCCTAATTCTTTGATTGATAGAATAGCACTTGGTATAGCCGTAACAGCTCAAGCTGTGCCTAACTTCTGGTTGGGATTAATAATGATACTAATTTTTGCACTAGCTATTCCGATATTTCCAGTCTCTGGGGATAAAACTTTGTTTCATTTTGTCTTACCGTCAATTGTTTTAGGAGCAAGTTCAGTGCCAGCAGTAATGAGGCTAATGAGAACTGGATTGTTAGATGTTATAAATGCAGATTTTATTCGAACAGCACGCTCCTCTGGTTTTTATGGATGGCGATTGGTATTTAATCATGCATTAAGAAATGCTCTTTTGCCTGTGGTAAGCGTCTTAGCTGTACAACTGGGAAATAAGTTTGGAGGTTCAGTCATTACAGAATCTGTTTTTGCAATTAATGGATTGGGTAGACTTGCCTTAGAGTCTATTTTAGGTGCAGATATACCAACAGTCCAGATTTTAGTGTTTGTATTTGCTATCATTTTTCTTTTTTTTAATCTATTGGCTGACATTCTGAATGCCTATTTAGATCCAAGGTTGAGATTATGATATTTAAAACTTTCATAAAAAGATTATTTCCAAGATCTTTTGATAATGACATTTATAATTTAACACCAAAAGACCTTATTATAAGGAAATCTTCAAATCATGGTGGGTTTAAATTTGGATTAGCTTTATTAATTATAATTTTTTTGTTTGCAATATTTGGACCAATAATTTTGGACGTATCACCTTATGAGCAAGATTTAACTAAAAGACTTTTGCCACCAGTATGGAAAGAGGGTGGAAGTTGGGAATATATTTTTGGAACAGATGGAAATGGAAGAGATTATTTTGCAAGGATCTTATATGGAACAAGAATTTCATTAACCATAGGTTTTGGGGCAGCATGTGTTGGCATGATAATTGGTGTAACTTTAGGCGTTTGTGCAGGTTACTTTGGGGGTTGGGTTGACCAAATTGTAAGCTATTTACTTACGTGTCAATTAGCATTGCCTGGACTTTTACTCGCAATGACAATTGTTTTTTTAATAGGACCATCAATAACAGTAGTCATATTTGTAATAGGAGCAACTCATTGGGCTTTTTTTTTAGTCGTTTCTAGATCAGCAACTCAAAAAATAAAAAATTTAGATTATGTAACTTCGGCTAGAGCAATTGGTGCAAGTAAATTTCAGATTATTATGAGAGATATAATTCCGAATACTTTCAGTCAAATTATTGTAATTTTCACTCTTGAGGTAGGTATTGCCATTTTAAATGAAGCAAGCTTATCTTTCTTAGGAGTTGGAATTCAACCACCTACGCCATCATGGGGATTACTTATAGCTGAAGGAAAAGAAGCGATTTTTTTTCAACCTTGGCTAATTATTTTGCCTGGTATTGCACTTTTCACACTAGTGGTATCTATAAATATGATGGGAGACGGATTGAGGGATATTACAGATCCCAACAGCAAGATTAGTGAAGAATGAGTGATTTATTAAATATACAGAATTTAGAAATCAGCTTTCAATCAAATAATAAAAATTTAAAGACTGTTGAAAACTTCAGTATAAATTTAAATGAAAAAGAAAGTTTAGGTATCGTAGGTGAGTCTGGAAGTGGAAAAACATTATCTATGTTAGCTCTTACAAGACTTTTACCAAAACAAGCTAGTGTATCCTCTGGGTCGATAATTTTTCAAAATAGAAATTTAGATGAATTAGATAATAAGAATTTTTATAAAGAAATTAGTGGAAAAAAAATTTCAATGATTTTTCAAGAGCCTATGACAGCTCTTAACCCTGTTCACACAATAGGAAAGCAACTTTTAGAAACATACTTATATCATAACAATGTAAGTGTTGAAAAAGGAATTGAAAGAGCACTAGAAATTTTAGATGCAGTAAAATTAACAAAATACAAGCAGAGGATGGATCAATATCCTCATCAATTATCTGGAGGTCAAAGACAAAGAGTGATGATAGCACTTGCACTAATTAACAATCCTTCTTTATTAATTGCTGATGAACCTACCACTGCTTTAGACGTAACTGTTCAAAAAGAAATAATTCAATTAATTTCAGATTTAAGAGAGACGATTGGAATGGCTTTAATTTTTATATCCCATGATTTGGGAGTAGTATCTCAAATTTCAGATAATGTTGTGGTTATGAAAAATGGAGAAATTGTTGAAAAAGGAAAAACTTTAAAAGTTCTAGAAAAACCAAATCACCCGTACACTCAAGGACTATTAGATTGTTTATTCAAATTAGAAGATGAACAAAAAAAGAATCAAATTAAAGATACTCCAATAATTAAAGTAAAAGAAATTTCAAAAAGTTATAAATTACCAGCCAAAATTTTTAAAAAACCTGAAATAATATATGCAGTTAAGAAAGTATCTTTTGATGTAAAGTTTGGAGAAACTATAGCAATAGTCGGTGAGTCTGGATCTGGGAAATCAACTGTAGCTAAAATAATAAATGGTTTAATTAATAAAGATGAGGGGAAAGTAGAAATTAAAGGACAAAATATTGAGGATATTGAGATTTCGGATCGTGCAAAAATAATACAACCGGTTTTTCAGGATCCTTATTCTACTCTAAATCCAATTCATACTATCGGATACATAGTCTCAAGACCTTTAACAATAAATCAAAATAGATCTGAAAGTGAGGTAAAAGAGGAAGTTATTAAAATACTAAGATTAGTTGGATTATCTGAAGAATATTATAACAGATTTCCAAATCAATTATCAGGAGGTCAAAGACAAAGAGTAGCAATTGCAAGAGCAATTATACTTAAACCACAAATATTAATTTGTGACGAACCAACTTCTGCTTTAGATGTTACAATACAATCACAAATTTTAGATCTTTTAAACGATCTTAAAACAAAATTAAATATTACAATAATACTCATTAGCCATGATATTTCTGTAGTAAAATATTTTTCTGATAGGATAATTGTAATGTATAATGGTGAAATTATAGAAATGGGAAATACAAATAATGTAATAAATATACCTAAGGATAAATACACAAAAAGACTTATGTCATCTGTGTTCTCCTTAAAAAAATGATATTAAGTTTTCTTAGTTTTTAATTTTTGTATATTTTACCAAGATAATTATCCAAAAATATCTTATTTCTTGACAAATATCTCAACGCAATATTTCTAAAGTAAACATTGAAAGGGTTTGATAAATGAAATGAAAAAAGATTAAACGCCGATTTTTTTTTTATTGAGTAAATGTGCTTTATTCTTTTTTCATAAATATCATTCGAACCGCTTAATATACATTTCAATATATCATTTGCAGTTTCAATGCTTTGGGAAGCTCCTTGAGCAAATGATGGAGGGAAGGTGAATAAAGCATCGCCTGACAAAAATATATTTTTTTTATTTAGACTTGTAAAACCACTGCTAACGTAAACAGGAAATGATTTCAATTCACTTAAATTTTCTTCATTTATTTGCGATGTTTTTTGCAAACCTGATACTAAAGATGCTAAAAATTCATCAGATTTAAATAAATCATAATTTTTTAATTCATCTGATGATAATTTTTTTTTTATTATAGCCACAAAATTGTATTCATTATTTTGATTTACAGGATAGATCACATAGTGACTATTTGACCCCATATATATTGAAATATCACTGTCGAAGTCACCTTTTAATTTACCTCGCAGTGCAACATTAAGATTATATTTTGGATATATGCTTTCATTAAAAATTAGTGACCTCGTTTTTGAAAAAATACCGTCCGAAATAATTAAATAATCAAATTCTTCATTTTTATTATCTCCAAAAAAAATTCTGATGCCATTAGAAGTATCTACTTTTGTTATATTTGAATTAAAATTTATTTTTTCTTGTGGGGTGTTTTGAAATAAGAATTTTAATAATGTTGATCTTTTTAAGGTAGTGTATCTATTAGAGTAATCATTAAATTGCGTAAGGTCTATATCGCATATTTTTTTTGAGTTATTTGCTTGTATGAAATTCACTTTTGAGGGAAAACTGACCTCAGATGCAGATATATTTTTAAATCCAATGCTATTTAATAATTTTATACTGTTTACTGATAATTGAATTCCATAACCTTCAAGAAAATTAAAATTATCTTTTTTCTCAAATATTTTATATTCAAAATCTTTTTGATTATTTAAAAGATTTGCAAAATATAAGCCTGATATCCCTCCACCAATAATCGCAATTTTTTTCATTAATTTATTTGATACTATTAAGTATTTTCTTTGTAAACGAAGGTAAAGTCCAATTCCTTAAATCTTTAACATTAATAAAAAATCCATCCTTCTTCTCTTGTAAATTATTTTTCATATTAATTGCAATTCTCATATCCATATTTGACATTTTTATATTGATCCTTTTTCCTAAATGATTTTTAAATTTTGTCTTAGGTATCTCATTCATGGGGAATATAGGCATATCTTTTAAAAAGTTAAATTTCCTGTTTTTTAAAAGATAGAAACTATTCTGCTTATTTTGAAAAATATTTGCTTCAAAAAACTTTTGTTTATTAAATTTATTTATTTTAATTATTTCAAAGTCATTTTTTTTAAAGGATTTGCAATTTGTTGAGATGGGACATTGATAACATAGTGGATTGGATGGTTTACAGATTAGTGCACCTATTTCCATAATAGCTTGAGCATAATCGCTAGCTCTAATTGTTTCCCCAAAAAAAAATTTTTTTTTGTGTAAATTTTCTTTAGAAATTTCTTTTTCTTTTTTTAAATAAAATATTCTTTTTAAAATTCTTTCAACATTTCCATCTAAAGGAATTATTTTTTTATTGAATGCAATTGCCATAATTGCTTTAGATGTATAATCCCCTATTCCAGGTAGTGATTTTAAATCGTCCTCATTTTTTGGAAGCTGACCCTTAAATTCATTTATAATTTGTTTTGCTGATTTTTTTAGATTTCTGGCTCTTGAATAATACCCTAATCCTTCCCAACATTTCATCAATTTAGCATCTCTTACTTTTGATAAAGTTTTTAAGTCTGGGATTTTAGAAATAAAATTTTCAAAATATGGTATCACAGTCCTCACTTGCGTTTGCTGCAACATAAATTCACTGACTAACGTAAAATATTCTTTTTGAGTTCTAGAGACTTTTTTTCGCCAAGGAAGGTCTCTTTTATTATTATCGTACCAATTCAAAATTTTATTTGGTATGTTTTGACTTGTCATATGAATTTTAAATATAATACTAAGCAGAGAACTAAATCTGTTCAAGGACTAAGATCTTTTAAAGATACTTTGCCCCAAGAAGCCAAAAGAATATTGAATAAAAAAGGTCAAATTTATTCAAAAACTTTGGATAATTGGAAATTTCTTGTTGGCAAAGAATTATTTAATGTATCCTTCCCAAGATCATATAAAAATTCAAAATTAAATGGGAGCTGTTTAAATATAATGGTCAAAAGAGGAAATGAAGTAGATTTAGAGTACTCTAAGAAAGAAATAATAAAAAAAATTAATATATTTTTTGGTTATAATGTAGTCGATGATATTAAATTAAAAACTTTTGAGGGAGAGTTTAAAAAAATTAAAGAAAACAAAATAAATAATGCGACAAAAAGCAAAAATATTAAGCAGATAACGAATATTAAGAATGATAAAATTAAAAAATCTTTGTTAGAATTAAATAAAATATTTAAATCAAGATGAAAAAAATACTAATACAAACAATTATTATTTCATTATTTTTTGTAATACATAATGCTAAAGCAAATATTAAATCTATTACTGAGGGTAATGTCGATGCAAAAGTAAAACTGATAGTTTTTGAGTCTTTAACATGTAGTCATTGTGCAGATTTCCATAAAAATGTTTACCCTAGTTTAAAAACTGATTTTATAGACAAAGGTTTAATTTTAATCGAATTTAGAAATTTTCCATTAGATATGGCTGCATTTAATGCATCAAAAATAGCTCATTGTAAAAATGATGGAAATTCAGAGATACTTCATCATTTGTATAAAAATCAAAGTAGCTGGGTAAGAGGAAGCACAATTGAGGATCTCAACAAAAATCTAAAAAAGGTAATTCAAGAATCAAATTTCAAATTAGATTTTGATAAATGTATAGCAGACTCAAAAATTGAAGATTTTATTTTAGAAGACCGAATCAATGGAGCTAAAAACTACAAAATAGAGGCAACACCAACACTTATAATCAATGGCGAAAAGTTCGAAAATTCATCTAACTATAAAAAATTAAAAAAATATATAGAAAAACTGATATAAGTCATTGAATGGAGTTTAAAAAAATCCAATTAAATGGCTTTAAGTCTTTTGCGGAGAAAACTAACTTTTTAATTGAAAAAGGTCTTACAGGAATTGTCGGGCCTAACGGTTGCGGCAAATCAAACATAGTTGAATCTCTTAGATGGTGCATGGGAGAAACTTCAGCGAAAAGTATGAGGGGTTCTGGAATGGAGGATGTAATATTTTCAGGTACATCAAATAAACCATCAAAAAATATTGCTGAAGTAGTTTTAAGTTTAAACAATGATAACAAAGATGGACCACACCAATACAATGATCTAGATGAAATAGAAATTCGTAGAAAGATTGAGAAAGATAAAGGATCAAAGTTTTACATAAATAACAAAGAAGTTAGAGCTAAAGATGCACAAATGTTTTTTGCAGATCTGTCTACAGGGGCTCATTCACCATCATTGATCAGTCAAGGCAGGATTGGGGCATTAGTTACAGCAAAACCATCTGACAGAAGAGCTATACTTGAAGAAGCTGCTGGAATAGCCGGTTTGCATGTTAGAAGGCATGAAGCTGAAATTAGATTAGGAGCAGCAGAAAATAATTTAAAGAGAGCCGACGAGCTTAGAAGACAACAGGAAAAACAATTAGCAAATTTAGAAAAACAAGCTGAGGAAGCTGCAAAATATAAATCAATTTCAGAAGAAATAAAAAAAGTTGAGGCAGGGCTTTATTATTTAAGACTTCTAGAAATTGATAAAGAAATCACTTTAGAAAGTGAGGTAAATAATGAGGCAGATGTAAAAGTAGAGAAATTTAATAAACAAATTGAAGAATTAGAAAATAAAATTAAAAATGAAATTGAGAGAGTAGAGCCAATAAGACAAAAAAATATTGAAAATTTATCTAAGATTCAAAGATTAAACCTTGAGCTGAAAGCTTTAGATGAGGAAAGTAGTAGAATAAATGAGGAAATAGATACAATAAAAAGTTCTATAAAAGTTATAGATGAGGACATAGATAGAGAAAAAAGCATAGTAATTGATGCAAATTCAAACGAAAAAAGATTAAGAGAGGAGAGAAATATCTTAATTGATACAGATTCAAAATATTATGAAACAGAGAAACTTTCCAATCAAGATCTAGAAAAATCTAAATCAAAATTAAAAAATGAGCAAGATAGAATTGATGAATTATTAGAGAGTTTTAGCGCTGTATCTTTGCAAAAAAATAATGAAATTATTTACAACATAAAAAGTAAAATTGAAGAAGTTAAAAAACTAATTTCAGAAGATAGAAACCATCAGACAATAAAAATTTTAGATGAATGTATAATTGACTTGTCTTATTTAACTATGAAAGTTAAAGAAGTTGAGAATGACAATGTGATTTCAACTCTAACATCAAAAAGTGATCAAATAAAAAAATTACAAGATGATTATGCTGAAACTTACAGTAAAAATCAAAACATAAAAAATGAGTCTGTCAAAAGAAAAGAAAGAATAAGTATAATTGATAAAGAATTCGAAAGCTGGCAAAGTCTTTTAACTAATTCTGAAAAAATGGTTAGTGAACTCAATACGAGAAAAAATAAGCTCGTAGAAAAATTGAATGCTCTGGAAACACAACCTCAATCTCAAGCAGAAAAAAAAGGGAAAATTTCTGAAAACTTAAGAATTTCAGAAAATGAAAAAAATGAGAATGAAATTTTAGTTGAAAAAATTGATAATAATATTTCAGAAATTAGAAACCAATTAAACAACACAAAAGAAAATTCAATTGAAATTAGAGAAAAGAAAGCAAGCTCTGGAGCAACAATTGAAGGTTTAAATAAAAGAAGAAATGATCTTTTAGAAAGAGTGATGACAGATTTGAATGTTGAAGAAGGCAATATACTTAATTATTCTAATCTTGAAAATGATGCTGAATTTCCTGACTTAGTCACTCAAGAAGAGTTACTAGATGAAAAAAAGAGAGAAAGAGAGAAACTTGGATCTGTTAACCTAAGAGCAGATGATGAAACTGAAAAATATAAAACTGAAATAAAAAAAATGGAACAAGATAGACAAGACCTTGTTACAGCTATATTTAAACTAAAAGAGAGCATAACAAAACTCAATCAAAAAGGTCGAGAAAGATTGTTAGATGCTTTTGAAAGAGTGAACAGAAAATTTAATGAGGTTTACACGAAATTGTTTAATGGAGGAAGCGCTAAATTAGAACTCGTGGACTCTGATGACCCACTAGATGCAGGTTTAGAAATGCTGGTCAGCCCTCCAGGAAAAAGACTTCAGTCGATTACTCTGCTTTCAGGTGGTGAGCAGGCTTTAACAGCATTGTCTCTAATATTTGCAGTATTTCTTACTAACCCATCCCCTATTTGTGTACTTGACGAAGTAGATGCACCGCTAGATGATGCCAATGTAACAAGATTTTGCAATCTATTAAATGAACTGACAAAAATTACTTCTACAAGATTTATAATAGTGACCCATCACGCTTTAACTATGTCAAAAATGGATAGATTATACGGGGTTACGATGCCAGAGAAAGGTATAAGTCAACTGGTTGCAGTTGACCTTCAAAAAGCTGAGAGCATGGTAGCTTAGGCTAATGGAGGAAGAAGATTTTAAAACTCGCCTTAAAAGTGCAAAAAATAGAGCAAAATCTAAATACTCTGAAAGTAAAGAACCTTCTACATCAGGAATGGGTCATGCTTTTAAAATGAGTACAGAATTAGTTGCAGCAGTAGCTGTTGGGACAATTATTGGGTTTATTTTAGACAATTGGTTTGGTACTAAGCCTTGGTTAATTTTAATATTTTTTTTTGTAGGAGTAATTGCAGGAATTATGAATGTAATTAAATCAGCAAAAAAAATGCAAAAAAAATAAGATAGAAAAATGGCATCAAATCCAATGTACCAATTCAATGTTTACCGGATTGGTCCAGAAATTAAGTTAGGCTCTGTTGATATTTCTTTCACCAATGCAAGTTTGTTTATGGTCATTAGTTCTTTGGCTATTTTAATAATTTTCAATCTGGGAGCAAAGAAAAAAACTCTAATACCTGATAAACTTCAATTACTGTCAGAATTAAGTTATTCCTTTGTCGCCAAAATGATCAGTGATACAGCGGGATCGAAAGCAAAACCTTACTTTTCATTTATTTTCTCACTATTTATGTTTGTACTTTTTTGTAACATGTTCGGAATGATACCTTACGCATTTACAGTCACAAGCCATATCATAGTTACATTTGTGCTTGCAGCATTTATTTTCGTTGGAGTTACAATAATTGGTTTCATGAAACATGGATTAGGATATTTAAAATTGTTTGTACCAAGTGGGGTTCCAATAGTTCTGCTTCCTTTAATAGTAGTAATTGAAATTATTTCTTATTTAAGTAGACCAATTAGTTTATCAGTAAGATTATTTGCTAATATGATGGCTGGTCACACAATGATGAAGGTATTTGGAGGGTTTGTTATAAGCTTAGGAATTATAGGTGGGTGGCTTCCACTTAGTTTTTCGGTTGCACTTACAGGTTTGGAGATATTAGTTGCTTTTCTTCAAGCTTATGTGTTTGCAATTTTAACATGCATTTATTTAAATGATGCATTAAATCTACACCATTAATAAAAAAAGGAGGAAAAAATGGAATTAGAAGCAGCAAAAATGATAGGAGCAGGTTTAGCGGCTATAGCACTTGCAGGTGCGGGAGTTGGTATAGGAATTATCTTTGGTAACTACTTATCTGGTGCTATGAGAAATCCATCTGCAGCTCAAAAACAATTCCCTAACTTGTTATTAGGATTTGCATTAGCTGAAGCAACAGGATTGTTTGGACTTGTAGTTGCGTTGATTATTTTATTTGCATTTTAGTTAATGTTAAAAAAAATAGTTATTTTATTATTCGTTACATGCTTTGCATGTTTAGATATTGTATTTGCTGCTGAAAGTGGTGGTATGCCTCAACTTAATCCAGAGTTTTGGATTTCTCAAATCTTCTGGCTTATCATCACGTTTGGAATACTTTTTTTTGTTTTAACCAAAGTTATATTGCCTAAGATTAGCGATAACCTGGAAACTAGAAAATCTCAAATACTTGAAAATATTGAGACAGCAGATAAGCAAAAAGAGGAAAGTCAAAAAAAAATTGACGAATATGAAAAGATTATTTTAGACAGCAAACTTAAAGCTAAAAGTTACTTTAATGAAGCTAGAGAAAAGATTTTGGTTGATATTAATAAAAAAAAAGTTGCATTAGAGAAAGATCTTGATGAGGAAATAAGCGAAGTAGAAAAGGAATTGTCTGATCTAAAGAATAAATCAGGAGAAAAAATAAACAAGATAGCAGCTGAAACATCAGCTGAGTTAATACAAGAGCTAATTGGTGAAAATGTAAATAGTAGCAGCATAGCAGCAATTGTGGAAGAGCAAACAAGAATAAACAAAGAGACAAAAGATGTTTGATGCAACTTTTTGGGTAGCAATATCGTTTTTTATTTTTATAGGTCTATTGGTATATTTTAAAATACCTCAGAATATAAATAATCTTCTAACAAAAATGATAGGGGATATAAAAAAAGAAATTGATGAGAGTGAAAAGTTAAGAGTTGAGTCAAAAAAACTATTAGATGAAGCTCAAGCTAAACTTAATTCTGTTCAAGGGGAGTCAAAAAAGATCATGGATCAAGCTAAAACTGAGTCTGAACAACTTGTTATAAGCATGAATGAAAAATTTTATAAAACTTCTGATATAAAGAAGAATTTAACTCAAACAAAAATAAATCAGATGAAAGAGGCAGCAATTAAAGAAATCAAAGATACTTCTGTCAAAATTGCGCTGGAGTCTGTAAAAAAAATTATAACAACAACAGTTGATAAATCTAAACTAGATAATCTTTTTGAAAAAAATCTTGAAGAAGCAAAGGCTGAATTAAAAAAAATTAATTCATAACTAAATTACGTTACATTTCCTCAAAATAATATAAAATCAAAATCATGAATTCGATAGTAATAGGTTCAGGTTTTGGGGGTATGGCTGCGGCATTAAGGTTAAAAGCTAAGGGCCATAATGTGACCTTAATTGAAAAACACCAAGATTTAGGTGGACGGGCTAGAGTTTTTAAAAAAAATGGATTTACATTTGATGGTGGGCCAACTGTGATAACAGCACCCTACCTAATTGATGAATTATTTCAGCTTTTTAACAAAAATTCAAAAGATTATTTAGAAATTAAATCTTTAAAAACTTGGTATCAATTTGTTTTCGAAGATGGCTTTAAGTTTGACTATTCTGGTGATGAAGAAGAGATGATTGATCAAATAAAAAAGATAAACGAAAAAGATGTTAACGGGTATAAAAACTTAGTTAATTTTACAAAAAAAATTTTTGATAAAGGCTTTACAGAACTTGCAGATGTTCCATTTGACAAGCCTTCCTTTATGATAAAGCAAATACCCTCTTTATTTAATCTAAAGAGTTATAAATCTGTTTATGGTTTGGTTTCTTCTTATATTGAAGATGAAAAATTAAGAAGATTACTTAGTATGCATCCACTATTAGTAGGTGGTAATCCTTTCACAACAACATCAATATATGGATTGATTTTATATTTAGAAAAAAAATGGGGAATTCATTATTCAATGGGTGGTACTGGTCAAATAATAAATGGCATGGAAAAACTAATGAATGAAGAAAATATCAAAATATTAAAAGGTTGCGAAGTAAATAAAATTATATCAAATAAAAATAAAATAACCGGAATTGAACTAAACAATGGGGATAGAATAGAAACAGATAATGTAATTTGTAACGCAGATCCACCTGCTGTTTACTCAAAATTAGCAAACACAAATAGTAGTAATTCTATTTTTAATTGGAAAATGAAAAGAATGGAATATTCAATGGGTTTGTTTGTTTATTACTTTGGAACCAAAAAAGTTTACGACAATGTTGAACATCATACAATCAAATTTGGAGATAAGTATAAGGAACACTTGGACGATATTTTTAACAATAAAAAATTAAATGAGGATATTAGTTACTACTTACATAGACCAACAGCTACAGACAAATCGATGGCGCCTGATAAACATGATTGTTTTTATGTGTTGGTACCAGTTCCTAATAATCAATCTGGCATAGACTGGTCTATTGAGGGAGATAGAATGAAAAACTTAGTTATTAAAAAAATGGAGGAAAGTTTACTACCTAACCTAAGTGAAAATATTGTTGAGGATTTTTACTTAACTCCTGATTATTTTGAGAAAGAGTTAAATACAAAATATGGCTCAGGTTTTTCCATTCAACCAAAATTTACTCAATCAGCTTATTTTAGATTTCATAATAAATCAGAGATTTTTGATGGATTATATTTTGTTGGAGCAGGTACTCATCCTGGAGCAGGTGTACCAGGAGTACTATCTTCAGCAAAAGTCTTAGACAAAATTTTGTAATGAAGAAAAAGAGTTTTCTATCAATATACGCAAAATCATTCAATTGGGCTGGTTTTTTTCTTCCAAAAGAAACTTATTTGAAATGTTCTAATTTATACGATTTTTGTAGAACTTTAGACAATATAGCAGACGACGAAAGTATAATTGATGTTAAATTAAGAAGATTTTTAAACTTCAAAAATAATTTTATCAATAAAGAATTTCAGAACCATATAATCAAAAATATGTGGGTATTAATGGATGAATATGATATTTCTACAAAAATTGTAGAAGACTTATTCGATGGTGTGGAGTCTGATATTCAAAATGAAATAAGATTAAGTTCAAAAAAAGAATTATTAATTTATTCATACAGAGTAGCAGGAACTGTTGGATTAATGATGGCAAAAATTTTAAATGTCACTAACTCTAAGTCTCTTAAATCGGCTATAGATTTGGGAATAGCTATGCAACTTACAAATATTTCAAGAGATGTAATAGAGGACTCTAAAAATCAAAGGTTTTATATAAAACATAATTTTGAAACTATAAAAGAAACATTGGCTACTGCAGATTTATTTTACGATAGTAGTTTTTCTTCAATAAAGGATATTCCATTAAATCTTAGATTTTCAATTTTAGTAGCAAGAAGAGTTTATAGGCAAATTGGTAAAATTATTATTAAGAAACAAACAATTCAAAATTACAACCAATCAGGTAAAATTTTTGTTAGTAATAGTGGCAAAATATTTCAAACATTATTATCTATATATGACTTGCTTAAACTATCATTGATTAAAAATCATAATCACCTTAGAGATAAAGAACACGAATTAATTAGTGAGGAAATAAATTTAAATGAAAGATTTTGATTTTATCATAATTGGTGGTGGTTGCGCAGGTTTATCTTTAGCATATGAGTTAGAGATCAATAATAAGTTAAAAAATAAAACTTTAGCTATTATTGAGCCAAGAGATGAATATAAAAAAGATAAAACTTGGTCTTTTTGGAGAACATTCCCACATAATTTTGAGGATTGTGTAAAAAAAAATTGGAAACATTTCTCAATAAATGTGCCTCAAAAAACTAGACATCTAGAGTGCGATAATTATCAGTATCAAAGTATTGATAGTGGGTTATTTTATGAAAAAATAAACAATAAATTAAAAGAGAATAGAAATATTTCCTTTCACAAAAATGATCAAAATATAAATTTTGATAACTCTTTAGTATTTAATAGTGTTCCAAAATTAGATAATCAAAACTCTGGTCTTTGGCAACATTTCTGTGGGGTAGAAATAGAAACAAAAAAGGAATTTTTTGATGAAGAAATGATGAACCTAATGGATTTTGAATGTGAGCAGAGAGGAAGTGTTCATTTTTTTTATACACTTCCATATTCAAAAAAAACAGCATTAGTTGAAACAACTTGGATATCAGAAATGAATGACGATTCCCAAAAAGATTATGATCAGCAAATTAAAGAATACATTGAAAATAATCTTAAAATAAAAGATTATAAAATTACATACAAAGAAGTGGGTGCAATACCTCTTTTTTACCCAACAATTGACCAAGTTAAAAATAAAATTAATATTGGAACAGCTGGTGGTATGACAAGGTTAAGTACTGGTTATACTTTTCTAAATATTCAAGAGCAAAGTAAATATATAAGAGAAAATATCGAAAACATTAGTAAATTGAAAACTTTTAAAATCAAAAAAAAATATCAATTTCTTGATAATATTTTTTTAAAAGTTCTTAAAAATAATCCAAGCAAAATGCCGAATATTTTTTTTAGGATGTTTAATAATAAATCTAATACCGTAATAAAATTTTTGTCGAATAGAAGTAATTTATTTGAAGATTTGTCGATAATATTAAAAATGCCTAAATGGATTTTTATTAAAGCACTTTTTTAGATAAATGATTAGAATTAATTTTTACCACTCTTTAATTTTTTTTAATTTGTGTATACTTTTATCTGGAATAAAATATCTGAGAGAAGGCAGTTTCTTACTTATTTCGTTGTTTTTAATTTTAACAATTGGAATATCTCATGGTTCTCTAGATCATATTAAAGGTAAAAAACTGATTAAATATTTTGGATATAAATCAATGGGTATTTTTTATTTGAGTTATTTACTTATTGGTGCAATTATAATATTGATTTGGTTAATATTTCCAAAATCATTACTTTTCTTATTTTTAATTATAGCTGCTTTTCATTTTGGAAAAGAGGACTCCGAGTTTATTAACCAAAAGAAAAACTTTGAATTAATTTATTTTTTAAAAGGATCCTTAATAATTACCTCACCCTTATTTTTTCACAAAGAAGAGACGCTAGCAATATTCGAAACATTAAATTTTTATATTTCAAATAATTTAATAATATCTAATGAGATATTATTCATATTTATCTTATTATCTTTAATTTCTGGAATTATTTTATCGTTAAACAAAAGTCTCGAAGCAAAGTCATTGTTATTAATGGATTATATATCAATACTAATCCTAAATTATTTTCTTAATCCAATAATTGCTTTTACGATTTACTTTTGCTTTTTACATTCTATTAGGCACTCAATTTCTTTGATTAGAGAAATAAATAAAAATTTGACAAAAGGATTGCCAATATTCATTAAAAAAGCCCTTCCACTAACAATTTTGACAATTTTTGGATATGTTGTTTCAATATCAATTCTGAATAATTATAACGAATTTAATGAAACTATATATCGAGTAATTTTTATTGGATTGGCCTCATTGACTTTTCCACATATATTGCTCGAATATTTAATTGAAAAAAATGAGTAATAAAAATATTAATTTAGTTGGGTGGATTTTATTCATTATTTCTGCGTTGGGTTTTATTATATCAAGTTTAGGAAATTTTTGGGCTATGTTTGGCAGTCTTTTTTTTCTAATTGCATGTATTGTTTTTTTAATCCCGTTCTTTCGAAAGGATGAAAGTGAAGAATAATCATCTTAAAATACTTTTAGCAGCTCCAAGAGGATTTTGTGCCGGTGTTGACAGAGCAATTGAAATTGTTAAGAAAAGTATAGAAAAATATGGTGCCCCTGTGTATGTAAGACATGAAATAGTTCATAACAAGCACGTAGTAGATGGCTTAAAAAAAATTGGTGCAATATTTGTTGAGGAAATTGCTGAAATTGAGGATAAAACAAGGCCTGTTATCTTTTCAGCTCATGGTGTACCAAAATCTGTTCCTCAAGAAGCAGAAAGTTTAAACATGATTTTTGTTGATGCGACATGTCCATTGGTATCTAAAGTTCACAGAGAAGCAGAAAATTTAAATAAAAAAGATGTTCAAGTTTTACTTATTGGTCATAAAAACCATCCTGAAGTAATTGGTACGATGGGCCAAGTAGCTAGTGGAAAGATTGATCTTATTGAAACTACAGATGATGCAAAAAATTATCAAAGAGGTAAAAACGATAAACTTGCTTATATTACACAAACAACATTGTCGGTTGATGATACTAAAGATATTATAAATGTTTTAAAAGAACGCTTTCCTGATATTCACGAGCCAAAAAAAGATGATATTTGCTACGCAACAACAAATAGACAAGCAGCAGTAAAAAAAATTGCAAAAAAGTGTGATAATTTGTTTGTAATTGGTAGTAGAAATTCATCTAACTCAGTTAGATTGGTTGAAGTAGCTAAAAATAATGGATGTGAACATGCTGAATTAATTCATTCAGAAAGCACTTTTCCACTGGAAAAAATATCTAAATGTAAAACAATAGGTATTTCATCTGGTGCCTCGGCACCTGAAGTATTAGTGAATGAATTCATAGAAAATATTAAAAAAAAATTTACTGTAGAAATAGAGGAAGTTGAAATAGTAAAAGAAGATGTAACATTTAAAATTCCAGGAAAATTAAATTAATGGCAGTTTATACAAGGATAAATCAAAATGATTTAGGCTTGATCGAAAAAAACTTTAAGATTGGGAAAATCTATTCATTTTCTGGCATTAAAAAAGGAATTGAGAATACAAACTACTTAATAAAAACAAATAAAAAAAAAATAATACTGACTATATTTGAAAAAAGAGTTCAATTAAAAGATTTACCTTTTTTTATGAACTTAATGTTTGGTTTATCTAAACATAAAATTAAATGTCCTGAACCAATAAAAAATAAAAAAGGCAAATATTTATTCAAAATTAAAAATAAAACTGCATGTTTGGTAAGTTTTTTAGAGGGAAAAGATAAAAATCAACTAACAAGTAAAGATTGTTTCCAAGTTGGAAAAAATGCTGCTCTGTTACATTTGGCTGCTAAGAAATTAAGATTGTATAGAAAAAATTCGTTATCAGTAAATTCTTGGGGACCTTTGCTAAATAGAATAGATAAAAGAATTAACAAACTTTCAAATAATTTAATTAAGACCATGAAAACTGATTTATTTGATATTAAGAAAAAATGGCCAAAAAATATGCCAAATGGAATAATTCACAGTGATCTTTTTATTGATAATATTTTTTTCTATAAGAAAAAATATTACGGTTTTATTGATTTTTATTTTTCTGCAAATGATTTCTTGGCTTATGAATTAGCAACATGTGTCAATGCACTATGTTTTAAAAAGATAAATAAAATTTATGTTTTAGACAAAAATAAATCTGCGCAATTATTAAGAGGTTATCAATCAGTGCGTAAATTAAGTTTAAAAGAAAAGAGTAATTTCAATACTCTATGTAGAGGCTCAGCTTTAAGATATCTTCTTACTAGATCTTATGATTATTTAAATACTCCTAAAAAAGCATTAATTAAAATTAAAGATCCTAAAGAATATTTAGATAAATTAAACTTTCATAGAAAACTAAATTCTTTTAAGGATTATTCTTAATGATAAAGATTTACACCGATGGATCATGTTTAGGAAACCCAGGAAATGGTGGGTGGGCTGCAATTATTATAGATGATAATAAAAAAATCCAAATAAAGGGTAGCAAAAAAAATACCACTAATAATCAAATGGAATTACTCGCTCCAATAAAAGCTCTTAAAAAAATTCCTAAAGGAAGTAATATTCAGATTTTCACAGACTCTAAATATGTAAAATCAGGAATAACAGAGTGGATACATAATTGGAAAAAAAATGGTTGGAAAACTGCAAATAAACAACCTGTAAAAAATAAAGAACTCTGGACCGAATTGGATCTTATGACTAGTGAATTTGAAATAAAATGGAGTTGGGTAAAGGGTCATTCTTCAGATAAATTAAATAATGAAGTTGATTTAATCGCAAGAGAAGCTGCAAACTCTAAATAATATTTATAATTCCCTCTGCAGAGGATATTCCACAACTTTTAGTTTCCTCTTCTTCTTGAATATTTTGAACCTTTAAATTTTCAATAACCATAGCATAACGGCTTGATCTCATACCCATGCCTTTTGAATTTCTATCAACTTCAGAACCTATTAACTTAGTGAATGATAAATAAGGATCAGCTAACATGGCTATATTTTCCCCTATATTGTTCGCCTCTCCCCAAGCATTCATTACATAGGGATCATTGACAGCTAAACAAAATATTTTATCAATACCTTTGTCTAAGATTTGTTGAGCATTTTTAACATAACCTGGTAAGTGAAACTTAGAACATGTAGCTGTAAATGCGCCAGGTAATCCAAATAATATTATTTTTTTTGATCCTAATACCTCAGAAATATTTTGTTCCTTGGGTTCACCATCAACTAAATGAAATATTTTTGTGTCTGGGATTTGATCATTAACTTTTAGCTTCATAATTTACTTTTAACGAAATTTTTTACTGCTTCGGTATCATTTTTTAATATTTGAAAATTTTCCTCTTTACTATGAACATATTGAAGTTCTTTAGGTAATTTTTCATGTTTATTAATTGCATTATCAGTAGCAGTTGGAAATTTGCATGGATGAGCAGTAGATAAAACTACGCAATCATTAAAATTAAGCTTATTTGCAGCCCCTACTCCAACTGCAGTGTGGGGATCTAATATGACACTATTTTTCTCAAAATTTTCTTTAATAATTTCTAAAGTTTCCTCTTCGTCACAACTTTCTGAGACAAAATCTTTTTGAATGATATCCAGGTTCGATTTTTCTATTCTATATTCATTGTTCTTAACTTTTTTCATTATATTTGATGTAATTTCAGAATTAGAATTATTTACATAATAAATTAATCTTTCAAAATTGCTTGCTAATTGGATATCCATACTTGGAGAAGATGTTTCTTTTACTTTTTTTGAAACATAATCACCATTTGAGATTGCTCTATGCAAAATATCATTTTCATTAGTTGCAACAATAAGTTTATCTATTGGTAATCCCATTTCTTTTGCAAGATAGCCTGCAAAAACATCTCCAAAGTTTCCTGTAGGAACTGAAAAAGATATAGGTTTCTCAAAATCAAGTTTAAAATAAGTATAAAAATAATAAACAGCTTGGGCAATTATTCTAGCCCAGTTAATTGAATTAACTCCTGACATTTTTATTGATTTAGAAAAATCTAAATCAGAAAACATTTGCTTAACAATATTTTGACAATCATCAAAATTTCCATTGATTGCAATATTGAAAACATTTTCATCCTCGACTGTTGTCATTAACTTTCTTTGTACTGGTGAAATTCTATTATTAGGATGTAAGACAAAAATATTTAAGTTTGATTTGCCTTTAATTGCATCTATAGCAGCAGCTCCTGTATCACCAGAAGTTGCAACTACAATATTAATTTTTTTATTATTCTTGCTTAAATAATACTCATACAAATTTCCAATGAACTGCATTGCAATATCTTTAAATGCTAATGTTGGACCATGAAACAACTCTAACAACTTCAAATCACCAACATTTGAAATTTTTACAACTTCTTTTTCTCTGAAAGTTGAATAGGATTTATTAATTAATGATGAAAGATCATCTTTAGAGATAAAATCTGATGAAAATTGGTAAATTATTTCAGTAGATAAGTCATTATAATTTAAGCTTTTGAGATCAGATAACTCTTCTGGACTAAATTTTTTTAGAGATGTAGGAACATAAAGTCCTCCATCATCAGCTAAACCTTTGACGAAAACATCTTCAAAACTGTATTCTTTTGAATTATCTCTTGTACTTACATATCTCATGAATTTTTTTTACCATTTTCTTATAAAATAAATAGGATTATTTATTTAATGATCTGGTCTACCAAAAATAAGACAAAAAGCAAAAATAAGTAAAAAATTGAATAAGAAAATACCTTTTTAGCCTTCTTTACTTCAAATTTGTTTTTTTTGAACTTAAGAAGATCATAACAAACATAGTTATAATAAAAGGTGAGTAATAATGAAACTATTAAGAATGTTTCGCCTGCAAAACCAATATAATAAGGCAAAATAACTACTGGTAACATTATTAAAGAATAAACAAATATATTTTTCTTCGTTTCCTCAATACCGTTAGTAATAGGTAACATTGGAATTTTGGCTTTTTCGTAATCGTCTGCCTTATAAAGGCTAAGAGCCCAAAAATGAGATGGCGTCCAAAAGAATATGATCAAAAAAAATGTAATTGGTTCTAATGTTAACGAGTTAGTTGCTATAGTCCATCCTATAACTGGAGGTAGTGCACCTGATGCGCCCCCTATCACAATATTTTGTGGAGTTTTTCTTTTCAACCAAATCGTGTAAACAAAAACATAAAATGCGATTGTTATAGATAACAGTATTGCAGAAGTTAAATTTGAAAAATAATAAAGTCCGACTATAGATAATATTGATAATACTGTTCCAAACAATAAAGCGTGTTCCCTATTAACTTTTCCTGTAGGAATTGGTCTAAGACATGTTCTTGTCATTAATTTATCAAGGTCAGCCTCATACCACATATTTAGAGCACCAGCTGCACCTGCACCCATTGTTACAAAAAATATTGCAACTATTGAATTAATGAATGAAACTGAAACTGGGGCTGTTAATAATCCAACAGCACAAGTAAAGATGACCAAAGACATTACCCTTGGTTTCATCAATAGTAATAAATATTTTAAATACGAAATAGGGCTAATATAAACTGATTTTTTTTTAATTGTATTTATAGTCACTATTACTCAACATTCAGTGAAACAAAAATTACAAGTAATATAACGCCTGCTATTAAAATATGATTTCCAAGATCAAATATACCAACTTTACTGTTTTTCTTATCAATTAATCTTCTGCTTAAAGGTATTTGATCATAAGGATTTATTGTGACTTTATCGCCTTGTTCTTTTTGGTTTTCAACTTTTACTGAATAACCAAACCAAACTATATAAATAAAAAAAACAAATAAAATTAAAAAAAAAGCTAAATAACCGTAAGCGTCCATATTAAGCTCCCCCCACTACGAAATAAAAGA
Organism: uncultured Pelagibacteraceae bacterium; assembly: GCA_902614055.1. Lineage (GTDB taxonomy): Bacteria > Pseudomonadota > Alphaproteobacteria > Pelagibacterales > Pelagibacteraceae > Pelagibacter. Next base: position 13,984 of record CACMJX010000001.1, on the reverse strand, counting down.
ATCTTGAAAATAGCGTATATTTAAATTCTGCAGTCATTAAAAATATAAAACAGGCAATTGCAGTCATCGGCCATAACAGAACATTTACTAAAGCGTATCTCTCCCAAAATAAGTGCATGAAAAAAGCCATAATTAACCCTGCCTTTAGAAACATAAAAAATAATATTAATGACCATCTCAACATTCCTTGAAATTGGTACCAGTCAACCATGTAAGAAAAGAAACTCAGAACAAATAACAGTAACCAAATCCAAAGATAAATTCCTATCTTTTGAGTGCTTGTTTGCTCTTCCTTTTTAGTTGTCTCGTTCATTTTGTTAGTCTCTTCCATATTTTATTTTACCACAAATAGAAAAATGCAAAAATAAAAACCCAAACTAGATCTACGAAGTGCCAATAAAGACCTAATATTTCAATTTCGACATAATCCCCTTTCATTTTAGTAAACCAGCCTCTTTTTTTACTCTCATAATGACCAGCAAAAACTTTATAAGTGTAAATAAACAAGAAAATCACCCCAATTGAGACATGGAATCCATGAAAACCTGTTATCATAAAAAAGAAAGAACCAAACTGTGATGCGCCAAAAGGATTTCCCCAAGGTCTCACACCTTCATGAATTAGTTTAGACCACTCAAAAACTTGCATACCAACAAAAGTAAGTCCGCCTACAGCAGTAGCTAGAATTAGCCAACCACACATTTTACGATTTTTTTCGTAACCATATTTAACTGCTAAAGCCATTGTTCCACTACTTGTGATCAATACAAAAGTCATTATCGCAATCAGTAAAAGTGGGACAGGTACACCTCCTACATATAAAGAAAAAACCTCACTCGTGTTAGGCCAATCAACAATTGTTGATCCTCTACCTTTCATATAAGAAATTAAAAAACAGCTAAATACAAAAGTATCACTCAATAAAAAGATCCACATCATGGCTTTGCCCCAATGCACACCTTTAAACATCGTTTGGTCTGAACCAGTGTCAGAAGCCATGCCCTTAAACCCAGGTTTAAGTTCGAAGCCGTCTATTTTTTGTTCAGACATTATTTTTCTCTTAAGTTTTCTCTACTTCTGTGTGTATTACTTCACTAGGTGCTGTTGTTTGTGGAATAAAGTCGTCCTTTGCTCCTGGAACACTAAAGTCGTAAGGCCATCTGTGAACAACTGGAAGTCTTTCACCAAAGTTACCATGTTCTGGTGGAACAGTTGAAGTATACCATTCTAATGAGTTAGCTTTCCATGGGTTCTGTTCAGCTTTTTTTCCTGTTTTTAATGTTTTAATGATATTGAAAACTAAAATAAATTGTGCTGCACCAACTATAAATGCTGCAATACTTATAAATTCGTTCATACCAACTGCAGATGTCATATACGGACTATCATACATTTCAAAATATCTTCTTGGAACTCCAATAAAGCCTAAATAGTGCATTGGGAAGTATATTGAGTATGCTCCCAAGAAAGTAATCCAGAAGTGCCATTTTCCTAGACCCTCGTGTAACATTTTTCCAGCTACTAATGGGAACCAATGATAAACTGCTCCCATAATAACCATTAATGGTGCAATACCCATGACCATGTGGAAGTGGGCTATTACAAAATATGTATCAGATAATGGAACATCAACAGAAACATTTCCTAGAAATATTCCAGTAATTCCGCCATTTACAAATGTAACGATAAATCCTAGGCACCATAACATTACAGTATTAATTCTAATGTTACCTCTCCACAAAGTTAGTATCCAGTTATAAACTTTCATGGCGGTTGGAACCGCGATAATTAAAGTGGTTGTTGCAAAGAAAAATCCAAACCAAGGGTTCATTCCACTAACATACATGTGGTGAGCCCACACAAAGAAACTTAAACCTCCAATACCAACAATTGCCCAAACCATCATTCTATAACCAAATATGTTTTTTCTTGCATGAACTGATATCAGGTCTGAAACTATTCCAAATGCAGGTAATGCAACAATATAAACTTCAGGGTGTCCAAAGAACCAAAACAAGTGTTGGAAAAGTATTGGGCTTCCTCCACCATATTCAAGAACCTCTCCTGCCTTTAATATTGTTGGCATAAAGAAACTTGTTTGTAAAACCTTATCTAATGTCATCATTATTGCACTAACTAGTAGCGCTGGAAATGCTAACATTGCTAGGACAGTTGCTGTGAAAATACCCCAAACTGTTAAAGGCATTCTCATTAATGTCATTCCTCTAGTTCTAGCTTGCAGAATTGTAATCATATAATTCAGTCCGCCCATTGTAAAACCAATTACAAATAAAGATAAAGATATAAGCATTAGAAGTATTCCCATGCCAGATCCTGGAGTTCCCTCCAAAATAGTTTGTGGAGGATACAAGGTCCAACCCGCTCCTGTTGGTCCACCTGGAACAAAGAAACTTGCCATCAAAACTGCAACTGCAACAAAGAACATCCAGAAGCTCAGCATATTTACATATGGAAAAACCATATCTCTTGCTCCCACCATGAGTGGAATTAAATAATTTCCAAACCCTCCTAAGAATAGAGCAGTTAAAAAGTAAACCACCATTATCATACCGTGCATAGTTACAAATTGATAATAATGCTCTGCTGTCATAAAACCTGCTAATCCTGGAAAACCCAATTGAAGTCTCATTAACCAAGATAAGATTAAACCTACAATTCCAGTAAATACTGCAGTTAAGAAATATTGTACTCCGATAACTTTTGCGTCCTGGCAAAAAACCCATTTTTCGATAAAACTATGTCCATGATATAAATCTTGCTCACCAACCTCTGCTGGTCTTACATAATCTATATCTGGGTTCACAGAACCAGTCGAACCATCTATTACTTCTGATGACTGGGCTTGATATGATTTATTGTTATCGTATTCGTCTGACATAATTTTATCCTCTATATATATTTTTTTTTAAATTAATAAATTGTTATTTTTTGGCTAATTTGTTCCCATCTATGTTTAATTTTTCATATCTTGCAGATAATTGCTCAAAAGTTTCTTGCTCGCTTAGCCAAACTTCATAGTCAGCTTTATCTTGGACCTCAACACCACCTCTCATTGCGTAGTGTCCTACACCACAGTACTCGGCACATAATACTTCGTATTCACCTACTTTGTTAGGTTCAAACCAATAGAAAGTAACCGTTCCTGGAACTGCATCCATTTTTGCTCTAAATTGTGGAACATACCAATTATGAAGCACATCTACTGATCTCAATAAAATTTTTACAGGTCTATTGTTTTCTAAATTTATAACATCACTCTCAACCATTATATCATCTCTTCCAAACGGATCATCTGGGTTGATACCAAATGGATTATTGTCAGCAATGTTTCTTACTTGTGTAGTTCCCAATTTTCCATCTGCACCAGGTAGTCTATATTGCCATCCCCATTGCCATGCCATTACATCAACTTCAATCGCATTTTTTGGAACATTTACATATTGATTCCATATAATAAGACCAGGAGCCAACAGTGCACAAACTCCTAATGTAGTAGCCCAAGTTAAAATTTTCTCTAATTTTTTATCCTCTGGTTTGTATTCAGCTCTTCTGTCCTCTTTATGTTGATATCTGAAAACGCAGTAGATCATAAAAAGACAAACAGCTACAAATACTCCTCCACCTACCCAAAAAGTAAGTGTGATAGTATCATCCATTCCACCCCAGTTTGATGCTATATCAGTCCAATACCAAGGGGTAAAAATATGAAATAAGACAGATCCAATGATCACCAATAAAAAAATTATTCCTGCGTGCATAATGTTTATATAGAAGAATAATCCTATAAATACCTATGACAAAATGTCATAAAACATATTAATTATACTAATATAATCAATATATTTATGCTTGGTAAATTGGGTATTCTAATAACAATTCTCGCTTTAGTATTAGCATTCTATTTTGTAATTTCTTTGGGTGCAGGAAGATTTTCAAAAGGAGAGACAAAACCTGAAACTAAAAGATATCTAAGATCAGTAAATATACTATTAATAATTATTGCAGTATTTGGATCAGTGTTAGTTTTATTTATATAAATTATGCAATCAAAGATTTGCAGAATTCTATAACAGTATCATTGTATGCAAACATTATTGTAAAGAAAACTAGCCAAACTATAAATAAAAATAACCAGTACAAAGAAAGAGCATTAATACTTTTTTCCTCTTTATAATAATCTTTCTCATCTAGTTTAAAAATTTTTGAACTTACTTTACCCCAGAAATAAAGACCTCCTAAAAGATGAATACCATGTAATGCAGTAAAGAAATAATAAGATGAAAAATATGTGTTAGTTGAAACAAAATTTCCACTTTTCATAAGCTGGTACCATAAAGCTAACTGTAGAAATAAAAATATATAACTTAAAGCACCTACATAAATTAGATTTTTTTTTATTGTGTTTGTAATTCCATTTTTTAAATCTTTACTTATTCTATTAAAAAATATTGTTACTAGAATTAAGACCAATGTGTTTATCCAAAGTAAATTTGTCTTCAGGATAAAAGTTGTATCTTGTTCAGGGGGTAGTGAGTAAAGATAGCCAGTAAAAATTAAACTAAATAAAGTTGTACTTACTCCAAAAATAATGATAACCGCTGACATTTGATTTGAAATTTCAAATGTTTTTCCAGAATGGCCACTATCAATTACCGCTTGATCTTGTTCCCAAGGTTTTTCAGTTAATGTGCCAAATATTTTCTTTAATAGAGACATAATGTTTATATAGTTCCTATATATAATTTTACAATAATGAAAATAAAAACCTCAATTGCAGTATTAACTGGATGTTTAACAATATTCTTTTTTTTGATGCTTCCCGTATTTCTTTCTATGAAAGAACAAAAAGACCAATCAGTCGCAGCATTTAAGGGCTCAGATTTTGTGCTTAAAGATATGAACAATAATATTATAACTCAAGAATCTTTTAATGGACCTTTAACTGCAATATTTTTTGGTTTTACAAATTGTCCTGATATTTGTCCAATGACTTTAAATAAAATGGATATCGCATTGAATAGAATAAAGAAAAATAAAAAAAAAGATTTAAAAGTTTTTTTTATTAGCGTTGATCCTAAAAGAGATACTCCAGAAGTTATTAAAGATTATCTAACAAATTTTGATAATGAGTTTGTTGGAATCACAGGAGATCCAGGTGAAATTTTTTTATTGTCACAATCATGGGGAATAATCAGCCAAAAGATTTTTTTTGAAAATGGTGATTATAATGTTGATCACAGCTCACCCGTGATTCTACTAAAAGATGGAAAGTATATTGCTAAAATTTCTCACAGAGACGATATTAAAAAATCAATCAAATTAATTAACAAATATTTATAAATTCAAAATATAACTAAGTATTGATATTGACGATATTACCGCTGTCTCTGATCTGAGAATATTTTCATTTATTTTTAGTGACTTTACACCTTTAAAATTTAAAATATTATTCCTTTCTCGTTCTGAAAAATCACCCTCAGGTCCAATTATAACACACAATGATTTACTTCTGTCTTTATTAAACTTAATTTTTTTATTTTTAGTATTTAGGTCGGTAAAAATTAAATCTATTTTATTTTCATTTTTTTTTAAGAAACTTTTCAAGTTTTGAGGTTTTTCTAAAGAAGGAAGATTTATTCTATTTGACTGCTCTGTTGCCTCTATAATTATTTTTTCTAATCTCTCAGAATTAATCTTTCTTACAATTGTTCTATCAAAAATAATTGGAATAAATTTAGTTACTCCCAATTCAGTAGCTTTCTGTATCATGAAATTTGAATAATTCGATTTAATTGGCGAAAATGCCAACCAAATTTCTACCGGGTTTTCTTTATTTCTTAATTTTTCCCGAATACTAAATTCAACTTTGCCACTACTGATATTATTAATTTTAGCTAACCACTCACCGTTTTTATTAAATAGTGAAAAATTTTCACCAATTTTAACTCTCATTACTTTTGTTAAATAGTGTGATTGTGGTTTTTCAAGCCAAGAATTAAAATTAAGAGATAAACTTTCAGGAAAAAATATTCTAATATTACTCATATCAAGAAAGTAATTTATGAAAAATATTAAAGCAATAATTTTCGATGCCTATGGAACTTTATTTGATGTCAATTCTGCAGCAGAAAAATGTAAAGATAAAATTGGCAGCAAATGGGAAAGTTTTTCAAATTATTGGCGAACAACTCAGCTAGAATATACTTGGCTTAGAAGCCTAATGAAAAGACATAAAGATTTTTGGAAAATTACTGAGGATAGTTTAGATAAATCAATGAAAGTTTTTAATATTAATCCTAATATGAAAAGTGAATTACTTGATCTTTATAAAATTCTTTCTCCATACCCAGAAGTAAAAGAAACACTACAATTATTAAAAGAAAAAAATTACAAACTATCAATACTTTCAAATGGAACTCCTTCCCTTCTCAATGAATTGGTCTCAAGTAATAATCTTAGAGTATTTGATGATATTTTTTCAGTAGAAGAAGTAGGTATTTTTAAACCAGATTCAAAGGTATACGATATTCCAGTCAAAAAATATAAGATTGAAAAAAGTGAAGTCGCCTTTTTAAGCGCAAATACATGGGATGTTTCTGGTGGTGGAAATTATGGTTTTAATGCTATTTGGGTGAATAGAAATAATATTATTTTTGATAATCTAGATTACGCTCCTGAAAATCAGATTAATAATCTTAAACACTTACTTGATATTATTTAAACAAGTCATTATTTTAAAAATATGTCAAACATTTTAGATCTTGTTGCAAGAATTTTAATTTCAGCTTTATTTCTTCTTAATGGTGTTTTTAAAATTAGTAATTATGATGGAACAGTTGGCTGGATGGAGGGTTTTGGAATACCAGGAATTTTAATTATACCAGCAATAATCTTAGAGATAGTTGGACCTATCTTTATTATATTAGGCTATAAAGCAAAAGTTGCAGCAGGTTTATTAAGTCTATTTTGTATTGCTACAGCAGTAATTTTTCACAACGATTTTTCGGACCAGATGCAATTAGGATCTTTTTTGAAAAATATAGCATTAGCAGGTGGGTTTCTATTTATATTCATAAATGGAACTAAAGATTTTAGTTTAGATAGAAAATTTTAAAAATAAAATGTCAAATATTGAAGTTAAAAAAATTATTGAACCTACGCCAGCATCTGACGGGGCTGGAGTTAAATTAAAAAGAAGTATTGGTGTAGAGCCAAATTACTTTGACCCATTTTTAATGCTTGATGAATTTGGATCAGAAAATAGTGAAGATTATATAGCAGGTTTTCCACCTCACCCTCATCGAGGAATAGAAACAGTAACCTATATGTTGGCTGGAGATTTTGAACACAAAGACAGCACAGGCGGCGAAGGTAGAATGACTGCAGGGGATGTTCAGTGGATGAAAACTGGAAGTGGAATAATTCACTCTGAAATGCCAGCAATGAAAGAAGGTAAGTTACATGGATTTCAATTATGGATTAACATGCCAGCTAAACTTAAAATGAGCAAACCTAATTATATCTATATAGATGCAGACCAGATGAAATCATATAAAGATGAGGAAAAAATTGTAAAAGTTATTGCTGGTAAATTTGAAAAAGCTGAAGGTCCTGTAAAAAAACATAATGTTGAGCCTATTTATTTTGATGTAGAATTAAATAAAGACAAGGAGTTCAATTTCGATTTACCATCAACTCATAATTCATTTATTTATTTAATTGATGGAGAGATAAAAATTGGAAATCAACAACATCAAAAAGCTGAAAATTCAAAACTAATTCTTTTAGAAAAGGGAAATAAACTTAAGGTTTATGGCTCAACTGATGCTAAGTTTCTTCTTATCGCTGGAAAACCAATAGGTGAGCAAATTGCTAGAGGTGGTCCATTTGTTATGAACACTAAACAAGAAATCTTGCAAGCAGTCGAGGATTATCATAAAGGTACATTTGTAAAATGAAATCTATTAAAGTTACAAATACGGGTGGACCTGAAGTTCTTAAACTAGAAGATATAACTTTAGAAAAACCTGGTGCTGATGAAGTTCAAATTGAACATGTATCAATTGGTTTGAATTATATAGATACCTATCATAGATCAGGCTTATATCCTCTTCAGTTACCAACTGGAATTGGTATGGAAGCAGCAGGCATAATTAAGGAAGTTGGTTCAAATGTTTCAAATTTTTCAGTTGGGGATAAAATTGCATATGCTGCAGCTCCTTTAGGTGCTTACTCAACTCACAGAAATTACACATCAAAAAATATTGTAAAAGTTCCTGATGATATTGATTTGGAGCAAATTTCCAGTGCAATGACAAAAGGAATGACAACTTTTTATTTATTACACAAAACATATGTTCCAAAAAAGGGAGAAACTGTCTTATTTCATGCAGCAGCTGGTGGCGTGGGACAGTTCTTTTGTCAGTGGGCAAAAAGTTTAGGACTGAGAGTTATTGGAACGGTTGGTAGTGATGAAAAAGTTGAGATAGCAAAAAAGTATGGTTGTGATGAAGTTATAAACTATTCTAAGGAAGACTTTTCGAAAAAAGTGTTGGAACTCACAAACGGTAAAGGTGTTTCAGTAGTTTATGATGGTGTGGGAAAAACAACATATGATAAATCCATTGAATGTTTAAAATTAAGAGGAACAATGGTTTCATTTGGAAATGCATCAGGTCCGCTTGACCCAATTATTGTTTCAAAATCTTTACAACCGAAAGGTATTTATTTTGTAAGACCTGCAATGAATCAGTACTTCACAAATAGTGAAGAGATACAAGAAGCGGCTAATATGTTGTTTAAACAAATTTCATCAGGAAATATAAAAATAGAAATTTTTAAAAAATACAAATTAGAAGATGTTGTTCAAGCTCATAAAGATTTAGAAGGAAGAAAAATTACAGGTCCAGCTGTAATTATTCCTTAAACTGAACATCCATATCAGAAAGATGAAGTTTTAAAGCCTTGGTAGAAATTTGTATTTCTCTTATAAAAAATATAATTGAAATCATCATTGATAAACAACACGTTCCGAAGATTACTCTTGCTACAATTAAACTTTCTAAATAAAGAGCAAATACAGTCAGCATATTAAATAAAAAGCCAAATGCTGCTGACATAATTGCAAACTTTAATACTCCAATTCTGCTGTTTAAGTTTATAAGTTGATCTTTCCATTCTGGAGGAGTGTGTTTTTCAAACACATACTCATCATGAATTTTTCGGATTAATCCACTCAGGGTATGAAATCGATTGCTATAAACACTCATTATAAGCGGTATTGCTGGAAACATTAAAGCAGTGACAGTGTAATCTATATTCATTCGAATCAATTTGATTATGAGACTCTGCTTTGCTATTTACAAGTAAATTGTTATGCAAAACATCAAATTGTTCATTGAACTTACAAGATTAAATAGACCAATCGGTTACATGCTTTTATTTTGGCCTTGTCTATGGGGTCTTACTATTGCTTATAATTTTGATTCTGAATTAGGAAAATTTTATTTTTATTCTTTACTTTTTTTACTTGGTTCAATGCTAATGAGATCAGCTGGGTGCATTGTTAATGACATAGTAGACAAAAATTTTGACAAAAAAGTTGAAAGAACAAAAAATAGACCCATTGCATCTGGAAAAGTTTCTGTAAAGAGTGCAATAATTTACTCTTTTGTTTTATGTGGATTAGCATTTTTAGTATTGATTAATTTCAATAAATTTACAATTTTAATGGCACTGTTATCTATGCCATTAGCTTTTACTTATCCTTTGATGAAGAGATTTACTTATTGGCCACAGCTATTTTTAGGAATTACATTTAACTATGGTCTTGTTCTTGCTTGGATATCAATAAATAACAGCATAGATTTAATACCAATTATTTTTTATTTTGGAGCCATATTTTGGACACTGGGTTACGACACTATTTATGGATATCAAGATATTAAAGATGATGAGATTATAGGAGTTAAATCTACCTCGATAAAATTTAAAAATAGCCCAAAAAAATTTATTTCGTTATGTTACATATTTTTTTTTCTTTCATTACTTTTAGTTGGTTATTTAATGAACTTTAAAATCTTATTTTTTATATCACTGATAATTACTTTTTTTCATTTAGGCTTTTATCAAATAAAAAATCTTGAAGTATCAAACCCCAATATGTGTCTAATAAAATTTAAAAGTAATAATTTATTAGGTCTTATTGTATTTATTAATATTTTTATTGGGAAAATAATTTAAATGCCAAATCTTGAAATACTAAAAAGACTTTACAAAGACTATACAAAAAAATATTTAAACAAAATTTTTCTAGCAGTTTTTTTTTCAATTTTAGTTGCTGGTAGTACATCTGCAACTGCTTGGTTATTAGATCCAGCAATCGATAAAATTTTTATTAATAAAGATCAAAGCCTACTTTTAATAATTCCATTATTAATTATTTTGGCTTTTGCAACAAAAGGGGTTTCGCTTTATTTAGCAAAAGTCACAATGATTAAAGTTGCGGAGGAAGTTAAAAAGGAATTGCAAGTTAATATGCTTAAATCTTTTATTAAGGCTGATACCGAAAACATAGAGAACAAACATACTGGAAAATATATTTCCAATCTTAATTTTGATGTGAATCAGATAACAGGAATGCTAAGTACATCCTTTTTAACTTTTTTCAAAGATGGATTAACGTTAATAGGACTTCTATCTGTAATGTTTATCCAGAACTGGAGATTATCTTTAATTGCACTTATCATGATACCATTTGCATCTATTACTGCAAAAAAATTAGGTAAAAGAATGGGGAAAGTAGTAACTGAAGCTCAAGAAAAATCTGGAGATTTAAATAAATATTTAATTGATATTTTTAAAAATCACAAAATTATTAAAATTTTTCAAAGAGAAAAGTATGAGAATGAAAGATCGGAAAAATTTGTGGATGATTTGAAAGAAAAATCAATAAAAATATCTGCTGTCTTAATTAGAGCAACGCCAGTAATGGAGATTTTAACTGGAACTATGATTGCTGTTCTAATTTTTTACTCAGGAAAATTAATAATGAATGATCAGCTCAGCTTAAATAATTTTTTTTCATTTTTGGCTGCAATGATGTTAGCTTATCAACCAGTAAAATCCTTAGCAACTATAAATGTTGGTATTAGCCAAGGATTATCTGCCAGCAAAAGAATACTCCCAATAATTGATACAATAAATTTGATACAAACTAACGATGATAAAATAAATTTAAATTTTAAAAATGGAAATATAGACTGCAAAGATATTAATTTTCACTATTCAACAAACTTAGAAAATAAAGTTTTAAAAAACATAAATATTAAAATTAATGGGGGTAAAATGACTGCTTTGGTTGGACAAAGCGGCTCTGGTAAATCAACTCTGTTAAGTTTAATACCAAGAATTTATGATCCAACGGAAGGAAAATTAGAAATTGATGGACAAGATATTAAAGAGGTTAATCTATTTTCTTTAAGAAAGGAAATATCAATTGTTGATCAAAATGTAACTTTATTTGATGATACAATTTTCAACAATATAAAATATGCAAAGCCAGATGCTAAAGATGATGAAATATATGAAGCAGCTCATCTTTCCATGTGTTCAGAATTTATTGATAAACTTGAGAACAGATATCAAACATTGATAGGAGAAAATGGAGTCAGATTGTCAGGAGGAGAAAAACAAAGACTTTCAATTGCAAGAGCATTTTTAAAAAAAAGTAAAATAATACTTTTGGATGAAGCAACTTCATCTTTAGACTCTGAAACAGAGGAAAAAATCCAAAAAGCATTAGATAAATTAACCTTAAATAAGACAACTGTAGTTATTGCCCACAGACTTTCAACTATTTTAAATTCTGATAAAATTTATGTTATGGATAAGGGTATAGTAATAGACTCGGGTAATCATGAAGAATTGTTAACAAAATCTGATACTTATAAAAACTATTATAGCAAACAAATAAACAAAAGTTGATGTTTGTTATTTACAATTTTTTTTTGTATCTGATAATTTTTATTTCTCCATTAATTATATTAATTAGAATTTTCCTCGGTAAAGAGGATCAAAATAGATTTAAGGAAAAATATGGATTTCTTGCAAAAAACAATAATTCTAAAGAAATAGTTTGGATACATGGTGCAAGTGTAGGAGAAATATTAAGCATAATTCCAATTATTAAGAAGTTTGAAAAAGATAAAAAGATAAAAAAAATTTTAATTACCTCTTCAACCACTAGTTCATCACATATTTTTTCTAAATTTAGGTTTAAAAAAACAATTCATCAGTTTTATCCTTTCGATTTAAACTTTTTAACCAAGCGTTTCATCAATCATTGGAAACCAAAATTAGCAATATTTGTAGACTCAGAAATTTGGCCAAATATGTTTAACAATTTACATAAACAAAATATTCCACTAATACTTCTTAACGCAAGAATTACAAAAAAATCTTTTAATAGATGGAAATTCTTCCCAAATTTTTCTAAAAAAATATTTCAAAAAATAACTCTTGCTTTACCACAAAACATGGAGTCAAAAAAATATTTAAAATTATTAGGAACAAAAAATACAAAATTTGTTGGTAATTTAAAGTTTTTTGGAGAACTACAAAAAGACAATACAAAAAATTTAATTCTTAAAAAAAAATTTTCAAAAAGGATCATTTTCTGTGCAGCGAGCACTCATCGAAAAGAAGAATTATTTATTGGAAAAGTGCATAAGGAACTAAAATCTGAAATTAAAAACTTGATAACCATAATAATACCAAGGCATATAAATAGAAAAAAAGAAATACTATATGAATTAAACAATATTGGTCTGAATTCTCAATTTCATACATCACACAAAAAATTAAGCAAAGATACAGATATATACATAGTAGATACTTACGGAGACACTAAAAATTTCTATTCATTATCCAAATTAACATTTTTGGGTGGATCACTTATACCACATGGAGGACAGAACCCTCTAGAGTCAGCAAGAGAAGGTAATTATATATTATACGGTCCACATATAGATAACTTTAAAGAAGTTTATAAAATGTTAGAAAAATTTAAAATTACAACAAAAATAAACTCAATAAAAAATATGAAATCTGTTGTTCGTCAAAAAATTAATTTTTTACAAAGAAATACAGTGAATAAAAAGTTAAAATACTTGGGGGATAAAATTCTTAATAAGAATTTATATGAAATTAAAAAATTTATCTAAATGAAAATTATAAAACCATTATACTTTAATGATAAAAATTTAATCTCATATTTGTTAAAACCTTTTACAATTTTTACTAATTTAATAAATTTTATTAAAAGTTTTCTAATTAAAAAGAAATATAAAATAAAAACTATATGCGTAGGAAATTTATATTTAGGTGGAACTGGAAAAACATCTCTATGCATACAAATAAATAAAATTTTAAAAAAAAGGTTTAGAACAGTATTCATTAAAAAAAGATATTTAGATCAATTAGATGAAAGAAAAATGCTAGAGACCCATGGAAAAGTAATTAGTGCAGAGAATAGAGGTATAAGTTTAGATAAAGCAGAAGCAAAAAAATTTAACTTAGCTATTTTAGATGATGGTTTACAAGATAAAAAAATTGATTATGACATATCAATTGTATGCTTTAATTCAACATATGGTATAGGCAATGGATATTTACTTCCCGCAGGACCTTTAAGAGAAAAACTAGAAATATTAAAAAAATATAGTGCAATTTTTTTAATTGGTGAAAAAAAAAATATAAAACTTTCTTCAAAATTAAAAAAATTTAACAATCAAATATTTTATTCCAACTATGTTCCAATCAATTTGAAAAATTTTGATAGAAAAAAAAATTACTTATATTTTTGTGGAATTGGAAACCCTGAGGAGTTTGAAAACACACTCAATAAGTATAAGTTTAAAATATCAAAAAAACTTATATTTCCTGATCATCATAATTATTCATA